>DATBHJ010000183.1:0-17922 GCA_036557565.1 Gemmataceae bacterium
CTGCGCTGCGTGCGCGGCTCGGAGGAACTTCCTTGACCGAGCCGGTGATCGTTCATGCTCAAACGTCTGGAATTGGTGGGTTTCAAATCGTTCGCTGACAAAACCACGTTCGACTTCGCACCGGGCATCACGGGTATTGTCGGGCCCAATGGCAGCGGCAAAAGTAACATCGTAGACTGTGTGCGCTGGGTGCTTGGCGAGCAGAGCGCCAAGAGCCTGCGCGGCGGTGAGATGGCCGATGTCATTTTCAACGGCTCGGCCTCGCGGCGCAGCCTGGGCATTGCCGAAGTCACCATGACGTTCGACAACAGCCGCCGCTCCTTGTCCACGCCTGCCGAGGAAGTGCAGATCACGCGCCGTGTTTACCGCGGCGGCGAGGGCGAATACCTCATCAACAATCAGGTCTGCCGTCTCAAGGATATTAAAGACCTTTTTTTGGGAAGCGGTGCGGGCAGCGATGCCTACTGCATCATCGAGCAAGGCCGCGTCGATGTTCTGCTGCAAGCCTCGACCAAGGATCGTCGCACCATCTTCGAGGAAGCTGCCGGCATTAGCCGCTTCAAGGCCAAGAAAATCGAAACGCTGCGCCGCCTCGAGCGCGTCGATCAGAACGTGGCCCGCTTGCGCGACATACTCGATGAAGTCGAGAAGCAGCTGCGCAGCGTCAAGCTGCAAGCGGCCAAGGCCCAGCGCTACCAGGAATACTCCCAGCGCTTGAAGCAGCTCCGCGTTGAAATGGGCCTGCGCGAGTTCCACCAGTTAAGCGAACGTCTCAACGAAGAGACTGCCATCCTCGATCGCATGAAGGCGGAGTTGGCTGAGCAGATGGCGCAGGCCGACGCCTGGGAGAAGGAACTGCAGCGTTTCGAGGAGGCGCTGAATAAGCTCGACGCTTCCATAGCCGAACAGGCTAGTGCCAAGTCCAAAGCGAGCGAGCAGATCGCCGGGCATGAGGCGACGCTGGCCTCCGAATGGACGCTGGCCCAAGACATCGAGAAAGAGTTGACACGATTGCGGCTGCGGCGCGCGGAGTTGGGCCGCCTCGTCGCCACTCTGGCCGAGTCCGCCGGCCGAGTCGGAGACGAGCTTCGGCAGATCGAGGCGTCCTGTCAAGCACAGAGCCAGGGCGTGCAAGCGCGCGAGGAGCAGTTGCAAGCGACAGAAACGCGCCTGAGCGAGTTGAGTGAACAGGTGCGGCGCGAAGAAAACGAGCATCTGGAATGCATGCGCCAGGCGGGCCGGCTCAAGAACGATGTCATCAGTTACAAGGCCCAGGTCGATGACCTGTCGCGGCAACGGGCGCGCTTGTTGCAACGCAGCGAACAGGCTGCCGAGCACCTCGCCTCTCTCGACGTGGAATTGCAAGAACTGAGCGCCGCCGAGGAGGAGCTGCAAGCGCGTTTGAGCAGCGCTCGCCAGGCGCTGACCGATTTGCGGCAGGAGCGCGATCGATTGCGCCAGGTGCGCGATGAGACGACCAAGCGCGCCGCCGACCTGCGTGAGCAGCGCAGCGGTCTGGTCAGCCGCATCGAGGTGCTTGAAGGATTGGAACGCAGCCATGAAGGACTGGGTACCGGCCCGCGCGAGTTGTTCGCCTTGCTCGAACAGCCCGATCCCGGCCCGTGGCGAACGGTGCTGGGTATCCTAGCTGAGTTCCTCACGGTTCGCCGTGAGTTCGCTCCACTCATCGATCTGGCCTTGGGGGAACGTGCGCGCAGCTTCCTGGTGCGTGATCCGGACCAGCTCGCCGAGGCGCTGCGTCAGCGGAATCAGCCGTTCTCCAGCCGCGTGAGTTTTTTGCCGTTGCCGTCAAGTCGTACGCTGAGCGCCGCTCAGCAACCAGCCAATATAGCTTCCACGTCGGCCCTGGCATCCTCTCAAGGACCGCTGCCGATCAAGGGAGTTCCCGTACATCCAAGCATCATCGCCCTGGCTGAGCAGGTCGTGCGTTGCGATAATCCCGAATTTGTCGATCTGCCAGGGCGGCTCCTGGCCGGCACGCTCATTGTCCGCGATCTCACCGCCGCTCGGGCGCTGATGCCTCATCTGCCGAGCCATCGCTTTGTGACCTTGCGCGGCGAATTGTTGGAAGCAGACGGCACCTTGACGGTCGGCACGCATCACGCCGAGACCGGCATCCTGTCGCGGCGCAGTGAATTGCGTGAATTGCGCGAACAGATTGTCGAGGTGGACCGCCGGCTGACCGAGTTGGACCGCGACCTGATCGATTTGCGCGAGGCGCTGGCGCTGTTGGATAGTCGGGCCGAGAATGGCCAACAGGAGATGGAGGTGCTCTCCGAGCAGGTGTCCGACCTGCGTTCGCGCATCGGCCAACATCGACAGAAGCGCGAGGGATTGCATGAGGAGGTACAGGTCAGCCGCAGCGAAATAAGCGGTCTGGAGCGCGATATCGAGCGGTTGACGCAATCCTGGCAGCAAGCGCGCGATCAGGCCGCCCATGCCGATTCCGAAGTGCAGCGCTTGCAAGCCCGTCTCGAAGCAGCCAAGCTCGAGATTCGTATGCACGAATCGCACAGGCAGGAACGGCAGCAGGAAGCGATGTCAGCGCGCGTGGCCTTGGCCAAGGTAGAAGAACGTCTCACTGCTCTGCGCACACAGCATCAGCAGATGGAGTCGGATCTGCAGCAACGCCAACAGGAAAGCGAGCAAACACAGCGTCAGCATTCCGCCTCGCTACGCCGTCAACAAGACAATCAGCGGACGCTCCTGGAGGCTTTGTCTTCTTTGGCCATCTGTTATCTCCGTAAGGAGGCCGCCGAGCGTCAAATCGCCGACTGGACCCGCGAACGCGCTCGGCTCAATCAGGAGCGCCAGCAGCGCAACGAGCAAGCGCAAGCCAGCCGAAACACCTGGCGCATCCAGCAGGAGCAAGCCCATGCACGCGAGTTGAACGTCAGCGATTTGCGTCATCGTCGGGATACGCTCTGCGCACGATTGAATGAAGATTATCAATTGGATCTCGCCGCCCTGTACGATGAGATGCTGGCAAAGCAAGCCGGAAGCGTGAGCGACGACGAAGCACTCCTCGCTCACGCTTCCGGCTCGTCGCCGGAAGGAGAGCGCGCAAATGAATCTGCACAGTCCCCGGAGCAAGAAATCGAGGAGCTACGCCGGAAGCTGAGCCGACTCGGTAGCGTCAATCTCGATGCTTTACAGGAACTGGCCGACCTGGAAGCACGGGCCAGCGCCTTGCACATTCAGTACGACGATTTGACATCGGCGCAGAAATCATTACAGGAGATCATTGCCAAGATCAACGTCGATAGCCGAAAACTGTTCAGCGAGACCTTCGTCGCCATCCGCACGCATTTTCAAGAGCTGTTCCGCAAACTGTTTGGCGGGGGCATGGCCGACATCGTGCTCGAGGACGAATGCGATGTCTTGGAGAGCGGTATCGAAGTAATTGCCCGTCCACCCGGCAAGGAGCTGCGCAGCATCTCGTTGATGTCCGGCGGCGAGAAGACACTGACGGCGGTTGCGCTTCTCCTGGCCATCTTTCGCAGCAAGCCGAGTCCATTCTGCATTCTCGACGAAGTGGACGCGGCCCTCGACGAGGCGAACATTGGACGATTCACGTCGGTGTTGAGAGATTTTCTCGATGAATCGCAGTTCATTATCATCACGCATTCCAAGCGAACGATGGCCTGTGCCGACATGCTCTACGGAATCACGATGCAAGAGTCAGGAATCTCGAGGCGCATCGCCGTTCGCTTCGAGGATTGGCCCGACGATGAGAAGCCGCCGGAAGCAAAAGAGGCGTCGTGATTCTCTTTCGTTTCAAACGTCTGCTCCTATCGCTGGGTTTGCAGGATCGTCATTCGCTCCCGATCATTTGTCCCTCGTTTCCTCCTTGTAAATGGTGAAGCCGGACTTCAGATAGTTCGGAAGCGCAGCCGGATGATCCTTCGTGCAAGTATGAAGCCAGAAACGCCTTGGGCCATAGCTCCAGGCTTTATCGATGGCCCACTGGATGAAATAGCGGCCCAAGCCTTGCCCGATGAATTCCGGCATCAGACCGAACTGCACCAGTTCAATCTCGCCTTCAATCCGTCTATCCAATTCCGCAAAGCCTGCCGGTACGCCATCGACCATCAGGACATGAACTTCGACCCGAGAGTCGTCCAAGAGGGCAGTGAGTTCGGCGTCCGACATCCTCTGGCATCGGGGCCAGCCGTAATCCCGGCCCACGGTGTCATACAGATATCGATAGTAAGAAACAGTCGGTTGCTTGGCGTGGACGACCGTAATGCCTTGCCTTGGCAGAGGCGTGGTCCATTCTGGGCGGACTAACATCTGCAAGAAAGTGACCTTTATCATGTCTCTTAGCTCCTCTATTTCACCTACGGTCAATGCTTCACCGCTAACACGGCATCCAGGGGTGCCGACGTTCGACAGCCGGACACGTCCGCAAACCCGACTCGCCGCAGCAGCGTCTCGTACTCCGATATCGTCCTCTCCTTGCCCTCAGTGCAGGTTAGCATGTTGAGGTTCTGCATTTGCGCCCACCGGGGACCACGCTTGTCTTCTGCCAGAAGTTTCTCGGCAATGAGAATCGCTCCACCGGGAGGTAGCTGTTCGTGAATTTTGCGCAACAGTTTGACGATCTTCGCCTCCTCCCAATCGTGCAGAATACGACCCAGGGCATAGAGATCTCCTTCGGGCAGCGGCTGTACGAAAAAGTCGCCCGGAACTACCGTGATCCGTTCGGCCACCTCGGATTTCCCCACAATCTCCTGGGCCAGCGAGACAACATCGGGCAAGTCGAAGACGATGGCCCGCAGATGCCGATAGCGCTGGCAGGCTGCAATCGCGAGGTGGCCCGTCGCTCCTCCCAAATCAATCAGACAGCGATACTTGCTCAGATCGAAAGCCGAGACTACTTGTGGGGAACTAATCAGGCCGTAGCCATGCATGCCCATGAGGAATTCGCGCGTGGCTTCCTCAGTTCGGAAGAAGTGCGAGAAGATAGGCCCATCCCAGCCGAAGGTCTGCTTCCAGCGGTGGCCGCCTTCTCGCACGGCATCTTCCAGATTGCCCCACAGCTTCCACATTACTTCATTGGAATAGTGAATGTATCCGGTGAGCCGATGGGGACTGCTACGGCAGAGGTAGGTCAAGGCCGACGGCGTGTTGCGGTAGCCTTCGCCATCTCGGTCGAGCAGTTGCAGACCGACGCAGGCATCAAGCAGACGCTCCAGGGCATCGGCGTCTGCCTTGAGGTCCTGCGCCAGGACACGCAGCGACTTGGGTCCAGTGATCAGCGCATCGAACACACCCAGTGAGACGGCCGCGAACATCACTTTTGAGCATCGGAAGGCTTGGAGCAACTCAAGGACAATTCCGGAATCGGCCAGGGTGATATCTTTTGCCATCGGATAGGATTCCTCTATACTGCATGACTCTTGCTATGTCGCTGAACTTCTCGAATCATTTTAGCGTGTAAACGTGAGCAAGGGGAGAAAGGCGTATCTCGGCTTACGGCCTGATCTCAGGATACGCTACTTTCAAGGAGCACTTCACCCCTTGCTATTGTGATCGCCTTTCCGCCCAGGAAAACGCGATCATTCGCCACCCGCGCCTTTACCACGCCTCCACGAGCGGATGCTTGAAATGCCACAAACTCCGTCTTGTTGAGTCGCTTCCGCCAGAAGTATGCCAGGCAGCAATGAGCCGAGCCGGTTACCGGATCTTCATCAATGCCTGCGCCAGGAGCGAAGAAGCGGGACACGAAATCGAAGCGCGAATCGACGGCTCGGCTCGTGACGATGATCCCTCGAACGGGAAGGTCTGCCAGGCTCTTGAAATTGGGGGCGATTGCCCGAAGAGTAGCCTCGGAGTCCACTTCCACGAGATAGTCGAACTGGTTTCTGCCTACATACTTGGCGGAAACACCGAGCGCTTCCAGGAGGCCAGGCGGGGCTTGCGCCGAATCCTCGGGCTTGATGGGGAAATCGAGCTCGATGTCGTCCCCGTGACGCATCGCCCTCAGGATGCCACTTCGGGTCGAGAAACGAATCTCCTCCCCGCTTACCTGTCCCTGTTGCCAGAGGATGTGAGCCGATGCCAGCGTTGCGTGACCGCACAGGTCTACCTCGATTGTCGGCGTGAACCAACGCAGCTCAAAATGATCCGCCTTCCTGACGAGAAATGCGGTTTCCGAAAGATTCATCTCTCCCGCGATAGCCTGAAGCCAGCGGTCTTCCTTCCAGGCGGGCAGGAGGCAGACCGCGGCTGGGTTTCCCGCAAAGGGCTGGTCGGTGAAGGCGTCAACGTGAAACAGGGGAATGGGCATTTACAACCTCACGATGAATTGTGTTTGACCGCACTCGATCCATTCGTCCTTGCAGAAGCCACGGGTATGGAAAGCCACGCAGAGGACACAGACGAAGCAGTGCAGGTTCGCCATGCTTCAAGCCTATGCCAGTCGAACGATCTCGGCGACGATGTTCCGGCGAGCTGGTTCTTCCATGTGACGCAAGAGATGAAAAATCCTCGGCCTTGTGAGGAAGCGTTCCAGGATTTGCCGCCTCGCCGTCCGATATTGTTGTTCCGGCACCCAGGCGTATTCCTGTCGGATCTGCTCGGAGTAAGTTCGATACGTGGGCTCGCTCGTTCCCAAAATGGCGAGATCGGCATCGATCAGCACTTGAGCGTCGGCATCCTCATCTGCGTCATGTGTCTTCGTTTTCCGGATGAGAGCAGCAACCGGCTGCCCCGCCGAGATGGACAACTCCTTACACAAACGCTCGGCGAAGTCGGCACTGCGTTCTTCATTGTCCGAAGCCCGACTATCGTAGATGACGTCATGCAGCCACGCCGCCAGTCTGACGGCGTTCGGATTCCGGGCATGCGAGCCAAGGCTTTCCAGGATTTCCAGCACACTTTGGACGTGATCGAGCGTATGGTAGAAACGTCCTGGCTCGGCGTAGTGCTCACGCACTTGCTCGAAGGCCCATTCCGCCTGGGATGAGTCCACGTCCCACGCGCGCAGAAGATCGTGCCATTTTTGTCGTAAGACATCACTCACGAGGCATTGCTCCCAATCGTGTCGTCTCCTGGGCTGTCGCGCTGCCATGCTCTTGAATAAGATACCCCGACCGTGAGGAAGAAAGTAGTCGGGACGGCTTGCGGAACCATCGGCTGAGGAAGAGGGTTCTGTGTCAATTCCAACGGCATTTCAGCAAATAGCCGGTGCCATGCTTTGACGGAACCAAGGAGAAGATGGACGGGAATCACTTACACCTTTAGTGATGCCTACCTGATGAGTGCCCTACGACAGAGCCAAGCGTAAGTCCGGAAATGTTCGGTATTTAAGGAGTTGCGGCGAGTGGATTCGAACCACTGACCTCCAGGTTATGAGCCTGGCGAGCTGCCACTGCTCCACGCCGCGCCTTGTGAGGGCCGCTCCGCTATGCTTCGTTCATCTGCTCCGCAGAGTGGAGCGGCCCTTCACTTATATTCTACACAAAGAATCAAGCGACGCAGCGCCAGTTGGGAAGTTGTCTTGCCCGTCAGGATAAGTATGACAAAATAGAGCGGCGGATTTCTGGCTCCGAGACGCCGAACATGCCTCTCTCCAGCTGTGCTCGCGATTCGACGCCATCGCAACCACGCGAATGGATGCCGCACGTTTGGGAGGGCTGCGATTTCTTTGCCTGGCTGCGCCTCCTCCTCCGCAATCACCTGGCCGTCGCGCCGTCGCAGTGGTACGTCGCCTTCATTGTCAGCTTCGTCAGCCTTGGCCATACGCTCTTGCGCTGGGTGCAGGAGGCGTGGTACGGCAACCGGCTTGACCAGGTGCCGATAACACATGCCCCTCTGTTCATCATCGGCCACTGGCGAACCGGGACCACGCTGCTGCATGAGATGCTCATTCTCGACCCACGCCATACGTATCCCAACACGTATCAGTGCCTGGAGCCGAACCATTTTCTGCTGACCGAGACGTTGTTCCGGCGCCTATTCCGCTTTCTATTGCCGTCGCGGCGGCCAATGGACAATATGCCGGCCGGGTGGGAACGGCCGCAAGAGGACGAGTTCGCCCTGTGCATGATGGGGCAACCTTCGCCGTACTTGACGATCGCTTTTCCCAACCACCCGCCGCAAGACGGCGAAGCGCTCGACCTCGACGGTTTGCCGCCGCATGTGCGCTCTGCCTGGAAAAAAGCGTTCCTACGCTTCTTGCGCCATCTCACCTTCAAGGACGCGCGTCGCCTGATTCTTAAATCGCCGACTCACACTTGCCGTATCCCAGCCCTCCTGGAACTGTTTCCCGATGCCCGTTTTATTCATATCATCCGCGATCCGTTCGTTGTATTTCCTTCGACAATCAACTTGTGGAAGGCGCTGTACCTTTCGCACGCACTGCAACGGCCCACGTTCGCCGGACTGGAAGAATATGTCTTCAACACCTTCACGCACTTGTACGCACGTCTCGAACAAAGCAAGTCCCTGCTTGCCGCCAATCGCTTCCATGAATTGCGCTATGAGGATTTGATCGCCGATCCGGTGGGACAGATGCGACTCCTGTACGATCGTCTGGAGCTGCACGGTTTCGAGGAGTATCTGCCGCGACTCAAGACGTTCCTGGACACCAATGCAGGCTACAAGACGAACCGTTACCCCGACCTCGACCCGGAGCTGCGTGCGGAGATTGAACGCCGATGGGGACACGTCATCCGCCAATACGGCTACGATAAAAGGAACTAACCGCCAAAGCGTCAGGGACGCCAAGAGAAGAAAGAGAAAAAACCAGGAGCAAGACATGTTCCGTACGAAGTTTGCATGTGGGGTGTTCCTTATTCTTGCAACTCTCAGCTATCACCCACAAACAGTGAGGGCCGAGAAGGACGGTGAGGCCAAGCCAGAACGAGACGAGGAACTGCGACAGGAGCTATTCAAGATGGTCAAGGAAGATCAGGATTTCCGCAAGGAGATGCTCAAAACATCGAATCCCGACGCGGAAACTCTGAAGAAGGGCAAAGACATCGACCGCAAAAATACCGTGCGGATGAAGGAAATCATCAAGAAACACGGCTGGCCAGGCAAGAGCCTGGTGGGCGACGACGGAGCGCACGCCGCCTGGCTTCTGGTCCAGCATGCCGATGAGGACCGCGAGTTTCAGAAGCGCTGTCTGACGTTGCTGGAACGTGCGGTGCAAGCAAAGCAGGCTTCGGGTATCGACCTCGCCTATCTGACTGATCGCGTTCTCGTCGCCGAGAACAAGAAACAAGTCTACGGGACACAATTTCGGTCAGTGGACGGCAAGTTGGAGCCGAATCCCATCGAGGACGAGAAAAACGTGGATCGGCGGCGAAAAGAGGTCGGCTTGCCCAGCATGGACGAGTACCGAAAGATGATGGCAGAAATGTACAAACCGAAGAAGAAATGAGCCTGTCACGGCTCAATCTTTAGTATGCGATTGTTGCTACTATCCGAAATGTAGATGGTGCCATCGGCACGGGCATTCACACCGTGCGGTTGTTTCAACCCGGCCATGAGAGGCGGACCATTGAGACCCTCCCGGCCCGGGCGTCCTGTGCCAGCGATGCGGACGATTTTGCCCTCGCGCGGCAGATACTTGCGGATAACGTGATTCTCGGTGTCAGCAATTAGCACGTCATCGTTGCGATCGATGCACAGGTGCTTGGGACCGTTGAATTGTGCCCGCAGTGCATCGCCGCCGTCTCCACTGAAGCCAGCCTTGCCCGTGCCGGCGACCGTGCGGATTTTGCCCTCGGTATCGACGACGCGCAGGGCATGTCCGCCACGTTCGAGAATGTAGACGTTTCCCTTGCTATCCACCGCAACCGCCCGTGGATCGACCAGCGGTGCGTTGCGAGCTTCGGCTCCGTCGCGCGGCACACCCCTCTGACCATTGCCCGCAACAGTTTCCACCATGCCCGACTCCAAATTCAGAACGCGTATGCGCCGGTTATCGAGATCGGCCAAGTAAAGCTTTTCGCCCTTGGCATCGAAGGCAGCACAATAAATATCGCCGAATTCGGCCTTCGTCGCGGGTCCGCTATCGCCGCTAAATCCCTTCTGCCCCGTGCCGGCGACGGTGCTTATTACGCCGGTTCGGCCATCGATTTTTCGAAGGCGCTTGTTGAAGGTATCGGCGATGTAAATGTCACCATTGGCTGCGATAAGGAGGCTGTGGATGCCGTTGAACTTCGCCCTCGCAGCCGGGCCATCATCCCCGCCGTAACCCTTCTCGCCGGTCCCAGCAAGCGTCGTGAGAATGCCCTTGCCATCGATCTTGCGCACATGCTGGCCGGTGTACTCGGCGAGAAAAAGATTGCCGGAGCGATCGAGGTCCACAGCGAACGGCATTTGCAGTTTCGCTTCTCGTGCCGACCCTCCATCGCCGCCCTCGCCCTCGCCGGCAACCAGCACGATCTTCTCCGCCCGCGCGACGGCCATGCTCCCCAGGCAAATGAGAATCGCACAAAGGTATCGAATGCGGTTCACTGTGGACATATCACCCTCCGGCTGCGACAAGCACGCTTTTCCCACGTTTGCAGTGTATTCCGGAGATTGTAGCTGGACAGGAGCGATCTCATCGCCTGCGGATTCGGGCGTTCAGCTCTTGCAGATTGATTTGAAAGATCTGGCCGGCAGCATCGGCCAGCTCCGGAGAACATTGAGCTTGAGTGAACGTCTTTCCTTGCGCAAACTCCAGCCATGCCGGAGGCAACTGATTCAGTCGTTGTACCATGCCGCCGGGGTCATCCTTGGCGGCGAACAGCACACGGCTCACGTCCGCATTGAGTAACCGAACCAGACACATCGGGCAAGGCTCAAGGGAAGTAAACAGAGTCAGTCCGCGCGACCACGGCACTTGCGGCCGGCTGTTCTCCCATCCCTCCAGGACGACCATTTCCGCGTGCCGATCGCTGCGGAAGTACGGATGAAAGACCTGGTTGTACCCCTGTGCCACGACCTGTCCGTCGGCATCGAGAAGGATGGCCCCGACACCGAAGTTATCGCTGGCGACGCCCTCAAGAGCCAGTATGCAAGTCAGCCAGGCGTTGGGGTCGTCCGGATGTTGCGCTTGCGGATGATAATTCGCCAGAAAATCCTTCCAGTGCCCGACGGATCCTCCGACGGATCGCAAGTTCTGCAAGAGCTGTTGGCCCAGTTCTCGAAGGGACTCGTGATTCACACTGGCCTCTTTACGCGGCACTATCGGGGCCGATCGGTGCCGGCGCGTGTTCCTGATAATACTCCCGGCACTCTCGCTCGCGGCCGCGGACCACGCGTCGGCCGCGAAGGTCGCCGCGTGTCTCGGTGACGACGGTACGCTGACCGGAGTTGAAGCCGTCGTGGAACGCGATCACGACCCAATCGTCCGTCTTGCCCAGACGATGAGCCAGGGCCGTGTTGGAGTACAGTGCGCGGAAACGCCAGCCGTCGCGGTCCGCGACGAATAGCGGCAGCCACGGCTCGTGCTGCGGATTGAAACGGCGCGGTGTCAGACGCGGCAGCAGGTCGCCCTCGGAGTGGCGGCGATAGTCCTCGTCCATGGCGAGAAGAGCGGCGACCGACGGCTCGCCCTGAATTGGCTCGGGTAGCCGGCTGCGGCGCAGGCGTCCAGCCAGTGCGTCGATGAGGCCTCGCAGTCGCTTCGGTCCCACGCCGGCCTCGGACAATCGGCCATCGTGGGCGGCTCGTTCCACTTCCTCCAGCGTCGTGATGCCGAATCGATCGTACAGCGTGCGCGCCAGTTGCGGGCCGATGCCTGGCAGACTGGTGAGCAGACGCTCCGGATCGACGTGGCCGGAGTCCGGTCGCAAGGTGCGGAATTCGCCGGTGCGGACAAGTCCCTCAATCGTATAGGCGAGGCTGGAGCCGATGCCCGGCAATTCTTCCAGTCCTGCTCGCCCCTTCTCGTTGACCACATCGGCCAGCGGTCGGTCTTGTTCCAGCACGGTCGCCGCGGCCCGGCGATAAGCACGCACACGGTAGACGTTTGTGTCCTCACCCTCCAAGTAGTTGGCGTAATCATTCAGCTTGCGTGCGATGGTTGCATTGTCCATGATACCCTCTCTTTTCTGTACGCTCTCTACTCTTTAATTATACGCATGTACACATAGCAAGAGAAGACCGGTTGGCCTTGCGAGCAGCGAGCAAATTCGTAACAAGGTAGATATGAGCAATATCAAGACCATTGTTTTCGATTTCGGTAATGTGCTGGGTTTTTTCAGTCATCGCAAGGCGGCCGAGCAGCTGGCTCAATTCAGCCCATTGTCGGCTGACGACATCCTGGATCGCTATCTCCTCGATCGCGAGTTGGAGGACGAGTTCGAGTCAGGCCGTATGAGGTTGCCGGAGTTTCGAGCCCGAGTGCGGCAGGGCTGCCATGTGACGTGCAGCGATGCCGAACTCGATTGGGCTATTGCGGATATGTTCACTCCCAACGATGATGTCTGTTCCCTGGTGCCAGCCTTGAAGCCGCGCTATCGCCTGGTGCTTCTGAGCAACACCAACGAACTGCACGCGCTGCACTTTCGCCGCCAGTTCGCCGATACGCTGGCCCACTTCGACTCGCTGGTGTTGTCGCATGAGGTTGGCTTGCGCAAGCCGTGTCCGGACATTTACGCCCACTGTCATTCGATTGCCGGTTCGACACCGCGGCAATGTTTGTTCATCGACGATCTGCAGGCCAATGTTGAAGCGGCTCGCGCATGCGGGTGGAAGGGTATCGTCTATCACCGGGGACTCGATCTGTGCCGCGAATTGCGGCAACTCGGCATCGAGCCGGCTCATTCCCTCAAGAAATGAGGTCGCCATGAATCCAATCGAGCAAAACGATCCCGAAGTGTGGCAGGCCATTGCCGGCGAGCGTCTGCGTCAGCAAGCCGGGCTGGAGATGATCGCATCGGAGAACTACACCAGTCCCGCCGTCTTGGCCGCGCAGGGATCGGTGCTGACCAACAAGTACGCCGAGGGTTATCCGGGTCGTCGCTATTACGGGGGCTGCGAGTTTGTCGATGTCGTCGAGCGTCTGGCCATTGACCGCGTGCTGAAACTGTTCGGCGCCGAGCACGCCAATGTGCAGCCGCACTCCGGCGCCCAGGCGAATATGGCCGTGTATTTCTCCTGCCTTGAGCCGGGCGATACTCTGCTGGCGATGAACCTGGCCCACGGTGGACATCTGACGCACGGCATGCACCTTAACTTTTCCGGCAAGCTGTATCGTGTTGTCCATTACGGGGTGCGCAAGGACGACGAGCGTATCGATTTCGACCAGGTCGCTGCCTTGGCCCGCGAACACAAACCGAAGTTGATCGTCGCCGGAGCCAGCGCCTATCCGCGCACCATCGATTTCCCGCGCTTCGCCGAGATTTGTGGAGAAACAGGAGCGCTCTTGATGGTAGATATGGCCCACATCGCAGGCCTGGTGGCGGGCGATCAACACCCCAGCCCGGTGCCGTTCTCGCATTTCGTCACTTCGACGACGCACAAGACTTTACGTGGACCGCGCGCCGGTTTCGTGTTGTGCAAGAAAGACTTTGCGGCGAAGCTGAATCAAGCCGTGTTCCCCGGGATGCAGGGCGGCCCGCTGATGCACGTGATCGCCGCCAAGGCCATAATCTTCGGCGAAGCGCTGCAACCCTCTTTCCGCGCCTACGCCGCCCAAACCGTTGCCAACGCCCGCACCTTGGCCCACGAGTTGGTGGCACGAAGATTCCGTCTCGTCTCCGGCGGCACGGACAATCACCTGCTGCTCGTGGACGTGACATCGCGTGGCCTGACCGGAAAGGTAGCCGAGAAAGCACTCGACGCCGCCGGCATCACCATCAACCGCAACGGCATCCCCTTTGACACACGCCCGCCGCTCGATCCCTCGGGCATCCGCATTGGCACGCCGGCCCTGACCACGCGCGGGATGCGCGAACCGGAGATGCGTCAAATCGCGGCTTGGATCGGCGAGGTGCTCGCCAACCCCGATGATACGACCGTGCAGACGCGCGTTCGCGGACAAGTGCAAGAGTTGTGCAAGCAATTCCCGGCGCCCGCGAATGAGGTATGACAGAAGTACCCGTCCGCAAGGGAAGCCTTAATTGGAACTCGAATCGGAAAGCGTAAGGTTGTTCACTCCACAGTCACCGACTCCACTTCGCGGTTAGCCAGATCGAGCACTACGAACGATTTCGACCGCGCTCGGTGCAGCGCTCCGGGATTGATGATGCGCGTTGGGCCACTCTGATGCTCCTCGGCCTGGTGCGTGTGGCCGTAGAACAGGTAATCGTAGTAGCCGGAGCGCTCCACGTCGCGCATCAAGGTCGTGTTGTCCCCGTGCGTGAAGGCCAGTTTCACTCCCTCCAGCTCGATGCTGCCAAAATGATCGTGCAGTGTGGCGCCGATGTCGTCCATCGCCGCTCGTAACACGCCTTTGTCGATGTCACAGTTGCCGAAGACGAAATGCGTGGTGAAGCCGCGGAACATTTCCACTGTTTCCGGATCGTCGATGTCGCCGCAGTGCAGCACGGTCGTGATGCCGCGTTCACGCAGCTCGGCGAGTGCGCGCGTCACCATCCGCTGGTTGCCGTGCGTGTCGCTTACGATGCCGATGCGCATGCTCGCGTTCCTCCGCGGGACGGGCGATTATCGTTGTATCGCTTGAGCGGCGAGTGCGTCAATCGGTCTGGCCATCGCCAACGGTTTCCGCCTCCGCTATACTGCTGTTAACCCTACTGCTTCGCCTTGTCTCGTTTTCCTTCCTGGAGTCGTCATCCGCCATGAATCGCTGGCTGTTCTCCTTCTCGCTCTTTGCGGCGTTGTTCGATCCGATCGCTGTCCGGGCGCAACTTCCGCCGGAAAAAGCGGCGACCACTTTCACGGTCGCCGAAGGTTTGGAAATGACGCAGTGGGCCTCCGAGCCGCTGTTCGTCAATCCGACTTGCATCGACATCGATCATAAGGGCCGCGTTTGGGTCTGCGAGTCGGTCAATTATCGCAACAAGCTGTCCGGCAAGAAAACGCTCAACCGCCCCGAAGGCGATCGCATCGTCATCCTCGAAGATACCAAAGGCACGGGCAAGGCCGACAAGGCGATCACATTTTATCAAGCGCCGGACTTCCTCGCGCCCTTGGGCATTGCTGTGGCGAAAGATCCCGTAGGGCCAGGCTACAAGGTCTACGTCTGCCATTCGCCGGACATTCTGCTTTTTGAAGACAAGGATGGCGACGGCAAGGCCGACGGCCTGCCCAAGAAACTGCTGACTGGCTTCGGTGGTTACGATCACGATCACGGCGTTCACGGCATTCTCATCGGCCCGGACGGCAAGCTCTATTTCAGCGTTGGTGATCAGGGCGTTCACGGTCTGCAAAGCTCCGACGGCAAGGGCCGCAAGTGGTCGAGCAACGACACCGATTGCCGCGCCGGCACCGTCTGGCGCTGCGATCTGGACGGCAAGAACCTCGAACTGCTCGCCCACAACTTCCGCAATCCCTATGAGCCGTGCGTCGATAGTTTCGGCAGCGTGTTCATCTCCGACAACGACGACGACGGCAATCAGCAGACGCGCATCTGCTACGTCATGCCCGGCGGCAACTACGGCTATCATCCGCGCGGTCCGGGCCAAAGCCACTGGCACGAGGAGCAGCCCGGCATTGTGCCGAAGATTCTGCGCACCTACTTCGGTTCGCCGACCGGCATGTGCGTTTACGAAGGCACGCTCTTGCCCAAGAAATACTGGGGACAGCCGCTTCACACAGACGCCGGCCCGCGCCACGTCCGCTGTTATCACCTCAAACCCAAGGGCGCCGGCTACGACGTTGAGCGCGAGGACATGGTGACGAGCACGGACAATTGGTTCCGTCCTTCGGACATTTGCGTCGCCCCGGACGGCAGCGTGTTCATCGCCGACTGGTACGATCCGGGGGTCGGCGGACACGGTATGGGCGACACCACGCGCGGACGCATCTATCGGCTGGCGCCGAAGGGCAGCAAGTATCTCGTACCGAAGATTGAGGTACAAAGCAAAGAAGGCGTTATTGAAGCGTTAGTTTCACCGAACTTAACCGTCCGTCACTTGGGCATCCAGCAGGTGAGGAGAATGGGAGCACTGTGGGCGACCTTCGTCTATCAACAAGAAATCAACAAGAGAGTCTTTTCTCAACGGGGTGAGGCTTTTTCAAAGGCTCTCCTATTACTGCGAAAGGCATGGGCGCAGACGGGGACTCCGGCATGGTTCCACGTTGGAGGTAATCCTCTCGTTGACCAAGCTGGCATACGCATGTGGAAGGATCAGTTCGGGCGACTCTCAGAAATAAAGCAGGTTACCCCCGACAACCGTGATAAGTTCACTCAGCAAGTGGTTCCTATCCCTGATCTCGGTCGTGAGACGCTGATCCAAAGGTATGCCAGTAGTGAAGATCCGGCTGTTCGTCGCGAATTGCTTGTGGCTTTGCGCGACAGCGATCCTACCTTTGCGACCAAATGGATAAATGAATTAGCCAAACGATACGACGGCAAGGACCGTTTCTATCTCGAAGCCATCGGTATCGCCATCGGTCACGATCCGAAGCGGCGCGATATCATCCTCGCGGACTTCGCCAAACAGTTCCCCGAATGGAACGATCAGGTCGCCGGTCTCGTTTGGGAGCTGCAGCCGCCGTCGATGATGCCGGTACTGGAAAAACGGCTCTTCGATGCGAAAATGCCGACCCCGCAACGCGCTCAAATCGTGGACATTCTCGCCGCTTCTGACGATACGAAAACGGGTGCGTTGTTACTAAACGTGTTGCGGTCGGGGCCGCCTGCCGAGGTGCGCGACAAAGTGCTCGACAATTTGAAGCAATTCCTGCCCGGTAAGTGGCGTAATCTGCGCGACAGCAAGGATCTGAAAGAATCGATTGACGTACTAATCTCAAGGCCCGAATCGCGCGCGATCGCGCTGGTGTTGATCGGTGCGGCGGAACGAACAGGGGAGGCAGGCCGCGTCGCGGTCGTGGCACAGCAGGAGAAGGAGGCCGAAGCCACGCGCAGAGCCGCTGTGCGGACGCTCGGCCATTTGGCGAGTTTCGTATCCATTCGCGAGCTGCGCGGATTGATGGGGGATAAGGCCGTCGGTGAGGAGGCCGCATTCGCGCTGGGCCGACTCGCTCAGATTGACCGTGATCGAGAGATCGCAGATAAGGCTTTACAAGCGTTAAAAGATGCTGTCAGCCCCAAAGGACCGGCGCGACAAGCGGCGCTGTCGGCACTGGCCGGTACGCGGCGCGGTTCGCAGTGGCTGCTCGATCAACACGGTCGCAAGGCACTGCCATCGGAACTCGTCGCCGATACCGGCCGCCTCCTACGCAATAGCCCTTATGTCGATCTGCGCAATAGGGCCATGATCGCCTTTCCCCCGCCGGCACGTATTGATCCCAAGAAACTGCCGTCTCTCGATCACCTGCTGGCGCGTCACGGCGATCTCAAACGCGGCAGAGAACTGATTGCCACGAGCATCAAGAATGATATGCAATGTCTCAAGTGCCACACCATAAGCGGCGTGGGCGGCCAAATCGGTCCTGATCTGTCTGTCATTGGCAAGAAGGCCAGCAAGCAAGATCTGTTCGAGTCGATCCTGAATCCCAGCAAGGCCGTCGCCGATCAGTTCGTCAACTGGCAGATCGAAACGACGAAGGGTTTGTCGCTGTCCGGTCTCATCGTCGAGGAGACGCCGTCGGCGATCACTCTGCGCGACGCAAATGGCAAGGACACGAAAATCGACAAAAAGGACATCGAAAGACGTGAAAAAAGCCCGAAATCGCTGATGCCGGACGATCTTCTGGCCTATATGACCGAAGACGATCTGGTGGATATGGTGGCGTATCTGTTTGAGCTAAAGTAGGCGAACGGCCGGCGTGAGCCGGCTGGTGATGCTTCACCAGCCGGCTCACGCC
>DATBHJ010000184.1:0-6749 GCA_036557565.1 Gemmataceae bacterium
TTCTCTCGGAATGGAGAGTTAGGAAACCCATCGCGCCGAATGTAGCGAAGCTGAATCTTGGACAGGGGCAAGGCGCTGTGCGTCTCCCAGAATGCGGCGAAGTCATCCTCCGGCAAAAACAGCTCGACATGGTGGGCCAAACGTCGAGCCAGGCCGTGCATTAGCGCTGAGGTGATCGGATTAGACTCCAGCCGATCCCATAAGCTGCCCAAAGTGTCGCGCGGCAATTCCAGGGCGTCCGCGTCTCCGTCCGGCGGACTCGTGTAATACTGGCAAACTTTCACCTCCGGCGAGGCCGCCCCGGCCTTGCGAATCTCGACGTTCGAGGCTGTGGCGTCCTGGAAAAAGTCCCAGACCTGCCGGCTCGACAGGTTCGCCCGTTTCTGCATCTTCATGTAATAGCGCGTCTTCTCCTTGACTTTCAGGGTGAGCTGTAAGAGCAGCACGTCGTCTGACAGATTGTATATGTAGTGGCCGAAGGCCGCATCTTGACGGGACGCCGGGATAAAACGGTCCTCGACCGGATCGTACAGGAACACGTTTTCAATCGTCTCGGCCACGGTGCAATACTTGCTTGCTGAGCCGTGGATAGGTATGAAATAAGACGTCCCCAGGCTGACGTACGAATAGTTGGGGACGACGTGCAATTCCTTACCCTGTGCCTGCAACATTTCCATCGCTTGGCGGATGGTGACACCGCCATCGAAGAGCGCGAGGTCGCCCCGGAGACGAGCCACGCGGTTACAGCCGACCGTCGAGAGGACCGTTTTGCCTGGATAGCTCTGGCCGAAATGGATGACACCATTATTATAGCCGACAATTTTCACATATCGATAATTATATTTGTTGTAAAGGGCGAGCAATTCTCGAACGGAATTGGGACTCAGCGTGTCGAAGTTCCACGCCCACAATCCTGGAAACCATTGCGCGAAGTCGAACAACAGCCCGGCGAATTGCCCCAACAACATCAAGCGCAGCAACAGTGCAGCCAGACGGACGAACGCTGGCAGAGGATGCTCCGTGCTCTTCCGCGCGAGCAGGTCTTTCCACGGCTGATTGGGTCCCAGCAGGGTGAATGTCCGACGTTTTCGGGAGTCTGAGAGCTTTAGTTCCTGTTCGATGGCCGCGAACAACTCCTCACCTTCCACGCAACAGCTTCTAAAACGCCCCGGCACGACCGAGGCCAAAAACCGCAACTTCCACAAACACGCGCTCAACCGAGAACAGGAGCTGTTGATGGGGCCGGGACGAAACACGATGACCCGACCCTGAAAACCACGCAATTGGTTGATGGCCCATTCTTCCGTCCGTGCCGCCCGTCGATCGCCGAAATGAACCCGGAACGAACTGGCGAGACACACACAGCCAGCGCTTTTCTCGATCGCAATTTTGGCAACCGCCTTGACCAATCCGCGGTCGCGTTCCGTCATCTGGCGGCTCAGAAAAACAACCACGCCGGCGAGACAGTCATGAGAGTGCGCGTCCAGGTATAGAGATTGAGAAAAATCCTCCGCGGTATGCAATTCCACACGTTCCTTGATTCGGCCGGAAACATCGGAGGTCGAAATCACCGACACTCTACGGCCCCCGATGCGGCTGGCATAGGCGGCGTAATCGGCGACCACTGGGTCTCGCGCGCTTGCGATCAGCAGCACTTCGTCCACGGTCTCCCCCCAACCGAAGATTTCACCTCTGGATGGAAAATACAGGTTGGCCGTAGCGGACTTTTTCGTCCGCGCGGACATGGGCTATCAACTGGTCGGCCGGCTGCCCAATCAGGATGGCCGTGGAACCGAGTTCAAAGGTCGCAATCCAATCGCCCTTTTTCACTGGCAGAGGCGGATCGCACTTGATGTGGGTCGTCCGCCGGAATCGCGGCCGGAACAGGCGGCCCTGCGGGAAGGTGATATTGCCGACACCCCATCCCGCCACCAAGACGAGGACACACTTCCCCAGCGACGTGGACAGACACAAAATGACTCGTTCATTCAACGAAAAGACCGGATACTCTCGGGTCTGATACGGTGGATGGACGAGCAGCCGATAACCCGGCACGTGGATGATTTCCTCGATGGCTCCGTCCTGGGGACTGAAAACCCGGTGGCAGTCGCTGGGCGAGAGAAAAAGGATAGCGAAGCAGCCGTTATGGAAGGGACGCGGGTCCATTCCAGCCAGCAAGGAGCCGACAGTGTACTCGATGCCCTTAACAGTCAGGATCTTGTCTTCCTTGATCGCGCCTACCTCCTGCACCGCGCCGTCGCAGGGGCAGAGGAGCTGATTCGTCGCGGACGAGATTGGCCTCAACTCCGGTCGCACCCCGCGTGTGAACAGGGCGTTGAAGGACGGATAAGCCCACAGCGGCTGTTCCAGTTCGGCCTCATCCAGGGCGGTGTATTTCTTGCCATAGATGGTCCGGTAGAGCCGGACACGCAGGCGCTTTGAGGGAATCCGGACACGAGATAGCCGCACAGCCAACGCGGCCATGCAGGCATTCAGGATGCCGCCGTGGATGGCCGATGCCTGCCGGCACTGTTCCAGTCGCGTTTTGAGAGCTTGATTATTCATCATCGGCTCGTCCGCCCCTAGATTTCTCGGGTGACAACGTCCGCGATGCGCAGCGCATTCGCCATGATGGTCAACGCCGGGCCGACGCCCAACGACGTCGGGAAGAAACTGCCATCGACGATGAATACGTTCGGTTGGCCGAACAAGCGGCAATCCGGGTCGGCGGCGGCGTGGGACGGGTAGGCGCCGAAGCGGAGGGTGCCGCACTGGTGGGCGACATGCTCGCTGGAAGGGAACGATTTGGCCAGGCAGAATAGCGCTCCCGCGTTCCGCAGAATGCGCCGCATGAGACGACTCAACTGCCGGCCGCGATCGAGGTCGTAGCGAGAGAACTTGTGACGCAGTTTGATCTGACCGTCTTCGCCGAGGTACACCCGGTTCGCCGGGTTCGGCAGATCCTCGACGATCCCCGTCAGCGGCAGCATCCTTTGACGCAGAAACTGGATGACGCGCCGCGGTAGGCGTCCCTTGGTCATTTTGCGCATCAGCAGCGGGCCGGGGACCGGCAGCGACTGGACGATCCCCATTTTGTGTGGATAGCGGCGGCTGCCGAAGTAGTAATCGGCGAAGCCAATCTGTTTGATATACGTCTCGTCGCCGCCGGTGCGCCGGCGAAATAGGCCGATGACGATCGGCGAGAGGTGCATCATGTAGTGCCGGCCTATCCACGGTCCCTCCACGCCGGAGCGCAGCAACAGCGCCGGCGAAGCCAAAGCCCCCGCCGCGAGAGCATAACGCTTCGCCCGATACTCGAACCGCTGTCCCGTGGCACGATTGCAAACGCGAACGCCGGCGACCCGGCCCGACGTGTCGCGCGAGAAGCGTTCGACCTCGACACCCGTGAACACATCCAGGGGTAGTCTCTCCTCCATGCCTCGCTCGACAAGTCGAGCCGACGAGCGGCGGGCGCCGTTGATGCATACATAGCCGGGGCACGACGCGCACTGCAAACAACGGCCGAAATCAATCGCCAGCGGCAGACGGAACGGCCGTAGTCCCCGGGCCTGGTTGGCGGCGATCAGTCTCTGGTTAATCGGTTTGAGCGGTAGAGGCCTGTGCGGATAGCCGTTGCGAGGACGCTGCAGCGGGCCGAAGTCGTCGCCCGCGCAGCCGGAGATGCCATAGAGTGTTTCCGCCTCCGTGTAATACGGCTCCAAGGTTTTGTAGGTGATAGGCCAGTCCCAGATCGCTCGGGGGATGCGCTCGCCGTATTGCTTGCCGGGGTGGAAGTCCTCTTCGCTGGGGCGCATCAGGGCCGCCCCATACAGGGACGTTCCCCCGCCGAGGACGCCTCCCATGTAAAGACGCCGCTCCGAGCCGTTGACACGCACAGGCCGGTCATCGTACGGCTTTTTGTCGATCAGCATCGCCTGCTCGTCGTGAACCGGTTCCTCCAGGATCGATTTACGTCCTCTCTCCAGAAGGAGGACTCGTTTCCCGGCTCGCGCACAGGCGTAAGCGAAAGTCCCTCCTCCCGCCCCACTACCGATCACGATAACATCATAATCGCAGAGCATGGAACCTCTGGCATGAGGATGCGATGCGCCGGGATCATACCCGTGAGAATACACCCCATAACCGGAAGCAATCCGTCGCCCTCAACACGACACCATCACAATTCAATCATCAAATCTACTTTGCCGGTTTCCCTACACGTTCATGCGCTTTTGAGTTTCTTTATGGATAGGGCACATTATTTCCTATCATGTCACGCGAGTTTTTCGTGAGCGATGGGTGAACGCGGCGGCTTCTACCAAACTTCACGCGCCATCAAATTAAACATACGGCGGTCCCGCGTCAAGGTATCAGCAGCTAATCTCACCGAAGTTTCACCGCTTCACAATACATTTGTAACGAGTCCTACGGGTAGCCTGTTGACATGCCGATTCGATGGATTCGTAGATCCTTGTCAGATTATCATTAGATCTTACGAGAACCTGCACAAACATTTGGTAAGAATTCTAACAAAGTCTACCCAACAAGGGGGAAGCCACGATGCCAAATACCGAAATAAATCATACTGGCAGCCAGGGTATTCCACACCTTTTGGACCATGTTCAGATGATTATAACGAATACGCATCCGCCGCGTACCTCTCGGCCAACTGATGGTCCAATCCACCACCCAACGCATCTTCCCCAGTCCGCCGCCGATCTTCACTTCGATTCCCAGATGGCGACGGAGGTATTCGACGCCATCATTCTCTCCGACGTTCATCTGGGCAGCGGCAATTGCCAGGCGAAGAGTCTGTGCCAGTTCCTAGAGATGGTGAGCGGGGAGGAGATCACCACAACCCGGCTCATTTTGAACGGCGACGTCTTCGATTCGATCGATTTCCGCCGCCTGAGCAAGCACCATTGGAAAGTTCTTTCCTTGATCCGGAAATTATCGGATCGCATCGATATCATCTGGATCTCCGGCAACCACGATGGCTCGTCCGAAATCATCTCCCACCTGTTAGGCGTCACGGTGAAAGAGGAGTACGTCCTGTCGAGTGGTGGCCGGGACGTTCTCTTCCTGCATGGCCATATTTTCGACGATTTCCTCGAAGCCCACCCCATCCTGACCTGGTTAGGCGATTGTGTTTATTTGCTCCTCCAGTGGATCGATCAAACACACCACTTCGCCAAGCTAGCCAAGAAAGGCAGCAAGACTTTTCTGCGCTGCGCTCAGAAGATCGAAGAGGAGGCGATCAAGCATGCCCGCAAGAAGGGGTGCCACATCGTCTGCTGCGGTCACACGCATCACTCGATAGCCAAGCAGCAGCAGCCGATCGCCTACTACAACAGCGGCTGCTGGACGGAGTTGCCTTGTACCTATTTGACTTTGCGGGACGGACAGGTCGAGTTACGCTCGTTTGGAGCCCCCAAGGTCGAGGAACTTCCTGTCGAGCCAGCGCCGGCCTCCAACAGTGGACCTACAAATTGGACCACTTAAGGCACTGCGCCAGCTTAACTTGTCCAGTGAATGGATACCTTCCAAGTAGCCGTCCCCCTCACTGTACAGAATGTCTCTCATCCCCCTCAAATGAAGAATCGATGAATCGCGTCGCTCGGCGTCCGCCGCGTCAACGGATTTCGTTCCAAGGGGTGTAGGGCCGGACGACAATCGGCCTCGCATCGAACGAAACCTTATCTGGGGAGCCAGAGTCATGAACGTGCGTCACATTTCCGTTCGACGCCAAGCATTCACGCTGATTGAGCTGTTGGTGGTCATCGCCATCATCGCCGTGCTGATCGGCCTGCTCCTGCCCGCGGTGCAGAAGGTCCGCGACGCCGCCGCGCGGGCACAATGTCAGAACAATCTCAAGCAGGTCGGCCTGGGCCTGATGAACTACGAAAGCACCTACGGCACTTTCCCCGTCGGCGATAACCGCGATGAAACCGGCGGTCCCTACACCGACTGGAAGGCCAGTATTCTCCCTTTCCTTGAGCAGCAAAACGTCGCCAACATGTACAACTTCCAGCTGGACTACAACAACCCGGCCAACTATGCGGCCATCTCGCAGCAGATCAAAATCTACAACTGCCCCAGCACCCCCAACCAGCCGCGTCAGGACACCACCCCCGACGAAGGCAAGGCTTTCAACGGCGGCACCGAACCGCGCGGCATCTCCGACTATTGGGGCGTCAACGCCATGGAAACCTGGATACCCACCGTCGGCAATTGCGTTGGCGCTTTCCCGGCCTTCAACTCCTACCAAATCGGCAACGACTTCGATCCGTCGCGCGTCGGCGTGCTGTGCCGCATCGGCTCGGGCCAGACGCGCATCCTCATGATCACTGATGGCACATCGAACACCTTCATGGTGGCCGAGAGCGCCGGCCGGCCCTTCAGCTACGGGCCGGGCTTCAAGTCGACGGGCATGCTGAATCCCGGCGAGGGCGGCTGGGCCGATCCCAACGGCGAGTTCAAGATCAAGGGTTCCGACCCCACCACGGGCGCGCTCAAACCGCACGGCGCCCCGAACAACACCTGCTCGATGAATTGCAACAACACCAGCGAGATGTACAGCTTCCACACCGCCGGCTGCAACTTGCTGTTCGCTGATGGCTCGGTTCACTTCATCGCTCAAAGCGCCAGCCTGTGCGTGATCGGCTCATTGGCCACGCGAGCCGGCGGCGAAGTGCCCATGAGTTATTGACCAAGGCGAACGGCGAGCGGGGTCGCGTCAGCGCCCCGAG
>DATBHJ010000185.1:0-5905 GCA_036557565.1 Gemmataceae bacterium
AAGAAGCTGGCGTTGATCGCGGTGGCCCGGCGGCTGCTGGGCATCCTCAATGCGCTGATCCGCAACCGAACGCCATGGGACGAAAAACGCATCGCGATCGCTTGACTTTCAAGACAGTCACTTACTCCGCTGCGCTGCGTGGCTCGGATAAAAAGAAGGTTACTCAATGGCCGATGACCAGGAAAGCCCGACCGTAAATCAGTAATCGCACACAGGGGCGGCGGTCGATTATTAAGGCGGAACACGAGGCTGGCATCGCCAGGCACGGGAGCGGCCGTCACGCCGACAGGCCGGCCCTTCCGTAGCGCGTCCCGACCCAAACCGCCCCTCGGCGATGCCGCCGCGTCCCGCGTCAAGGGCGCACCGAGAGGAAAAAAAGCCTCTCGGCGCGCCCTTTCGCTTTTTTCTCTTTTGCCGCAAGCCCCCTCTTCGCATATAGTCATCCCCATCGACCCCGAATACTCAGGAACCTCTAACAGGAGAACCAGCGATGTCGATGTTCATTGGCGAGGCGTTGTGTGGCGAAGGCAATGAGATTGCCCACATTGATTTGCTGATCGGCTCGAAAGACGGACCGGTGGGAACGGCCTTCGCCACCGCACTGGCCAACCAATCGGCCGGCCATACGAACCTGTTGGCCGTGCTCACGCCGAATCTGGTGTGCAAGCCGGCGACCGTGCTCATCACCAAGGTGACCATCAAGGGCATGGGCCAGGCGGCGCAGATGTTCGGCCCGGCTCAGAAAGCAGTGGCCAAGGCGGTCGCCGACTGCGTCGCTGCCGGGACCATCTCCAAGAGCGATGCCGAGAACTTCGTCATTGTCGCCGGCGTCTTCATCCACCCCGCCGCCAAGGACGACAAGAAAATCTACCAGTACAACTACGAGGCAACCAAGCTGTCCATCGAGCGCGCCATGAAGGGCGAACCCAAGATCGACGAGATCCTGGCCAAGAAGGACAGCGTCAAACACCCCATCTGGGAAAAATGACGTTTCTGTCCGCGATCCACTGCGGACACTCCCAGATACTCTGGCACCGATTTAGAGGACCACACATGCAAACTGAGGGCAAGAAACACAACTGGCGCTGGCTGCCGTGGCTGGTTGTTTCAACCAGCCTGGTCTTGTTGGCAGCGCACGTGCTGACCTCGACTCCCTCCAAGGCCGATGAGGAGAAATCCAAGCCCAAGCAAGGCGTACCTTCGAGCTACGATCAGATCGCACCTGCTCTTGTGGGCAAGGAAACGTTCCAGGCCATGCTGACCCGGGACAAGTCCGAGAAGGGCGAGTACATGGCTCGCCAGAAAAAGCTGCTAGAGGAGCGCTACGATTTCACCTCGCGGCCCGACAGTAAAGTTACCATGTCGCGCGGCAAGCCCATTCAGGTCGGGCCTGCGGTGAAGCTGTCGGAAGGAACAACCTGGGAGTCGTTGGCCCAGATGTCTTGCGACGAGATCCGTGACAAGGGCTTGTTTCCCAAAGGATTTCTGCCGCTGCCCCATCCCAAGCACGAGGCAGGAGGCATGCTCTTTCCGCAGATGGAGATCAAGCAACTCGACCGCTTGGAGCGCTTCGACATCGATTTCGACTTGCCCGAACCCTTCCTACCGGAGTTCCCACCGGCCATCTTCCTGACGACGCGCACCGACCTGGGCGACGTCTCGAAAGGGAAAATGCTCACGGTAGATAACTTCCAGGAAATCTTCGCCGGCATCCTCAATGCCAAGGACCTGGAGGGCATGCGCCTGTTGGTATCACAGTTTCCTCAACAACAGTTCAACGCCACGGCGGATCGCAAGACAGAGAAGCCTGCCGGCATGCAAGGCGTGGCGTGCCTCGATTGTCACGTCAACGGCCACACGTCGGGGGCGACGCATCTGGTCGGCGACATTCGGCCGCAGGAGCACCGCCGCCGCATCGAAACGCCCAGTCTGCGCGGCGTCTATGTCCAGAGGCTGTTCGGTTCGCAGCGCGCTCTGAAAAGCATCGAGGATTTCACGGAGTTCGAGCAGCGTGCCGCCTACTTTGACGGCGATCAGGTGTCGGCGTCGGCCAAGGGACTCAATCCGCTGGAGCGCGGCAGTCAGGTGCATTTCATGGCCGAGATGCAGGAGCTGTTCGATTTCCCGCCGGCTCCCGGTTTGAGCTGGGACGGCAAACTCGATCCGAAGAAGTTCGCGGCAGATTCGCTGGAGATGCAAGGGCAAAAGCTGTTCTTCGGCAAGGCCCAGTGTGCCACCTGCCACCCGGCGCCATTCTATACCGACAACATGATGCACGACCTCAAGGTCGATCGCTTCTATAAGAAGCAGACGCACAACGGATTGGTGGCCACGTCGCAGGGTCCGATCAAGACCTTCCCGCTGCGTGGTATCAAGGAATCGCCGCCTTTCTTCCACGACGGCCGGCTGCCGACCCTGGAAGATACGGTAGAGTTCTTCAACCTGATCCTCGAACTCAAGCTCGATCCTCAGGAGAAGAAGGCACTGGTTGCCTTCATGCGGCAGTTGTGAGCGTTTGAAAACCAGCCCGAAGCGTAAGCGAGGGCCGCCCTCGCTTACGCTTCGGGCTGGTCACTTGACCGCCTTCACCTCGGCAAGCACCGGCCGTAACTGCGCCATGATGCGGCTCATGTGACTCGACTTGTTCAACACGTAAAAGTGGATGCCGGGCACGCCGCGGCGCAGAAGCTCGGCCGCCTGGGCGACACATTGGCGAATGCCAACCTCTTCGGCCTTGCCGTCGTCTTCGCCGGCCGCTTCCAACTTCGCCTGTAACGCCGTCGGGATTTTCGAGCCACACAGCGACGTGATGCGCCGTACTTGCTTCGCCGATAGCACCGGCAACAGTCCCGGAATGATCGGCTTGGTCACGCCCAGAGCCCGGGCAGCTTCCAGGAAGGAGAAAAAATCGGCGTTGTCGTAGAATAACTGGGTGATGGCGATGTCGGCGCCGGCGTTCACCTTGTTCTTGAAATGTCGCAAGCAACTCGTGTGATCGGGCGATTCAATGTGTTTTTCAGGATAGCCGGCCACGGCCACGCCGAAGTCGGCTCCATGACGACGGCGGATGTGAGCGACCAGCTCATTGCCGTGACAGTAGCCGTCCGGCGGCGGCACGAAGGTCGTCTCGCCCTTGGGCGGGTCGCCGCGCAGAGCGACTATGTTCTCGATGTCGGCTGCGCGAATGTCGTCGAGGATACGATCGAGGTCGGCACAGCTGGAACCGACGCACGTCAGATGACAGGCCGACTCCATGCCGAATTCGCGCTTGATGAGGGCGGCGATCTCGAGCGTCCGCTCACGTGTGGTGCCGAGAGCGCCATAGGTGACCGTCATGTAGCTCGGTTCCAAATCGATCAACTCCGGCAGAACGCGGCGCAGCGACTCCAGGGCGGCATCGGTCTTGGGTGGGAATACCTCGAAGGAAATATGTGGGCCGGTCGATCCGGCATAGAACTCGGCAAATCGCATGATCTAACCCCTAAAGAGAGTCACCACGAATCACACGAATGACACGAATAAAATACAAAAAGAAAGAGACAAAAAAGAAAAATCCATGAATCATCAAGCACGGCCTACTTCATTCCTTGTTCTTCTCTTTTTGTTTTCTATTCGTGTTATTCGTGTGATTCGTGGTGGTTACTTCGCGTACTCGTTCCGCTACCACTTCCACGAGTAGCGGATGCTGGCCCAATGGCTCGGCCAGACGAAAATCAACGTCCGGAAATCGCCCGGCCAATTTCGCCCGTGCCTCGGACAAATCGCGGCGGACGTGGACGCCCTCGGAGAGAAAGTAAGGCACAAGAATCACCCGCCTGGCCCCCTGCTCGACGCAGCGTGCGCCGCCTTGACCGATGTCCGGCTCGGCCAACTCCAGAAACGACGCCTCAACGATCGCCCAGCCTCGCTCTCGCAAGCCGGCGGCGACGAACAGGAGATCGGCGTTGGCCTCCTCCTGCCGGCTGCCGTGGGCGATGAGCAACAGGGCCGTCGTCACGATGCGTCTCCCGGAGTCAGGCGAATTTCCCCATTGTATACTTTTTTTTCGTTTTCATACTAGCTGGAAGAAGGAGAACATATGCCACCCTACCGCCGACCCACACGTGCGGAGATCGCCGCCGCAGTGGGGAAAACCGTTCCCGATGTGATTGCTACGGATCTGAGGCTTCTTTTCTGCGGCATCAATCCGGGCCTGTACACGGCCGCGATCGGTCATCATTTCGGCCGTCCGGGCAATCGCTTCTGGCCGGCGCTGTACGCGGGCGGTTTCACGGATCGCTTGTTGTTGCCCCATGAGGAACACGAACTATTGACGCTCGGCTACGGCATCACCAACGTTGTGGCGCGTGCCAGCAATCGCGCAGATGAGCTAACCGAAGACGAGCTGCGCCAGGGAGCACGAATCCTGGAGCGCAAGGTACGACGCTATCGACCGCGCTTCGTCGCGTTTCTGGGAATCACGGCGTATCGCACAGCATTTCAGCGACCTAATGCCGTCCTTGGCCTACAACTGGAGACGTTGGCTGAGGCGAAGATTTGGTTGTTGCCCAGTCCCAGCGGCTTAAATGCCCATCATTCGCCGGCATCCCTGGCCGTGCTGTTCGGTGAATTACGGCAGGTAGTCGAAAGGGAACATCCCTCGTAAGCATCTCCACCGAGCTTCCGCGAGCCCACGCCGACTGAACTCGATTAGGCGACCAATCGTATTAAAGATGCGCCGAATTATTCGCCAACAAGCAGGTCTGCTGGCGCGTTATCTCTAGGGTGACTTTCTCGTCGGGCCGAGAACGTCTCGACCCGTCCCATTTCTTTTCGGTGTTGTTTTGCAATTCTGAAAGGAGTTCCGAGATGAGTTCCAGACGAAGACAGGCAGCGGGCGGATGGTGCCTCATGATGCTGATGGTGGCCGGCTGTAGCCGCTCCGCCGCTCCGACGGAATCACCCTCCGCCGTCGCGGACACACCTCTGCCGTCTACTTCTGCAAGCCTGGACGACCGGGACATCCGCGTCACCGGCCCTTATGTCCATGACAACATGGCGGTCTTTCTTATCCATGCCGATCACCAGGAATCGGGCGATTTTCTGACCTTGCAGGAAGGACTGAGCAAGGGTCTGGTGGAAGTCACGGAGAAGGACCAGCAACAAGTGAGGGAATTGCTGATCGATAACAAGAGCGATCGGCCTCTTTATCTCCAGGAGGGCGAGCGTCTCCAGGGCGGCAAGCAGGATCGCATCATAGCTTCCAGTCTGGTAATTCCCGCACACAGCGGAAAACAAACCTTGCCCGCCTTCTGTGTCGAGCAATCGCGCTGGACGGAAGGAAAGGGCGGCGCAGCGTTCGCGGCTTGCCCCAACCCGGCCCTGGCGCCGAAAGCCGTGCGTGGCGCCGCCAAGTACGCGAAAGAGCAGGGCCAGATCTGGAGCGCCGTGGCAGCGTTAAAGGACGGCGCCGCCGCCAATCTCGGTGCCATGAACTCCAATTCCAGCATCAACGAGTTGTTCGACGCCCCGAAAATTCAATCTCTCTCCGAAGAATATGCCGCCAACCTGACGGCGATCCTGGACAAGCACCCGGATGCGGTCGGGGTGGCCATCGCCGTCAACGGCCAGTTCGAGGAGGCGGACATCTATCCCAATCACGGTCTGCTTGCCAAGCTCTACCCGCGCCTGGTGCAATCGTATGCGGTGCAGGCAACGTTGCGTAAAGACCAGGCCAAGGAAGCGTCGTCTCTTTCCGCCGCTGACATCGTCGCCTGTCTCAAGAAAGGTCCGGCCAAGTCGCAGCGCGAGGAGCGCCTCGACGCACGCAACTGCTTGGAGATCAAGGAGCTGGATAATAAGCGGCTCACCTGCGCCACCAACTTCGACGGGCGTATGGTCAACTATCAGGTGATGCGAAAGGCCG
>DATBHJ010000186.1:0-5413 GCA_036557565.1 Gemmataceae bacterium
GCGCCGCGCCGTCGTGGCCCAGAAGATCGAAACGAATGGACATCTAGCGCACCGACTCCAGCGGTCGAACGCGCATGGCCGACAGCGCCGGCAGCAGCCCGCCGATGTTGCCCATCGCCAACGCGAACACAATGCCCCACAACAGCACCGAGCTATCGACGACCAGCTTGAGCACCACGCTTTTGCCGCCGCCCTGACCGCTGGTGATAATGCTTGAGGCCGTCCAGCCGTCGGCCAGGGTGCCCGCCAGACAGCCGAGGCCGCCGCCGATCGCGGCCAAGAGCAGCGATTCCAGGAAGAACGACTGCAAGATCTGCCAGCGCGCGTAGCCGAGAATGCGCATCACGCCGATGTCTTTCTGCCGTTGGCTGATGGCGGCGAACATGGTGTTCATGATGCCGAAGACGCCGCCCAGCGCCATGAACCCGGCGACGAACCACGCCGCCACCAAAAACTGTCGATTCGTCGCCGTCAATTTCTCGTAATACTCCGTCTCCACCTGGGCGACCACCGCGGGACTTTTGAAGTTGGCCGCCACGTCCTCAGCCGTCTGCTTCGCCGTCGCCGCGTCGGCGGTGCGCAAAACGACCGTCGAATAGCTCGGCTTACCGAACTTCTCGCCGACAATCTGCTGCTTGGCCCAGATCTCCGAATCGAACGTCGATCCGCTCGATCGGAGAATGCCGACGACGATCCATTGACGCTCTCCCATCGAGAAAACATCGCCGACGTCCAGGGAGGCTTTGCCCTGGTCCGGCCCGAGTTCGCGAGCGATGCCCTCGCCGAGGACGACTTGGATGGCCTGCTCGTCGCCGCTACCGCCGGGCAGTGGTTGGATGCCGGCCTGCGAGAACCAGGCGCCGCCGGGCTTCAGCGGGATGTTGTGGACGCGGCCGGTGAGGGCCGGGTCTTTCAGACCGCGCAGCTGCAAGAAACGCCGCTGCCGGCCGCCCGGCTTGGCGTTGGGGATCGGCTGATTGACGATAATGTACACCTCCCAACTCGTCAAAGGTGTGCCTTCTTCGTCCTTCTGCACGGTCGGCCAGTGATCGATTTTGGTGATGTCGCCGTAGCCGAGATTGCTGAACGCCTCGTCGGTAGCGCCGTCGGAGAGGACCATGACGTTGCACGCCTGCCCGCTGGCCTCGGTCAAACGATTCATGCCGTTGACGAAGGCGAGCATGACGGTGAACAGGCCGACGACCAGGGTGAAGGCCAGCCCCGTCAGCAGCGTCGTTGGCCAGCGCACGAGCAGGTTGCGCAGGTTGTAGCCGAACGGCACGCGGCGCAGCATGCCCATGAGCTGCAACAGCAATATGAGCGTCAGCACCGCGCCCAGAAGCAGCATGACCGCAACAACCAGAGCGAGGACGCCGCCCACCGCGGCGGCGAGGAAATAGACAATCTTAGTGATAATCTCCATGATCGGCTCGGTATTGGATTCATCCCTTCTCCCGGCCATGTCGCCACAGGGCCAGGAGCGTCGCCGCGGCAAATACGACAACGTGAATCGCCACCATCGCAACATACCAGGGCGGCGCGGCTCGGTCGAGGCCGAGCGCCGTTTGGTTGTTCTGGGCGTGCCATGCGCCGCCGGCCTCGCGGTACAGGCGGACGTGCCGCGGCTCGACGAAGGGGTCGCCGAGCCGACGCAAAAATGGCACGGGTTGAGATTTCGCTTGACAGCGAGGTTTCATGGAGATGAACTATCCGTATTAGGGCGCGCCCTAAGCAGGGGATTAGGGTGCGCGCGCACCCTAATCCATAGTTCGGCGGCATACAAACGAACCATTCTTTGCATCCGGTGTCCTTTCACCTGAAAGGATCATTGTAAACATGAATCGCTCAAGATACATACGCTCGCTTGATATCGCTGCCATGCAGTTCAAACTCGCAATTCAGGTAGCGGGTGCGGCACATTCCGGCACCTTGCCGCAGCAATGCGTGGGGATGGTTTACGGTGGCCTCTCGATTGGTAAGGACGCTCTCAAGCTTGAGCCGAATGACGCTGCGTTGGCAAGTACCGCCCTTCAACATTGCGCGACCTTTGCGCTAGCAGTGGCTGTTGACACGGCGCTCGAACAAACGATCCCGGATCGATTCAATTCGCAGGATCCCAAAATCGTAGCGGCCGCGCGGATCGCCCGTATAATCCGCAACGCATTCACCCATGATCCGTTCTACCCACGATGGGTCTGTACGAATCCAAACCATATTGGCCAATTCGCCATTCCGGATGTTATCACAATCGATACGACAATTGTGAATGGCCAAAGTGTAGAATGGACACATTACGGAGGTCCTCTGGCGTTGTTGCGATTTCTTCGGCACAGCCAGCGGCTAATATCCGAAAGTGAGTAGACAAGCGGGAGCGGACATAGGATGCTAAATGCCGCCGAAACAGGCGCTGCAGCCGACCGGCCTCGCGACAGGCACTCCCTCGGACTTTGACTGTTTCGTCCACGGGAGCCGGCGGTTGAGCTTAGGTGTTTGGCGACGCGAGAGATCGACCTTGCGCGAAGTGACTGCGGGACCAACGAAGGAGGAGTGCAATGCCGTTTACCCCGATATGGGATGCTATCGCTGCTCATTTCTTCAGTCCGACATCGCTCAGCCGGGTGGTCGTGGCAAGTCAAGCTGAGATAGAGGCTGAAGGTTGGTGGAAACTGGAACTCATGTGGCTCCTCAGCCAGCTGACGACTACGGGAACGGTTCAGTCGTGGGACCGTGAGTGCCTGAACGGCGCAGGCCGGCAGAAGGTAGATTTCAAAATCGGCCTTGCTAACACGAGCGCCCTGATCGAAGTGAAAACAGTACTCTGTGGCCCCCAGAAAGGCCAGAAGTGGAGATTGAAAGCGAACCGCAAGGGCGGCCTCCATCTGGATATTCTCAAGTTGGCCGCTACGCAAGCTCCCCATCGATTCCTCGTGGTCTTCGCTTATGCTGCCCCGCCGAGAAAGGACTGGGATGGCTTGTTGAGCGATGTACGCGAGAAGGTACGCAAGAAGGATTCGAACGTCGCAGTCGATCTTCCGCGGGTGGACAATTCGCCGGCGGAAGAGCTGTCCATCGGCTGGCTACAGGTGACATAGTCAGTGAAGAAAAGGTGTCAAGTGAAGAAAAGGCGTCAGGAACCTTTTGCGATCTTAAAAGCCTCCTGGCACCTTTTTGCTCCCCCTTTTCGCGAAGAAAAGGTGTCAGGAACCTTTTAAGATCGCAAAAGATCCCTTACGCCTTTTTGCACCCATGATCGGGCTGTCCTCCTAACGCGAATGGACACGATCGCAACGTATCAACGAGAGCCGATCTTGCTCAATCCCACGCCGCCCCTTTTCGTTCTTGCGAACGGAGGCAAACGCTCTCGACTCGTTGACGATTCGGCGGTCTAATGAACGCGGGGCACGGAGGCTTCCCATGCCGCAACAGCGTTTCGACATCGGCAGCAAATGGCTGCTGCACAACCAGGGCAAAGGCGTACTTTTTGTCGGAGGCTTCAAGGACGTGCAGCGCATCAAGCCGATGCCCAGCGAGATCGTGCAGAACCGCAAATATCCCGATGGTCTTCTACAGGTGTATCTCCGCGGACAGCACAAGCCGCATTACGTCCTCATCGAGATCGCTACCTACTCGGAGGAGCGGGCTTTGCAGCAAGCGCTGGACGATTTGACCTTGTCGTACCAGACGCAGGGCCACGTACCGGAATTGCTGATGCTGGTGTTGCACCCCAAGGGGCAATTCCGCATCAGCGGCCGCCACGAGGTACGGAGCAAACTAGGGCTGTCGCGGCTGGAAGCGGAATGGAAGACGGTGGAACTATGGACCCTGCCGGCGACGGAGTTCCTGATGCAAGGCGACGTCGTTGCAACGCCGTGGATACCGCTAATGGAATTCACGGGGCTGCCCGAAACCCTATTGGAGCGCTGCGCCGAGAAGATTGAACGCGAGGCCCACCCAAAGGACCGGGCTGATTTGTTGGTGGTATCGCAAGTGGTGGCCGGGCTCCGCTTTCCGGACCCCGCCCTGTTACAATTGCTTGGAGGACGAGAACCCATGATCGAATCGCCGCTGATCCAGAAAGTGATAGCGGAATCTATCCAGCAAGACATCCTCGCTCTTTTGAAAGACCGCTTCGATACGGTCCCGCGGAATGTGACGAAGCTACTTCGGGAAGTCCTCGACGAGAAGAAACTGCGGCAACTCATTTTGCTGGCGGCCAAGAGTCCCGATCTGGAAACATTCCGCGATGCCCTGTTGTCGTGAACATCCGCTGCCTAACTCAACTTGGCGAACACTTCGGAAACCTTGACGGAGCGCGCCGACCAAGCCGGTACGATGCTGCCGGCTAAAGCGGTCACGGCGCCGAGTCCGGGACCCCACCACAGGGCGGCCGGCGGAATGCGGAAGGCGGGGAAGAAGCCGATCGGGAACTTGACGCCGCCCAGCACGTTGTTGACGAACAGGAGCGTGCCTGCGGCGCTGAGCAGGCCGGAGACGACGCCGATCAGCAGCGCCTCGACCAACACCATGACCATGATTTGCGTCGGCCCGAAGCCGAGCACTTTCAGCACGGCCATTTCAATGCGGCGCTCGCGGACGCTGATGCTGATGGCCGTGGCGATGACCAGCGACAGTGTGACCAGAATGGCCGGGATGATGAACCACCTCACCCACGCCAGCAGATCGCGGTAAGCGTCGAGGAATGAGGCGATGCCCGACGAAGCCGTCTCAATCTTGACGGCCGGATCGGTGTAGATCGGCGAGTGCGTGATCTGCTCGGCGACGCGGTTGTACGAGGCGGTGTCGGACACTTTCAGCCAGACGAGGTTAAGCGACTTGTCGGCCAACGGATGGGCCTTGCCGTTCTTGCGCTTGTACGCCTCCAGGGCGTTGTTGAGGCGGTCGCGGTTCATAATGGCCATTTGATTCAAGCCGCCGTCGGGCAGAACGGCGTAAATCTCGCAGTCGTCGAGGTCGATGCCGGGATAGTTCATGCCGTACAGCGAGATGCGTTCGCCGACCTTCTTGTTCATGGCCTTGAGGCGCTCGCTGCCGACGAGGATGCGGCGCGGATCTTCCTCCATCGCCTTGACAGCGGCCTGGAGATCGCGCTCCTCCTTGGCCGTCATGCGGTCGGAGATGTCCAGCATGGTGAGCGCCTTGCTCGGCTCCATGCAGAAGAAGAATACCAGACTTTCACGAGTTTTTTTCTCGTCGAGGGTGCCGCCGTAGAACTGCCAGGTCATGTAGTCTTGCGGGCGGATGTCGCCGGGCCTGGAAGCGGCGCCGTCCTTGAGGCTGTTGGCGTAGGAGAACGGCATTTGGCTGGGCACCTGCCAACGCTCGGTGACGATGGCCTTGAAGTCCTTGCTGCGCTCGGTCGTCACCAGATCGAGCAGCCACAGGACGCTGAGGA
>DATBHJ010000187.1:0-7158 GCA_036557565.1 Gemmataceae bacterium
GAGCGCGCTCCGCTCCGCGTCGCGGCTAACCGGGGACATTCTTAATTCGCCCCTTCATTCCACCGCCGAACCACGATGGCGGCACACTGGCCCATCTGCGTGAAGCTCACCTTGACCACGTAGGGTCGAGTCATCGGCCGCGGTTCACGGCTCAGCACCGCGATCGGGCACCCGGGATCGGCGTGTTCGTAGTTGAGCGTCGGCGGCACAACACCGCTGGTGCTCATGGCCAACACGCTGGCGGCCAATTCGGTTGTGCTGCCGCCGGCGCCCAGGTTGCCGATGTAGCTCTTGGCGGCGAAGACCGGAACCGGCGGCGAACAATTGCCGAAGATTTCCTGCAAACTGCGCGCCTCCCAGGAATCAGATTCCGGCGTGGACAGACCGTGGGCGTTGACGTGATCGACCTCTTCCGGTCCGATGCCGGCCTCATTCAAGGCCGCGCGGGTGGCCCGCGCCAGGCCGTTGCCGCGTAGATTGGGATCGAATGCCGCGCCGAAGCCGATTATCTCTGCATAAATGTGGGCACCACGCCGCCGGGCATGCTCCAGATCCTCGACGACGAAAACGCCGGCTCCTTCGCCCAGCACTAGACCGTCGCGCGAACGATCGAAAGGCCGGCACGCCCTGGTCGGCTCCTCATTTTTCTTGGAGAGATGCTCGAACAGGCATTGCCGGACCATGCTGAGTGGATTGATCTTGCTCTCGGCGCCGCCGACGAGGAAGAAGTCCGCCTGATCGCGCATGAGAATGCGATACGCTTCACCCAACGCCAGCAAACTGGCGACATCGCTTTCGGTGATGCTGTTGTTTGGGCCGCGGGCATCGTGCAGGATCGAGACGTGGCAGGCGAGCATGTTGGGCAGATATTTGAGCATCCACAAGGGCTGAATGGCGGGGATGCCCAGATCGCCCCATTTTTCGAGATCGACGCGATCCGGCTGACAGTTGGCGCTGACGCAGGACGCCTCGATGAGATCGTTCAATTCGGTGGCAATCAAACCGGCGCCGAACTCGACGCCGAAGCGCGTCGGATCGAGCTTGCTCTTATCCACCTTGCCGTCGTCGATGGCCCGCTGGGCGCCGGCGACGGCGAGCTGAATCGTCCGCGCCATCACGCGCAGGCTCTTGCGATTTTCCTTTTCCAGGTAGTCCTTGGCGTTGAAATTGGGGATTTCGCCGGCGATGCGAACCGGCAAGCCGGACGCATCGAAGGACTGAATGGGACGAATGCCGCTCTTGCCCTCCTGGAGGGAACGCCAGAAAGAGGCGACATCGAGTCCGATGGGGCTGATAATGCCGATGCCGGTGATGACGGCCCGGCGTGATAGTGCAGACATGGATCAGCAGCGGCTTCCACAAGGGTCTTCGCCGCCCCTCCTCCTACTCGTATTCTCGAACCCGAAGATGCCTTGTCCTGTTGTTCATTCAGCCCCCTGCCGTCCCAGCAGGGCCTCCCGTCCTGTCTTTGCTGCCGGTCATTCGCTCCAGCAGATACTTCATCTCTCCTCTGAAGACGAAGTTTCCATCGCCAAAAATCTGCTTCGAGCGCGCCTGATCCAGATGAGCGAAGAAAATCTCCGCCTCGGCCGTCACTTGGCCGCCGACCAGAACGCGCGCTTGCACCGAGGCGCCCTCCTGACGAAGGTTCAGGATTTCCGCTTCGTAGATCAGCTGTTCGCCGGCCACCATTTCCCGGTGAAAGACCGCCCGCGGAATCTTGGCGAGCACCACTTTCTCCTGAAAGTTGTTGGCCTCGCCGACCAGGATGCCGCCCGTCTGCGCCAAGCCTTCGAGGATCAGCGCGGCCGGCATCACGGGATAGCCGGGAAAGTGGTCGCCAAAATGGTCCTCGGCCAGGCTGAGGTTCTTCACCGCCCGCGCCGATTTGCCACTTTGGAAATCCACAAAGCGATCGATCCAGATCCAGCGCATTCACTCCCCTAATCCGGCGAGCGGGGGGCATAAGCCCCCTGTTGTAAGAGCGAACAGGGGGCTTATGCCCCCCGCTCGCCTTAGTTTTGGCCGTTTTCCAGCTTGCCCTGGATGTACCGCGCGATCAGATCGACGGTGAACAGGTTGCTGAGATTGCCGACTTCCGGGTTCTCTTCGAACTTGGTCAGATCGGCGAACGGCATCTTGGACCGCAGCTCTTCCAGGCCCTTGGGCGTGACGCGACCATCCTGGACCAATTCTGGATCGCCCTGGAAAATCGATTCCGGGAACAGCTCGCCACGCGGGATCTTGATCCCAAACTCGCGTTCCAGGCGGAAGACGATGTCCAGGAAATCGATGGACTCGGCGCCCAGGTCGCCTTGGAGGGTGGACGTCGGTTTAATGTCCTCTTCGTCCACGTTCAGGGCCTCGACCAGGGTCGCAGACACCTTGGAATAGATTTCGTCCTGCGTCGGCATCGGAGCAAACCTCCACAAAAGGAATATCGATCACCCCATATTCACGACCAGGCGGGCCATCCGCCTGGCGATACTTTATTCCGCAACCGCTCCCAGAGTCAGTCCGCCGTCCACCTTCAGCACCTGCCCCGTGATGTAGGAGCTGTCGGCGCTGGCCAGGAAGACCGCCACCCTGGCGATGTCTTCCGGCTTGCCGATGCGGCGCATCGGAATGTACTTGGCAATCTTGTCGCCGGCCTTGTTACGCACGGCGGCGCTCATATCCGTCTCGATGAAGCCCGGCGCGATGGCGTTGACCGTGACGCCGCGCTTGGCCAGCTCCATCGCCAAGGCCCGCGTGAGCGAGTTCACCGCCCCCTTGCTGGCCGAGTAGTTCGACTGTCCCATGTTCACATGGTCAGCCGAGACGCTGGAGATATTGATAATCCGCCCTGCACGGCGCTGCATCATGCCGAAGGCGACGGCATGGCAAAAGTTAAAGACGCCGCCCAGGTTAGTCTGGATGACCTTGTTCCAGGCTTCCGGCTTCATCCGCACGAACAAATCGTCCTCAATCACCCCCGCGTTGTTGACGAGGATGGAAATCGGCCCCAGCTCCTGCTCGACTCGCTGCACACACGCCTGCACCGAAGCGGCGTCGGCCACGTCGGCCTGGAGGGCGACAGCCTTGCCGCCCTCGTTGTTGATCTCGGCGACGAGCGATTCGGCGGCTTCGCGAGCGCCCCGGTAGATGATGGCGACCTTGGCGCCCTCGGCGGCAAATGCCTGAGCGATGGCCCGGCCGATGCCGCGGCTACCTCCGGTGACCAAGGCGTTCTGATCCTTCAGCCGCATGGGTGTCTTATCCTTTCGCCGATTTATCGTTTCGCGCGAAACGATGAATCAAATTGCAGCTGTCCATACATCTGCCGATAATGCTGAACCAACCGTTCGTCCGTCGCGCGCATCGCCGGCTCGCGGTCGCGCAGATTGTAATGAGCCAAAACCAGACGGGCGGATACTGTGCTTTGCCCTTCCGTCTCACCCTTGCCCTTGAAGGACGCCAGTCCGTCGCCTCGTTCGACCAGCTCGACCGAGACGGTCATCTGCCGGCCCGGTTCCATGAAGGTGCCGTACTTGACACCTTTCGCTTCCCGCAGCACGATGACGCTGGAAGCGAAATCATCGGTCAACCTCAACAGCCAGGCGCCGGCCTCGACGAGAGTTTGCAGCATGAGCACGCCGGGCATCACCGGAAATGTCGGGAAGTGGTCCGCCAGGTACTCTTCGCCCAGGGTGAGATTTTTCACCGCTTGCAGAGCCTGGCCCGGCCTCACTTCCATGATCCGGTCGATCAGGTTGAATCGCATGAACCCCCGTCCGACGCTTAAGTATTTCCCGATAAGCACTTCAGCCGATTTTAACGGCCTAAAAAGAGGAAGTATATCGGACCCTACCCCCTCCGGCAACCCCGAAAGCCGCCCCGGACTTTCCCGCTTGCTCACTCCTTTGCGTTCTCGCGCTCTAGGTGGCAAGGTTCCTTTGCTCGTTCATCTATGATGCACTCTGAGGGAATCTATTGGCAATCTGAATCGATTGCGAAATCTAGGTAATTCACACTAGCTACTCATCCTAAACGTCATGGAGAGAAAAGACGGCGTTGTGCGACTTTTCCAACCCCGAAAAATGAGCGATCTGCGAAAATTTCTTCAACTTACTTCCTGCTGCGTAGCGGCGTTACTCGCGCAGTTGATTCTCTCATCGACAAAAACGAGGCTGCTACGTCCGTTTTTTCCGCCTTTTCCGGATGAGAGAAGGAAAAAAAGATTTTTTGAATTTTTTTGAAACTCCTCTTGCAACCGGCCCCCAAGACGTTATCATGATCCTTGTTCCGCCGTATGACTGCTTCGGTGACTGGGCGACGCCGAAGGAGCCAGCGGCGGAACTTTTTTTGCGCCCTCACTTTCCTCCACTTCCTTTGCAAGACGATCTTCCATTCGCCAAACTACCAGCGTTGTCACCAGATAAAGCAAGCCACATGCCCATTGCGCCGTGCTGATCCACAAGTAGAGCCGGTGCTGCATCCGAAACACATCGGGATCGCGGATGATGTTGCCCTTGACGACCAGCAGTTCGTCCAGCTGGCCATGCAGCTGCAAGAGCCACCCCAGCATCCCCGTCATGCTGGCCCACAACAGCCAGCGACTCCACCGCCGCCATCGGGAGGCATCGCGCGCGAAAAGCAGATCCCAGAGAAGCACCAGCAGGGCCAGAGCGCCGGCCAGGTTCATATAAACGGTCACCTGGCGCGTGAGGAAACCTTGGCGGAGATGGCCAAACACTTGCTGTCCGATCGGTACGACCACGGCCGCGTAGAAGGTGAATCCACCCTGCCAGAAGGACAGAGCGATCAGTACCAGGTAACGACGCAGAAGGATCATAGGTCGCTAAATTGAATCACGAAAACACGAAAGGAAGAAGACACGAAAAAGGCAGAAGAATAAGAAAGAGATGTGATTGGCCGCTGGTGCTGCTTTCTTCTCTTTCTTCTTTCGTGTCTTCTTACTTTCGTGTTTTCGTGATTCTGTTTTTCCGATCAAAAATCGGCGATGTTTCCGCGGAGGAAACCACTGTCGGCGGGTGCGGTGTAGCGAACGTCGGCCAGCTCCGGCGTCTCGATGCGCAGGCCGCCGCGCTGATGGCTGCGCATGACGGCATCGAGTATCCCGGTGGTCAGCAGCGTGCGTTCCACGGGATAGGGCGCTTTGCCGGTCTCGAAGAATTTCTCCAGGTTGGCGACCTGGGCGTCGAAGAAGCGGGCGCCAGGGGGCGGCGGCAGGTGAAACAAACACGAGGCCGGCTTGCTCTCGCTCCGCAGCTTGGCCGCGAAAGTGACATCGAGCACGTGGCCGTTGAGAAGTAGCACCGTGCCGCGTGTGCCGTCGCTGTACTCGATCAGGAACGCCAGGGCCGGCGTCGGTTTGTAGTTGTACACGGCAATGCTGCCGACGTTATCGCGGATGTCGCCCGGATTGACCGTCTCGCTACGGCTCAGGGCCGCTTCGAGAAGATCCCAGCTCCAGCGTCCGGCATCGCCCGCTTTCCAGACTTCCTTGCCGCTCAGGCAAGTGACGGCCCTGACGCCGCTTTCCCCGCTCGCGCGCCGCTCCAACATGGTTTGCAGCGTCTCCAGGGCGTGAAAACCGTACACTTCGACGGGGCCATAGCTGGCAACCAGGCCATCTTCGATGGGCGAATCCAGGCGCAATTCCAGCGACGGCGTACGCCAGACCACGGGCAAGCTGGAGCCGGCCATCATGGGGAAGTTCAATTCCCCCGCCCAGGCGAGCATTTTCTTTGCTCGTTCGAAAGTAAATGACAGGTGCTTGTCATTGAATACCGGCACGCTTTGCCCCGTCTTCTTGAAGACGTTGGCGACCTGCTCCATCAGCTCCAAACGAGGATAGAGGATCTGTCCAGCGTCATTGCGCGGATAGTTGCCGTGCTCGGCAACAATCATAACGCCTTCGACCGCCAACTTGCCGCCGACGGTCAGTGCATCTTCGACAGCGCGAGCCATGGAAACGTTGGAAGTCCGCCGTGTGACACGGACGCCGAACTTGCGAGCCACGTCCTCGGACAAATCGTTCTCCGGCGTCTGATCGACGTAGAGCGAGTGGACATAGTGTTTGGGAACATGCAGCTGTCCGCCGCGAGCGTAGCCGTAGAGAAACCGACCAGCGATGTGATACGCATGTGACAGGGGCCGATACACCGTGGATAGGACTGCGAGCGGCTTGCGTCCCTTGTTCGACGGCCTGGCCGGCCGAGTGCGTGACAGGGGCAGTTCGCCCTGTGGTTCCGCACCCGGAGCCGAAACGCCCCCAGCCAGAGTGAGGGCGGCCGCCGAGGCCAGGAACTTGCGACGCGAACACCGTTGTTGTCGATCTTGCATGTTGCAATTCCACGAAAGCGAGCGGATGGCGAGCGTTCCTATGAGATTACCACGTTGGCTGCTGACTTGCCAGTCTTTCGCTACAGGCTTTTCCCGGCGAACGGCCGGCTTACGCCGGCTGGTGTGGGGCTTACCAGCCGGCTTACGCCGGCCGTTCGCCTTCGTCGAGAAACCACCAGGTGTAAAATGGACAATGAAAGGAGAGAGGATTTATGACAGAAAACCCGCCACCCCCCATCGAGCCGCGCGCCGGGCGGCCCGGAGGGCGCGGAAGCATTCTGGCTGATATTTGCCCAGCAAGACAAAGATACACCGATAATGTACTGGCACCGCTTGCATGAATCATCAGTTCGGCGACGCGAGGAGTGAGGGATGAACACGATTGATCGTAGCCAGGTGATCCATCTTGCCGAGATTCAGGAAGGTATCCCTGGTCCCAACGGTGAGCTTTCCGTCAGTGTTCTGCAGCGCGGCACCCTCGATGTGAAACTCGGAACGCCAGCGCGTCCGAACGAACAGACGCCGCACGAACAGGACGAGGTGTACATCGTCGTTCGCGGGCAAGGCGTTCTATTTCACGCCGGCAAGCGCGACGCTTTCGAGTCTGGCGACTTTCTTTTTGTGGCCGCCGCAACCGAACATCATTTCGAAGACTTCAGCGATGATCTCCTTGTGTGGCGTGTATTCTACGGCCCTCGTGGTGGCGAAGTCCCAGGATAGCGCCTGCCGCGGGTTGCCAGAAGCATTCTTTCCGAGCCGCGCACGCAGCGCAGCGGAGTAAGCGGCCTTTCCCGCGCTACCGCTTACTCC
>DATBHJ010000188.1:0-25747 GCA_036557565.1 Gemmataceae bacterium
ACCAGCCGGCTCACGCCGGCCGTTCGCCGTATTATCCGATGCCCATCGGGTGGCTGGATTGCGCACCGTTGGTTTCGTCCTCTTCTGCGCCCAGGCTGCCCATCATTCCCACGGGATATGCTTCGCCGCCGAGTTTGGTCGTGACGCGATCCATCATCTGGTGGAAGTCCTCGCGCATCTGCGGCGGTACGGCGTCGCTGATTTTGTCGCGGACAACTCCCAGGGCCATTCCCAGAGCAGCGGCTTTCAGTCGCTCCAACTCCGGAGCGAAAGTGTCAGCCAACGCCTTGAGAAAGCCTGGAGCGCGACTGCGGGCTGGCGCCTGCGCCTCCATACGTTCGCGGATCTCGGAACCGCGGGGAAGAAGCTGCTCGGCGGGACGCAGCGAGGGCAAGCGCCCGTGTTCAAGGTTGTCGAGCATGACTCCGCCGACATAGCCGGCTGCAACCGAGCCGGCCATCATGACCCAGGGATGTTGATGGATCTGTCGCGACACATCGAGGGCGTCGCGCACCGAATCGATAGTCTCGCGCAGGGTGGCGCGCACATTATGGGTCGTCTCGGTCACGGTAGCTCCTACATCTTGAACCGTTTGCGAGATGGTATCGGTGGTGGAGTTCACGGTGCCCAGCACCTTGTTTTCGAGCGTCTCCATTTTCTCAGTCAGGGCCGCACGCGTCTGGCCCATCTGTTGCTTGATCAATTCCGTCTCAGGAGGCATGTCAGGTTCTCCTTCAGCGTCGTGGTGGACTCCGGCAAGGAGGCGGCATCCTGAAACTTCTTCATCGCAGCATAAACGGCTCCGCCGCCGATAAAGACAAACAGAATGCCAAAGATGCCGAAGCAAACCCATAACGGCCAATTGGTGAGCGCCCAGAGCAGGAGCGGCAGCATGATGCACAGGAACACGCCGCCGACGGCGGCGACGCCCAGGCCCGCACCCAGAGCGATGGCTCCAGTGCGGGCCTTGCGCAGATCCTCTCGAATCTCCAGACGCAGCAAGCGCGTCTGTTGAGCCATGAGCTGCTGCACGTCGCTGAGGATGCCGCTCACCAGGGTCGTCATGCTGGCATGTTCCGACCCATTCAGCGTGTCATTCCTCATGATCATCTCCGCGTCATTTTGGCCAAGAGGAAGCCGATGCCGACGCCGACCATCATGGCCGGGATGGGATTGCGGCGAATCAGCTCGGTGATGTCTTCGACCATCCCGAGAACGCCTTCTTCCTGGATATAGCGGCCGGTGGTTTCCAAGGAATCGGCGACCCTGCCGGTTGCGGTGCCGAGCATGCCTTCGCGCGGCCCTCGATCACGGAGAGTATCGGCGGCGGACTTAACGCGTTCGCCCAGAGCAGCAGTCGCTTCGTCCACCTTTTTGCTGGCGGTGCCTGCCAATTCCTGGGCCTTGCTCATGGCGGCTGACGTGGCATGCTGGACTTTCTCGCCAGCCTGCGAAGCCGCGCTCTCCACGCTACTGCGGATGTCACTGGTGTCGGCCATGGTACGTTCTCCTTTCCAGAAAACTTGTTCCGACGTACAAAACTGAGCAGCAAACGGGATGCCAAGTTATTGCGAGATGTCGAGCTTCAGCGTGGCGACTTACTTCTTTTTTGCTGCCTTCTCGTCGAGATAAAACGCCAGAGCATCGGCCAATGCGGTCAGGCTGCCTGGGTTCTCCTTGAGTGGGCCGGCCAATGCCTGGAAGGTCTTCTCCCCAAGCTGAGCATAACGTTGCTCGCCTGTCTTCTGCCACAGGCGAACGAGGTTCAGCGCCGCCATGCTGTTGCTGGAAGGTTGAGCACCATCATATTGCTCTTTGCCGCGCGCGAATAGTTTCTCGTGATCGTTGGAGGTATAGAAGAAGCCGCCGATCTTCTCGTCAGCGTAACGCTTCACCATCGTATCCGTCAACAACTTCGCCTCATCGAGCCAGCGTTTCTCGTTTGTCGCATCGTGTAGACAAAGAAGCCCATGCACCAGGAAAGCGTAATCGTCGAGATAGGCATCGACACGGGCGACGGCTTTTTGTCCGGGGACGGCGCTGTAGCTGCGCAACAAGCTCCCCTTCTCGGCAGGGGTCATGTGCGTGAGAATGAATTCGGCCGCACGGACGGCCCGGTCGATAACCTTTTTGTCGCCCAGCGCTTGCCCAGCGACGGCCAATCCTGCGATCATCTGGCCGTTCCAGGCGGTCAGGATTTTCGTATCGAGGAACGGCCTTGGACGTTTCGCCCGGACCTGGAAAAGCTTATCGCGCAGCGGTCCCAATCGCCCGTCGAGCTGCTCATATGTCAGCTTGAGATCCTTGGCCTGTTCGGCAAAGGGACGTGGCAGCGTAAGGATGAAATAGCGTGACTCGAAATTCGGCTCGCCGTCCAAGCCATAAACACGCTTGAATAACGCAGCCATGCTTTTATCCGCATCGGCCAGCGCGTCCGCGACCTCTTGCTGGGTCCATACGTAGAAGCGGCCTTCTTCGCCCTGCGCGTCAGCGTCGAGAGCGGAATAGAAACCGCCTTCCGGCGATGTCATCTCCCTTTCGATGAAAGCAATGGTCTGCTCCAGAACCCAACGATATTGTGCTTTCTTCGTCGTCTGATAGGCTTCTGCATACAGTTCACAAAACTGGGCGTTGTCGTAAAGCATCTTCTCGAAGTGGGGCACCGTCCAAGTGCGCTCGGTACTGTAACGGTGAAAACCCCCGCCGAGCTGATCGTAGATGCCGCCGCGCGCCATGTGATCGAGCGTGCGGGCTACCATTTCTTCAAGTTCCTTGGATTTCTGTCGGCGCGCCTCGTGCAATAGGAGGGCCAGACGGGGAGTTGAGGGAAACTTGGGACCACGGAAGCTCCGGGCCGCGGAGCCAAACCCGCCGTATTCCGGATCTATGGATTCCTTGACTTCGTCCACGGACGCCTTGACAAGATCCTGGTTCAGCGGCACGATAGCCACGCCGAGAGCGAGGCCTGTCAACGCTCGCCGAGTTCGATCGGCGTTTTTCTCGGCCAGTTCAGTCATTTGCTTGCGCTGGTCGGTCCACGCCTCCTGCACGACTTTGAGAACGCCTTTGAAGCCGCGAATCTTGCTGCCTTGTACGTCCTTATCTTCGGGCGGCCAGTATGTGCCTCCGACTATCGGCTTGCCCTCCGCAGTGAGGAACATCGACAATGGCCAACCACCTCCCTGGCCCGGTGGAATGACCTGCAAAGCCGTCATGTACACATTGTCGATGTCGGGGCGTTCTTCACGATCGACTTTGATGCACACGAAATGCTCATTGAGGATTTTGGCGATCTGTTCATTCTCAAAAGACTCGCGCTCCATCACATGGCACCAATGGCACGAGCTGTAGCCGATCGACAAAAAGACGAGCTTGCCTTCCTTTTTCGCCTTGGCGAAGGCTTCCTCGCCCCACGGATACCAGGCGACCGGATTGTGAGCATGCTGAAGGAGATAGGGACTGGATTCGCGCGAAAGGCGATTGGTGTGTTTGTGTTTGCCCTTATCCGTGGAAGGACCGGGACTGTCGGTGCTGTTTGAGTGAGGGTCCGCTGGCAGTATTTGGACCAGGAGAAGAAGCAACATCGCCAGCGTCAGACCACGCCGCAGCCAGCGCCACGTCGTTCGTAACATGAGAGGTGCATCCGGGGTTTGGCGTTTGGGTGTGCTCTCCTTACCAGCCCGAAAGGGGATCGAGGGCCGCCTTCGTTCACGCTTCGGGCTGGTAAGAAAACTTTCCCATTTTCACGGCAGCTCTTTTTTTATCGTGGCAGGTTGCAAGCAGGTTTTATCGTTGCATGCTTGCAGCACGATGGATAGTTCCAGCGGACTGTTATCGTTTCGCGTCCGCTTGACCTGCGCCTTGATCGTGACTTTGCCCTCGAAGATCTTGAATTTCTCGCCATTGTCCTGCTGGAGTTTGCCGGCGGGATATTCGACCTTGACGTTTTCCAGCTTGCTCCTGGAAGAGACGCTCACGACCGTCTGGGCGTTGGCCAAATCCTCATTCTCGACCGGGTTGGCGTAAACGTGCCAGCCATTTTCGATGTCGAGAGTGATGGTGACGGTTTGCTTCCCGTCTGCATCTGGCTTGTCGGTCTTGGCATCTACCTTGACGACGCTATCAGACTTTTTAGCCTGGGCCCGCGCCATATTGGCGTCGAAGAGCAAGATGGCCGGCAGCGTCAGCGCCAGCACACCGACAAGGCACCGTGTATTTGTCCGACCCATTTTGGTTCCTCCGTAGCCAAGGGCGTGAGTCGCTTCAGCGCGACGCCCAGGCTTCGACTCCGGTTTCTCCTCGTGGCAGACATTGTATCGCGTGAAGAAAAGATGAACCATGCGAAGTTGCTAAACCGAGTAGCGCGGGAGGCGGGGTTTGTCACAGCGCGATCTCGGCGAGCGCTTCGGACAGTCGATCGATGTCGTCGTCAGTGTTGAATAGTCCAGGACTGACGCGGACGGTGCCATCAGGTGCTGTTTTGAGCGCGCGATGAATGTACGGAGCGCAGTGTAAGCCTGGACGAATGGCGATGTCGAACGCCTGATCGAGAATGCCGCCCAGTTCCGCCGCTGGCAGCGCGGCACTGCGGAAACTGAGCGTACCGACGCGCCGTCCCTGATCGCGATGGCCGAACACCTCGTATCCTTCATTCTCCTCCAGTTTTCTCCATAACCTTTCGACTAACCCGATTTCGTGTTTGTGGATGCTTTCGGGACCTTGTTGCTGCACGAAACGAATGCCCTCAATGAGACCGGCGACGCCGAGGACATTGGGCGTGCCGCCTTCAAGAAAGTAAGGCATTTGGCTGGGCTGCGTCTCGCTGGAGGAATCGCCGCCGGTTCCGCCCTCGCGCCATGCCGCCACGCGCGTCCGTGGGCCGGCATAAAGGAAACCCGTTCCGGTCGGTCCCATCAACGATTTGTGCCCGGGTGCGGCCAGCAGATCAATATTCATTTGCTGAATATCAATGGGGATGACGCCGGCCGTTTGCGCGGCGTCCACGAGAAAGAGCAAATCGTGTTCGCGGGCAATACAGCCAACTTCGGCAATCGGTTGCACTGTGCCGAGGACATTACTGGCGTGCGTCAGGGCGATCAGGCGTGTCTTCTTGGTAATGGCGCTGCGAACGTCGTCGAGGTCGATGGTGCCGCCACGATCGGCTGCGATTCGTGTTAGCGTGATGCGTCCGGCCAATTCCAGAGCGCGCAGCGGTCGGCTGACGCTGTTGTGTTCCAGGTTCGAGGTGATGACGTGATCGCCGTCGGCCAGCACGCCCTTGAAGGCCATGTTCAGAGCGTCCGTGCAATTCAGAGTGAAAACGAAGCGCTCCGGCTCCTTGCCGTGAAAGAACTGGTTGAGAAGATGGCGTCCTTCGTCGAGGGCATGTTCGGCAGCCAGCGCCATCTTGTGTCCGGCGCGGCCGGGATTGGCGAGACTCTGGCGAGCGAAGTGGTCGAGGGCTTGATACACTGCTTCGGGCTTGGGGAAACTGGTGGCGGCGTTATCGAGATAAATCGTCATGAATGCGATCCTGATGGCATCAAGCTATCTCACCCACGGAGACGACCTTTACTGTCTTGTCCGTATCGTCAACCTCAAACACAGCTCGTAGTGGGTGAACTTCGATGACGTACAACCCTTCTGAGAGGGGTGTGCTGTTCCTCAGCGGGTCTGTGGAGAGTAAGCGATCGATTCGCGCCTGAGCAGCGGTTACTGCTCGGCGATTTGCAGAACCGACCCAGATGGTTGCCAGCGTGTTACGGGCAGCGGCGTTCCACCGAAGGTTATAACTCATCCACTTCGTCCATCTGATCTCATATGTCCGGGATCTTCCGCGTCCAAACGCTTCAAGAAATCGTGCATATATGCTTCATCGAAGCCACCAGTCCGGTCCCATTCTTGCTCAAGTGCCTTTAAGCGCGCCTGTACTTGTTCGCCGGTGAACCACGGTCCCGGTGAGGCAAGCCTGCGTTTGGCTTCATCAATTTCCGTCTGCGTGACACGAACAAAGTGAAGATAGCCGATGAGATGCCCGTTGCTATCGCGGACCTCAATTTGTCTTTGCACCTCGGCAAGGACTTTCATCTGCTCGTCGTTTAGAATGAGGTGTTTCATGGACACTATCCCCCTTCACTCTCAACTATAACGAGATTTCTCGTGTCATGCCAGGATCGTATTCAATGCCCAATATACTTCGCATACAGTGTCCGCGCTTTGTCCACATCGGCGGTACCCTTGATGATGGCCCGGCCGTCGGGGAACACCGTAAACTCGTAGCTCTCGACGTTGAATTTCAGCAGGAAACGGTTGTAGCTCACCTCGCCCATTTTCCCCAGGTGCGACGCCATCTCCTCGAAGTTGAGCTTGGCCGGAGTGCGGTGCGACACCTGGACGGCATTACGGCCGCACAGGCTGGTCGTCTGCGAACCATGAGCGCCTTCCAACCACTCGAAGCGGCGATGTTTGCAGCACGGACAATCGACCTTGCCCAGAAGCGGTGCAATCTTGATGCGGCGCTGCATGTTGTCCCAGATGTCGAAGTACAACAGCTCGCGATTGATCTTGTCGCGGCGTCCGGTCAGAATCTTGAGTGCCTCGGTCGCTTGCAGACTGGCGATGATGTTGACCATGGGGCCGAGGACGCCTGCTGTCTCGCACGTGCCCGCCTCTCCCGGCGCCGGGGCGGCCTCGAAGACGCAGCGCAAACACGGCGTTTCGCCGGGCAGTATCGTCATCGTTTGGCCGTGGCTGCCGATGCAGCCTCCGTACACCCACGGCTTGTTCAGCTTGACGGCGACATCATTGATGAGATAACGGATCTCAAAATTATCTGTGCCGTCGAGAATGAGGTCGGCATCTTCGGTCAAATCGAGAATGTTGCTGCGATCGATGTCCGCGACGACCGGATCGACGTGGACACTGGAATTGATGGCGGCGAGCTTGCGAGCGGCGGCCTCGGCCTTGGGTAGGTTCTCCGCGACATCGTGTTCGTCGAAAAGCACCTGCCGTTGCAGATTGCTCGTCTCGATAAAATCGCGGTCGATCAGGCGCAGATGGCCGACACCGGCGCGAACCAGTGCGTTGGCCAGTACGGTGCCCAGGGCGCCGCAGCCACATAGCGTCACGCGCGAAGCGAGCAGACGGCGTTGGCCCTCTTCGCCGACTCCCGGGAAACGGATTTGTCGGCTATAGCGCTCCAAGCTACCGTCGCTTGCGCTCCGGGCTTGTAGAGTTGTGTCGTTGGTCATTCTTCGCCTTCCTCGATCCCGTAATCTTTGAGGAAATCTTGTAGCACACGAACCAGTTGTTTCGGCCATTTTTCCTGCTTGGCGAAGGCAGTCAAACAAACCATGTCCTCGCGCACCTGACGCAGCAGTTGCCCATCGAGACGCTGCAAATAGCCGGCCAGGTAGTGCAGCGCCTCCTCGGCGGCGTCGGGATTGACCACTTCATCATCGGACCCGGACAGGAACACAGTCGCGTGCAGGACTGCCAACAGAAGCGGGTTGACCCCTAGCTGCTCAGGAATCAGGGGAAATACCGCGGCGCCTTCGGGCACCTCGGACGCGCCGGCTTCGCTCATGTCAGCCTCCGGCCACGGCGGGGATGATCGCCAGCTCGTCGCCGTCCTTGACCGGCGTGGCGAGGTTATCGAGATATCGAATGTCCTCATTATTGATGTAAATGTTGACGAAGCGCCGAACCTGTCCGTTCTCGAAGATGCGCTGCGTCAGGGCGGGGTATTTGTCACCGAGAGCAGCCAGGGCCGACTGCACGTTCGATCCCGCGACCTGCACGGACGCTTGCCCGTCGGCATGTTGACGCATCGGTGTGGGGATATGAATTGTGACTGGCATGAATGAATCCTCCGCGAAACAGATCCTTGGTTGTCGGCACTCCGTTCATCAACACGATTATACCAGCACCTCACTGGACGCCTCATCGAGCAAACCGCTGAATGCGTCCAGGGACGGCGCGATCACGGCCGGTTCCTCCAGGCAATCCACGACGGCGTCCTGCGTTTTCAGACCATTACCGGTGATGCAAAGGACGATTCCCTCATCGCGCGGGATGCGGCCCTGCTCGAGCAGCTTGCGGGCGACGGCGAGAGTGACGCCGCCGGCCGTTTCGGCGAAGATGCCTTCGGTGCGGCCCAGGAGGGCCATGGCTTCGGCGATTTCGCCGTCGCTGACGTCCTCGGCCCAGCCACCCGAATCGCGGATGAGCTTGGCCGCGAAATAGCCGTCGGCCGGATCGCCGATGGCCAACGACTTGGCGATAGTGTTCGGCTTGCGCACCGGACGATGCACTTCCCACCCATTCTTGACCGCGGCGCTGATTGGATTGCAGCCCGTCGCCTGAGCACCGTAGAATTTGCACTCCGGTTTGTCCGCGATAATGCCGGTGTGGTAAAGTTCGTTAAACGCCTTGTGAATCTTGCCAATCAGACTGCCACCAGCCATCGGACAGACGACGTGCTGCGGCGTCCTCCAGCCGAGTTGCTCGGCTACCTCGAAACCGAACGTCTTGGATCCTTCGGCGTAGAATGGCCGCAGGTTGATGTTGACGAAACCCCATCCGTACTTGAAGGCAATCTGAGTGCACAGGCGGTTGACCTCGTCGTAGGTGCCCTTGATGCCGATGACCTTCGCTCCATAAACACTGGTGCCGAGAATCTTGGATCGTTCCAGGTCGGCGGGCACGAGGATGTAGCTATCCAGTCCGGCGGCAGCGGCGTTGGCGGCGACGCTGTTGGCCAGGTTGCCCGTCGAGGCACAGCCCACCGTCGTCAGGCCCAGCTCGCGCGCCTTGCTCAGGGCCACGGCGACGACGCGGTCCTTGAACGAAAGTGTCGGGAAATTCACGGCATCGTTCTTGATCCACAGCTGTTCGACGCCCAGCTCGGTAGCCAGGCGATCTGCCTTGACCAGCGGCGTGCCGCCGACTTGCCGGCCAACCGTCGTGTCGCCGTCGAGCGGCAAGAATTCCTGGTAGCGCCACATATTGAAGGGCCGCAGTTCGATCTTGCCACGATCGAGACTGTCGGCGATGGCTTCGTAATCGTAATCGACTTCGAGCGGGCCGAAGTCCTCGGTGCAGAAATTGGTCGCCGAGATGGGATACGCTTGACCGCACAAACGGCATTTCAGGCCGCGGACAAAAGAAGAAGACACGGAAGTTCCTCCAAGTGCCGAAGCAAGGTTACCAGACCTAAGGTGTGTATCGTCCAGGGGAGTTCTCCGCGACAGCGGAGATAAGAGCAAGAGGCGTGCGGGGTCACACGATCTTATCTCTCCCGGCCGCGCCGGGTAGGAGGTAGCACCTGCATCCTGGGGAAGGACCGGTTGCTGTGGCTTCTTAGGGCCTAATCCCTCAGCCACTCTGGATAAGATACTCACCCAGTTGTCAACGTATGATCTTAGAACAATGCTGGGGCAGAGGCAATGGCGGATAGCGGATTTTTCGGGCATCACCCACAAATTCGGCGACAGAGTCTGAATGCCCAACCGGGCTACCGAATCATCAGCAGTATCAACGCCGAGAGCAGAAATAATCCTCCCAGGACCAATGCAATCGCCAAGAGCAACAGTTTGGTCTGCGACGACCAGCCCATTTCACCACGATCGACCTCGTCCGATAAATCCATGTCCGGTGCGGACTGACCAGGCAAACTATACTCGACGGATGGTTCCGCCGTTTGCAACTCAGACACCGCCTGGATGTACCACGGGTCTTCGTGACGATCCAGCGGCAAGACGGCTTCTCCGATCGCCCAGGCGCGCAATTCTTCCTCAACGGCCACGGCTGAGGGAGGACGATTGGCCGGCTCCTTCGCCATCATGCGCTCAATAAGGCGAGCAAAGCCAACCGGAACGTCTTCGGCCAGGTTGCGCAATGGCTGCGGCACTTCCTGCCTGTGACGACGCATCTTTTCGCGGCTCGTACCGCCGGGGAATGGCGGTTGGCCGCTCAGAGCGAAGTAAAGCGTACAGCCCAGCGAATAAATATCGGCTCGACAGTCCACGCCGGTGGCGTCCGTGGTCTGTTCCGGTGCGATGTAATCCATTGAGCCGACGATGTAACCGCGGCCGCCGATCACGTTCAACTCGGCCTCTTCGCCCTCCATCAGGGCCAGGCCGAGATCGAGGACCTTGGCGTGATCATTGGGCGTAATCATGATGTTCGACGGTTTCAGATCCCGATGGATCAGCCCCTGATTGTGTGCGTGCTCCAAACCAGCGGCGACCTCAGCCATCAGACGGGCGGTGCGCGATGACTTGAGCGGTCCGCTGTCGGCGACGATCCTGGACAGGTTTTTGCCAGGGATGTACTCCATCGCGATGTAGTAGACGCCCAGACAGAAGCCGCTCTCGTACGTCCACGCCAAATGCTGATGGGCAACGCGGCGGCTCAATTCCATTTCGCGTTGAAAGCGGGCCAGCAAGCGTTCCTGATTGCGCCAACGGCTGGGTGTCAACACTTTGAGGGCCACCAATTCGCCGCTGCGCTCATCACGGGCAAGATATACTGTGCTCATCCCGCCGCGGCCAATGGGAGACAGCACCTGATAATGTTCCAGCAGCAGCCCTCTGCCGCTTCCGCGCAGGAGCTTGTCCGCCTGAAAACGCGACAGTTTGCCTTTGCGGACCAGATGATCGGCCAGGGCGCGCGGATCGTCGCGCTGATCTTTCGGCACATCGCGCAGCGCCTCTTGGAGTTGGTCGCGATCGAGGAGACCGCTCTTGAGGACCGTTTTCAGGAAGCCCTCGACCGTCGGCAGGTCAGAAGCGGTAGAGGGAACTTCAGACATGAGAGTTCACGGCCCTTATTTATCCCGAATTTGTGCCTTGAGGACGTGTTTGAGACGTCCCATTATTTTGTCGTGGGCCTTCTTGACCTCGTTATCCGTCAGTGTGCGATCGTCCGCCTGATAGGTCAAGGCGTAGGCGAGGCTCTTGTGTCCAGCCGGAATGCTCTCACCTCGATACAGATCGAACAAGCGCAAGTCGCGCAGCAAGGGACCACCGGCTGCACGGATCTCGCCGACCACGCGCTCAGCTGGTATCGATTCCTCTACGACAACCGCAAGGTCGCGAAGCGCGGCGGGAAAACGCGGCACCGGCCGATATAGATGTCGCGCCGGCAACACGCTGCGCAAAGTCTCCAGATCGATTTCGCCGATCAGCACCGCACGCCCACCGAGGTTGAAAGCCTCCGCAATCTTCGGATGCAGTTCTCCGAACTGGCCGATCACTCGCTCATTCACCACGACTTCCGCAGCGCGGCCGGGGTGGAGGGCAGGCGCCTTGAGAGTGCGGTACTCCACTTGAGACACGTGAAGATCGGACACGAGCGCTTCGAATATACCCTTCAAATCAAAGAAATCGAGTGATTGCGCCGGTGTGCTCGGTGCTTCACCCCAGTATTCCTGTTGTCGGGTGCCGCAGAGGACAACGGCGAGACGGCGCGGTTCGTCGGGCAATTTCTTATCTGGCTGCGGCAAATACACCGCGCCGATCTCGAACAGCTGCACGTCATTCGTGTGCTGCAAGTTCGACGCGGCCACATCCAGAACGCCCGAGAGAAGGCTGTGCCGCATGACTTCGCGTTCGCTGCTGATAGGGTTCCGCAAGCGAACGTATTCGCACGGCGGCAAACCCAACGGCTTCTCATGTTCCTCGGTGGTCAAAGAATAAGTGATGACCTCCTGCAAACCGAGGGCAACAAGGCGATCGCGCAGACGCTCCTCGAATACAAGGGGCTTATTGGTCTGCTGCTGCGGCAGCTGATCGGCCAATAGCGCCTCCGGCAGTTTGTCGTAGCCGTACAGCCGCACAAGATCCTCAATGAGATCGGCCGACCCTTCTTCCAGGTCGATACGGTGCGGCGGCGCGGTGGCACGCAGAGCATCCGAGCTAGCTTCCTCAACTTGAAATTCGAGTGCTCGAAGAATGCGAACACACTCCGATCGCGGTATGTCCATGCCGAGAATGCGGCGTACTTCGGCCATCTTGAGGTCGATGATCCGAGGCGGCAGCGGTCGCGGATAGACATCGACAATGCCACGGGAGACGGTAGCGCCTCCGTGCTGCCGCATTAACTCGGCGGCGCGCTCAGCGGCAGGTTTGACCGTCTCGGGATGGATGCCCTTGCTGAAACGCACGCTCGCTTCGCTGGGCAGGTTGAGCGCTTTCATGGTGCGGCGAATGCAGAGGAAATCGAAGTTCGCCGACTCCAGGAGCACATTGCGCGTGGACTGGGTGACCATCGTATCGGCGCCGCCTTTGATGCCGGCCAGTGCGATTGGTCCGGCCTCATCTGCGATAATCAGCATGTCGGTTGTCAGTTTGAACGGCGTTGTTTTGTTGCCCTCGTCGAGCGTCGTCAGCGTCTCGCCGGATCGCGCCGGGCGAACAGTGATGTGCGGCGCCTTGCCGCCGGCCCGCTGTCGCAGCTTGTCGTAATCGAAAGCGTGCAGCGGCTGACCCCATTCCAGGAGGACATAATTGGTGATATCCACGATATTGCTGATGGGTCGCATGCCGGCGTAGTTCAGGCGTCGCTGCATCCAGCCGGGCGAAGGTCCGATGCGAACATCTTTGAGCAGCATCGCCGCATAGCGCGCACACAGTTTCGGATCTTCGATGGAGACGCGCACCTCTCCTTCGATGGCCGGCCCCTGCGCCTTCGGCTCATGAGGTGGCAATCGCAGCGTTTGCCCGGTCAGCGCGGCGACCTCGCGGGCCACGCCGATCACGGACAGGCAACGTGCCATATTGGGAGTGATTTCCAGTTCCAGCACAATGTCGCCCATGAAATCGACGGCCGGCGTGCCAGGTGCGACCTCCTCATCGAGCAAGATGATGCCGGCTTCCTTGTCGTCGTCGATGCCCAGCTCGAACGTGGAGCAAACCATCGCATCGCTGGGAATGCCGCGGATCTTGGCCGGCTTCAGCTCTTGCAGTACTTTCTCGTTGCCCTTGGCGTGATGGCTAAACAGGACCGAGCCTGCCAGAGCGAGAACGGCGGTTTGGCCGGAGTCGCCGACCTTGAGATTCGGCGCTCCGGTGACCAGTAGTTTCGTGCGTCCTTGACCGTACTCGACGGTCGGCAATTTCAGGTTAACGACGGCCGGATCCGGATGTGGTTCGACTTTTTGCACACGCGCCAGGACGATCTTGTCCGGCGGCCAAACCGGCCCCGCCTCCGCCGACTTGACGCGCAATCCTTCTGGCACAGGCACGCCGATCAGACGCACGCCGGACACTTCCAGGCCGGCCAGCGTCAGCCGTTCGACCAGCTCAGCAACCGGCACCGTCAACGGCACGTAGTCCGCAAGCCACTTCAGGGGTACTTTCATCGTGGGATCTCGAATCCATTGCTCGCATCCGGCGTATGATGGTTGTTATAGCGGACTCGCCTTGAGGAGGACAACACAGACAGGAGCGCTAACTTATGAAAATACTTCGATTTGCCTTGTTGATTGTCAGTCTGACGTTTCTCGCGGCCACGGCGGACGAGCCTCGGGCCTTCATCGACGGAACGGGGCCCGGCTGGAAACAGCTGACCGTTGACGACTTCCTCAACGTCAACTGTGACGAAGACACATGGACGGGAAAAGACGGCGACATCCACTGTACCGGCAAGCCGATCGGCGTTTGCCGGACGAAAACGATCTACACCAACTTCGAGCTGGTGGCCCAGTGGCGGCACAATAAGAGCGCCGGCAACTCCGGCATCTTCGTCTGGGTGCCCGAAGAAGCACTCAAGGATCTCAAACCGGGCAAGCTGCCGGGCCAGCCACCGGCCGGCGCCGGCATCGAAGTGCAGATTCTCGATCACGGCTATGTCGAGCAATACGAGAAGAGGACGAAGAAAAAGGCGGATTTCTTTACTACCAATGGCGATATTTTCCCGGTCGGGAAGGCAAAGATGAGACCGTTTCCGCCGACCTCGCCCAATGGCAGCCGTAGCTTTCCGCGCAAGAACCTGAGCAAGGGCGTCGGCGAGTGGAACCACTACTATGTGCGGGCTATCAACGGCGAGATTCGTTTGTGGGTCAATGGCGAAGAAGTGTCCGGCGGCGACAACATCGAGCCGCGTACGGGTTATCTGTGCCTGGAGTCCGAGGGGTCGCCCATCGACTTCAAAGACATCCGCATCCGCGAATTGCCGTAATCGACCACAGACTCGAAAGCGCCTAAATCTCCGAATACGATGTCGGCGTCAGAATCTTGTTGGTGATCCGCGAGACGATTTCCTTGTCGGCGTATTCCGGGATGGCTTTCAATTTAAGCCATTCCGCGTCTTTGATGAACCGCGACCACGCAGCCTGACGTTCGGCATCGTCGGGAAATACGAGCATGTAGGTGAGGTTTGGCATGGCCGCGCCGATCACGGTTTCGGCGAAGAAGACCGGAGTCAAGCCGACGCGGCGAAAGATGGCCAACTCGCTCTTGTTGAACATCTCGATTTTCTTCTGAGCGGCGCGTTCGTTGTGGCTCTCGTAGATGCGCAGGTTCAACAAACGCGGCTTGCTTACATCAGGCCTGGCCAGTCGCGCCATGCCTTCGATGGCGGCCAGGAACGAGCTGTCGATGCGCGTGTACACGGGATCGCGGGCCGTGGCGTCCAGGTACTCCTTCGCCGCTTTACGATATGTCTCATCTTCGTGCTCGTGTCGGGACACCGCAGCGGCCTGTAGCAAAGTCGGATGCACAATCAGGACATGTACCTTGCGCTTCTCCTCGTCCACTTTCTCCACGAACACTCCCGCCGGGCCAGTCCCCAACCGTTTTAGCGCAGGCAGGAACGCCTGACTCAGGTAGCCGTCGAGAATGTCCAGTTTTTTTGCCGGAAGTGAGTAGACGCGCAGTTCGTACAACTCTCGGGCTTGTTCTTTGGCGGCGCCAGCAGTGGCTGCAGTGGTTACGCCCAGGGTAGCGAGTGACATTTGGATGAAAGATCGGCGTTTCATGGGAGGGTATCCGCGAAGGATCGAATGTCTTCGGTCAAGGATAGGAAGAGTGAGGACTGAAGAACAGCAGCCCGCCGCGCCGACTTGCATCGGCATGGCGGGCTGCTGTTTCGGCTTTCACCGGCCGGGACCCGTTGCGGTTATTAGATCGGTCAATACTTATCGGGTATTCTGGGGGATCAGCTCGAAAGTCGAGTCGGGGCCACCCAGTTCCGTATGAGCCGAAATCCATAGACCTACGAGTTCCGGCGTCCTCTCGTCGGTGGTGTATCGATGGTTCGCCTCCTTGGTTCGATCCACCCCCGGCCGCTCGGCGGGGGAAACATCCTCACTTCTAATCCCGCTCAGCGCTCCTGTCAAGAGTCCACCCGAATTTTTTCTCTTTTTTCCCTTCTGCATTGTCCGTGCCGGATCGCATCTCTCACGTTGCGAAAGGCGGCCATTCCGCGATAAGATGTTGAGCGTTCAAGTGTTCGTTAACTGCCGAGCAAGGTAGGAAAGCCATGAGCACACCCAACCCGGGCAAAAACAGGGACCGAGACAAACCTCGGTCCGAGAAATCGCCCAGAGAGACCGCACCGGCCCGCCATTTCATCCAGGAAATCATCGACGAGGATAAAAAGAGCGGCAAGTTCGGCGGCAAGGTCCATACGCGCTTTCCTCCCGAGCCGAACGGCTATCTGCACATCGGCCATGCCAAGTCGATCTGTTTGAACTTTGGCCTCGCCGCCGAGTATGGCGGTAAGTGCAACCTGCGCTTCGACGACACCAACCCAGTCAAGGAGGACATCGAGTACATCAACTCGATCATGGAGGATGTGCGCTGGCTCGGCTTTCAGTGGGACGGCCTTTACTACGCCTCCGACTACTTTGAGCAGCTGTATCAGTGGGCCGAACAGCTCATTCAGTCCGGCAAGGCGTATGTCTGCGACCTGACCGCCGAACAAGTTGCCCAGCATCGCGGCGATCTCAAGGGCGGCAAGGAAAGCCCCTACCGCAACCGTTCGGTCCAGGAGAATATCGATCTCTTTCGTCGCATGAAAGCCGGTGAGTTCCCAGACGGTTCGCGCACCCTGCGAGCCAAGATCGACATGAATTCGCCGAACTTCAACATGCGCGATCCGGTGATGTACCGCATCCTGCACGCCGAGCACCCACACGTTGGCGACAAGTGGTGCATCTACCCCATGTACGACTGGGCGCACGGCCAAAGCGATTCGATCGAAGGTATCACACACTCCATCTGCACACTGGAATTCGAGAACCATCGACCCCTATACGATTGGTTCGTCGAGGCGCTTGGTATTTATCATCCCCAGCAGATCGAGTTCGCTCGCTTGAATCTTACGTTCACAGTCCTGAGCAAACGCCGCCTGATCGAGCTGGTCACGGACGGCCACGTCAAGGGCTGGGACGATCCGCGCATGCCGACGATCGCCGGCATCCGTCGCCGAGGCTACACGCCAGAGGCAATCCGCAATTTCTGCAAGGAGATCGGCGTTGCCAGGTTCAATGGTGTTATCGATATTGGTCGCCTCGAAAACAGCGTGCGCGATGACCTCAACCGCCGTGCACCGCGTTTTCTGGGTGTTTTGCGACCTTTGAAAGTGATTATCGACAACTATCCCGAAGGACAGGTCGAGGAGTTCGAGGCCGTCAACAATCCCGAAGATCCTGGCGCCGGCACGCGCAAAATCCCATTCTCGAAAGTCCTGTACATCGAGCAGGAGGATTTCCGCGAGAATCCGCCGAAGGATTACTTTCGCCTGGCGCCCGGCCGCGAAGTACGATTGCGCTACGCCTACTTCATCAAGTGCGTGGGCGTCGCGAAGGACGAGAAAACCGGCGACGTAATCGAACTACACTGCACCTACGATCCAGCTACAAAGGGCGGCAATGCTCCGGACAATCGCAAGGTGAAGGCGACCATCCACTGGGTCTCGGCCACGCACGCCGTGAAGGCCGAGGTACGCTTGTACGATCACCTCTTCGCCAAGCCCGACCCGGATGATTATCCGGAAGGCCAGGACTACAAAATAAATCTGAATCCGCAATCGCTGCAGAGCCTGACGAACAGCCATGTCGAGCCGAGTTTGGCGACTGCTAAGCCCGGCGATCGATTCCAGTTCGAGCGCATGGGTTATTTCTGCGTCGATCTCGACTCCAAATCCGGAGCGCTCGTATTTAATCGCACTGTGACGCTGCGGGATACGTGGGCGAAGATCGAAAGTGCACAGAAGAAGAAGTAACGGTCTCCGATTACGTGCACGTGTCGATCCAGGGAATGGAATGAGTTGAAAGCGCGTATAATTGTAAATGATAAAGTTCCAACCGGATCGCATGACCTTTCAGAGAGGGTGAGTCATGGCTGCAACTCCCGTCAAGCAGACTCCGAACACGCCTACGGAAACAGTGGAGGCGCGTTTTCATCGATTTGCCGCCGCCTGGCACAGAGACACGGACTACCTTTCTTCAATGGAAGCTGCGGACAGGCATCCGGCGTATCAGGAGATCATAGGCTTGGGCGTAGAAGTAGTGCCGCTCCTGTTGCGTGATCTTGCGGAAAATCATACGCACTGGTTTACCGCCCTGGAAGCGATAACGGGGGCGCAGCCGATTTCGGCAGCCGACGCCGGTAACATTCCCCGGATGGCCGATGCCTGGCTGCGCTGGGCCAAGGATAATGGATACCGATGGTAAGGCCGCTCGAAGAGATGTTCCCCAGGTTGGCGGGAAGCGGCTATCGTGTTACAAGCCCGCGAGATGGAGATTACAATTGTATCGCTTGGGCAGCTGGCGATACTCATCTCTGGTGGTGGCCCGGCCAGGATGTAGTCAAGGAATACTGGCCTGCTGGCGTTCCCAGGGAGCGAACACGGGATGCTTTCATCGCAGCGTTCGCCTCTCTCGGTTACACTCTATGCGAGGGCGAGGCACAGGAAGCGGGATACGAGAAGGTAGCCGTGTTCGAGGATGCGGACGGCAGGCCTACTCACGCCGCTCGGCAATTACCCAACGGCCTCTGGAGCAGTAAGCTCGGCAGAGCCGAGGACATCGAGCACAAACTGCACGATCTGGAAGGAGCGCTATACGGATCGGTTATGCTCATCATGAAGCGTCCCATCCCTCATGGATGATCTGTTCCTCGCATAACTGAGGGCGCGATGATCGATACAAGCACTGCGATTCTGCCCGCCCTGGATGGACCGCGCGGCCAATCCGTGTTTCAGGCCCGCGGCATCACCAAGATTTATCGCATGGGCGAAGTGCAAGTACAGGCGCTGCGCGGCGTCGATCTCGAACTGTATCCCAGCGAATTCGTCGTCTTGCTGGGTCCGTCGGGCAGCGGCAAATCGACTCTTCTGAACATCCTCGGCGGTCTCGATGTGCCGACATCCGGCACGGTGCGCTACAAGGATAAAGACTTGAGTGCCGAGGACGACACCTTACTCACCGGCTATCGCCGCAATCATGTCGGCTTCGTCTTCCAATTTTACAACCTCATTCCGAGCCTCACCGCCCGCGAAAATGTGGCCCTTATCACGGAGATCGCGGCCAATCCCATGACGCCCGAAGAGGCACTGCGGCTGGTGGGCCTGGGCGAACGCATGAACCATTTTCCGTCCCAAATGTCTGGAGGAGAGCAGCAGCGCGTCGCCATCGCGCGCGCCATCGCCAAGCGTCCCGATGTGCTGTTGTGCGACGAGCCGACGGGCGCCCTGGACGTGACAACCGGAATTGTGGTGCTGGATGTGATCGCGCGCGTGAACCGAGAACTGGGCACAACCACGGCAGTCATCACGCACAACTCGGTCATCGCCGACATGGCCGATCGCGTCATCACTCTCTCAAACGGCAGAATCGCCGGTCAGAAAAAGAATTCCGTCAAACGATCCGCAAACGAACTCGTTTGGTGACCACGCCATGAACGCCCTGGACCGAAAAATGCTGCGCGACCTCTGGCAGATGCGAGGCCAGGCGCTGGCGATTTGCATGGTCATGGCGTGCGGCGTGGCTGCGTTCGTGATGTCGCTCAATATGCTGCACTCATTGGAGTCCACGCAGGAGCGCTATTACGAGGATTATCAGTTCCCTGACGTTTTCGCTCATCTGAAGCGCGCGCCAAAGTCTTTGCTCGAACAGTTGGTAGAAATCCCCGGCGTCAGTCAGGCCCAGGCCCGCATCGTCGAGGATGTGTGTCTAGATTTGCCGACGTTGCCGGAGCCGGCCGTGGGCCGGTTGATCTCGTTGCCGGAGCGCGGCGAGGCGATGATGAACAGACTGTATCTACGGCGTGGCCGCTGGCTGGAGCCCGGACGAACCGAGGAAGTGCTGGCCAATGAAGCCTTCACCGATGCTCACGGGTTGCATCCGGGCGACCGGCTCGTCGCCATCATCAACGGCCGGCGGCAGGATCTGCGCATCGTCGGTGTTGTGTTATCACCGGAGTACATCTATCAGATCCGCCCCGGCGACATGTTGCCGGACGCCAAGCGCTTCGGTGTCTTGTGGATGAATGAGGCCGACCTGGCCGCAGCTTTCGATATGGAAGGAGCGTTCAACGATCTCACATTGCGCATTATGCCGGGCGCCTCGGCACAGGAAGTAGTTCGCCGCGTCGATCGCCTCGCCAGCGATTACGGCAGCGCGGGCGCCTATGGGCGCGAGGATCAGGTGTCGAATGTGTTCATCATCAATGAGCTGCGCCAGCTGCGGAGTATGGCCCTCATCGTACCGATCATCTTTCTGTCTGTCGCTGCCTTCCTGATGAACATCGTCATCACGCGCCTGATCGGTACGCAGCGCGAACAGGTTGCCACGCTGAAGGCGTTTGGCTACGGTCGCCTGGAGATCGGCTGGCACTACTTGAAAATGGTGCTGGTTCTGGTGGCCGTCGGCACAGCTATCGGCACGGCTGCCGGAGCGTGGATGGGGTCTGGTTTGACGGCCCTGTACACGCGCTTCTTCCACTTCCCGGTGCTGCGTTACTCGCTCGATCCGCAGGTGATCGGTTTGGGCTTTTTGATCTGTGCCGTCTCGGCGAGTCTGGGGGCCGTGGGTGCGGTGCGGCGAGCCATGCGCCAGCCGCCGGCTGAGGCCATGCGGCCGGAACCGCCCCAGAGCTTCCGCCCCACTCTGGTCGAGCGGCTGGGATTGCAGCGTTTCTTTTCGCCAGCTCTGCGCATGATCCTCCGCCAGATGGAGCGGCGTCCCATGCGCGCGGTGCTCTCGGCCGTGGTTATCGCCCTGGCGGTGGCGATCCTTGTCGTCGGTGATTTTGCCAGCGATGCGGTGCAGTACTCTCTCGATACGCATTTCTTGCTCGCTCAGCGGCAGGACGTAACGGTTTTGTTCGCGGAGCCGAATGAGGGGCGAGTCGTATACGACCTGACGCACCTGCCCGGCGTTCGTTGCTGCGAGTCTTTCCGTAATGTTCCGGTGCGTCTGCGCTTTGGTCCGCGCTCCCGGCGAATGGGGATCCAGGGAGTGGCTCAACAGGGCGAACTGAATCGGCTCATCGATAATCAGCAACACCGCATCGCTCTACCGGCCGAGGGGCTGGTTCTCTCACGCAAACTCGCCGAAGTGTTGGGTGTGCGTGTCGGGGATTCGCTTACAGTGGAAGTCCTGGAGGGCACACGGCCGGTGCGCGAGATCCTTGTCGCCGATTTGTTGGAAGATTTTTTGGGCATGAACGCCTACATGGAGCGCTCGGCGCTGAACCGGCTGATGCGCGAAGGGCCGCTTGTCTCCGGAGCATACCTGGCAGTCGATTCCGCCCGAATGGACGAGCTGTACGCCAAGCTCAAGAACTGTCCGGGCGTCGCGGTCGTGGTCGTGAAAGCGGCCGCCCTCAAGAGCTTCAAGGACACCATCGCCGAGAACCTGCTGGTGTTCAAGTCGTTCCTCGTCGTGTTCGCCTGTATCATCGCTTTCGGTGTGGTTTACAACAGCGTGCGCATCACCCTGGCCGAGCGCGCTCGCGAACTGGCGACGCTGCGCGTGATCGGCTTCACGCGAGCGGAAGTTTCGCGTATCCTGTTGGGTGAGCTAGCAGTGCTGACAGTGGTGGCGATTCCCGGTGGATTGTGGTTCGGCTACGTACTGGCGAAGCTGGACACGATGGCCAACGATACGGAATTGTTCCGTCTGCCGCTGTGGATTGAGCCTTCTACGTACGGCTTCGCCGCCGTGGTCACGCTGTTGGCCGCGCTCGTCTCCGGGTTGATCGTTCGCCGTCAGATCGATCGGCTCGACCTGGTTTCCGTCCTCAAATCAAAGGAGTGACGGTGAAAAGATTCCGCAGGCTCCTCGTGCAGATGGCCATTGGTGTCTTCGCAGGCGCGCTGTTGGCCTACTCGTTTTGGCCGCGTCCGGTCGAGGTCGATGTGGCCCAGACGTCGCGCGGATCGCTGCGCGTCACCGTAGACGAAGACGGCAAGACGCGCATCAAGGAGCGCTACGTCGTGTCTGCGCCCCTGTCCGGACGATTGCAGAGGATTTGTCTGCGCGCCGGCGACCGTGTGATCGCTGGCCAGACGTTGCTGGCGGTCATTGAGCCGGGCGATCCTGCCCTGCTCGACGAACGCAGTCGGGCCGAGGCCGAGGCGCGCGTCAAGGCGGCCGAGGCGGGACGCAAGCAGGCGGTGTCGAAGATGGAACGCTCTCGGGTTGCCTACAATCTGGCCGGCAGAGAACTCCAGCGCATCCGTCAAATGGTGATCGGCCGAGAGACGACGTATCAAGAGATGGAGGCTGCCGAACACAAGGAACGTATGGCACAGGAAGACGTGAAGGGATCGCAGTTCGCCCAGCAAATCGCCGACTTTGAACTGGATCTCGCGCGGGCCGCCCTGAAACGATCGCATCCAAGCTCCCCCGGCGACGCCGATACCTGGCGCTTCGAGGTCCGCGCTCCGATTGGCGGCCGAGTCCTTCGTGTTTTCCAGGAAAGTTCCGTGATCGTTACACCGGGCAAGGAACTCCTGGAAGTGGGCGATCCCAGTGACCTGGAGGTCGAGATCGATGTGCTGTCCAACGATGCGGTCAAGATCGCTCCAGGGGCGAAGGTGATCCTGGAGCATTGGGGCGGAGAAAAGCCGTTGACCGGCCAGGTGCGTCTGGTGGAACCGAGCGGATTCATGAAGCGCTCGGCCCTGGGAGTCGAGGAGCAGCGCGTCAACGTCATCATCGATCTTGTCGATCCACCGGAGAAACGCAGTCGCCTTGGCGATGCCTACCGTGTGGAAGCACGCATCGTGATCTGGTCGGCGAACGATGTCTTGAAGGTGCCGTCGGGCTGTCTGTTCCGTCGTGGCGACGACTGGGCCATTTTCACCATCGAGGATGGCTCGGCTCAACTGCGCCGCGTTACGGTCGGCCGTAGCAACGCACTGGAGACGGAGATCACATCCGGTCTGGACAACGGAGCCGTCTTGATCTTGCATCCCGGCGACAAGATTCAGCCCGGCATCCGCGTCGTGCCGCGATGAGGCACTTTTTCAAGCCGTGCCTCCATTTCGGCGCGAGCGCAGTCTTTCTACTTCCGCACGCAACCGAGCGACCTCCTGTTCTGCTGCCAATCGAGCTTGTTGCTCGGCGTCAGCAAGTCGCTTTGCGTCAGCGAGTTGCCTCCTCGCCTCGTCCAGATCCTTTTGCAGATCTGCGGGCAATGGCAGCAACTCGCCTTGAAACCAGTAGCGCACCCAACCGTCCAGTAAGGCCACTTCCATGTCGAGTTCGGGGATCGCCAGCCGGCCGCGACGATTAGGCTTCTTCGAGACGTATTTCTCGCCTTGATGATGGAACAACGTCAAATCCTGACTATCGGGATAGAAGACGAGATAATACGGCACTTTTAGACGTTCGTATTTCTCAAAGCTGTCTTCGTAATCCTTGCGCTTGTTGGACGGCGAGACATACTCGAAAACCCAGAAAGGACGAACCGGCTGGAACGGCACATCGTAACTGCCCACCGCGTCGATAGGATCTTTCCAGATAACCACCATGTTATCGGGCACCACCTGCGCCGGACGGCGACTGCCGCGTATCGGGAACTGCACAAGCAGTTCATTGAAGATCTGCACATCGGGCCGGCGGGCGTGGACGAGATCGAAACTTTCGAGCGTGATCTTGCGTTGAGTCGCTTGGGGCATTGATTCCATGAAATGCTCCAGGGGGAGGCTGCGCAAATAGTCGTCTGCCGCCTTGGCATAGGCGTAGCGCAACAACCCGGGAGGAAGCTTACTCGCCATGCTTCTCGCTCCTGTTCGGTTGGAATCCGCACACCGGTAACATTCGCGCAGATTGCACCGAAAAAATCAAGTGTGACTCGCTCAGGCCAGATCGGTAAAGCGCTTTCCTTAGATGATTCGGACTGTCATTTGCCGATGGTAAACGATGCGGGGCGTCAGCTTTCCGTCCGGCGTGCGTATCCGCCGGCACATTGAGAACGCAGCTGGGAGTTTCTCGTCATGCCGGATCGTCGCCATTGGCGCTTGTATCTCGCCGTTAGCCTGCTGTTGGCCATCGGGGGCTTTCTCGCCCTCAGTGTGATCGATTCCGTTTCCGTTGGGGCAACCGAGTCCGCGAGAGAGAATCGTTTTGGTCCGCTAGGTGGAGCGCTCGCCTACGAACTGCGGCAGGCGTTGGGCGCTGCCGTATATGTGTTTCTCGCAGGTTGGCTCGTCGTCCTGGTGCGTTTGGTCTTGCGTCGAAGTTGGCTCGGCTGGTCGCTTCGCTCACTGGGCTGGTTGCTCCTCGTTCCCGTCGCTGCCGTTCTGGCCGAGCGCAATCCGGAGTTGGCGCCCCCGTGCTCGATCCCTCCACTTGGTAGTGGCGGCAGTATCGGCGGATGGCTGAACGATTGGATGAACGGTGCGCTTCCGCCCATGGGCCAGGACATTCTCCTCGGCAGTTGTCTGGTTCTCGGCGCGGTCTTGACTCTGGATGTAGAGCTGCGGTTGCTGTTGCGATTGCTATGGCAGCAGCTTCGCCCGAACTTCGATTTGTCGGCGATGGTGAAACGCCTGCTTCCGCGCCGCAGTCCTCCACCGATTGTGTGGACGCCAGTGGCCCCGGAGCAGCCGCAGGTACGTCTCCATGTTGAGCCAGAGATCGAAGAGGATGAGGAGGAGCAGGCGAATGGGGCCAAGATCATTCCCATTCATCATCACAATGAGATTGTCCGCCCTCTGGAGGAGGATCGGGAGCGCTTCGCCGATTACAAGCTGCCATCGCTGAAATTACTGGAAGAACCGCAGCCGTTCGATTATCGCGCGCACGATCAGCAGTTGCGCGAGCGGGCCGCGCTTCTGGAGAAGACCTTCACCGATTTCGACTTGAACGTCCACGTTGTCGGCATCAACACCGGGCCGGTCGTCACGCAGTTCGAGATCGCCCTGGAGAAAGGGTTGCGGGTCCAAAAAGTTACGCGACTGGCCGAGGACATTGCCATCAATTTGAAGGTACCCAGCGTTCGCATCGTCGCACCCATACCTGGCAAGAATACTGTTGGCATCGAAGTGCCCAATGAGCTGCGCGCCAATGTGCGGCTGAAGGAAGTTCTTCTGGCCTCGGCAAAGAAGTCAGCCAAGTTCCAAATCCCGCTGTTTCTGGGCAAGGACAGCGAGGGCCGACCGCTGGTCGGTGACCTCGCCGACATGCCGCACTTGCTCATCGCCGGCACGACCGGCACCGGCAAATCGGTGTGTCTGAACACGATTATCCTTAGCATTCTCATGACGCGCCGGCCCGACGAAGTGAAGATGATCATGCTCGATCCCAAGGGCGGCGTCGAGATGGAGGTGTACAGCAAGATCCCGCACCTGATGCACCCCATTGTCACCGACATGAAGAAATCGGAAGCCATTCTTGCCTGGGCCGTGGACAAGATGGAGGAGCGCTACGATCTGCTGCGCCGTGCCCGAGTCCGCAACATCGCCGGCTACAACGAGCTGAAGGGCGATGAGATCATCCGCCGCGTCAAGCCGGAGAACGACGAAGAACGCAAACAGATCCCGCTGCATATGCCGTACATCGTCATTGTCATCGACGAGATGGCGGATCTGATGTTGCAGATGAAACGAGAAGTCGAGGGACATATCATCCGTCTGGCTCAGAAATCGCGGGCGGCGGGAATCCACCTGGTCGTGGCCACGCAGAAGCCGACGGTCGATGTGATAACCGGCCTCATCAAGTCGAATCTGCCGTCGCGGATTTGCTTCAAGGTGACGAACAAGACCGACAGCCGCGTCGTGCTGGACGCGATGGGTGCCGACAAGCTTCTGGGCAAGGGCGACATGCTGTTTTTGCCGCCGGGCACGAGCGACCTGATTCGTGCTCAGGGCACCTATGCCAGCGATAAGGAGATTCAGGCCGTAGTGAATGTCCTGGAGTCGGAACCGTGCTACGCTCCGGAGTTGATGGAGTTGCAAGTCGGCGATAAGGACGGTTCCGTGGCCGATCGCCTGGGCAAGCGCGAGGACGAACTTTACGAGGCAGCCATCGAAATCATTTTGCGCGAGGGGCGCGGCAGCGTGTCGCTATTGCAGCGAGCGCTGGGGATTGGCTACGGACGGGCGGCACGACTGATCGATTTCATGGCCGAAGATGGCATTGTCGGCGCCTACAACGGCAGCAATGCGCGGGAAGTGTTGTACACGCCGGAGCAATGGGCCACTGCTCGCGGTGCGGCGGCGGAGTAACAAGGACGGGGGGTAGTGCCAGAGAGGGGGTAGTGCCAAGGGGGTGGGTATGCCCCCCCTT
>DATBHJ010000189.1:0-21210 GCA_036557565.1 Gemmataceae bacterium
CGGTTAGCGTTGCCCGTTCCGCATCCGTGAGACGAACGACATACTTCTTTTGCATGACCGCATCCTCCTTGGTTGCGGCCATCGTGCCAAAAACCCGCGATCAGGAACACCCTAATTCCTTAACCTGACGCTGCACTAGCCGCTCAAAGAGTGCCTCACTGGCGAAGCACTGCCTGAGCTGCCTTGATGCACCTACAGAGTCGATCCATCTGTTCGGCGTCTAACTGCCGCACTTTCGCGGACAGCTCTGGGAAGCTCTGAGCCAGCCGCATGGCCACGAAATCCTGGAAATAATCCGGCGTGCAACGATCGATCTCGATAGCATCACACGAGCGAATGATGGCGACCAGTTCATCAAGCGTAATGCGCCTTGAAGCCATGACGATTGCCTCTGTTCCGCAGGCATACCAGATATGCCTGCATGAAAGAGAGTGCAAATCAGGTGCCTGCTTCGCCCGGAGAAGTTCCCGGATCTGCGACGATACTATAGGCCGCCAAAAGCCTTTCAAGCTCCGTCAGGTTGAAGGGTTTGCGGAGACAATGATCGAAGAGCTTGAGGTACGACTGGAAGGATTCCTCGTCCTGATCGTGACCGGTAATCGCAACGATGAGGACCCGTTCAAACCCTGGGAGCTGGCGCAACCCCTTCGCTACGTCGCCACCGTTGAGGTCCGGCAACTCAAAATCCAAAAGGACGACCTGCGGCCGGAATATCTGCGCAACCGCCAGCGCTTCCCGCCCCCAATGGACGACAATCACTTCGTGGCCCCATAGCGTCAAAAGGATTTTCAGACTCACAGCCGAATCGGCGAAATCATCGGCTACGAGAATGCGCAGCGCTCCACATGAGGAGTCGGGTGGTTGCATGTCAGTGTTCCGTGCGAGGCTAGAGATCAGTCCCTTGAAACGTGGGCAACTTCCTTGCCATTACGTTGCAACGGCACTGACGCAACGCGGGAAGATTTGAGCGAGAGGGAATTAACGACAATACGAGCGCGGTGGGCGCTACTCGCTGTAGTTCGAGCCATCATGACTCTTTTCACGGTTCGCCGGTAGGGTACGGCAACCGTAAACGCTTCTGCATTTGATTCTCTATCTTACAACCTAGCAAACCACGGTCAACACAAGAAAGTTCGAGAGTCGCTCCGTTTGCGTTCATCGTTTCGCGCGAAACGATAAACAAGTTGGGAAGGGAGACATACCAAATCTTCGGCAGGAGATTTGATTTGAGAGAGGAGTCTTCATCTCCTGTCTAGCATCACCGGGCGACCTTCCCGGTTGGAGCGGTAGATCGCTGTGAACAACTCGACCACGGCCCGGCCGTCCTCGCCGGTCACCAGCGGCGGCCGACCCTCTCGGATCGCGCGGAGGAAATCCTGTATCTGCAACCTGTGGTAGTGCGTGGTGGCGTCGATCTGACCGAAGCGTGCACGGTCCTCTGCCTGGAAGATCGGGAGCAGATGTTCCTCGCCGGGGATGGTCCAGAGATCGTTCAGCGGCGGTTCGTCGATGGTCGTCATGCCGGCGATGAAGCTGGCGCCGCGGTCGGTCTCCACGCCGAGGGAGGCGCCGTTGGTGCCGTGGACGTGGACCTTCGTGTAGATGCCCGGCTTCTGGGCCACGCTTGTCACAATGGCGCCGAGTCCACCGCCCTGAAAGCGCAGGACGGCGACAGCCGTATCGTCCACCTCGACCGTCGGATGATTGATGTTGGCCCAGTAGCCGCTGACCTCGGTGACCGGCCCCATGAACCAGCGCAGCAGGTCGAGCTGATGCGGCGACTGGTTGACGAGCACGCCGCCGCCCTCGGTGTCCCACTTGCCGCGCCACGGATCGGACTGGTAGTAGGCCGGATCGCGCCAGCTGTACATCGTGAACACGCCCAGCGCCGGCCGACCGATCTTGCCGGCGTCGATGGCGTCCTTCATGCGGCGCACGGGTTCGTAAAACCGCCTCTGGCTGATCGCACCCAGCAGAACTCCCGCTCGCTTGGCCGCCGCCAGCATGGCGTCACAGTCCGCCAGGGTCGCGGCCAACGGCTTTTCCACCAGAACATGCACGCCCGCCTCCGCGGCACTGACCGCCGGCGCGGCGTGCAGCGGGTGGGGCGTGCCGATGATGACCGCCTCTACCTTGCCGTCGCTCAGCATCGCATCCACGTCGGTGTAGCCGTGCGTCCCGCATTTGTCCGCGAAGGTCCGAACGCGCTCTGCGCTCACATCGCACACCGCCGTCAGCTCGGCTTCCGCGAGGCCACGCAGTGCGGCCGCGTGAATCTGCCCCACCTTACCGCAGCCGATCAGACCCACGCGCACGGGTGTCACGTCAATCCCCCGGGAAGTACTTCGCGCTCATGCGCCGCAGAAAGGCCAGCGATTCCGCCATTTCCTCCATGCCGTTCATGCCGTCCTCGATGCTGACCCAGCCCCGGTAGCCGTGCGCGGCCAGGATGCTGAAGATGGCGTCGTAGTCATTGAGACCCTTCCCCGTCACGCCATGCCGCAGGTTCGGGGAGTAGCCGAGCGTGCCGTCGGCCTGTCGCAGATCCTCCAGGGTCGTGCCCTCCGCCAGATAACGGTCGCTGGCGTGCATGCTCACAACGCGATCTGCCACGGCACGCAAAAGCCCGACGGGATCTTCGCCGGCCACCACGGCGTTGGACGGATCGTACTGCACGCCGAAATGCTTCCGCTCCGAAATGGCGCCGAGGAGTTCCAGAAACACGTCCTGCTTCTGGGCGAACTCCGGGTACTTCCAGAAGCTGTCCTTGTAGTGGTTCTCCAGTCCCAGGATGATGTCGTGCTCCCGCGCGACCGGCAGTACCTGCTCAATGCAGCCGACCACCCACTCCAGTCCCTGCCGGCGATCGAGGCCGGGATAGCGTTGCCCACTCAGCACACGGCAGACAGCGCCCGGACCGCCCAGTCGCCGGGTGACGCGGATCATTTGCACCTCGCGCTCGACGGCGCGCTTGCGTCCGTCCGGGTCGGGGTTGGTGAAGTCGGGCGAGCAGCACAGCATGGGCATGGCGAAGCCGGTGCTGTGAATGGCCTCGCCGACTCGGTCGAGGTAGGCCGTATCCAGACTGGTGAAAAACCCGTCGTACATCTCCAGTCCGTCGGCGTCGAGTGCACGGGCCATCTCGATCCAGTCAAAGACAGACAGCGAGCGCTCACCGGCGATCTGATCGATGTAGCATTTCGGGAAGGCCGAGATCTTCAGGGGCATGGGAGGCTGTCTTTGCTAGGGGACCGAAGCGATGATTGTGTCGAGGCAAGGTGCAGACTATCTTACGCAGCCGCCGGCGCTGCGTCCCGCCGGAGTTCGGGAGGTGGGTCGATGCGTTGCCCCTTTTTCTCGTCCGCGGGGAGGTGCAGCCGGATAATCCTCATGTCGCTGAGTCAAGTCGTTGCATCGCTCCCAGCCACTCTCGATGCAATGACTTCCCTGCGATGCAATGACATACACTGACACGACGCAACTCCTTGTCCCAGTTGCAGCTATGTCGTTGCAACCGCGCCCGGACAGAAATGCAACAGAGTGGATTTACGATCCGATGGTTCCCGAATGTACGCTGTCCCTTTTTTGGTCTTCGTAGCTCTCGACCTCTTCCTGTAGTTGTAGGTGGAATGACTCCATCGGGTCGATCACCCGCTTGATTTCCTCCTTCGAGAGACCCGCTTCCTTCAAACGGGCCCGATGCTCCGTTAGCCGCTTCTGCTCTTCCGCCAGCCGCTCGACAGCTTCTTTGTATTCCGTTTCGTTGCGAATCATGATCGACCTCCGTAACGAGTTTTCACGATACCTCTGGGCTTGCCATCGCGCCGCGACTGTCGAAACGCTGAGGGGACATTTTACTGTACCGCTCTCCGAAATGACTCCCGAGGCATTTTTCTTTGTGCGATGGCTCGCGAATGTACGCGATTCCATTTTCGGCCAGTCCCCCCTTTTCGCTCTCCCTTCTTCGGTTCCCTTGCGTGGGTTAGAATTAACTGTTGGTGTCGGAGCCGAGAACTAGGAGAGTGCTACCTGGGAAAGATCGGATAATGAGAAATGGTCATCTAGCCCGGCAATGAGAGAGAAGGAGGCATCGTTTCGGTATCATGGAACACGTCCTGTCACATATGATCGTGAATCGGCTCAAGGATTGGATCATCCGGGGAACGAATCCCGACGCGGAATCGTCCCCCGATGGCAGAAGTTGGGAGATGAGGTTTTGTTCTCGTTGCACCAAGGTCCTGGTGTTTTGCGCGCTGGTACCAATTTTGTTCGCCGTACTCGGTTTCGTGTTAGTAGTTGCCAATCTGGATCGGAGAACCGGCTTCGCTGTGTTGGGAATGTCCGGCTTGCTGTTCCTCGGCTGCCTCTATAGTGTCATCGATAGCTATCGGCGGATCGTCACGTTCGATGATGACGGTCTGACGATCCACCGTTCGTTTCGAGGACCGCTCAGGATCGAATGGGAGGACATCCAGTCTGTGGTTTTTTCTGAGGCGTTCTGGGAGCTTAAGATTCGGCGGGTCGCAGGCAGCTCCGGATACATAGGCGTGGGGATGAACGGCCTGGGCACGCTGGCCCAATATCTGGACTGGATCGCTCCTGGGACGATCGCCCCGGACGCACGCCGATTTTTGCCTGTTTATTGAGCTGGCCCGGCGACTGATAACGGAAATTGGTGTCCGTTCATTTCTGTTGGGTGAAAATTGGTGTCAGTTCATTCTTGTTGGGAGAATGAACTGACACCGATTCTTGGGTTGGGAAAATGAACTGACACCAATTCTTGCCAATTCTTGCGCCGGTCACTGACTACCTTATTCCTTCGCACCAAAACGCTTCGCAAATAACTCGCGCAGGGCGGCGGTGCCGTTCTGAGCGACGGCGTCCGCCGTTCGTTCGCGTATACGCGCGTCGTAACGATGAACGGCCAAAGCCTTGAGGGCGTTCTCCGCCACGGTGGGGGACGGCTCGGTTACCAGGCTCAGCAGGTAATCGGTTGCCGCCGGCAGCCGCATAAGAGCCAGGGCGACGTGAGCTGCTTCCTGAATCTCGCCAATGCACCTTTCGGCGAAGGACTTCAGGATCCCAAACGCCGCAACCTGGCGCGAGCTGCCCAGTGCGAGCAACGCGGCTTCCTGAAGCACCTGATTTCCCGAGGCCAGGTACTCGGCCACGAATGGAACCCCCGCTTCCTTGGTGATTTCCAAAATACCAGTAAAACACTCGGATATCACCTCTCCCTCCGGATCGCCCAAGCGTACCTTGAGACGCAGCAAGAGAGCGGCGGCGTTGGTCCCGGCGTACGTCAGAACTTGCGCAGCACCCACGCGCAGCGCCTTGCCCGCCTCCAGCGAATATGGGGTAGCGAGCATATCCACCAGGAGCGGCATCGCCTCCGGATGGCGCAGACGCACCAGGCTTGAGGCGCAGGCCACTCGAATCGGTACCGCTGAATCGCGCGTCCCTGCCCAGACGGGTTCCGCTTGAACGTAATGGACGCCGCGCAGGTAAAAGTTCTCATCGGTGAATTCCAGCTGGTTCAGGGCTTCGACGAGAGCGATCTTGGCACGGCACTGCGGGTCTTTCTTAAGTGGTTTGTCGAGGAACCGCGTGAAGGCTTCGACGAGGTTGGGAGCCAGCTCGGAGAAGGGCCCCTTGCCGATCAACTCCGCGGCATCGGCTACCACGAAGTTGGAGGAATCACGGAGGGCGCCTGCCAGTTCCTTGATAAGTTGCGGTGAATGCGGTTGGCCACGGAGTTCGCGCAGCCGGGCCAGTTTGGTCTCTAGAGATTGTGCCTTGGCCATCGTGGAGTCATCTCCTTGTGGTGGGACGATGTTGGTTTACGTTTCACGCGGGAGGACGGAAATGCGCCACTGCCAAATCGTGCGACGGCGGCGGCGAAGGTGTAGCAGTAGATTCTAGGTCCATCTGGCGGGTGGTCTTTTCTCTTCCTCCCCCCTTGTGGGGAAGGGTTGGGATGGGGGGACCGCCTCTCCCACAAGGGGGGAGGGAGAAGGCACACTGCCCGCTGACTGCCCCACAATCCGCTACTACACCACCAGCCCTGCTGCACGGCTCCGCTTCTTGAATGAGTGCGGATCGGCTGCTACATTACAACATCTTGATATTTTCTTGTTATCCGCAGCACGATTCGCGCAGCTGCCTCTCTGATTCAGGAGCCTGTCATGTCGATCGCCACAACCTGCCCCAGCTGCGACGCGAGCTACCAGCTGGCCGACTCGATGCTCGGCAAGAAGGTCCGCTGCAAATCGTGCGAGGAGATCTTTGTGGTCCGCAGCAAGAGCCGCGTTCCCGACCGCGACGAGGACGAGGAAAGGATTCAGTCCTCCCCGCGTCCGGCCAAGCGTGTCGTCCGGGACGAGGAGGATGAAGACGAAGAGCGTTCTCAGCCGCGCCGGCGGCCCCGCAAGAAGAGCGGCAACTCCGCGCTTGTCCCGCTGATAATCGGTGGCTGCGTCGTTGCGGTTGTGCTGCTCGTGGTTGTGGGTGGCATCGCCGTCTGGGTATTGAGGGCAGCAGCCCACCGCCAGGTGGCGCAGGTGGCCAGCTCCAACCTGCCGCCCGTCGCACAGCCGGCCCAAAACCCGGCGCCGCAGAATCAGCCGAACCAGCCTTTCCCGCCAGGCGGCCGGAACTTTCCGCCGAACAACGGCAACGCCAATCCGCCGCCGATGTTCCCTCCGGGCAACCAGCCGGGCCAGAATCCGATGCCGGCGCAAGGGCCGCTCGCGGTCGAGCTGACCAACGGCAAGGTCTCGGGCTTCGGCGCCCAGATGCAGGTGGAGATCAATTACCGCTTCACCTCCGGCAACCCCGCAGGCAAACGGCTCTATCTGCTTATCAAGGCCACCAAGGCGATGGGGCTTCGCCAGAACTATTACGTGGCCGAACTGAGGAGCGTTGGCAATAAAACGCAGGGCACCATTAACGCGAGCGGCATGTCGTTCGGCGCCGAGCACGGCCCCTTCGAAATGTGGATGGGAGAGGGTTCGGTCGGGCCCGGATTGATGATTTCCGATAGAGACCTCAAGAAGATCTCCAACGTCGTGACGGTGGCGTCCAAACAGATGACCCTGCCTGGCCCCGGCGGCGTGAGGCCGCCCATCGGTCCGCGTGGCATACCGCGGCCTTGAGTTCCGCCAGGGCATCGGCCACTGATTCGGAGGCATCATGTCCGCGCTAGAGGGAAGGGTCGCCATCGTCACCGGCGCCAGTCGCGGCATTGGCCGGGCTCTGGCGCTGGGATTGGCGAAGGCCGGATGCCACGTCGTCATCGCCGCCAAAAGCACCACATCTACCGAGAAGCTGCCCGGCTCGATTTTCAGCGTCGCCAAAGAGGTGGAAGCCCTCGGCGTGCAGGCGCTGCCGGTACAGGTGGACGTGCGCGACGAACAGCAAATCGAGAACCTGGCCGCAAAGACGCTGGAACGCTTTGGCCGCATCGATCTGCTCCTCAACAACGCCGGTGGGAACGTTTCCCCGTGCGTGAAAAAATACCGTGCGTTAGCATTTCGGGAGACGGGCGCTCAGAAGGGCGGGATGACCTCAAGCGTGGCCGCACAATGGCAGTGGCGGACTTGAGAACAAGTTCGGCGAAAGAGGTGTGTCGATGAGCGAGCCTTCGATGTATGTTTGCCGGGTCGATACACCTGACGGGACCAAGGACTATATCACCCTGATCCCTCCCGAGACCGCCTTTACACAGGGCTTGTTCCCAGAGTCCATCGTGGGCGCGCTGCTCCGCCCACTGGAGCCCGGGGAAGCGATTACGCCACAAAACTTCGCGCGGAACAGTGTGTTCGTAAAGTTCATGCACACTGTCATCGCCCGGCACGCTCCGAATGAACCCGGCTTTCAAGCCGAGGCGACGCGACTCGGTGAGGGGTGGATTTACATCATTGACCAGCGGACACCAACACCTGCGGGGCCTGTTCCGCCTGAGGACATCATCGGAGCCTTTGAGGTTAAAGAAGGCGCCGTTAGACCGGGATCGTATCGAGCCAGCGATCGACACATGATTCTCTCGCCAAGAGGATTCTTTCGGCTGGACCAAAGGTTACATTCATGTCTGCTGCGGGAATTGATGACCCTACAATCGGGGGCTGGGCAATAGCAGCTGGTGCGCCGTCTGGACGTACGCCAGGGGATCCGACGTCACATTGAAACATGCCTGACTGTAATTGAGTTCTTATGCGATTTCAGACTGGCGGAATAATCTTCCAGGACAATCGAGGCGGCTTTGTACCCGGCACGCAGGCATAGCCGCTGAGGTCCGTTACTCCCTCGGCTCGCAGAAAGTCCTCGTCCAGAAGCGCCTGGCCAGTCAGAGAAGTCGGCTCCTTGCTGACGATCCGCAGCACGCAGTCCACGAGAATGTCAGGCTTGCGCCACATGGCGGGCGTACCGAGCGCGTGATTGATCGATGCCTGGCTCTCGATGATTGTCACCGGCCACAGCGAATTGACGGCGATGTTGTGCGGCCGCACTTCCTCCGCCAGGCCGAGCGTCAGCAGCGTCATGCCGAGCTTCGAGATTGCGTAGGCGACACGTCCGGGAACCATCGTCAGGTCGAGCGGCGGCGAAAAATTGATAAGGTGGCCCCAGCGCCGCTCGATCATCGCCGGCAGAACGGCGCGGCTGCACAGAAAGGCGGCGCGGGCATTCACTCCCATTACCAGGTCAAAGCGCTTGGCCGGAGTTTCGATGACGGACTTCCACCACAGGGCACCGGCATTGTTTATCAGAATGTCGATGCGGCCGAAGCGTTCCAGAGTTTTGGCGGTGAGGGCGTCGATCTGAACCTCGTCGCGCACGTCCACCTGTACCGGCAGCGCCTGCACGCCGAAGGATTCGACCTCCTCCGCTACCGTGAAGATCGAGCCAGGTAGTTTGTCGGTCGATGTCGTGCTCTTGGCGGCAACAACGATGTGGCATCCAGCTTGGGCAAGGCCAAGGGCAAGCGCCCGGCCAATGCCACGGCTCGCGCCGGTGATTACGGCGACTCTGCCTTTCAGTGACTCCACGGCTTCGTCCTCGGGAGCGGAAGAAGGATCGACGCTAAAAGAGTATAGCAAACCGAGCAGAGGTGGCGGACTGCGCGGTTTACGGCACGCGAATCTGGGCCTATGAGTGTCCGCTTTACGAAGTAGAATTGGAAGGGAGGGGATAATCTTGAAGCGGAACGCCTCTTGCGGCCGTTACAATTCTGCGAAGCCTTCCCCCTAGAATAGTCCACTTATCCACGTTTCCAAAAACTTTGCCTTGCCGCACTTCTACATTGGAAATCACACCCAGATGGGCACTGATGCCGTTCTTGGCGTAGGTGAGGGGCCAATCTCCGCTTCCAAGTTCGAGTTTCTTGACAAAGCCGTCTTCGAAGGTAGCCTTAGCGCGCAGGGCGGTCCAAACTTTATGGGACTTGTCCGGCTTGGCCAGCCACAGTTCTAGAGTGCCGGACTTGCCGATGATCCGCTCAGCCCTATAGACGTAGGCTCCTTCGATGTACAGCTCCCCGACGACTATGTTTTGAAGGTAATCTCTGCCGATGAATGGTTTGGCGTCCGTACCAGCGAAAATGCGAAGCTCGGCGGCAAATGGTTCTTCAGGGCTTATGACGGAGATACGGTGGAGGGGCAAGTCAATCTGATGGTTGCCCAGTGTTTCCTGAATGGTGGCGTAAGCGGCGAGTGGTCCGAGTTCGTTGACCTTCGGGGACGCGATGAAGAGCCGCCACTCCTCTGCCTCGGGGAGAAACCGCCAGAATGCGGCGATGACGGGGAAACCTGCCTGGTCGAGGGCCTCGATGAGGCGTCGGCCGTTCTCGACAAGCTCCCCTACCAGTATTTCCTTAACCATCGCATCACCCCGTGTTGCCGGTCAGTCACTGCGCGGAAGAGGTCTCTGGCCTTTCTCTCCGCGTGCTCGATGTACCGGGCCATCTCCGACCAGTCTTGGGCTACCGCCCAGTAGCGGTCGAAATCAGCATCGCTGGCCGCCTCGATTTCGAGGATCGACTTAGGCCCTGCCTGCTTGACAAGGGAGGTTAGATCATGTGTGTAGCTCGCCTTGACCTTGTCTAGGTCCGGGATTCTGAGCGTCGGGTGGCTTTAGCGATACAAGCCTTAAGCCCGCACTCGACGGCATAACCGCAAAGATAATAGGCTCCGTCGTAACATTTCTCCCTCAGCAGCACTCGCGCTTCCTTGATCCGGATTCGCGCTAACCTGCGAAAGTCGTTGCGGTTCATGGCCAGCGGTGATTCCAGGTAAAGCGGCTTGCCTCACCGTCATTCTACCGCCGGGCCAAATCCGCTCCTAGGTACGGCACCGAAGAAATCGCTTGCGCGAGGAACAATGTTCCGCTGGTCTCCATACTAGAGTACATTATTAACATGAGTCCGCCATTCGATTTAGCGATGGTTCCCGGCCGCATCGCCTACGCGATCTCGAAACTCGGCATGACGATGCTGACATTCGGTCTGGCGGAGGAAGTGCGGCCGCACAACATCGCCGTCAATTCGCTGTGGCCGGTGACGATCATCGAGAGCCAGGCGTCGATCAACCATGCGCTGGGCGGCCCGGAAATGTGGCGCAAGCCGGACATTCTCGTCGATTGTGTGCTGCGTCTGGCTCAGAAAGATCCGGGGCAAATAACGGGGCAGGCGTTGCTCGATGAGGATTTCTTGCGGGCCGAAGGCGTGACGGATTTCAGCGACTATGCCTGTGTACCCGGAACGCAACCGCCGCCTCTGTCGTGGCCCACGCGCAAGTAAAAGCTGGTGGACAGGTCCTATTCAGCCACGGGTGCAGTAATTCTTTCTGGGTGCGCCATGGTTGTTTTTCTCCCTCCCCCCTTGTGGGGGAGGGTTGGGGTAGAGGCTCTCTCACCCCCCACCCCAACCCTCCCCCACAAGGGGGGAGGGAGAAAGAAGGCCACCCGACATTTACCTCCGGAATCCGCTACTGCACCCATTCCGCCACCGCTCCACGAAAAAAATTGGCGGATTTTCCCGCGGCCTGCCTTCTATGGGGTAGAGAACGCGCACAAGGAAACTCCTCTGTGTTCAGCGCCGTGCCCGCGTGAGCCGGCGGCCAAGCTTTGTCGTCATGCCCCAAGAGGCGCTACTGTGTTCCGTGAACTCGATGTTGGTACGTCGGCCCTGTTGACCGATATTGCCATGTGTATCAACTACTACCGGCTGTTCTCGCCCGGCTTGTACTGTTGCGTACACGCGACGGTCCAACTGGAGGACGGCACTCGGTTCTGTCCGGGCATCATCATGCAGGTCAACCACGGTCCGCTCAAACAATGCGAACCCTGGGACGACTTTTTCAAAGGGCCGCCCAATTTCGTGCTGGACGTTTTCCCCGGAGACGACCTGCTCGACTACGAACACAGACGCGAATGCTATGAACGCGCTGGAGTGATCGAGTATGTCGCCCTGCGATGGCCGGACCAGATTGACTGGATCTGGAATCGTCTGATCGACGGCAAGTTTTCAGAGATCAAGACCGCCGAGAACGAGCTTATCATGAGCACCGCGTTGCCCGGCCTCTGGATTCCGTCGTACGCCCTGAAGAACGCCAATTGGTGGGCCATCATGGCCGCGATCGCACGGGGCGTTAGCCGGGTCGGCCATCATCAGTTCATGGACACCATCTGTGGCAAGAAGCGGACGGAGGAGGAAACGCGCCAGGTGATCCACGACTACCAAAGCGGACAGATGGGGCAGAACGCCTGAGATGGTGATCTGACGGGCTGATCGATTACGGAAACGCGAACCATGGCCGACCGCAGTCTGAAGAATTATCTTGGCCGTCTTAAATCCATGCTCGCCGCTCCCCCGACCGGGGAGTGGACCGATTGCCAACTGCTCGAGCGCTTCGCCCACCAGCGCGACGAGGCGGCCTTTGCTTCGCTCGTCCGGCGGCACGGCTCCCTGGTGCTCGGCGTGGGCCGGCGCATTCTGCAACAGGACCAGGACGCCGAGGACGTTTTCCAGGCCACTTTTATCATGCTGGCTCGCAAAGCTGCCTCTGCTGGCTGGCAGAAGTCGATAGCCGGCTGGCTCTACAAGGTCGCTTATCGGCTGGCGCTGCGGACCAGGACCCAGATGGCCCGTCAGCGAGCGCTGCAGAGGGCGGTCGGGATCGCTTCGGGAACCAAGTCGAGCACCATCGAAGAGAGTCAGGAAATGCTGGCTGTGCTGGATGAGGAGCTGCACCATCTGGCCGACAAGTACCGAGAGCCGCTCCTGTTGTGTTATCTGGAGGCGAAGACCAGAGATCAGGCAGCGCGGCAGCTGGGTTGGTCGTTGCGGACGCTGGAACGTCGCTTGCAACAGGGGCTGAATCTGTTGCGAGCGCGTCTGAGCAAACGAGGCGTCGAGCTGCCTGTGGCGCTTTTGGCCGCGGGGTTGTCTCAGCAGGCGGCGTCGGCCGGCATCTCAGCCGCAAAGGTCGCCGTCACGGTCGAGGCGGCGTCGGCATTCGGTTCCGGTGCGGCAACTGCTGGCGGCAAGGTTTCGGCCAGGGTAACGGCACTCGCCGAAGAGGGGATGAAAGACATGGCTCTAGCGACAATGAAAACCAGGGTCGTGGTGCTGTTGGCGGCAACCGTGATGCTCGCCGGGGTCGGTGCGCTTGGAAACTACATGCGGGCCACGAAACCGGCCGAACCGGAACCTGCGGCACAGGAAAAAACAGCGAACGCAGCGCCGGTGGAGGTCTGGCCGGAAGGAGCGATCGTGCAAGGCAGGGTTGTCGATCCTCGGGGTGTCGCGGTGCCAAACGCGGAGGTCCTGTTGCTGGGTGAGGAACACGTCATTGTGGATGCTGAGCGTCGAAACTGGTTCGTGCCCCAAAGGGAGAAGAAACTTCCAGACCCGCCCTCCACTCGGACCGATCCGAAGGGTGAATTTCGCATCGAGCGAAAAAAGGGGACGGCGAATCGCCTGGCCGTGATCGCGGACGATCCGCTCTTTTGGGTGGTTAAACGCAAGAGCTTGCCGCAAGGGGAAAACGTCGAAATCAAGTTGCCGATGGCATGCAGCCTCGCTATCAAGTGCGATTTGCCTGGCAAGGTCCCAAAGCAGCCTGTCAACATCGAATCGCGGACCCTTGAGGGTGTCGGCTGGAGCGACGATGTTCTCCGTTTTCATTTCGGATCTTTTTCCGTGGCGAACCCGGGTGAGAAAGTGTTCGAACATTTGCCGCCGGGGCAATACGTCGTGCAGCGCTTTCAGGAAACGCCAACCGGCAAGACGGTGCTGCTGACGGGCTCGGATCGGCAATTGGCGAAAGTGGGGCCAAATCAGAGTGTCACCATTCGTATCGATCGAAAGGTTGGCCGGCCGCTGGAGGGACAGGTGCGCGGCTTGGAGAACATCCAGCTGAGTTATGCGCAAGTGAGGATTGGCTATGCTGGACCAGAGGAGCAGTTCGATGCGAAGGGACGGCGCACTCGAATACTTACCGGGTTCGACACAATACCGATCAAGGCCGATGGCCGGTTCACCACAGACCCTATCCCGCCCGGCGAATACTATCTGGACCTCTTCGCCACTCGTGCATCGACCCCTGAAAAATCGAGCCAGGGATCGGACTTCAATGGCCAACTGCGTTTCACCGTGCCCGAGCGCGGCGAAATGCCCAAGATCGAGATCGTCGCCAAGCCCGTGCCCGAGAAACAACGACTTCAAATCCCAAACACGGATTATCGCGTCCAGGTCGTCGATGACACAGGCAAGCCGGTGCCGACTCTGCAAGCCATGGTCTATACCACCAATACGGTGGGAGGCTCTGAATGGAAGGCCGGCGGCAGCGGCATTGCTGATCTTGGTGGTCCCGACCTGTTTCGAGACGACGGGGTGTCGGGTGTGGTAGTACGGGCCGACGGATTCGCCTCCTCCTTCGCTCGGTTAGAGGGCGACAACCACAATAAGCTACAAAAGGGTGAAATTAGCATCACGATGCAACGCGGCCAGAAAGTCGAGCTGCGTTTTCGTCTGCCCGAGGGGCTGACCTGGCCAAAGGGCGTGCTGCCCGAAGCGTATTTCACGGATTTGGAAGCTGACGTCCGTATCATGCGGCAGCCGTCCAATCGCAGGCCAGGGATGAGGCAGAACTTGGACTTCAACATGCTCAACGTCCGCGAGATGGGCGCGGGCCGGTTTGAAATCCGGCTCGCCCCGGACACGCCGCCGTTTCATCTGGCCATCCACACGCCCGGTTTTCTGCAATACTTCGAGGCTGGCCCGTTCACTCTCGCCGACGTCAAGCAAGGAGTGCTGGAAATCGACGTGCCGCGTCCCGCCGGCCTCGACATCCAGTTCAGTCCGGGAAGCGACAACGCCGACGCGATCCCATTCAAGGGTGTCTGGTTCCAGGTTCTGCGGCAGATCCAGGGAGAGTCGTATCTCGGGGTTGCGACGGACGAGGCCCCGTCAGTCAAGCATCAGCTAAAGCTCACCGACCTTCCGCCCGGAACATATCTCGTCAACGTGTTCACACAGCCCAAGCCGGAAAGCAAGCCACTGGTGGGCACCGAGATCAACCCAGGTTCGTATCACGATCAGAAGAAGCTCGTGTTGGAAGCGGGAAAATCCGAGCAAGTGGACTTTCGCTACGCGCCTTTCGACCTCCAGGCATTTCGCGGCCAGCGCACGGCTGTACTGCGAATCCGGCGGCCCGACGGAACTCCGGCCGCCAATCGTGAGCTGAAGGTGGAGTATCAAGGCGGTCATTATGGCCGGCAGCTCGTATTCGCGGGGCGGATTCCCGAATCCGGCGAGGTCACGCTCAAGGACCTAACCGATCGTGTAGCGTCTTTCTGTCCGAATCGGCTGGCCTATGCCGTCACGGTGGACGGCAAAAGCGTGGGCAGCTTTGGGTTCACCAATGACCGGCCGACGCAGGAGTTTGACTTCCACTTGGCTCCCCGTGCCGGCGACCCTGCACCGGATGTTGTGTTGCGGAATGTGGCCACGGGCAAGTCGATCGAGCTTCGCAGCCTGCGGGGCAAGATCGTTTGTCTGGAGTTCTGGGCAACCTGGTGCGGTCCCTGTCAGCCGGCGATGGCGAAGCTGACCGAGTTGAGCGCCGAACGCAGCTCGACCTGGAAGGACCGCGTGGTCCTTGTTCCGCTCAGCATCGATGATACGGCGGATCGTGTGCAAAGGCACGTGTCGCGCCGGGGATGGGACCGACTGGACCATTTCTGGACGGGCGACAAGACGCAAGTCGGGTGGGATGCTCCGGCGGCCCGTGCCTTCGGCGTATTCGGAGTGCCGGAGACCATCCTGATCGGTGCCGATGGCCGCATCCTTTGGCGCGGCCATCCACTACAGAAATTTAGTGGGCAGGATCTCAAGTCGCGGATCGAGTCCGAGCTGAAGAAGTAGCCGAGCTTCCACTGGATCACTTCGAGGGCGGGAACGTGACGTGTCCGGACGTCGTCGTGCGGATGCTGTACAGGGTGCCGCCGCCCGTGATGTAAAGCGTCTTGAGATCATCGCCACCGAATGCGCAATTGGTTACTTCATCGGTTGGCACCGGCACAAACGCCAGCAGCTCACCTTCGGGGCTGAGGACATACACACCGCCCTTTTTGTCCTCGGCCGGCTCGAACGGCGGGTTCGGCTTGTTCAGTCCCGCGGCTACATACAGCCGTCCTTTCTGATCCTGCTTGACGCCGTCCGGTCCACGGCCTTTTCCCCAATCGAAGAGCAGTTTCTTGCTCGCCGTGTCCACTGTACCGTCCTCCTTGAGGTCGAAGCGCCACAGCTTGCGCGCACCGCCTACAGCGTCGTTGCGATTGTCCGCGACGTACAGATATTTATCCTCGGCGGAGACGAGGACACCGTTGGCGCGCTCGACCTCGCGGCCCAGGACGCGCGCCACCTTGCCGGCCGGGTCGATCCGGTAGACACCTTCGACGATACGATTCTGTTCGTCGAGTTGTTCTTTGCCGGCCGTATCGCCGTAGCGAGGGTCGGAGAAATAGATGCGGCCTTTGGAGTCGATGGTCAAGTCGTTCGGTTGATTGAAAGGCTTGCCGCGGAAGCTGTCAGCGAGGATGGCGATCTTGCCGTCCAGTCCGGTGCGGGTGACGCGCCGACGGGCCGGCTCACAGGCGAGCAGTCGGCCTTCGTTGTCGAAGAGTAGTCCGTTGGCCCCGGCGTCCTTGCGGTAGATGCGTGACTTGCCGTCGCGGTCGAGCTGCATGATGTGGCCGTTGCCGCAGGTCAGGACGCCGAGTTGGGGATGCCAGGCTGGCCCCTCGCCGCCGGCGCCGGCGCCGGACTCGACTTTCAGCTTCGCGCCCGGCTCGAAAATCGGCTCATCCTTCCCATCTGATGCTAACAGCTCCAGCGCGGCTATCCCGAACAAAGGAATGTAGAGCAAGCAGCGCATCGAAACCCCTCCCTTGTGGTGCTGTGATATGATTCGCAGGCCATCGATGTGCTCACGTCAAGATCTCCGGGATCAAATGGCCGTGTACGTCGGTCAGTCGGCGGTCGATGCCGTTGTGGCGCACGGTCAGTTTCTCGTGGTCGATGCCGAGCAGGTGCAGTACGGTGGCGTGGATATCATAGCTGTAGGTCGGCTTGTTGGGATCGGCGGGCTTGTACGACCATTCGTCGCTGTCGCCATAACTGATGCCGCCCTTGATGCCGCCGCCGGCCAGCCAGTTGGTGAAGACGAACGGGTTGTGATCGCGGCCCTTGCTGCCCTGGCTGCACGGCATTCGGCCAAATTCCGTCGTCCACAGCACGAGGGTATCTTCGAGCATGCCACGCTGTTTGAGGTCCTTCAAAAGCGCCGACGCCCCGACGGCGAGACCGCGGCCCAGCGGCCAATGATCGCGTTCAAGATCCTCATGCGAGTCCCAGTTGCGGCGCGGGAAGCCGTTGTCGGCCCCGCTCCACACTTGCACAAAGCGCACGCCGCGCTCCAACAGCCGCCGCGCCACCAGGCAATTGCGGCCAAAATACTGTATCTCCGCCTTCTCGCTGATGCCCATTTGCAGCGGGATGTCGAGAGAATCCAGACCATACATCCGCAGAATATGCGGCGGTTCCTTCGCCAAATCGAGCACTTCGGGAGCGCTCAGCTGCATGCGCGCTGCCATTTCATACGAGCGAATGCGGGCATCCAGACGCGAATCGCCGGGGCGCTCCGCTTCGTGCCGGCGATTGAGTTTCGCCAGCGCGGCTTGCATGTCGGCATCGCTGCGTGGAGTAACAAAACTATCCTTTGGAGCAAACAGATCGGCAATGGGTGTTTTACTACTGGGTCGCACCATCGTGCCCTGATGTTCGGCGGGCAGAAATGCGGCACCCCAGTTTTGTGGGCCATTGGGCGGAAAGCCGCGCGGGTCGGGCAGGACGACAAACGCCGGCAGATTATCGGTCAACCGGCCCAGCCCGTAGCTGATCCATGCGCCCATGCTGGGAAAGCCTGGTAGTACGAAGCCGGTCGCTTGCAGAAACGTCGCCGGACCGTGGACGTTCGACTTCGACACCATGTTGTGAATGAAGGCGATGTCATCGACACAGTCGCCCAGACGCGCCACACAATCGTTGACCCATTTGCCACACTGGCCGTAGCGCCGCCATTTCCACGGCGCTTTCATCGTCTGTCCGGGATTGGACTGAAACAGCTCGACTTTCTCACCGGGATCCCACTGCTTGCCGTGGTCCTTCACGAGCCGCGGTTTGTAGTCGAAGGTATCACACTGGCTGGCGGCCCCGGACATGAACAGTTGCACGACGCGCTTGGCCTTCGGTTTGAAGTGCGGAGCCGCGAGCAATCCATCGGCATCGAGCAGATTGGCGAGGGCAATCCCGCCGAGACCGCCGCCGAAGTGCCAGAGGAATTTCCGGCGATCGGTGTAGCGAGTACCGGCGTGCGTGCGGGGATCGCGGGTCATGGAACTTGCCTCGTGGTCGTAACAGAGCCGCGACCGTAAGGGAGCGGTTGTGGCTGCCGCTCCCTTACGGTCGCGGCTCTGTTTTGTCTGCTACCTCTAATCAACGAACGAAAACTCGTTGGTATTCAGAATCAATCGGCAGGCATTCGCCAAGCCGTGCTTGTGAGCATAGTCGATCAGCAAGCGGCCTTCTTCCGCCGTCGGTTCGCGGCCTAGCGCCAGCAGATGCGTGGCGGCCACTTGATTCGGCAATTCGCCACCCTTCTTCTCGACGCGCGCGGCAAGATGCTCGGCCATACGCAGCATGAACTTGTCGTTAAGCAACGCCAGTGCCTGGAGCGCCGTCAGTGATTCGTTGCGTTTCTCGACGCGTAGGGAAGGATCGGGGCAATCAAGCGTCTCCATGAACGGATCGGGCGCCGAGCGCACCACGAAACGATAGATCGAGCGACGCTGGCCGGCCGGGTCGTCGGGGTTATATTCCTCGTATTTGTAGTGCGGCGAATGATCGTCGAGGAAACCGAAGGTGCGAAAACCGGGTCCGTACATTTTCAAATCGAGCTTGCCACTGACAGCCAGCACGGCATCGCGGATCGATTCGGCGTCGAGACGGCGGCGGTTCATGCGCCACAGGAAACGATTGCCGGCGTCGCTCTGGGCATGGTCGGTGTTATGTCGCGAAACCTGCCGATATGTGGAGCTGGTGACGATCAGGCGATGCAGCTGCTTGATCGATTGGCCGCCGTCGCGGAACCGAATGGCCAGCCAGTCGAGCAGCTCCGGATGTGACGGCAAGCCGCCCATGCGGCCGAAATCGTTGGGCGTATCCACGAGTCCCTGGCCGAAGTGATAGTGCCAGATGCGATTGACAATGGATCGCCAGGTCAAGGGATTGCGCGGGTCGGTGATCCAGTGCGCCAGGGCGGCGCGGCGTTCGCCCTCCGGCCGATCCGTGAGTGAGAAACGCGAAGGCAGGCCAGTCAGACACGCGACGGTGCCGGGGCCGACCTCGCGCACTTTATTTTTTTCGCTGCCACGCTTGAGGAGATAGATCGGTCGTGGCTTACCGCCCGTCGGCGTGAAGCTGCCTTCCGGCGCGAAGTGTGTGGCGGCGGCATAGACGAGAGCGGGCTGCTTTGGGTCGGTCTGGGAATCGATTTTATACGGCCGGTCGGCGCGATCGACGGCGGCGAACACGGCTTGCAGGCTGTAATAATCCTCCTGAGTAATCGGATCGAACTTGTGATCGTGGCAGCGGGCGCACTGCACGGTCAAGCTGGTGAAGGTGTTCATCACCGTGGCAACCATATCGTCGCGGTCGAGGTTGCGCGTGATGTTCTTGTCCAGCGTGCCTTCGCGCAATTCGACCTGGCCGACGAAATCCCACGGCCCGGCCGCGAGGAATCCGAGGGCAGTGATGCCGTCGCGTGTGTCGGGATAGAACACGTCACCGGCAATTTGCTCTTTTATGAATCGCCAATAGGGTCGATCTTCATTGAAGGCACGGATGACGTAATCGCGATAGGGCCAGGCGTGCGGCCGTACTTTGTCCTTGTCGTAACCGTGCGTGTCGCCGTAGTGGACGACATCGAGCCAGTGCCGTGCCCAGCGCTCGCCGTAGCGTGGCGATTCCAGCAAGCGGTCCACAAGCCGCTCGTAGGCGTCCGGCGCGGGATCGCGGAGGAAGGCGTCGATGTTCGCCGGCTCCGGCGGCAGGCCGATCAGGTCGAAATACAGCCGGCGGATCAGCGTGCGGCGATCCGCCTCGGCACTCGGCTTCATCCCCTGTTGTTCGAGACGGTGGAAAATAAAGGCGTCGATAGGCGTCCGCACTCGGTCCGTCATCTTAACTACCGGCACTACCGGCCGGGCGAGCGGCCGCAGCGACCACCAGATTTCGCTGGGCTCCTTGCGTGCCGAGAGCGTCAGATCCTTCGGCCAGGCCGCTCCCTGCGAGATCCACTTTTGGAGGACCGCGACTTGCTGGGGTTTCAACGGCGCGGCTTTTTTCGGCATTTTCGGCTTGTCACCGGAGACCATCGAGAGGAGGAGGCTTTCGCTTGGTTTGCCGGATACAACAGTCGGTCCGCTGTCGCCACCGGCGGCGAGATCCGCCGCCGTCGCCAGCGACAGGCCGCCGCGCCGCAACTTCTGATCATGGCAGCGCAGGCAATGCTGCTCGAGAAGCGGCGCGACTTGCCGGCGGAAAAACGTCTCGTCCGCGGCCTGAGCCAGACTTCCCGCGAGCGCCATCCAGGAACAGAGGGCCGCCAATGTTCGGAGACGATTCATAATGCTTCTCCTGGAATTCCTCCTCTGAGCGGAGCGGCGGCTCATTCTTCAGGCACCAGGGCGATGGCCCGGCACCAGCTGGCGCTGGCTTTATGGATTTTAACCGGCAAGCACGAAATGTAAAAACCGTAGGGCCGAGGAATCAGCTCCAGGTTGGCCAGCTTCTCGATCTGGCAGTACTCGCGCTCGATCCCCGCAAAATGAGCGGGCCAGATGAATCGCCCATCGCCGGTCCGCTTGTAATCGGCAACCATGTTGGCAAAAGGCCGATCTAGCGTGTAGGCGTCGATGCCGACGACTTTCACCCCTTGATCGACCAGCCAGAGAACACCTTCTCGACCCAGGCCGGGCTGCGCGAAGTAATCGGGGGAGCCGAGCCGCTTGTCGGCCCCGGTGTGTAGCAGCACGATGTCGAGCGGACGGAGCTGATAGTTGATGGCTGCGAGAGCCGTCTGGAGATCGGCGACAGTGATGAAGTCGCCCGCCGCCTTGTGCCGGACATCGAGCACCACGCCGGGCGCCAAACACCACTCCAGCGGTATCTGATCGATGGTGCGAGCCGGTTTGCCTTCGCTGGTCGGAGCGTAGTGATAGGGCGCATCGACGTGTGTGCCGGTATGCGTGATGGCTTGCACCTCTTCAATAGCCCAGCCCAGCCCTTTCGAGTAAACCAGATCTTCGGGCCGGACACCCAAGAAATGCTGCATCTGCTGGAGGCCCTCGGCGTCGTGGCGAACGTAGCGGATTTGTGCCGGCATCGGCTCGCTGACGGCCTGGTGCTCCAGCGGGACGCTCAGATCAATCAGGTGGAACTTGCCCAGCATTATTGCAATCCTTTCAAATCAGCATACTGTACACGATGCAGAGGGCTGGCGGCAAGCATTCGCAATACGTTGGCCCCTTGTAAGGAAGGGCCTTCTTTCTCCCTCCCCCCTTGTGGGGGAGGGTTGGGGTGGGGGGTGCGCG
>DATBHJ010000190.1:0-9492 GCA_036557565.1 Gemmataceae bacterium
CGGTTAGCGTTGCCCGTTCCGCATCCGTGAGACGAACGACATACTTCTTTTGCATGACCGCATCCTCCTTGGTTGCGGCCATCGTGCCAAAAACCCGCGATCAGGAACACCCTAATTCCTTAACCTGACGCTGCACTAGCCCGTCGCTTGCGCTCCGCGCTGGTCATGCTTCAACCCGGAAACACCGGCTGCAACGCCGGAGTAGCAGAAGATGGCATTTTCTCCTCTCAGGGCTGAGCAGAGTCGCGGGGCCGGTCGAGCTGGCGGAGAGTCGGTTGTCCCGCGATAATCTCGACGGCCCGGGCGGTCCGTTTTCTGCGGCTCGTCGCGACTTCGGGCAAGTGCCGGGTTACGGGTCGCGAACTGGCTGGACTCATCGCAAGGGACAGCGGCGCAGGGTCGCTACGGACCTTCCCGCCGAAACGCGCCCTCGACGAAACGCCCCTGGTCCCATCGGAATGGGATAACACGTCGCTTCAGCACACTCGGATCGGTATCAGCCCTGGGAGCGCGCTGTAGTGGGTACGCGCGGCAGCGGCCCATATCTACATACCCCCTCTGATAAATCTCGGAAATTGCCAACGGGGCAAGGTCCGTCGGTTGACTGTCATTGGTAACGACCCACATGACCGGGTCCCTGGGGTTGAGAAATAGTACGTCAGCCATCGGCGACTCGGGTGGCGTGTGGAACTTGACGACTGGGTCCGGATAGAGGTCGAGAGATAGGTCGAAGAGAATACAGCTCGAATGCGGCGGCTGGGCCCAGCCGCCGCCGGGGAACCGCTGCTCCAGATCCTTCAGCTGGGCTACCAGGAACAGGATTGTCGGTTCTCGATCCGAGAAGAACGACGAGGCATGAATACTCAGGTACAAACCGAGCGTCAAACCGACTGCTTTGGCCCAGCTCTGTTCATGGAAGCCCAGGAAGCAAAGGATTCCAGCCCCCAGAGCAGGCGTGTACCAGGACACAGGCGCATACGTGGTCATGGTCAGACTCGGAGCCCAGGTAATTACCATCCAGCACCAACTCCAAACGACCCACGGTCGATTCTTCCTGGTCAGCCATGCCACGCAGGTCAAGCTCGCCAGAACAATGGCGGAAGGGAAGAGGATCGCGTGATCCGTCGCCGAGGGACGAGCCAGTGCCGGTAAGAGGGACCAGCCTGCAAAACCCAGCCATGTGCCTGCCCGCTTCGTCAAATGATCGACCAACGCACCGAAGCTGTCTATGGACGCCAGTCCGTATCCTCCTACGCCGTGGATTATGGCCGTTCTCCAGCTAATGGCCGCACCCCAAACGATCAGATGGAATACCAGCCAGCGCCAGCGCCGCCGCACCGCAGACCAGCTCCACAAGCCGCCGTTGATCGCGCCCAGCACAAGGAGCGCAGCCAGGGGGAGCGTGAAGTAGGCTTCCTTGGTCAAGTAACTCGCCAACGCGCCCAGGAGCGACAGGGCGCCGTACAGAACAGGCCGGCGCGACTGGGCAAGATGCAGACAGCTCAACGATAGAAGATAAAAAGCACATCCCAGAGTGTCGAAGATGAAGAAGTAATGGATGGAAACGCCAGTTACGAAGACGGCGTTCAATGTGAAGACCAGCCACACGTACGGGCCGAGGGACCGATGGATCAAGCGGCTTGCCAACCAGCCCGCCAAACAGCCGTTGAGGACGTGCGTCAGCAAGAAGAACACCTGGTAGGCATGTACATCGTTTTCGGCGAAGCGAAACACCGCCATGTACCACAGGAGTCCCATAGGACGAAAGAACTGCTGCGCGAGCGTGTCGCGCCACAACACGCTCAGAGGCTCAGAGCCGAATCGCGCAAAACACAGCCAAACGAAGTCGTCCTGGGAAAAGTAAGTTCCGCCAAAGAAATGCCAGAACGCCACGGCGAGAAGGCTGGCCGCACTGGCGACCCACAGCACGGCCGTCAACATCCTGGCAAGGGGCCAAGGGTTCGTCCCGCCAGCGGGCATTACGCCACTCCTTCACTCAGCTCCTGCAATTCGACCGCATGGCGCACCGCGGACTCACGGCGAGAACCTTCAGCGCATTTGCTGAGCGAACAAAGCGCGGAGTTGGTCGAGGTTGGGTGGCTGCAACGCCTCTATGTGGGTGAATTCCTCGCGAGCCTTATCTTTCTCACCGGCGCTGGCCAGGCAAGTGACCCAGAGCATGCGCGCCTCAGTGCTGCCTGGGTCCAGACGCATCCAGGCTTGACATGTCGAACGAACTTCGTCCCAGAGCTGTTTCCGCATCAGCAACAGAGCGAGTTGCCGGCGATAGATCGGCATCCACGGATTTACCTTGACGGCGCGGCGCCAGTAATCGATGGCCTTCTCGACCTGGCCTTCCTGTCCTGCTGCCTCAGCAGCGCCGGCGAGGGCGCGCTCTCGCTCGGGTCGCACGGACAACGACTGGTCGAAGGCAGCCCGCGCGCCCGCGCCATTGTGTTGCAACAGCAAGGCATAACCCTCGGCCTCCCAAGCATCGCTGTCGTCGGGAGCGACTTGGGCGCGATCCAACAAGAACTGGGCCTGGACGGCACCGCGACTGGCCGGGACCAGACTTCCGCTGGACGCCTGTATCAGAGCGATCCCCAAATCGCGCTCGGCTTGCCTATCTCCAAGCTCAACACGCCGGCCGCCGAAAGGCGTCAACAGCCAGCCGCCGCTGTTATCGGTCCAAGGCATTTGCCGTGTCGGCTTGGAACGGACACTACGGAGGATGCGGTGATCGGTAGCGGCGGTGTGGGGTATATCCTCCGTGCTTTGGCGGGACATATGGCAATCGATGCAACTATCTTCCTTGCTCGTTTGCAGTCGAACCGCACGCGGCAACGAGCAACCCTGATTCTCATGGCACGCCAAGCAGCTGGCCCGATAGTGCGCCACGCGCTGGGCGGTGCCAACATAGTGATGCGGACTGTGACAGGAAGCACACTTGAGCTTCGCATCGCCGCTCGTGCCTTGATAACAGCGGCTCTCGTGCATCTCCTCGACGTGTGTCACCGCCGGCGCCTTCTCGCCGGGCTTGGCGGAATACACGAACACCGAAAAGAAATCCTCGCGCGGCAAGCCCGGACGGAAATCGAACTGCTCGCGGCCATAAGGAAGCACACGGATTCCGCTCAGGTGACACTGTTCGCAGACGGCGTCGTAGAGCGCGGCGGACAGGTTCTTCGGATTGACGATGTCGAGCTTGTCTACTGTCTCGATGTGCCGCTGGCCGGGACCATGACAGCGCTCGCAGCCGATGACCGTACCGTCGAAGATCGGCTGTTCAAAGCGGTTCTTGTAGCCTTGCCGGGGTCGTACTTGGTTGGCGTGGCAAAAGAGGCAATCGGCTTCGATCGGCCGGCCCACTGCCAACCCCTCGTTAAAGCCGGGGGACAGGTCCCAAATCTGTTTTTGCGAAAACCAGCTGATGGCGGTCTGGAAAAGATAGCCGTCTCGATCCGTCAGGTAGGAGTACCCTGCACGGCCCGAACCGATGGCGTAATGAACCTCCATTGAATAGTCTACGAGGACGTTGCCCATCGCGTCTTGTCGCTTTTGCCGGTGCTGGACCTTGTCTGACTGCCGCTCGACGATGAATTGCGAACCCAGAGCTTGAAAAGGGTTGTTGTGTGCCTTGTCGTACACTTGCTCCGGTGCGACCTGAGCGATGGGAAGTAGGGAACGGCCCATCGGGTGCTGGTGGAAGGAGGCTGTCTCGTTGGGATGGCAGGTTAGACACGATGCATCGCCGACATACTGAACATCCGGGTGTATGTTGCGATACGGCCCCTCGTAGCTGAGGCGCGGGTCAAGACGAGCGCTTTCGGCGACAGCCTTGGACGGCACGGCCTTCTGCCAAAGGTCGCGGCCAAACAGGGAGAGGATGCCCACACCGGCTAAAAGGGCGATGAGGACACCGCCGATCCAGGCCCATTTTCGGAGTCTGCTCTTTGGGGGCACTTTACACAACTCATTTGCCAGTCATGCCTTGTTGCCGAGTCTCCCTCGAACGTCTGGCAACGTCTCAGGCCATCTGTTTGTGACAGTAATAATCGGCCAGTCCCAGTCCGCCGGAGATGATAAGCCAGCAGACCATGCTCGACCGCAGGCGCCGGGCACAGTGCGCTGCCAGGAAGCCACCCGCGATCGATGAAACGGCCATTATGGGAACATAGCACCATTCCACCTTCTTTTCTACAACAAAGACGACCCCCGAGACGAAGTCGATGCAAAAGGCCAGGAACGCCAGGAGGGAGAGTCACCACGCATCACACGAATGACACGAGTAAAAAACCAAAAGAGTTAGAAATCATCCCTTATGCTTCTCGTACTCTTCTGTTTTGTTATTCGCGTCATTCGTGTGATTCGTGGTGAGAGAATCGGCGAGACGCCATCGCGGAATTGGGGTTATAACCAGCAACAGAATCCTCGCTCTGGGCGATATCTCATCTTGTCAAGGAGTCTGATGATGTTCTCGGCACGAATGACCATGCTGTTGCTCGCGATGGTTATGGCGCTGCCCGGCGCGGCCAAGGCTCAGCTCAAGGCGTCGATCGGCGATTGGCCCGGCTGGATGGGTCCCGATCGCACCGGCGTTTCTCAGGAAACGGGACTGCTCAAGCAATGGCCCAAGGAAGGTCCCAAACTACTGTGGAAGGTCGCAGACGTCGGGGAGGGCTATTCGACGCCTTCGGTCGCAGGGGGCAAGCTCTTCCTGATGAGTAATCGCGGAAATAACGACGAATTCGCCATTGCCCTGAGCGTCAAGGACGGCAGCAAAATCTGGGAACGACACATCGGCAAGGTAGGTCCCAATCGCGGACCGCAATACCCCGGCTCGCGCTCGACGCCAACCGTTGACGGCGATGCTGTCTATGTCCTCGGCTCGGACGGCGATCTGGCCTGCCTGGACGCGGCCAAGGGCGAGGTGCGCTGGCAAAAAAGCATCCGCACGGAATTTAAGGGTACTCCCGGCAACTGGGCCTACGCCGAATCTCCTCTGATCGACGGCGACGTGTTGGTTTGCACGCCCGGCGGCGACACGGCGACATTGGCTGCGCTCAACAAGAAGAATGGCGAGGTCATTTGGAAAGCTGTTGTGCCCGGCGCCCGCGGCGGTGGTGGAGGAGGGGGAATGCGCGGGTCTCCCAATTCGGCTGCATATGCTTCGGCCATCGTGGCCACGGTTGGCGGTATCAAGCAGTACATCCAGTTCATTGGCGGCGGATTGGTCGGCGTCGCCGCCAAGGACGGCAAAGTGTTGTGGCAATACAGCGGTGTGACCGGCATGACCAACTCCACTACCCCCTTGTTTCACGATGACTGCGTGATGGTGTCCGCATCCGGCGGCGGTAGAGGAGGTGGAGGTAACACAAGCGGTGTGGCACTGGTCAAGCTGACGGCGGACGGCAACGGCGGCGTGACCGCCAAGGAAGTTTATCACACCAATGTGCTGGCCAATCATCACGGCGGCGTAGTCCGCATCGGCGACGCGGTGTACGGCACCAATAACAATGCCCTGGTGTGCATTGACTTCAAAACCGGCCAAACGAAATGGCAGGATCGCTCCGTCGGCAAAGGATCGATCGCGGCGGCAGACGGCCGCTTGTACGTTCGAAGCGAAGACGGGCCGGTCGCACTCGTCGATGCGGATCCAGCAGGTTACAAGGAGGAAGCCCGTTTTAAGCAACCCGATCGCAGCGGAAAAAAATCGTGGCCGCATCCGGTCATCGCAGGCGGCCGGCTCTATTTGCGTGACTGGAACGTACTGCTGTGTTACGATGTGAAGCCAGAGTAACCCTGAGGCGCGGAGGGGTTCCGCGCTCTTCTTAGACTCGTTTGAGGCACTTCCATGACTCGCGCTCGTTCCCCGTACCTACTCTCCGCCAGCCGGCCGATGGTCCGGACCTGGTTGTTACTCGTTCTCGTGTTGACGATCTTGCCGGCGCTCTTCGCCGCACCGCCGGCCGCACCGGCGCCAGCCGCTCCGACCGCGCAGGCCGCCCCGATCCTCGATCCCATGGAACTGGACAAGAAAATCCTCGCCGAAGCCAAAAACGGCTCGGAAGTGATGGCCAATCTGACGTACCTCAGCGACATGATTGGTCCGCGTCTGACCGGGTCTGCGGCGCTCAAGAGGGCCAACGACTGGACCGCCCAGAAGATGCGCGAGTACGGTCTGAGCAATGTTCACCTGGAAGGGTGGACGATCCCGGTCGGTTGGGAGCGCGGCCCGGCGACGATGAAGATCATCGAGCCAGAGATTGGCCGCTCCCTGACGATCGCTGCCATGGCCTGGACGCCGGGCACCCAGGGTAAAATCACCTGCGACGTTGTCGCGATCAACGTTCGCACCGCCGAGGATTTGGCCAAATTAAAAGAGAAGTACAAGGGCAAACTCAAAAACGCCGTCATCCTGAGCAGTCCGCCCGCCAACGTCGGCCCCGTCACGCAGGTCGGCATGAATTTCGACCAGAGACGTGGTCCAGCTGCCGCGAATGGCAAGGGCGGCAAGCAGCAGCGCGATGAGAAGGGCAATAAGCAAGGCGACGGCAAAGCCGAGGTGCCTCCGCAGGAGCGCCAGCGCGACTTCGCGGCCATGAGGACTTTTCGCCGTGAATTGACGGAATTTCTCCGCACCGAAGGCGCTGCTGTCCTTCTTCAGGACTCTAACAAGCCGCACGGTTTGCTGAACATGACCGGCAATTGGCGCAGCGAAGATCGCGTCAACGCGGGGGAACCGCTGCCGACCCTGTTCATCGTTCACGAGCATTACGCTCAGCTGTATCGCCTGGCCACTCGCCCGGCACCGGCCCGTACGCGCGTCGAAGTCGAGATCGAAAGCAAGTTTATCCCCGGACCGCTTCCGGTCTATAACACCGTCGGCGAGATCCCCGGCACCGAGAAGCCGGACGAGTTCGTGGTGCTGGGAGCGCACCTGGATTCGTGGGATCTCGGTCAGGGAACGACCGACAACGGCACCGGCAGCTGTGTGGTCCTGGAAGCGGCGCGCGTCCTGGTCAAGAGCGGCATCCGTCCCAAACGCACCATCCGATTCGTGCTGTTCACCGGCGAAGAGCAGGGATTGCACGGTTCGCGCGAATTCGTCAAGAAACACAAGGACGAGATGGCCAAAACGTCGATGGCACTGGTTCACGACACCGGCACCGGCAAAGTTGTTGGCATCGGTTTGCAGGGCCGTGAAGTGCTCAAGCCGCTCATGGAGAAGGAGCTGGTTTCGCTAGCGGAATTGGGCGTGACCGGGATCGACGTGCGCAGCATGGGCGGCACGGACCATCTCTCTTTCGAGGGTGCCGGCGTGCCGGGCTTCGCGGTGCGGCAAGATCCGGCCGAGTATCGCTTCACACACCATTCGCAGTCGGATACGTTGGACAAAGCGAAAGAGCCGGATCTGATCCAGGGTACGCAAGTCCTGGCCGTGTCGGCGGTGCGCGTGGCCAATCTACCGCAATTGTTGCCGCGCGACAAGCCGCCCGGAGCGGATCGGCCGCGTCGTCCTGGTGGCGAGAAGAAGGACGCGACGCCGCCCAAACAGCCGCCCGTGGAAAAGAAGTGATTTGACGAGATCCCCACACCAGCCCGAAGCGTAAGCGAGGGTCGCCCTCGCTTACGCTTCGGGCTGGTTTCCATCGTCCACGCCCCGACGTATGCACAACGCCGCCAGCTGACATTCCTCACACATCGGTTTGCGTGCGTGACACACTTGTCGGCCGTGGAAGATCATGCGGTGGCCGAACATAGTCCATGCTTTCTTCGCGATGAGTCCCATCAGATCGCGCTCGATCTTCACCGGATCGTCGTGTTCACTCAGACCCATTCGCTGACTGAGCCGGCTCACGTGCGTATCGACCGGGATGCCGGGCACATCGAAACAGTTGCCGAGAATGACGTTCGCGGTCTTGCGGCCGATACCCGGCAACGGCACCAATTCCTCCATCGTCTGCGGCACTTGTCCGTCGTAAAGTTCTACTAATTGCCGGCAGCAGGCGATGATGCTCTTGGCCTTGTTGCGGAAAAAACCCGTCGATTGGATCAACTTTTCGAGGTCGGCCTGCTCCGCCGTGGCGAAGGCTTTCGCATCGGGATAGCGAGCAAACAAGGCCGGCGTGACGCGGTTGACGCGCTCATCGGTGCATTGCGCCGACAGGATCGTGGCGACGAGGAGTTGCAGCGGATTTTCGAAGTGCAGGGCGCAATGGGCGTCGGGATAAAGCTTGGCCAGCTTGCGGACGATGCGGCCGGCCCGGGAGCGCAAGGGACTGGATGCCTTCTTCATCGGTTCACTTCATCTTTTTGAACAGCTCGTAAGCCTCGGCAACTTTGCCTCCCTTCACATCGCCTAGGTGAACGAAGATGCCATAACGCAGTTTCAGGTGCTCGCCCTTATCCAGATGGACACGATCTTTTTTGTCTTTCATATCGGGAAAACCGGATTTGGCGCGGCCGAACGGATTGGCGGCCATCAGGCCGTAACCGCGGCTGTGCCAGCAGCTCGGCAGCGGATTGTCCGGCGCGGCGAAAATGGCAATGCCGACGGTGTCGCCTTCGACCGGCCCGGAGTAATCGCACCATGCCGAGATGCGGCCCCAGCACTGTTTCTCGCCTACTTTGCCTTCGGCGTTAGTGATGTGGCCCTTGCCTCGACTGTCCTCACGCATGCTGTGGGCCACACGCACGCCGAAGGCGCCCTCTTTGGTATCGCCGAATGTGATGGGCATGACACTGGCAGAGAGATCGATGTCCACTACAAAGAGACGGGCCTTATCGCAATTGAAGAGCTGAATGGTGCGAATTTCATCCATGATCTTCCCGCCGTCGGGATCGCGCCATTCATTGCGCGTGGTAGCGCCGGCCTCATCGCGGGAATAGCTGACACCCAGACAAACAATGCGACCGCAATCCGCTCCCTCCGCCCAGAAGTCGATGCCCTCGACGCCCCTGCGTTTGTGTTTGATCTCCACGCCTTCGGGAATGACATCGCCGTAAGTGAACCAGGCCGATTTCTGATGGGGGTGATCCTCTTTCGGACTGCCGGCAGGCGCGGGACGCATTGGCCAGTCGCGAGTGATGTCTTTGTGGTTGGGCGCCTTCAACGGCCAAAGGATGGGTTTGGCCAGGTTGTCACCGCCGAAGCGATAGACGGCCGCCTCCTCGTCTCCTGCACGAAAGACGATTTGATCGTTCTCGATCGCTGCCTTGGCTGGAACGAACGATTTCTTCTCGTCTTCGGCCGCCGCCGTTAGACAGAGGACGCAGAAGAGCGGCAGCGTCGCCGATAATAACAGCTCGGTTCCCGTTCGCATGATGATGTCTCCTCACAGCGACCGCCTCACTATACTGAAACGAATGACACCTGAGGCGAGTATAAAGGGTAGTCTCGCTGCGGTCCACTGTTTCTCACGTTTGACCGAGCCGCGCACGCAGCGCAGCGGAGTAAGCGGTTGCATCGGACGACCGCTTACTCCGCTG
>DATBHJ010000191.1:0-14449 GCA_036557565.1 Gemmataceae bacterium
ACGCCGGCTTTTGAACCGCCAACAGCGGGCTTACGCCGGCCGCTCGCCTTGCCACAGCTTACGCTCGCTGTCGGCAAAACCCCCCTTGGACTTGACACTTCTTGCCGCTTTTCTATACTCCGCCGCTCGCACGGGAAATCGTGTCCAAGGATCGTGCATTCATGAGGGTTCGGGTCCGCTTTGTCCCGGCGGGCGAGCCGTTGCGACGAACAGGCAGCGACCATGGGAATGGAGGCGCCGTAGTGAGGTATCCCTCGTTCCGCCGGCTGGCAAGCCTGCTCGCGCTGGCGCTCGCACTCGGCATTTGTGCCGGGGCCGCGCTCCGCGCTCAGGATCGCGCTGCCGCCGGAGCGCCGCCGCGTCACTGGTGGGATGTCTCCGCTCCCGCCCCCGCTCCGCCGCGCGTTCAACCGGGAGCACCGCCAAATGCTCCCCAGGCAGCGGCGGGCACGAACACCTATCGACTGCAACGCGATCAACGCGGCGAAGCAAAACCGCTCATCCTCGATGCAGACGAAATTGCCACCTGGACGGAAAGAGTAGGCTCGACCGATTACTGCGTCTTTCTGTTTCGCGGTCTGGTGTTCGTCCAGTTGGGCATCGTGCAAGCGCGATTCGAGCAGGGCGTCGCCTGGATCGATCTGAGCCGAGCCAAGCTCACCGGCAAGATACGCACGGAAATATATGCCGAGGGAAAAGTACGCATCGACGACGGTTTGGCAATTCACGACTATCCGCGCGCCATCCTCGATTTAACGACGCGCGGCGAGTTCAAGGTCAATGCGCACCGTGTCCCTCTGGTGCGGCAGTCGTTCTCCAAAGATCCGCTCGTTGAGCGAGGTCGGGCCGAGGGATTGGGTCCGAAGCTCACCCAGGCACAGCGGCCGACACCTTCGACGGTGCAGCAGACCTCGTTTCAGAAGGAAGTCCAGTTAGTCCTGCCACCGACGGTGCAGCCTGCCAAGCCGCAAACGCCGACACCCACTTCCCTGAATTTGCAGCCGACGCCTCCGTTGCCCCGACCCGCTCTCGGCGCTCCCCAGTCGCCCAGCAGCGCCGCTCCGCCGCCCGTCACGGAGCAACGTATCGCGCGCTACGGCCCTCCGGGTGATCCTTTGAGAGGCGATAACGTAACCGCTGGACAGAGCGGACCGGGTGCGGTGACGATTCTACCGCCGCAGCAAGCGAGTCCCACACCTGCCAGTCCGACGTCCTTGCCGGGCGATGGGCCACAACCGCCATTGCCCGATGGTCCCGCTACAGGAGCCCGCGCACCGGACGGCTCGGTGCCGCCTTCTGGACCGACGCAGATGCCGCCCGGATCGCCGCCGATTCCACCGCCGTCGAGGCCCATACCGCCACCGCCGGGAAGACCCGCTCGCTCCACGCTCAACTTCCAAATCCTCCCACGTCAGGGGCGTTCCTTTCCTGGCAAAACAGACAAAGGCCCCAATGGTGAGACCATCTATATCCTCACCGGCGGCCTCATCTTACAAGTGCGCAACGCCAACAAGATCGGCACTCTCGACATGGAAGCCGACCGCATCGTCATCTGGACGCACGAAGGCATGGAATCGCTGGCGGAGATCCAGCGGCCCAGCGGCCATTCCAGCAACGATTTGGAAGTGTATCTGTCCGGTCACGTGATCATTCGCCAGGCGCCCCTGGTGGACCCCAAGGGCAGCGAGCGCACCATCTCCGCTGATGAGGTCTATTACGATGTCAGTCGGAACGTGGCCGTCGCTCTCAATGGCCGGCTGCAAATCAAACAGCCGCTCATGAACGACCCCCTCATCGCTACGGCCAAGGAGATTCGCCAAACTTCTGTCAATACGTTCGAGATCGTCAACAGCGAGACCTTTTCCAGTCGGCTGCCGTCCGATCCGGGTCTGAAAATCTATCTGCAAGACGGTGTTATCGAGGATAATGTCATCCCGCTGCGCAACATCTTCGGCATGCCCGTGTTCGATCGCGCCACGGGGCAGCCCGTGATGATGCGTGAGACCCAGCTGGATGGCAACAACAACTTCTTCCAGCTAGAGAAGATTCCGTTCTTTTGGCTGCCCTATGTCTCCACGACTGCGCAGCAGCCCCTGGGTCCACTCCAGAATTTTTCCTGGGGATGGAATCACATATTTGGTTTCCAGTTCGGCGTCTCGCTGAATGTGTATCAATTGCTCGGCTTGCAACCGCGGCCACAGACGAGCTGGCTATTGAACCTCGATGAGATGAGCTACCGAGGACCGGGGGCCGGAACTTTATATAGCACGGCTGCCAATGATTTCTTTGGCATACCGGCGAAGTACACCGATACGATTCGCGCCATCGGCATGTACGATCGAGGTTTTGACGTTCTGGGCGGCCCGAGACCGATGAACAATTTCCGCCCGGACGCTACCCGCGGCTGGTGGCTACAGCGCATCGATTCCGAAGAGATGCCTTATGGTTTCAATGTCCTGGGCCAACTTTCTCCGGTCAGCGACCGTAACTTCATCGAACAGTATTATAAGCGTCCCTGGGACCTCGATCCCAATTTCGACACGTTTTTATACACCAAGCAGCAACAGAACAATTGGGCCTGGTCGGTGATGGCCGATTACCGACTGCGTAACTGGGTGACCGAGACATCAAACCTGCCCAGAGGAGACGGCTGGCTGATCGGCCAGGATTTTTTTCATTTCATTACCTACTCCACCTCTGTTAACGCCCAATACTCGAAGCTGATGGTGACCAGCGATGCGTTGCCGCAGGTGAGCGTGACCGATCAGAATACCTCGACCTTCCGCGGCAACTGGATGCAGGAAGCCGAGATACCCTTTTCCATTGGACCAATGAGATTCTCACCCTACGGGATGTGGAATCTGACGGGTTATTCGAGCGACCTGGCCGGCAACCCAGTTGGCCGCTCCTGGGAGGCGGCCGGCATGCGCGCCAGCGTCCCCTTCACGCATCTGTATAAAGATGTGACTAGCGAGTTGTTCAACGTCAACGGACTGAACCATAAGATCGTCTTCAATGTCAATTACACGGATGCCTTCTCGAATTTTCAGTATACGAATCTGCCACAACTTGATCGGCTTAACAACGAAGCTACCGACCAAGCCCTGCGCGACATTCGGAACTATCAGTTCTTCCTCAATCCCAACGCCGTGTTCTTCAATCATGGTTTGAGCTTGACTCAGTCCACCTATTTTAACACACCACAGACAATGGCCATTCGCCGATTGCTGTTTTATCGGGACATCGATACTCTGAACGCGGTCCAACAGGTCCAATTCCAGATCAACCAACGATTGCAAACGAGACGCGGTTTTCCGGGGAATCAACATATCGTGGACTGGATGTGGCTCGATTTGTATGCTTCGTACTTTCCGCAGCCCAACCGAGACAATTTCGGTCATTACTGGGCCTTCGTGCAATACAACTATTTATGGAACATCGGCGACCGCACAGCTCTGACAAGCACCGGCTGGACCGATCCGTTTCCGGGCGGCGTCCGCGTTGCGACGGTCGGTGGCTATTTCAATCGCACGGATCGGACCAATTTCTATTTGGGTTTCCGCTACATCGATCCACTCATGGTGCGGGCGGCCACCATATCGATGACTTACATCTTCAGCCCCAAATATGCCGGAACGCTCAGCAGCACGTACGACTTTGGCACCAAAGAAGCCTTCGCCAATTCACTGATGTTCACGCGCATGGGATCGGATTTGCAGGTCAGCCTGGGTGTCTCCTACAACGCCTTGCAGAACAACTTCAACGTCCTGTTCAACATCGTGCCCAATCTTCTGCCGACCAACAAGATGGGACCGATGGGCGCCGGCGGCATGGGTGCGATGGGCGGAGTTCTCAATTCGAACTTCTGATAACGCTCTGACCGCAGCATTCGCCAGGAGAAGGACAAAGGAATCATGATGACCTTTCCCTCATCATCCCGGCCCTTGATGCTCGACGAATTCTCGCCCAAACCTCGGCCGCGGCGTTGGTGGCGCGATCGACTTCGGCCTGCCTGCCGCGGCATCAAGCTCGGCGTGCGTGGCCATTCCCGTTTCTTCATCCACTTCTTCTGCACGGCCCTGGTGCTGGCGGCTGCCATCGTGTTGCGCTGCGATCTCATCCAGTGGTGTTTGCTGATCGGTTGTATCGGCATGGTTCACATCACCGAACTGCTCAATAACGCCATCGAAGCGCTCTTCCGCGGGCTGGACGAGGAGAGCATGTCCCGGGCCACGCCTTGCCTCGACATCGCCGCCGGCGCCGTGCTGTTGGCCAGCATCACAGCAAGCGTTATCGGCGGACTCATCTTCCTGTCACGCTTGATGGAAATGTTCGATCCGGCGCTCCTCAAGTAGACGGCGACTCGCAGCCTAATAAAACTCCTCTATTAGCGAGCGGGGGGGTAAGCCCCCTGTTGCGAATAAACAGGGGGCTTACGCCCTCCGCTCACCGAATAGCGGAGTTATCATGGGCGCTGACGCATCTGTTTTGAATTGGTTGGACACCCATCACGCCGACCTGGTGCGCGACCTGGCTGCACTTGTCGCCATTCCGAGCATCAGCACGGACGGCGAGCACCAGAAAGAGGTGGAACAAACGGCAGAGCTGACCTGCCAGCACATGCGCAGCGCCAGCCTGCAAAACGTGAGCATCTTGCGGAGTAGCGGCTCCAATCCCTACGCCTACGGCGAATGGCTGGGTGCGGCGGGCAAGCCGACGGTTTTCTTGTATGCGCATCACGATGTGCAACCGACCAATTACGAGGAGCAATGGCAATCGCCGCCCTGGAAGCTGACGCCGCGCGGCGGCCGGCTCTATGGCCGCGGCTCCGCTGATGACAAGGGGGCCATCACCGCTCAGCTCGCCGCCATCGCCGCCTGGCTGAAAACCAAGGGCTCGCTACCGGTCAACATCAAAATGGTCGTCGAAGGGGAGGAAGAAATCGGATCGCAGAATCTGATGGGATTTTTCGCCGAGCACAAGCAACGTTTGCAATCCGATGTCATTGTCGTATGTGATAGCGAGAACCTCGATACCGGCTTGCCGAGCATCACGTACTCCTTGCGCGGCATCGTCGCGGTGTTGGTCGAAGTGCAGAGCGCCCACTTGCCGGTTCACAGCGGCATGGCCGGCGGCGCGATGGCCGATGCGGCCCTGGCCCTCAATGTCCTGCTCTCGCGCCTGTTCTGGAGCAACAAGGCGTTGCCGATTCCGCACTTTTACGACAAGGTGCGTCCACTGACGCAGCGCGAGCGCGAAGAGATCGCCTCTCTCCCCGCAAACGAGGCGAAATTCCGCGAAGATCTCGGCATACTGCCCGGTGTTCGCTTCGCACTGGAAGGCAACAGCTCGGTCTTCGAGCAAACGTGGCGGAAGCCGGCCGTCACGGTTATCGCGCAGGAAGCCAGCTCCATCAAGGGCGCGTCGAACCAGGTGCTGCCCTCGGCCCGGGCCATCGTCAGTTGTCGTATTGTGCCGGACCAGGATCCGAAAGAAGTTTACGAGCAGTTGAAAGCCGTGCTGACGGCCGATCCACCCTGGGGCGTGCGCGTCTCGGTCGAGCAACAAGGGCCGCCGGTCAAATGGTGGATGACCGATCCGACCGGGCCGGCGTTCGAGGCAGCAATCGAGGCGATGCATCAGGGGTTCGGGCGCGAGCCGATCTCCATCGGCTGTGGTGGTACCATCGGTTTTGTTGGGCCGTTGGCGGAACTGTTCGGCGGCGCTCCGGCGCTACTGCTCGGCATCGAAGATCCCAAGAGCAACGCCCACGCTCCCAACGAGAGCCTGCACGAAGGCGACTGGAAAAGCCTGATGCGCTCGCTGGCCCACCTGTTCGCCAACCTTGGGAAATAGAAGAAAATCACCACGAATCACACGAATCACACGAATAAAAGAAGAAACAATAAATAATCTTCTGATTGCTTATATTCTTTTTTGTCTTTTTATTCGTGTGATTCGTGTGATTCGTGGTGATTTTCTTTTTCAGAGGGGCGTCTTGGGGAATGGCGGATTCTCGTTGTAAGTGTGCATCATGCGCTCCAGGAGCCAGTCCGGCGCCCAGCGCGCCAATCTCATGAAGAGCGCCATTTGCCAGGGGAAATTGTAGACTTTGCGTTTTCGCTTCAGGGCACGGACGATGCGCCGCGCCGCTTGCTCGGCGGTCAAAAGCCAGGGCATTTTGAACTCGTTCACTTCCGTCATCGGCGTTTTAACGAAGCCCGGACAGATCGTTGTGACGGCGATTCCCTTGCTCCGCAATTGCACGCGCAGACCCTCCATGAACACATTCACCGCTGCCTTGCTCGATGTGTAAGCAGACTCACCGGGCAGTCCCTTGTAAGCGGCAAGACTGGAAATGGCCGCCACGTGCCCTCGCCGCCGTTGGAGCATTTGGGGTAGCACGGCTTCCAACGAATAGACGACGCCAAGCACGTTGACGAGGAACTGCTTCTCGATGTCTGGCACGTTGAACGGCTCGATGGTCGTCGGCGCACCGACGCCGGCATTGGCTAGGAGTAGATCAACTGGACCCAGTCGCGCAGAAATGTCGTGGATGGCGGCGACGACCTGTGAGCGCTCGGCCACGTCGGCCTCGGCAAAGGCGGCAAGTCCGCCGGTTTTTTCGATCTGTCCGGCCAGGTCGGCGAGTTGGCTGCGCCGTCGCGCCACCAGGCCGACCTTGCAGCCCTCGGCGGCCAGGGTCTGCGCCAGCGCCCAGCCAATGCCGCTGGATGCTCCCGTGATGACGGCGACTTGACCCGCGAACGACATGGGAACCTCCGCAATTCCGTTATGGCCTCCGCGGTTTTCCTCACCGGCGTTCCAGGCGCAGCCGGCGCCGCGAGAGCGCGCCCCTCACTTTCGTCTTCCCGTTGTTTTATCGCAAGCCCGATGTGCCGCGCCTGCGTGTTACAATGAAATTGTGACAAGGTGACAGAGTGACAAGGTGAGGAGAATCTGTATGAAGCGGGCGGCATTCCTTCTCTTGGCGGCGCCATTTCTGGCTGTCTTTTTCACCTTGTCAGCCTGTCACCTTGTCAGCCTGTCATCCGCCGAACCGCCGGCCCCGCCGCCACCGGAAACGTATGACGTGCGCATCTCCTATCGCATCAATGCGTTTCGCAATGAACGCTTGTTGCAATATCGGGAGATGATGGGCTACCTCAAGAAAGTCGGTTTCCAGCGCGATCCACAAGAAGAGGTGTCGGAGACTGAGCCCGAGGAAGTCGCACACACGCGAATGAATGGCACTGTTGCAGGGCGTAGCGCCCGTAATTTACTGAATGAACGGCACATCCGTTCCATTCAGCTCATTCCGCACGGAGCGAAATTGCCGGAGGACAAAGCCGCTCGCGTCCGTGTCGAGATCGAACTGTTCGACGGGCTGACTCCGGAGGAACAGTACCGGCTGAGCCGGCAGACGTTTGAAGTGCTTGCCGGTCTGTCGTTTTTCGAGGCTGCCGCATACGATACGCGTGGCTACACACGGTTGGTCGGTTCGATGCCCTTTAGCAACGTGGAAACGCTGTTGACCGATCTACGTCAACAGCCGGCTGGCCAAAAGATGCCCGGACCGTTCAAGAACGTGTGGGCCGTGCGTGTCTCGATCGTCTCGCCGGATGTGCCACCACCGGCTCCTCGTCCACGTCTGCCTCAGGTGCCGCCTGAACAGGAGAAGCTCTCTCCCGACCTGCGTGAAGTGCTTGCCGACGCTGCGGCCGCGGCCAAGCCGATGCGGCTGGAAGTGATCCTTTCGGGCACCCCGCCTGCCGACGATAAAGGTTTTCCCCGTCTGCTGCGCGCCGCTGCTCCGGGTCTGGTTGTGGAAGGCCGGCTGGGACCGCTGGTCACGGTCGTCGCCAATCCTGCACAAGCTCCCGCACTTGCCGCTCTGCCGATCGTTGTTGGCGTGCGACTGCCACGCCTTCCACAGGCTTTCCGTCCGACCGCAAATGGCGACCAAACACGGTGGCAGCCGCTCCTCGACGCCAGCGGCGCAGCGCGTTTGCAAGCGATGGGTCGAACGGGGCGCGGCACTCGCCTGGCCGTTGTGGACAGCGATTTTCGCGGTTGGCAGGGGCTTATTGGCCAGGGGACGCTTCCGGAGAATACGCGCCTTGTGGATTGGACGGCCGAACGCAGCGTCGATTTGCTGCCCGATCCATTCCCGCCTGGCGACGGCCCCGGCCCCGGAACGCGACGCGCCCTGACCATTGCTCGTCTAGCTCCCGAAATCAATCTGACCCTTATCCGGATTGATCCTGCCTCGCCCTACATGCTCGAAGCCGTGGCGCGAGCCATCAACGGCGATGATGTGCCCTCGATCAATCAGGACAATCGCCTGGCGGAGATACAGGCCGACCGCGATTCCCTGGATAAACGCCGCGATCAACTCGTCGAGGAGCGGCGAGACGTCCTGAGCACGTTCCCCAACCCGGAGGAAGCACAACAGCGTCTGCTCAAAGAAGCGGAAGAGAAGAACTTGACACCCGAGCAAGTCGAAAAGCTGGATGCGTTCCAGCGGATGCTCGAACGCGAACGAGCTTACGTGCTTTACCGTGTCCGCCAGCGGATCTACAACCGCGACGCCCTTGGGTTCGGGCAACGGCTGGAACGCTATTTCCAGCAGAAGCAGAACATTCAGTCGCTGCGCGGCATCCGCGTTGTGGCCTCAGCGCTGTCCTGGCCAGATGGCTACCCGGTGGATGGCAGCAGCGCTCTGAGTCGATACTTTGATGACCGTCCTTTCCGGGCGGCGCTATGGTTCCAGGCGGCCGGCGACACACGCGGCCAGAGCTGGTCTGGCTTTTTCCGCGATGCCGACGGCAACGGCGTCATGGAATTCGCCGATCCACGTCAGCCGTTGCCTCCCGACGCATGGACGCCGGAGGTTAATTTCCTGTCGTGGCAAACGCCGAAGGGTAAAACGGTGCAGGACATCCCTGCCGGGACGCGGCTCCGCATTTCGCTCCAGTGGAGTGAAGCGCACGATCCGCTGTACGCCGCGACTGGCGAAGATCCGTATCGCCAGCCTCTGGCCCGCAACATGCGTATTTTCCTGCTGCGTCAACTCGATCCGACGGGCAAGCGCCAGCCCGCCGACGATATGGAGATCGTCGCTCAATCAGTGGATGCCGGAATGCGCCTCAGCGCCACGGCGAACTCGGCCATCTACGAAGTCGCGCTCGACGTGCGGATTAAAGATGCCGGTCGTTACGCCGTGCAAGTCGGCGGTATCGCGCCCGATTCGATCTATCCACCGGGCGATCCGACCCTGCCGTTCATGCGAAAACGCAGCGAGATGCATGTGCGTGTGTTCGTGGCGCCGCTGGATGCGTCCGGCCGCGCTATCTTCCACGATTACGTTACCGCGGCCGGCAGCCTGGGTATGCCCGCTGATGCACAGACGGCCATCACCGTCGGCGCTGCCAATCTCGGCAACAAACGGCAGCCGTACAGTGGCGGCGGTGCACCGTTCGGCCTGCCTCTGCTGGCGAAGCCGGATATGCTGGCATACGACCTTGGGGAGGGCACGGCCGAGTCTACCGCCTTCGCCGCCGGATTGGCGGCCCTCGTGCCGCTTGCCGGCCGAACACCCGCTGCTTGCTTGCAGAACTTCCACATTCCCCCGGGAGGCGTCCTGCGACTTCCGGACGATTCGCCGGATCGTTGAGATATGACGAGCTACTAAGGCGAGCGTGACCTGCAGCCCTGGAGGTTGAGGAATCTGACTGGACTTGCCCTCGTGCGAGAACTCACAGCGGAAAGAACTTGGTCGCATTCAGTCCAACATCCTGGACCCGCACCACGTCCAACTCGGGGCAGCGACGATAAAGTCCACGAAGGATATCGCCGTTGAAATTCTCATCGCTGACCAGGTTGAGCACGCGCCTCCTCCTTGGCCTTGGCGCGGGCCAGCAAGATCGAGCGCAAATCGCCCTGAGGGCCTTGAAACTCCTCGATCTTACGTCGAGTCTTCGCTGCCGCCTCCTCGGATTGGGATAGATAGACTTCAAAGGGAGCCGGGTCCGCCAGGTAGCGGCTGATGACCGCGTAAACGTCGGCCAAGTTCAAGGTGTCGTAGGACTGGACAATGGACTCGGGCGTGGCTCCGGCCTTGAAAGCACGAAGCACCAGTTCCAGGAGGACGCGAGTTTGACCCACACGCAGGACGCCCGGCGGCTCCTCGCGCAGCGGCACGGTAATAGTCAGTGGCTCGAAATCGAGTGTCGTCATTGGTATCAACTCCTCCTATCAACTGAACTCCCGTATTGTACTTGAGATAATCCCATTGCTGTCCAGGGCAGCTTGTTCCGTTCGCAGCACGGCATCCTTTTTGCTCTCACTGGTCCCAGGGCAGGGTGTCGAATTTGCGAATTAATCGGAGGATGCTATGGCGGACAAACAAGGCAGAGGTACAGCAGTAGCCGACAAGAAAGCCAGCCCCGATGGCCGGCACATCAGCCGTGAGCAGTTGATCCAGCTGCTGAACGAAGATTTGGCCCGCGAGTATCAGGCGATTATCGCCTATGTGGTCTACTCCCAGGTCCTCAAGGGAGCGGAGTACATGAACATCGCCGGGGAGCTGGAGCAACACGCCAAGCAGGAACTGCAGCACGCGCTCACCATCGCCAAGCAAATCGACTATCTCGGCGGCATGCCGACGGTGACGCCCAGGACGGTGCGGACATCGGAAGATGCCAAGGAGATGCTACGCTTCGATCTCGAAAACGAGAACGAAACGGTGCGCAACTATCGCGAGCGTGTCAAACAGTGCGAGGAACTGGGCGAGTACGCAATGGCCGAACACATTCGTGCTATCCTGGTCAACGAGCAGGAACACCAGATCGATCTGGCCACGGCGCTGGGCAAGGATGTCACCGAAGTGACGGCTCCTTCGGAGCGAGCGTAGGGTTGGCGACATTATGTCGCGGGTGCCCAGGCCAGCGCGCGAATCTCGCCGAACTCACGCGATAAGCGCTGCCAGGACTCGCCACCATCGATCGAGCGATACAGCTGGCCGCTGACGCTGCTGGCATAGATCATCTGCGGATCGGCGGGGTGGACGGCAAAGTTCCAGATGGTGCTATTGGCGCGGCCGGGCATGCCGGCGAGACGCCAGGAGGCTCCGCCGTCGAGCGAACGGCCAATCACGCCGGCCGAGCCGGGAGGAGCATCGCCGTTGCCGAGCAAGATCTCTTCCGGTCGGCCACATGGCTGAACCAGGGTCCGACAATACGACCATGGCATTGTCCGACCGATTTGCGACGGTTGCCACGTCGCGCCGTCGTCATCGCTGCTGTTGAGATCGTTGTTCGTCGCGGCCAGCAAGCGGTGTGGCCGGCCCTCCTGCGCGGGGAGGACAACCAGGGCGTGGATGTCGCGCGAACTGATACCGCTGCCGATCGCTTGCCAGGTTCGGCCACAATCGCGGCTCCGATGCACGCCATCAATCTCGACCCCGGCCCATAGCAAGTTTGGATCATCGGGAGCACCGACGAGAGTGGTGACACGCGTCCAGAGCAAGCGTGGACACTCGCGCTCCAGCCGTGCTGCTGCCTCGCTCCAGGTGCGGCCTCCGTCTTCGGAGCGAAACAGCCGCGAAGGACACGTACCAAGGATCAGAACTTCCGGCCGCTGGGGCACGATCCATAGCGACCACACTTGCATACCATCCAAAGGTGCCGGCAGTCTGGTCCAGCTCTCGGCTCCGTCGCGGCTGATGAACAGCCCCATCTCGCTGCCGAGATAAAGCGTATCCGGTTGTTTGGGGTGTACGGTCAGGGCGCGAACGTGACACTCCATGAACATGCCTTCGCAGGCGCGGCGAAAACTGTCGCCACCGTCGAGACTGAGGAACAGCCCTTCGCCGATGGTGCCAACATACAGTCGATGCGCGATCACTTCTGCACTCCCTCCGCGACGGGCGTCTGCTGGCATGGCAGCGCTTGCAGGTTACTCGCCCCCGAAGGCAACACGGCATCCTCGACGAGCATGCAGGGCAAGCCTTCCTTGATGGGATACTTGAGCCGGCAGCGCTGGCACACCAATCCGTCCGCTTCTTGATCCAGCCGTGCGCTGCGTGTTGGATCGAGGGGGCAACGAAGAATCTCGAGCAATTCAGGACTAATCATGAACGCACCGCGTAAATCGTGGGTGTCCGTCAATAACGGAATAACGGAGGCATTGTAGGGAATTGACCGCAGTTGCCAGCGATTTATCGTTTCGCGCGAAACGATAAATCGGTCTCGTTTCACTTCTGCGGGGACGCCGGAGTGGAGGAATCACGGCGTGGATGGGTGAGGTAGTACTGGGCCAACTGCCGCACGGTGGGATTGCTATCCTCGCGGGCAATCTGATCGATGCGGTCGCTGAGATCGACGAATCGTTGCTGCGTCATGGCACGGATGGCGGCGACGCGGACGGAAGGAGAAGTGTCGTGGCTGAGACGGCGAAGCCAGAGACCGGTGTCCAGCTCCGTCGATTCGCGCAAACGATCCAGAACTTGCAAGCGCTGGGCCGGTCGAGGATCGGTGAGAAGTCGCCCCAGGTCGATGTATTCCCGGCGAAGACCGCGGGCAATGAGGGCTTGCTCGCACAGCCGCCGCACTTCCGGGTCGGAATCGTGCAAACAGGGCAGAAGCTGATCGTCGTGGACAGCCTCCCGATCGCGGCTGACTGCGACCAGGGCGGCGCGGCGGACTTCCACGGATTCATCGCCCATCAAGGTTGCCACTTGCTCTCGAAGGTCGGCCATGCCCGGATACAGGCTCAGACGCACGGCCTGCAAGCGAGTACTCTCTGCCGTGGAGCGCAAAGCCGCGGCGACTAGCTTCCGAGCGGGGTCCAGCGGTTTCCCGGCCTGATTCTCGCCCGGTTGACTGAGCAACAGACCGCACAATTCCAGAGCGCTGGCCCTCACATCTTCATCATCGACCGCGGCCGATTCGCTAAGGAGATTGCCACAGGACGAGTTCAAGGCGACGTGCGCGGACGCCTCAGGCTGGCCGTGGCTTCCGCCGAACCAGCCGGCCGCCAGATCCAGGACTTGCTTTTGACCGGCCGCACTGAAACGCTCAAACTCACGCGCCAGGCGGAGAGCAAGATCGGCAGTCCGTGCCTCGTTGCCGTCCCACGAGCGCGTCATCAGTTCTAGCGCCGCCCGAGCGTTTGCGCAGGCAAGCGGCTCCGGCTTCGCCAGGCAGTCGAACAGACCCGGAAGCGCTGTCTCGCCCAGATTCGCTACTCGTCCTACCCAGCGTTGCCGCGTGTTTTCCGTGGCATGAGCCAGGTTGTACACATAGAACCAGGACAGGAGTGTGGCGCGTTCGCGCCAGGCCACGATTCCACAGCCCAACAGAATAACAAGGAGCAGCAACGAAAGAAATCTCCGCGACCAAACTGCGCATCCTGCCATGACGCCTCCTCCATTCCCCGCATTCGGGAATCCGCTGGACAATTCCAGGGCGCGGGATTATAGCCCTGGGCCATGCGCAAGAACAAGGGCGCTCCTGCGGCAGAAATCGCGGCAAATTCCTTCATGTCGGCGCCATCGGCATTCGATGAATAAACGGTACATGCGCGCCGAGTGATGTACGGAAAACTGCGTCAACCGCGAGGTGCCTGATGGAATGCCGTCGCAAAACATTGGGGTGGTTGCTGATGATGGCGTGCGCGGCGGTGTCCAATGCCGCGTTGGCTCAGACCATGTCGGACGCTCCCAAGACGTCGATCGTCCAGCAGGGATTCATTCCCGCTCCCGTCCCTCTGGATGAGTTGCCGCCGTCTCTCCGCGAACGCGTACGTGTTGTGCTGGAACATCCCACGTTGTCCTCGCGGGGGCCTCTGGAGGCGTTCCGCTGCCGTCCGAGTATGTATTACTGGCTGCTGGATCATCCGGACGTGGCCATGCGTCTGTGGCGCAGCCTGGGTGCGAAATGTACGGAGATTCAGGCGCGCGGCGACGGCAGCTTTGCCTGGAAAGATACGCAGAATGGCGAAGTGTACTGGCAGACCATCGTGCGTAACGGCCGGCAGCGCATCTGGTACGCCGAGGGTCGCGTGAAGGCCGGACCGATGTTGCCAGCCGTGTCCATTCGTGCCGTGGTGATGCTCAACCATCAGGAAGGCAGCGACAGCAAGGGCAAGCCGGCGGTGCGTCATCAAATGGACATGATCTTGCACACCGATAGCCGGGCCGTCAACCTTGCGGCACGTCTGTTCGGCGCCTCGGCCCCACGGATGGCTGAGGAATATGTCGGGCAGATGGAGATGTTCTTCGGCGCCCTGGCCTGGTATCTGTCGGAGCATCCCCAGAAGGCGGCGGCGCTGTTCGAGCAATTGAAGATATCGCCCGGACAGAGCTGATTGGAGCCCCAGGCTGGATTGGAAGTAAGCAAAGTCAAGGGGTTAGTGCCAAGAGGGGGGTCGTGCCACGGCGGGAGTG
>DATBHJ010000192.1:0-33338 GCA_036557565.1 Gemmataceae bacterium
ATTTTGAGGACATCGCGTTCCTTCTGGCTCATGGGTATCCGGTCGGGGGAAAGTACGCTGATAGACATGGTTCCTCCTTGGCCTGAGCAAGGAGGACATTTCTATTGCGTTAAGACCGGACATTTCTAATGTCGTTCAACATTGCATTCCGTTCGAGCCGCGCATGCAACGCAGCGAACGAAGCGGCTGACTGACCAGCCGCTTCGTTCGCTGCGCTGCATGCGCGGCTCGGAAAACGCGTCAACTCTGGCGTCCCGTAGCTTTCTGCCGCAAAGCATGCAGAATGAACTCGCTGCAGTCAGATGGCGACCACTGTGATGTATTCAGAACCAGATCGTAGCTACGGGGCTGGCTCGGATCAACGTGGAAGTGCTCGCGCATAAAACGACTGTGTTCGTGGTTGATCTGGTCAAGCTGCCGGGTGGCCGTCCAGTGATCGAGCCGGCTCGCGCGGCCCAAAGCGGCAATGCGGTCATGGCGATCACCGACAAGGCGCACACGCAACGTTTGCTGCGGCGGCAACAAGAACGCCGCGGCATGGCCCATAATCAGGCAATGTCCTTGCTCGCCCAGCGAACGAACGACGCAGATGAGGTGGTGAAAGTAGCGGCTCTGGCTCAGTTCGCGCCCGGAACCAAATGCTTCGAAGCACTCCAGGAGCCAGCTCTTTCGCCGCTCATCCATACCCTCGACCGCGGCAAGAGGAAGGTGTAACTCCTCGGCAATCCGCTTCGGCACTTCCCGATCGTAGACCGGCCAGGCGAGTCTGTCACCGACTTGTTGCGCTACTTCCAAGGCCGGCGTGCCTATCTCGCGCGAAATGGCGATGGTGAAGCGATCGAGTTCTGTCTGCTTGGCCCGGTCAGTCCGCGATTCCGGCTCGGTACGGTAGCCGACCAACAGATGTTCCAGCGCTTCGGCTTGACGATGAATCAAACCAGTCACAGTCATGGCAAACCTCCTTGATCTCGGATGAGCATTCATCGTTCCCACATCCGCGTGAGAACGCCCTGGACGCTGCGCGTCCCATGAGAAAGGCGAGAATACACGGACGACCCAGACGCGGAGCTTCTCCGTCCGAGTCATTACACAGCGTGAGGAAGGAGGAGCGGACTAAATCAGCAGGATGCACAAGGTCTGATGCCGAGGCACTTCTGTGGGAAGAGGCCGTGGGCTGAACTCGGGCGAGAGAGAGCGAGCGGTCGCATCCTGATAAATAGCAGTTGAGCGTACCTGGCCGTCGATGGCGTGAGATTGCTTCGGATCGACGGTGTCATCATCATCGGGTGGCAGCATGGCGTTTTTGCAGGGTCGTACCGGGTGATGGACCGGGTTGTCGCCCCGGCAACGGCGCAGGCGAACAAGTGCGCGATGGCGATTGTGGCTGTTCCGGTTGTGTGGATGGACGCAGTGGAATGGTCGTTGTACGCCGCTCACATAGGACAGCAGCACGCAGGCGAGAACGACACCGACCAGCGTTTTGGAGCTGCTCCGCATCATAGAAACCGCCTTCGCCAACAAGAAGGAAAAGGGCGATAGCACTGTCCCTTCTGCTCTGTTCCTCTCCATTGCGCGCGGGAGTATACCATCCCGCTACTGGATCTCAAGGGCAGTCTGTTTGCTTTTTCGTTAGAATGATGGGCCGCCTGGGTCCGAGCCTGAGTTGTGAGCGAAGGCAGTCGTCTCACGCCTCAGGCTGAGAACGCCCTGGATTACTTTGTTTGCGGCAGTCCAGAAAGCTCGAAGACGGGACGAATCTCGATCGTTCCCTTGGCCGCACCCGGAATCCGGCCCGCGACAGCCATCGCTTCATCAAGGTTGGCCACATCGATCAAGAAGTAGCCGCCCAGCTGCTCGGTCGTTTCGGCGAACGGCCCGTCGGTGGTGAGGCGATTGCCGTTGCGGACACGAATGCAAGTGGCTGTTGCTACCGGGTGCAGCGGCGACGCCCCGAGATAGCGACCTTGCGCGGCCAGCTCGTGGCAGAGATTCGTCGATTCCGCCATACACTTGCCGCGCTCTTCTTCCGTCCACACATCTTCGGCCGTGTAAACGAGCAACATGTACTTCATCATTTCCTCCACGGAGAAAAAACCGGGTATCTCATCCCTAACAATCAATAGTCGGACGAAGTCGCCCTGAATCGACAGCAGGTGAGAGTTTTTACCTAATCGAGTTCCCTAAGCCGTTTCCGGAGAAATCGACGTTCCGGCTCTTGCTGCGCCAGGCTCAACGCGCGCTCGTAGGAAATACGGGCATCCTCCGTTCGGTCAAGTCGGCGGCAGAGGTCGGCGCGGGCTGCGTGAGCGAGGTGATAGTTCGACAACTCGCCGCCCTTGAGGATGTCGTCGATCAGGGCCAGACCGGTAGCCGGCCCATCGCGCATGGCAATGGCGGCGGCCCGATTGAGCTCGACCACCGGCGATGGCGAGGATCGCAGCAAAACATCATAAAGCGCCACAATCTGGGCCCAATCGGTCTGGCCCGGACTCGCCGAATCGGCATGAACGGCCGAGATCGCAGCCTGAATCGTGTATGTGCCGAACCGCCGCGAGGCGAGCGAACGGTCGATCAACTCCCGGCCTTCGGCAATTAATTCCTGGCTCCATTGCGAGCGGTCCTGGTCCTCCAACAAGATGAGATCGCCTTCGGCTGTCGTCCGTGCCGTTCGTCGAGATTCGTGAAGCACCATCAGACCAAGCAATCCCATCGCTTCGGGGTCGGGCAACAACTCCACCAGCAATCGGCCCAGGCGAATGGCCTCGCCCGACAAATCCGGCCTGGTCAGCGAATCTCCACTCGATGCCGAGTAGCCCTCGTTGAATACCAGGTAGATGACGGACAGGACGGAAGCCAGGCGGTCGGGGAAATCGGTCAGCGACGGTACTTCGTAGGGGATCTTGGCTTCGCGGATTTTCCGTTTGGCTCGAACAATCCGCTGAGCGATCGTCGTCGGACTGGTCAGAAAGGACGCCGCGATCTGTTCGGTCGTCAGGTCGCAGACTTCGCGCAACGTCATCGCGATCTGGGCCTCCGGCGCCAGGGCCGGGTGACAGCAGGTGAAGATGAGGCGTAAGCGATCGTCTTCGATATCGTGTGCGGCGCGTTCGGCGTTGATGCTCGAAAGCTCATCCACACGACGCACGAGGGCATCCCGCATGTCGTCAGTGCGCGAGCGGCGTCGAAGGGTGTCGATCGCCTTGAATCGAGCTGTGGAGACGAGCCAGGCGCGGGGGTTGGCCGGCAGGCCGTATTTCTGCCATTGTTCAATCGCGGCGGCGAAGGCCTCGTGCATGGCCTCCTCCGCCAGATCGAAGTCGCCCAACAAACGGACGAGCGTTGCATATACTCGCCGGGATTCACGCTGGTACAGTTCGCCAACAAACTCGCGCATGTCCAGCTCGGTAAAAGCTTGAGAATCGCCTCCGGAGCATTTGTAACCGAATCGCTGCGAAAAAGTAACGTGGGGTTAGCCGCGACGCGCAGCGGAGCGCGTTCGCGCTCCCTTTCGGGTCGCGGCTAACCAAAAAACGCTGCATCATCGCCCTCCTATGATTTCTGTGCAAAGGCGCAATCCATCGCCGCTTTCATTTCCTCAGGAGTGAGATCCATTTGGTGTGTCGCGAACGCCCACTTGTGGCCGAAGGGATCGCTCACCAGACCGTAGCGATCGCCCCAGAACATATCGGCGGCGGGCATCAGGACGGTTGCACCTGCGTCCGCGGCCCGCTTAATGGCGGCATCGCAGTTCTCGACATAGTGGTGGATCGTGACCGGTGTTCCCTTGAGCGCCAACGGCGACGAAGACTTGCCGCTCGGACAGAAATCCGGGAAGTCGTCCGCCAGGAATACGAAACTCCTGTCGATGCGAATCTCCGCATGCATGATCCGACGGCCATCCGCAGCCGGTATCCGGCAGATCTCCTCGGCGCCGAAAGCCTTCTTGTAAAACTGGATGGCCTCGGAGCAGGGACTGCACACCAGATGCGCAATCAGGCTCTCGTAGCCTGAGGGAATCGGTTTTGTGGACTTGCTCATCGTTTAACTCCTTAAGTAAAGGTTAAGAGCGGTTACAATCAAACTTGATCGCAGGCTCGCTTGAGTGCGCGGATGTCAAGTTTCTTCATCGTCAGCATCGCCTTGGTGACACGCTGGGTCTTTTCGGGATCGGAATCACTCAGTAATTCGATCAGCAAGGTCGGGACGATCTGCCACGATAATCCGAATTTGTCTTTGAGCCAGCCGCACTGAACTTCGCCGCCTCCCGCCGACAGTCTTTCCCAATAGAAATCCACTTCGTCTTGAGTTTGGCAGTTGACAACGAATGAGACCGCTTCGGTGAACTTAAAATGTGGTCCGCCGTTCAAGGCGACGAACGTCTGTCCTTCCAGCAGAAACTCCACAGTCATCACGGAACCGGCGGGTCCCATGGCTCCAGGTCCGTAGCGGACTACATTCACAATCTTCGAGTTGGGAAAAATCGACGTGTAAAAGTCGGCCGCCTCTTCCGCCTGATGATCGAACCAGAGGAATGGCGTAATTCTTTGGATTGTCACGATTGTTCTCCCTTCTCGACAGCAGCCGAGTTTGGAAATCAAGCCCTTCTACTGCCCAATAGTCGAACGGGATTGTTTTGAATCGACAAGAAGTGCGAAAAAAATGAGATGCTTTCTGAGCCGTGCTCTGGGGAGCGGTAACCCACACCGCTCCCCAGAGCACGAAACCGTTTTGTCCCGTCATTTTCCCAGCACATTTAGCACAGCCATGCTCATCGCAAGTACACCTGTCTTGATCGTCGGCTCCGGCACTGGTGCGAAAAGATCGGAGTGCAACGACGGCAGTGGCTTGGTCTCGTCGCGCTCTGACTCGGCGATGCGTTTCGGATCGACAGTGCCCAGCCAGAACAGACAGACCGGCACATTGGCGCGGCCATACCGGCTGAAGTCCTCGCCTCCCATCGAGGGCGGACGACTCACCACCTTGTCGCTGCCGAGCACGTCCTTGAACAGGGCCATCGTCTTACGTGTCAGCTCCGGATCGTTATAGAGTGCCGGCGTGAACTCCGCAGGGTTGACTTTGACCTCCGGCGGCGGCGCGCCCGCACCCTTGGCCGCCGCGTCGGAGATGCGTTTGATGCCGTCGAGCAAATGCTGGCGTACTGAGTCCTTGGTGCTGCGCACCGTCAGCTGCAAGCGCACCTCATGAGGAATGATGTTGTGCTTGCTGCCGCCGTGGATGGAGCCGACCGTCACTACAGCAGGATCGACGGGATTATTCTCCCGACTCACAAGCGTCTGCAAGTCCAAGACAATCCGCGCGGCCAAGACGATCGGATCGATTGTGGTATGCGGGTAGGCGCCGTGACCGCCCTTGCCGCGGACGAGGATATCCACGGAATCCACGTTGGCCAGCGCCAGTCCTTCACTGTAGACCAGCGAGCCGTGAGGAACATTCGCGGCGCAATGGAGAGCAAGGCCGTAGTCCGGCTTGGGGAATTTCTTGAACAGGCCGGCCTCCAGCATCATCCGCGCGCCCGCGCCAATCTCCTCGGCCGGCTGTCCGATGAAGACGAGAGTACCCTTCCAGCGATCTTTCATGCCGGCCAACAGTCGCGCGGTGCCAACCCAGCACGTCATGTGCATATCGTGACCGCAGGCGTGCATGACGCCGACCTCGTTCTCATTCTTGTCACGCGTACGCACCTTGCTGGCATAGGGCAGACCCGTGCGCTCGACGACCGGCAAAGCGTCCATGTCGGTGCGCACCATGACAGTAGGCCCATCGCCGTTTTTCAGCACGCCGACGACCCCGTACCCTCCGACCCGTTCGGTGACGTCGAAGCCTATCTCTTTCAGCTCCTGAGCCAGCCGGGCCGAGGTTCGTGCCTCGTGCAAGGACAACTCGGGATTGGCGTGCAGGTGCTTGTAAAGCGCATCGAGCCGCTCGTAATCCGAGTCGAGTCGCTCTTTAACCGCGTTGCTGCGTGACTTGGCGTCATCACCCGACGAGGGACTCGTCGTTAACAGCCCTAAGGCAAGTGCTGACAAGAGGATAGACTTTCCCGATCGCCAACTGTCTACTCTTCGCATGGCATGATCCTTGCAAGGAAAAGGTTTCCGCGGAGGAATTATCTTTGTCTCGGAATGTCTTTTTTAGCGTAAAGAATGATTCGTGAGATTGTATAAAAAAAATTCCGGATTTTTGCATACGAATGACTAGGTGGTGCGTATACTGAAAGAAATGAGACACGCAGTCTCTCCAGTAGGGGAGACTGTTGGACAGGTTCTGCATTCCTGTCTCTAACCATCGCGCCCTCGCCCTCCTCCGTGCAGATGGATCCCACGAGCGGCATGCAAGGGATACGCTACGCTGGTTCCAAGAGGTTGCCGGCCGTCGAGCCCAGGCGGCAGCCGGTAGTAACAATTTTTTGTGGCTTAGGGAAAGCACGACGCAAACCCACACCGTGAAGGAGGAATTCATGCGTACCAGACGCTTGACAACTAAACAGCGACAAGAGATTTTTCACGCCTTGGTGGCGACACAGGATCTCGGCATCATGACTGTGCCGGAGTCCGTACAACACGTCATCAAACAGTTCGAGATCACCGAGGCCCAGCTCCGCCAGATCGAAGACGAAGGCATCGACAAAGAATGGCCGCCTCTGAATGAGGCTGCTCAGCCTACCATTCTGGAGTAATCCAATCCGAGCCGCGACCGTAAGGGAGCGGTGGAAACAGCCTCCACCGCTCCCTTACGGTCGCGGCTCTGTTTACATTTCGCTTGCCCTCCCTGCCTCTCGTCCGTTAAGCTAAAGGTATAGTTCTTGGATCGCAAGGACGCCCCTTTTTCCTCTCACGAGCAGGTCCAATCATGTCGCAAGCTGCGCCTTCTTCGGACAAAACCGGCAAGAAAACCGCATCTCCACTGGTTCCGCCGGACGAACGCTTCTGGCAGCGTTATTCACCGCATGCCGAGTTACCACTGTCGAGCGCAGGTTCACTTGTGGTACACGTCCTCGCCTTGGGGCTAATGATATTGTTGGCGTGGATTGGCACCGTGCTCTTGAACCACAGTAGCCGACAGTTGCCCGTCGAGGCGGTGCAACTAAGCGGAGGCGGCGGTGATCCGAATGCTCGCGGCCGCGGCTCCGACGCTGGCTCTGACCTGGTCGAGGTCGGCAAGGAGCCGGACAAGTCAGCAACGGAAGACGTCCCGGCCGAGGATATTGCACCTCCGAAGATCGATGTCAAGCCCGATGCGGCGAAACCGAAATTCGAGGACTCCAGACCTAAGATTCAAAGTCCCGAAGACGCGAACAAGGTTTTTCAGAATCTGCGCATCAGAGCGGGTTCAATGCAATCCTCGGATAGCAAGCCCTCGTCCAACCGAGGTCACGGAAAAGGGGGCACGGGTAGTGGCGGCGGCAGCGGCGACGGCAAAGGCCCCGGGATCGGCAGCGGAGTCGGTCCAGGAGTCGGCACTCCCAGCCAGCGCGAAAAACGCATGCTCCGCTGGTCCATGCTGTTCAACACTCCCAACAGTGCCGATTACGTATCTCAGCTTCGCGGACTGGGCGCCATCCTTGCCGTTCCCGTCCGCGAGGACGCCAATGGGACTGAATACAAGATCATCCGCGACCTCGGTTCTCGACCTGCGAAGCTGCTCGACGAAGACTTTTCGAGTATTCAGCGACTGGTTCGCTGGGCGGACGACAACCCCGACTCGGTGAAGGGAGTCATGACCGTCCTCCAACTGAAACTCCGGCCGAGCCATTTCCTCGCCTTCATGCCGATCGAGCTCGAAGAGAAGCTTCTGAAATTGGAGATTGATTATTTGACCAAGCGGCATCCCAGCCGCAAGGAAGATGACATCGAATCGACGAAGTTCAAAATCCTCGTTCGCAATGGCAAGTACGAACCGATGGTGATTGAGCAGAAGATGAAGTGAAAACAACACCAGCCCGAAGCGTGAGCGAGGGCCGCCCTCGCTCACGCTTCGGGCTGGTAGGAACAGGGATTGCTACTTCTTTTCCGCGGTGGCCGTCGGAACCTTCACCACGACATAATCCGTGCCGCCCTTCGGACTGCGTACTTGCAAGAGCACACCTTTATCCGAACTTGCCTTGGCGACGGCTTCGCGCACACCGGCGATGTCCTTGACGCTCTTCTTGTCCACTTTGACGAGCAACATGCCACGATGCAGCCCTGAATCGGCTGCCGGGCTGTCCGGCTGCACTTGCGTCACAACCACGCCTTCGGCGTCGTCTTTGAAGCCGAACTGCTTTGCCAGCTCCGGCGTCATTTCGGCGACCTCGACGCCGAGTTTATCCAGCTCGTCAGATTGTTTCTCAGCATTAGGCTCTTGCCTCGTCAGTTCATCCTTCAAGCCAAACTTGGACGGTTGCTCCACGACTGTTACGTTCAGTTCCTTGCGCTCACCGTCGCGCAGGAGGGTGAGGCTTACTGGCTGATTGAGCGGAAGGGTTGCGACAGCGCTCTGCAAATCGTGGCCGTTCTGGACCGGCTTGCCGGCCAGGGAAGTGATGATGTCGCCGTCTTTCAAACCCGCTTTTGCTGCCGGTGATCCCTCGACCACCTTGGCCACCAGCACGCCTTTCTGGTTATCCAGGCCCAGGCGCGAGGCGACTTCCGAATCAAGATCCTTGATCGAAACGCCGAGATAACCGCGATGCACCACTCCGCTTTTGAGCAGCTGCGATGTGACATCGCGGGCCATGTTCGAGGCGATGGCCAGGCCGACGCCTTGCCAGCCGCCGCTGCGGCTCTGGATCGCCGAATTGACGCCGATCACTTCGCCGCTGAGATTGACCAGCGGTCCACCGCTGTTGCCCGGATTGATGGCCGCATCCGTCTGCAAGAAGTCTTCATACATATTCAGGTGCAGGTTGCGTCCCTTGGCGCTCACGATGCCTTGCGTCACGGTGCCGGTCAGGCCGAAGGGGGCGCCTACTGCCAATACGCGATCGCCAATCTCCATCTTGGAGCTATCGCCGAAGGTCAGGCAAGGCAGCGGCTCCTTGGTCTGGATGCGGACGATTGCCAGATCGGTCTTGGGATCGCTCTTGACGTCCTTGGAAGTAAACTTGCGGCCGTCGCGCAGCTCGACCAGCACTTCATCGGCGCCGTCCACGACGTGATGATTGGTGACGATCACTCCCTGCGGATCAATGATAAAGCCGGAGCCGAACCCGTGTTGCCGGGGCATTTCTTCGGGCATGTGGAAAGGTTGTTTACCGAAGCCTTCGAAGAACTTGCGAAACTCTTCGGGCAGCTGATCGTTGGGAGTTCCCGGGACGGCGAATTCCTTGAAGAACTTGCGCGTCTCTGAACGGGGGGCGTCAGCCCCATGTGATTTGTGGTGAGCAACAGGCTTGAAACGCCGTTCGATGCTGACGACCGCGGGCAGAACATTCTTGACCACGTCGCGGTACGAGGTCAGCTCTGGCGGTAGGGCCGGGGTGGTCTTGACCTGGCCCTTGAGGATGGAACCGCCAAGGGCGCCACCGGCCAGAACGGCGACGGCGAGGCAAATACTGACGAGGCTCTTTCGTCTCATGGACTTAAATCCTTTCTGAAATCGGCTCCTCCGCGCGCAAGCGCGCAGCGCGAACGAGGAGCGAGAAACCGGAAGTTGCGGTTGTGTAATGGAAGAGGACCGTTCCGAGGCTCGTCCACTGTTGGATGTGTCAGCGGCGTTTGCCGTGGACCTCTTCTCTTATCTGTACGCAGATGGGAGACGCGAGGTTCGTGGGAAAGGCAAGCGCGGGGCGTGACCCCCCTGTTCCGAAAAACAGGGGGCTCACGCCCCGCGTTCGCCATTCGTGAATTGGATTACCTGTTCTCGCCAGCGTCTGACGTGCCGCGGGCAACGCGAGTCATTCCGGCATCGAAAGCTGCCAGGGCGTGATAGAGGGCGATGTAGGCCGCCTGGTCATCATCCGATGCGGGTGCAAACAGCAATCCCTTGTCGCGCATGTGTTGCACCAGTTCGTGTACGAATCGAGCCTTCTTTGGCTTCCAGTCGTCGCTGAACTGGTGGACGACATTGGGATCCTGCAATCCCTTGACGGTCTGACCCACTTCATTGACGTAGCGCTGCGCCTCGATGAACTCATCGGGTTTCAGGTCGGACACGTTGTTTCTGAGAGTTTCGCGAAGTTTGCGGAATTGAGCCTGCAAATCGTTCAGGGTCGCAGGGTCGGGAGCATTGCCGGAGTCCACGCTGCGGTAGGCTCGCTGGATCAGGGCGTTGATCTGTTCGCGGCCTTCCTTGAAGACGCTTCCCTGCAGCGCTTCCGGCCAGTCCAGCTCGCCCTTGTTTTTCAAGAGCGAGACGTTGCCAGACGAATCGCCGACCTTCACGTTGACGTGCTTGGCCAGGTCTTCGCTGAGCGGAACTCGGGGACCTTTGGCCCCGTCTCCGATCTGCGTGATGAGATGCCGCAGAAGGGCGTTGAGGGCCCGCCCGGACCAGATGTCGGTAGGCGGCGGAGCGGCGCGAGCGGTCGTCAGCTCACGTTGCAGCGTTCGCTGGCGAATTTTTTCCGGATCGGGCATGTGAGCGCGTTCCCATTCGGCCTCTTCGATCATGGCTCGCCGCGTCTCCAGGGAGGAGCGAATCGCTTCTTGACGGGTCAGCTTGGCCTGCTGGAGAGTCTGATAGTACTGGGCGTTGGCGCGTGTGATATCGCCCGCCCCCTGCAGGTAGCCCTGATAAGGGTTCATCATCCACTGCGTGTTCGCCAGGCCGAAACCGTACCCATAGCCATAGCCAAAACCCGCGCCGCTGAGAAGGCCCGACTCCAGACCGCCGCCCATGCCGCCGTAGGCGCCCATTCCTCCCCCCGGTAGAAGACTGCCATAACCCAGGCCGCCGAAACCACCGCCCCAACCACCGAAGCCGAAGCCGCTGAAGCCGAAGCCGCCTCCTGCCATCGGGTTGACATACGGATTCGCTCCGACGCCCACAGATATAGAAAACTGAGCCTGGCTCCTGGCGACCAGCGGCCCAAGTAGGGCAAGGATGCCCAGAGCCATTCCAAGAGACCTTCCAACCCGGATGTACATGGCAACCTCCCCTAACAGACAAAGTGAGTATGGATCGCTGCGGCTCGTTCCTCAGCCTCTACTTTCCCTGCGAATGCTCGGCTATGCTATCATCGCACTTCGCGCCGCCTCGAGCAAGTAAATTCAGACCTTTTTCATACCAGCGCTGGGCGGACCTTGTTCGCCGGGAGCAGGTTCCAATCGGCGGCACAGGCAGGAATGCCTGTGCCGCCTAGAGGGAATTCCCCTCTCTAAAATGCAAAGGGCATGCCGGCCTTCCATGAGCTAGAATAAACATATCAACAGTTGTTGGGCATCTCCCCTTCCAACAGACGCGGCCAGCCTGGGAAAAACTTCCCTGTTGAAGTTTTTTTCCGTTGATAGCGACCAGAGGAGACATTATTTTCGTTGGTAGCGAAACTCGGACGACTTGATCTGCGTACAATGAAAAGTAGGAACATTGGCCGCTATCAGGCTGCAACCCCCGGCGCTCTTCGAGCATCCAAGTAAGAGTCCCCAGCGCAGCGGAGAAAGTGGCGACCCTCCCCGCCACCCTCTTGGTGGTACTGCATGGATTCATAGGATAGCTGAATCGATTTCCGGCCGCGGGGCACTCGCAATGGCCGTGATCGAGGTTAGTGGCGCCGGGAGTGGAACGCAATGTGCTTTCTTGTGCCGTTGGGAGCGCTGGGAAGATGAACCGGCGGCAATCGAGATTGACATCCCCGTTCCCGGAAGGGGATGGCCTCAACAGGACAGAGCCATGGTCATCAGACGGACAACAAAGCGGACAGCCAAGAACGCGGTTTCGGAGCCCGCGTTGGTAACGCCCAACACTTTTGTGCCAGAGGCAGGGGCACAGCAGACCGCGCGCCGTGAAACTCCCTGGAGCGAAATGCCCGACGATACCTTTGCCGCCGAAGAAAATGAGGATCGGGAAGAGACCGAAGCTGAAGAGCCGGCTGCCACAACCGAGCTGGAAGAAGAGGACACGCACGCGCCTGACGACGCCTTGGGTCTGTATTTGCGTCAGATGGGCGCCATCCCGCTGTTAAGCCGCGATCAGGAGTTGGCTCTGGCCGAACGGTTGGAACGGAAGCGCAGCCGTTATCGCCACGCGGCCATGATGAACTGGCGCACCCTATCCTGTATCGTGGATACCTTCGAGCGCGTTCGTGCCGGTCAGCTGGCCCTCGACCCCACGATTGACGTGGTGACGACGCTGGGACTCAGCCGCGAACACATCTTACAGCGCATGCCGCACAATCTGCGGACGTTGCACAAGCTCATCGACGCCGCTGACTGTGATTTCCGTCGGCTACGCTCCGGCTCTGCCTCCGGGTATCACCGAATTCGCCGCGAACAGTGGCGCCGCCTCCGCAAGGCCGTGCGTCTTGCCGAGGAGTTGTCGCCGCGCATCGATCTTCTGGACCGCTGGGTCGATGAGCTGCGGAGTTTTGCCCGGCAAATGGCGCAGCTGGATCGAGATAAGGACGCCGGACATCGCTCGTCCGCCGACCGGGAGCGCCGAACCAAGGCTGCCAAGCAGCTGCGCGATCTCACGCTGGAAGTTCGCTCCTCCGCCAGCGATCTAGTCCAGCTGGTGCGCGTTCTTGAGCATCGCCGCATCGAGTACCAGAAGGCACGCCGCGAATTGGCTGAGGGCAATCTGCGTTTGGTTGTGTCGATCGCCAAACGTTATCGCAGCCGGGGCTTGCCGTTCTCCGATCTCATCCAAGAAGGCAATCGTGGCCTGATGCGGGCCGTTGACAAGTACGAACATCGCCTGGGTTACAAGTTCGGCACCTACGCGACGTGGTGGATTCGCCAGGGTATCACCCGCGCTCTGGCCGACCATGCTCGTACCATCCGCGTGCCCTGCCACCAGGTCGGCACGTTGGCGGCGGTGGAACGTGTCCGCGGCGAATTGTCGATTCAACAGGGTCGCGAGCCGACCGTGGAAGAAATTGCTGCCGTCCTCGGTGTCACGGCGGAGGAGACGCAATCGCTTCGCGTGGTGTCGCGGCATCCCGTAAGCCTGCACGAGCCGCTTGGGGGCGACGGCGAACGCGCTCTGGAAGATTTCCTCGACGATCCAGATGCCGCCAATCCAGGCCAGCAGGTCGATCAGCACTTGCTACGCGAGCGCATCGCCGAGGTTTTGCGGTCGCTGACGCCGCGCGAACGCGAAGTGATCGAACTGCGCTTCGGTCTGCGTGACGGCCAGCCTCGAACGCTGGAAGAAGTCGCGCGAGCGTACGGCATCACCCGCGAACGTATCCGCCAGATCGAGGCGCGCGGCCTACTCAAGCTACGCCAACCGCTCCGCAGTCAACGCCTCGCCGAATTCGCTGAGGCGGAGTGAAAAGTTAATCACGAAAACACGAAATCACAAAACACGAAAAAAGAGATTTGTTATGTCTCTCTTTTTTCGTGTTTTGTGATTTCGTGTTTTCGTGATTAGTTCTTGAGCAAGCGCCAGAAGAGAATCACGCCTATCAGGCCAACGACCGCATCGGCGCCCCAGACGAGCGGAATCATGTTGATTTTGCCTTCCTTGGCCATGCCGGTGCCGCACAACATCAACGGATAGTAGGTGAAGACGATCGGCAAGAAGCAGGTGATGAAGGAGCTGAGGTAATCGCTGCGGCTGAACCAGATACCCACCGGACAGCCGACCAGGATGAAGAACAGACAGCCCAGGCTCAACGCGGGACGCATCTGCACTTCCACGTCCAGGGCAATAATCTCCATCTGAGCCAAGTCTATCTTATCCTGACACGATTTCAAATAAGCAGCAAGCTGCTCGTCCACTCCTACGGACATCGCGCGCCGGGCAGTGACCCAGGTAGCGGCAACTCGTATGTCCTTGATATCCTTCTGCAGCTGTTCTTTTCGATCGTAGATCTCTTGCCACGTTAGATCGCGTGGCCGGCGCTGGCTCTGTTTGCCGAAGTCCTTGGGCAATTCAACATTGAGGGTCCTGTCTTCCAGGACGCCGCTCGAATCGTTCTCGCCCCATACGACGCAGTGCTTGACGAGAATGTCCACCTGTCCCTGTGCGGTATGCACTTGCAGCTCAGCTTCACGCCCATGGGCCACCCAATCGATGGCTCCCTTTGCATCTTTGTGTTTGAAGATTGGCTCAAGGAGCTTCTTGTCCCTGACTCCCTTGACGAAAATCTGGTAAGGAAAGGAAGAATAGCGAAGTTCATGATGTTTTCGCAGTAGCGAATAGAGGAATTCCTGGGCGTCGTTGAAGACCATTGCCCGCAGCAGATGGTGCGTATAGGGGATGATGCGGTAATACAGGCCCATCGTCGCGGCACTCATGGCCAGACCGAGAATCACGCCGGGACGGACGACCGTGAGAGCGTTGATGCCGGCGGATTTGATGGCGAGGATTTCATTGTCCGCCGACAGGCGGCCGTAGACGACGCAGGTGGCGAAAAGCGTGGTGGCCGGGATGGTGTAGGGCAAGGTGCTGGGCACAAGCAACGGGATAGCGGCGAGAATCTGCGTCGGGCCGAGTCCTTGCTGCGACGCTTCGGCGATGATGCCAGCCATGAGAAGGATGCCGGTGATGCCTATCAAGGACATGAGAAAGACCTTGGTAAGCTCCCACAGGATCATCCGTTGAAGGATGGAGCCAAACACGGCAACCTCCGTTCCCGATTGGAACGCGCCAGACGTGTGCGTCTTCCTAACATCGGCGCCCCAAGGGGGAACACTTTAGGGGCTTCGTGCGATTTATCGTTTCGCGCGAAACGATAAATCGCGCAAATCGCTAAATCTAGGATTTCCCCAATGCCTTTTTGATGGGATCAACCACGCCGGGTATCACCTCCTTTTCAAAGCGAGGCGAGCTGATCTTGCCGCGCACCTTAATCTTGAAGAGTTGATCGCTAAAGGCCTGCGAGATATCGCTGATTCCCGGCGGCAGCATCTGCGGCACCCGTCCCCAGTCGGCGCTGAAATCGAGATTGAGATTGCTGCCGTCGAGATTGACTGTGCCCTGGCCGCGCAGGCTGATCGCGTTGCCGTACAGATCGATGGCGTGAACGCGCATTTGCGGTCCTTCGATGCCGAAGATCATCCGCGCCTGCTCAAAGGCCGTCCCATCCGGCAGGCGCAGGCTGATCGCCTTGAGCAAATCCAGAAGCAGGGGCAGCTTGTACATTTTGCCGCGAGACACTTCGATGCGGCCGTTGCCGCGCAGACCGCTCAAGTCGGTGCCTTCGCCGGTCAAGTGAAGCGACGCACTGGCAGGTCCCTGGATCTGGGCGTCGGAACCGAGTTGGTTGTGTTTGCCAAACTGTTCCAGCTGCACGCGCAGAGCATCGATCTTAACTTCATAGTGCAACGGCGAGGTGAACGTGAAGCGCGCCTCGCCACCGACGAAGCCGCCGAACAGATTGGCCTTGAGATCGTACAGCGACAGAATGTCCGGTGTTTCCGGGACCGTCTCGATCCGCCCCTGCAATTGCGTAAATGGCTGGCCGAGGATGGTGGCGCGCTCGAGAAGAGCGTGACCGCTGATTCGTTCGAGTTGCCGGCCATTGTGATGGCCATGACACCAGATCTCGCCGTCCACATCGTTGATCTCCACGCCCGCCTGGAAGGCTTGCTTGCGGAGTTTGGCGCCGCCGTCCCACCAGATTTTCATGGCCTCACCCGGCGCCGCCGGTGCGTCAAGGGTCAGCTTGGACATCTTGACGGAGAGGGGTTTGCGGAATTGCAAAGGTTCCAGTCCACGGCGCAACAACGGACCCAGGGCAACCAGAAATTCCTCGTCGGGCAGGAGATTGTCGCCGCTAATGTCCGTAAACCAGGCCCCGAAGCCGCCGGCCGGTTTCAGTTCGATGACCGCATCCTTCATTCCCAGCCGGCACGTCCCGTGTTTGGCACTGACATCCTGAACCCAGACGCGTCCCTGATTGTAACGAACGCCGGCGCTGACGTCGCTCATGGCGTAGCGAAAGAAGTCCGGCTTCATGGAGCAGCCCTTGATATCCACGCGCACATCTATGTCTTGCGGCTGATCCGGCTGATCGACGACGACCGACTCGAAGCTGAGCCGGCCGCGCAGGGCCAGCATCGCCCAGGCATTGCGCAGGGCGGCGCGTCCCGATTCGGGCGGCGACAATGCTTGTTCAAACTCTGGATCGAGCAGAATATCCTTGCCGTTGATGGCGACTGTCACGCGTTCGTGTTTCGGCCCCTCGCCATCCTCCGGGTGAGAGGAGCAGCCATTCACTGCGATTTCGCCGCCCTTGTGACTGCCGTGAAAATCGCGGCACTCCCAGTGGTCGGGCTGAATGTCCAGGATGCCCGTCACATTCTCCAGGGGATAGGGAAAGAGGTCGTATTTCAGCGACGCGTCGTGCAGGCCAATAAGATAGCGGTTGGCGAAACTCCTTTGGCCGCGGTCGCGGCGAATGAACACCTTGATGTTCGCCAGGCCCGCCGGCTGTAGCAGGTTGTTCGGATGATCGGTCTGGCCTAACTCCCGACTCGCCGGAGGCAGGAACTTCCGCGCCAATTCGCGGCTTTTCCGCGGCAGGGCCGAAATCAACTTGTGATCGATCGGCACATGGTCGGCTGCGACGACCAGATCCACCTCACTCTCCGAATCGCCCAGGATGAAGCCGCGCACCACCAGGGGACGATCGGAACCGCGACCAGTCAGATCGACTCGGATGTAATCATCGCGATTGCTGTACATGTCCAGGGTGACGCTGCCGGTCACATCCTCGATCGGATAACGAAAGTCCTCAAACTCCGCCGTCATGCCTTCGGGCTGGACCGTCCAGTGTTTCTCCCAGTGCTCGGTATCGGGTCGATAGAACTGGTAGGTTACGCTCACCGGACCGATCGGATTGTAAGCTTTATGGATCTTTTGGCATTTGGCCGACAAGTGCTCGAAGGAGTTGGGCGTCAACGTGAAGTGTTCGACCTTCGCCTGGATTTTGGCCACGATGTCCTCAATGCAGTTGGGTGGGTTCTTGGGCCAAACCAACTGCCAAACATCGACCTGGACGTTCGCCGTTTCGGATCGTGCTTGTAACTGTGCGTGGGGAATTCGGCCGTTAATGCAGCGGAATATGGCATGGATGTCCTGGAGCGGCGCCGGCAAATAATCGTGGCACCATTGGCCCTTGTTTAGCTCGCATTTGACATCGTAGTTCAAAGGCTCTGCTTCCCCGGGGCGGTAAGTCAGCGTTGCGTGGATACGGGCAGTGCCGGTCAGCTCGCGGAGGTGGTGGGCAGCGGTGGGACAAAAGCCGGCCAAACGCTGCAACAACGGGGGACCGACCGGCACTTGTGGCAGCTCCAGCACGGCACTGCTGGCATCGGTGGGCCGATGGAAACGCGCATGTATCCGCACTGCACCGAGTGTATCTGTTTGTCCGGTGCCCTCGATGACAAGAGTGGACAACGGATCGTTTTGTATCGTTAAGTTGACGTCCTTGATTTCCAGAAGCACGGCGGTTCCGGTTTCGCGCCGCTCCTCGATGACCACAATTCCTTCGCTAACGGCCACCGATGGAACCCGTACGTTCAAGTCGGGCGGCGACAGCAAGCCGGAGAGGTTGAGTCGGCCATCGCGTTCGCGCACGATGCGGAAGCGCGGGCTCAATAGCTCGATCCTGTCAACGCCGAGCCTGCCGGTGAGCAGATGCTCTTTATCGTGATGGATGACGGCGGAAGGAACGTAAAGGAAGTCGCCGCCGTCGAGTTCGTCGCGCCGGGCCATGCGCAAATCGCGGACGCCGATGCCGCCGAGCAAGCGCAGTCGTGCGGAATCGCTGTTGATCGTGGCGCCGACAAAGAGCGTTTGTAATTTGTCGTGTACGAGACGGCGAACGGTATCGGGATTGGTCCAGGACTCGAACATCAGGGCGATCAGGACCGCCAGAGCCAGTACGGAGAAGACCAGACTTCGGACGAACCACTTCCGCCAGGTCATATTGCGAGTTCCGCATTCAGATAGCCCCCGGCTTTCCGGGGGATGAGCTGAGCCTCCGGCAAGCCGGGGCTATGTGCCGGCGGATAGTACGGTCTGTCCCTGCCTGCGTCAACGTGGAGTGATTGCCCTGGACAGATCCGTGTCCGGCATGCTATGCGACGACCACGCCTTGTTCTATCGGGAACGGTGAGAGAACCATCTGGGCTGTGATGTTTCGGCTCATGCCCTACATGCGCACTTGCCTGTGCCTGGCGCTCAGCTTGCCGGCTCTCGCCGCGCTCGGCCATTCTGCGCAAGCTGGTGCACCTGCCAATTCTCCCCGCTATTATCTCGATATCCAGCTCGACACCGATAAACACATCGCCCAGGTTCGCCAGCGTATCGTCTGGACTAACTGCTGTGTTCGACCGGCGGACGAATTGATCTTCAATGCCCACAGTCACTACCGTCTCCCTGACAAGGAAGTGGGTATGACGGCCAAGATTTTCGAGATCTTGCGCATGATGCCCAGCGAAGCGCTCGATTTCGAGGGGCACCGACTTGACGTGCGCAAGGTGCGCTTGCTGGGTCTGGAGCACGCTGAGAACGCCGACGAGCTGGGGCAGCCACGGAAGATAGCGTATCAGGATGGCGAAACCAATCCGCTGCCGCCACCGCGCTTGCTTTCAGAGATGGCGAAACCGGGCGCAGTTCTGGCCAACGGCGGAGAACTGAACTTCCGCTACGACGAGAAAAACGATACCGCACTGGTGGTTCCACTGCCACAGCCAGTCCGGCAGGGTGATACCGTCGCGCTCGAAATCGAATTCGTTTTGACTTTGCCGCACAATTATGGGCGCTGGGGCCACTGGAACGGCACCACTTTCCTGACGAACTGGCTCCCGGTCCTGGCGTACTATGACGACAAGGGCTGGCAGCCGACGCCCTATGTTTCCTGGCATCAGCCGTTCTTCAACGAGGCGGGATTGTTCACCGTTCGGCTCACGTTGCCGCGTGAGCAACACGTTGCGTGCTCGGCCGAGGTGGCGCGCGACGATCCGCTGATCGACGGCCGGCGCCGGCTGGAGTTCGTCCCTTGTTATGCACGCGATTTCGCCATTGTGTGCTGTGATCATTTTCAGGAGTTCACCGGCCAGTGCGGCGACATCAAAATCCGCTGTCTGGCGTCCCCCAAGAACGAACACTACGCGCGGTTCATTGTGGATAGTGCTCGCCACGCGCTGGCCACTTATTCCCAGTGGTTTGGACCGTATCCCTATCGGCAATTCACCATTGTCGAATCGTATTTCGGATGGAATAGCAACGAGTGTTCCGGGCTCATCATGATCGACGCGCGCATCATGGACATGCCGCATCTGGCCAAGGCCTTCGTCGATTACCTGATCGCTCAGGCAACCTGCCATCAGTGGTGGTACAACGTCGTCGGCACCCACGGCTACAGCGAAACCTGGATGGACGAGGGCCTGGCCACCTACTTTGCCTATCGTCTCATGCGAACGAAATACGGCGCCAACGATCCGCTCGTTAACTACCCAACAGCTCTCAAATGGCTGCCGAACGTGCGTCGCAACGATTTTCGTTATTTCTACCTCTACGGCACTCTCGCCCGCGCCGAGGCCGCGCCAACAGTGCAGGATATTCCGAAATTCGGCCACATTGCCGATCTGTATAGTATGTGCTACGAACGCGGCAGCAAGATTGTCGGCATGATTGAACACGAGATGGGTGAGAAGGCATTTTTCGATTTCATGCGCTTTGTGTACGAGCGTCATGCCTGGGGCATCTTGCGCGTCGCCACGTTTCAGCGCGATCTGGAAGAATTCACGCGCAAATCGTGGAAGATCTTCTTCGATCACTGGGTCTATGGAGCCGGTCTGACGGACTGGTGCGTCGAGAAGGTCAACATTCAATCGCTCAAAAACGGGCGGCGTCCTCCGCCGATCTATCACCGATGCGGCGCGGCGATGATTAGCTGCTTCCGCCCGAAAAACCCCTGCAAAGTCACGCTCATTGTGAAGCAGAAGGCGGACTACAACGATCCCACGGTCGTCGGCTTCCGCCTTGATAACGGAGAGGGTTATCAGGTACGCATCCCGGTCGTGCCGGAAAGAGGTTTTTACGAAATCACCGATCCACCTGCGCGCATCGAAACCCTGGAAAAGAACCGCGTCCAGATCGAAGTCGAGCTGCCATGCTGGCCGACGCAAATCACCGTTGATCCCGATGAGATCCTGGTGGATAGCAACCCAGCGAACAACTACTGGAAACCGTGTCTGCGCATCCGCGTCACTCCGGTCTACACCATGCTGGATGAGACGGAACTGACGAACTCCTACGACCGCTGGAACGTCATTCTCGGTCCGTGGATCTTCGCGCCGACCTACGATAATCCATGGTTCACACGCTCGACGCGCTTCGGCGTACGCGCCGGCGCTTACCGAACTGCCTTTTTCGAGGGCGGCGTTTATGGCGCTTATCGCACTGACTACCGCGATATTGTCGAGGGCGTCGATGGCATCTTCGATCACTTTCCGTGGCCGCATACCGAATGCGGCTTCGTCTTCGAGCGCCGCATCGCCGGCACATACGCCGGCGAGACGCCGGCCAACCGCGGCGTCGTCTATGGACGTTACGTCATCGATTATTCCGACAGTTTGTATTTGCCGCCGTTTCATTACGTCGAAACGTTCCTCACCATCGCGGACAACTTGTTGCCTTTCGCAATCGAGAGCGTTCCCGGAGCGGAGCGCTTCAGCCATCAAGGGATGGGCGGACTTCACTATCACATCAACTATCTGACGCCGTACTGGAATCCCGAGGGCGGCTTCTCCGCCGACATCAGTTACGCCGCCGGTCTGGTTTTGCCGGGCTTGCATACGCCCAACACGCCGCCAGATGAGATCTTCGGCACCAACGGCTCACATCAGCTGCTGGCGCAGGCGACGTACGTGCAAGCGATGCCCGACGGCCTGGGCTGGTTCTCCGATACTGTCCTGGCATTTCGCGCCTACGGTGCTCTTGGTTTGCCCAACTACGTCCAATATTTCGCTCTGGGGGGCAGCGAGTTGTTTCGCGGCTTCAGCCTGGCACAACGGCAGGGGAGCATGTTGTGGGTCGGCAGTCTCGAATGGCGCTTTCCGGTGCTCCGCGATGTGAACTGGAGCTGCCTCGATCGTGCTCTGAATCTGCGAAACATCTACGCGGCCGCTTTCACCGACGTGGGCAACGTCTATCTGCGCGATCAATCGGTCGGCGGCCTCGCCGAGGCTGTCGGTGCCGGACTGCGCCTGGACGTGGCCTGGTTCACATTTGTTGAGCGCACCATCTTTCGCGTCGATGTGGCCAAAACCGTTAACAGCAGTGCTCCCATGCAAATCTGGGCCGGCATCGAACACCCATTCTAGATCGCTTGCGATGATCGTGTGGCGAGCGGCCGGGTTTATCTCGGCGGCTTTGGCGGCGAAGATGAGCCCTACCGCACGCTCCAGCACGACTGAAAATGTGCGCATTATGATGGTTGAACCGGGGCGCCTCAGCTATTGTGCGTTCAAGAGTCCCCTTTCACTTTCTCGTCTCCTCTCCCATTCCCGATTCAGGAGACGGAAGGGAAGAGGGGTGCGAGCATGAACCAAGTCTGTCGTTGTCGAATCTTGTTCTTCAGCCTGTTGTTGTCTGCTACTCTCTCGGCCGCAGCTGCCCCTCCAGCAAAGCCCCAGCCGCCAGCCGATTCAACGATCCGCCTGCCGGGCGGGATTACCGATTCTGCCGGGCACATCGGTTATTTCGCCAGCGCCGACGAGCGCATCGAGGCGATAGATCTTGCCAGCGGCAAAGTACTGTGGCAGACCCATGAGGCACAGAGACCCCTATTGATGGACGGCGATCATTTGCTGGCTCAGGCAGGAACCCGACGCAACCGTTTGCGGATTCTTCGTCTGGATGTGAAGAACTACGGCCATTGCGATTTTGAATCTGACGCGCTCGTTTTGCCGGCCTGGGCAGTGACCGGCGAGGCATATGGGCATTCCTTTGTGACGCAATGGCGCCTGGACAAGCATCAACTCGTTCTCGATTGGGAAGCCAGCGCCTGGTATGTCGGTAGGACGCCGCCCACGCCGGAAGAAGCAGCGGCCGCGCGCAAGGATTCTCGCGGCATCGCTCGCTTCGACCTTCGCACAGGGCAAATCGAGGTCCTGCCAGCGGGGGCGAAACCCGCGACCACCCCCGCTCCGTTGCCGGAGCAACTGGAGAAGAAAGCGCTACGCTGGCAAAAAATCGTTGGGCAGCAGTGGAAAGTCCTCGCTCTGGAGGAAGAGAAGGGAAACCAATGTCTCGTCCTGCATTCGTGGGACCGGCAGAGGGACACGGAAGAACAGCCCAAAGAGCTTCTGCGCGGCAAACGGCTGCTTGTGCGGACGACGTTGGACGAACAAATCCTGTGTCTGCGCGAAGCCAACCCTGGCCCCGACGAACAGACTTCGCTGTCGCACAAAAAGCAACCGATGTGGTGGCTGTTCTCGGTGGATACAGGGAAGCCGCTAGGTCGTATCCCAGATGAAGCCGGCATGAACAGCATTCTTGTCCTGGGCAAGCGCGTCCTTTACCTGGTGCCCGGAACGCTGCGCGGCGCGCTCGATCAGCCGAACGTCCAACCGCAACTCCTTCGGGTGGTCGATCTGTCCAGCGGCAAGAAGCTCTGGGAACGCCCCGCCGCCGGCAAATTAATCGCTCCTCCGCCGGTGCTAGAGGCCAAGAACAAGCAAGCAGATGGAACGCAACAGCACGGATCGAGCAACAAGTAGCCTCGCTCATTCGCTACAGCTGTGTCACATTCCGCATAATTTGTCCAACTTGAAATTGCCTCCCTTCCACTCTGTTAAGTATAATCCGCCAAGCGTCCAAAGCAGTCGATGTCTCCCTATTATTCGAGGAACCGTATCGTGAGCGCGAACCGTCATTTGTTCACCAGCGAATCCGTGTCTATGGGCCACCCCGACAAGGTAGCCGATCAAATTAGTGATGCTATTCTCGATCACTGTCTCGCAGCAGATCCACAAAGCCGCGTCGCATGTGAAACGATGGTAACGACAGATTTGGCCATTGTCTCCGGGGAGATCACCACGCAAGCCAACTTGAGCCGGTCTGTCGTCGATCGTCTGGTCCGCGACGCCATCCGCGAGATCGGCTACGTCGATCCCAACATCGGCTTCGCGGCGGACACTTGCCAGGTGCAGTGCCATCTGCATAGCCAATCGCGCGACATCGCCTGCGGCGTCGATGTCGGCGGGGCCGGCGATCAGGGGATGATGTTCGGTTTCGCCTGCAATGAAACGCATACGTTCATGCCGATGCCCATCTATCTGGCTCATCGCCTCGTGGAAAATCATGCTCGACTGCGCAAAAGCGGGGAGCTGCCCTTCGTTCGTCCCGACGCCAAGAGCCAGGTGACAGTCGAATACAACGAGGACGGCACCTTCCACCGCATTCATACGCTGGTGCTTTCGACTCAGCACGACGATAGTCTGGTCGAAAAGCGCGACGGCCGGACTTCTTTCTCCAACGCTGCTCGCGAAGAGATCATCAAGAAGCTGATTATTCCGACGTTGCAAGCTGAGAACAAAAAGCTGGTCAAGGACCGCGATCAGATCGAGCTGATTCCCCCAGGTGGTTCGCCGCGCCGTCACGACGACGAGGTGATTTACTGCCACATCAATCCGACGGGCATCTTCCTGGAAGGCGGACCGCACGGCGATTGTGGATTGACCGGCCGCAAAATCATCGTGGACACCTACGGCGGACGCGGCCGACACGGCGGCGGCGCTTTCAGCGGCAAGGACCCGACCAAGGTCGATCGCTCAGCCGCCTACATGGGCCGCTACATCGCCAAGAACATCGTTGCTGCCGGACTGGCCGCACAGTGCGAAGTGCAGTTGTCCTACGCCATCGGTTATCCGGAGCCGCTGAACATCTGGGTCAGCACCTTCGGCACAGCGTCGCGCGGCCTGCGTGACGCCGACATCGCCGAGCTGATTCGCAAGCACTTCCAACTGACGCCCAAGGGCATCATCGAATCCCTCAACCTGCGTCGCCCCATCTACCGCGAGTCCGCGCGGCACGGTCACTTCGGCCGCGAACTGCCCGGTTTTTCGTGGGAGAAGACCGACGTGGCCGCCGCGCTGCGCCGCGCCGTCGATCGGGCGGCATAACGGAGAAACTTCACCACAGAGCCACAGAGGAAGAGAGTCACCACGAATCACACGAATCACACGAATAGAAAAAAAGAAAAAGGAGACTACCGGAACGAAGTTCTTGATTTTTTTCTTCTTGTCTCTTATTCGTGTTATTCGTGTGATTCGTGGTGACTATGTGGTTAGTCTTCTTCGAAAGGAGCTGGGGATGCTCAAGAGCAGCACCTGGGGCGCCTTGTTCCTCGCAACTTTACTGTTCAGTATGACGACCCTCCTGGCCGACGAAACGCATCTGTCTTACCCCAAAACCAAACGCATCGACCACACCGACGACTACCACGGCGTCAAGGTTGATGATCCGTACCGTTGGCTCGAAGAGGACGTCCGCAAAGATCCGGCAGTCGCCGAGTGGGTGGCGGAGCAGAACAAGCTTACCTCGGCCTACCTGCACGCTATCCCCCAACGTGAGGCGATTCTCAAGCGACTTACAGAATTATGGAACTACGAGCGCTATTCCGCACCCTTCAAGATCGGCGGTCGCTATTTCTATACCAAGAACGACGGGCTGCAAAATCAATCCGTCCTGTACACGATGGCCTCGCTCGACGGCGAGCCGCGCTTGTTAATCGATCCCAACAAGTGGTCCAAGGACGGCACGGTCGCGCTGTCAGGCGTGGAAGTCAGCGACGATGGGAAGTTCCTGGCCTACGGCGTGGCAGAGGCCGGCTCCGACTGGAACACCTGGCACGTCCTGGACATCGCCAGTGGTAGCGTGTTGTCTGACGAGGTGAAGTGGATCAAGTACAGCGGAGCGTCGTGGACCACCGATAGCAAAGGTTTTTTCTATAGCCGTTATGATGAGCCGAAGCCGGGAGAGACGTTTCAGAAGGTGACGCTCAATCAGAAAGTGTTTTATCACCGGCTCGGAACGCCGCAGAGCGAGGATGTGCTCGTCTATCGCCGGCCCGATCACCCCGATTGGAATTTCGGAGCGAACGTCACCGAAGACGGGCGCTATCTCATTCTGACCGTCAGCAAGGGCACCAATCACCAGTATCGCATCACCTACAAGGATCTCGGCGAGCCTTACGCTCTGCCGGTTGATTTGATCGAGGACTTCGACAACGAATACTCCTTCGTCGGCAACGACGGTCCTATCTTTTACTTCAAGACCGACCTGAAAGCTCTCCAGGGTCGGCTGATCGCCATCGACACGCGCAAGCCAGCGCGCGAGAACTGGAAGGAGATCATCCCCGAGGCGAAGGAAAACCTGACTGGCGTCGGCCTGGTCGGCAACCTGTTCGTCGCCCATTATCTCAAGGATGCGCGAACACAGATCAAGCTCTACGGCATGGACGGCACGTTTGTCCGCGACATCGAACTCCCGGGCATCGGCACCGCGGGAGGCTTCGGCGGCAAACGAACTGACACAGAGACGTTCTACGTCTTTTCCAGCTTCGCCACGCCGCCGAGCATTTATCGCTACGACATCGTTACCGGGCAAAGCAAGCTGACCCGCCGGGCCAATGTGAAGTTCAACCCGGACGATTACGAGGTCAAGCAAGTCTTCTACAGCAGCAAGGATGGCACGAAGGTGCCGATGTTCATCACCGCGAAAAAAGGCACCAAGCTAGATGGCTCCAATCCGACGCTTCTGTACGGCTACGGCGGCTTCAATATCCCGATGACACCGGCCTTTTCGGTCACGCGCGTGGCCTGGCTGGAACTGGGCGGCGTCTATGCCCAGGCCAACCTGCGCGGCGGCGGTGAGTATGGCAGGGAGTGGCACGAAGCAGGAACCAAGTTGCGCAAGCAAAACGTCTTCGACGACTTCATCGCTGCGGCCCAGTGGCTGATCGACAACAACTACACGCGGCCGGACAAGCTCGCCATTCAGGGCGGCAGCAACGGGGGACTACTCGTCGGCGCTGTCATGACACAGCGACCGGATTTGTTCGGCGCTTGCCTGCCCGCCGTTGGCGTCATGGACATGCTGCGCTTCAACAAGTTCACCGCCGGACGTTTCTGGGTGGACGATTACGGCTCTCCAGAAAACCCGGACGAGTTCAAGGCACTCTACGCTTATTCACCCTATCATAATCTCAAAAAGGATACAAAATACCCGGCGACATTGGTAACGACGGCGGACACGGACGATCGCGTCGTGCCGGCGCACAGTTTCAAGTTCATCGCCAAGCTGCAATACAGCCAGGGTGGCGACGCGCCCGTGCTGGCGCGCATCGAGACGCGCGCCGGTCACGGTGCCGGCAAACCGACGGCCAAGCAAATCGAGGAAGTCGGCGACCAGTGGGCGTTTCTGGTGAAAAACCTGGACATGAAGGTGCCGTAGCAGAAGCTGGCTTTAAGGTACGTTCGGCAACTTTTTGCCGCGCATCGCCAGCAAGGCGGCGAGTCGATCCGCCGACAAGCGCGGTTCATCGAAAAGAAGACTCTCCATCTCCGTAAAGAGGAACGAGCCAAGGTCGTCGCCGGTCCAACCGAGCGTGCGCAGATGATCGCCAATATGTTCGAGGCAGCGATCGCGCAAGCGAGACGTGTGCCGCGAGATGTTGCCTTCGTGAATGCCCAACAAGCTCGCGGTCTCGCGCTGGCTGAGGCGATAGCGCATACGCAAGCCGAGAATCAGCACTTCCTGCTCCGATAGACCGTCGAGCCATTCGCGCGCCCCCTGCCGAAACTCGTCGTGCCAGCGTTCGTGGCCGTGGTTGGCGAAAGGAAGATCGCGTTCGCCGAGTTCGTCTTCGGGCAGCGGTTGCACGCCGTGGCGATGACGCAGTTCGGAGAGATGCTTGTTCTGAAAGACACGAATCAACCAGGGTACAAGCGGCCTCTGTCCATCGTAGCGCGCGAGAATGGGATGAGAGCCTTCGCGTTCCCCGGCCAACAGATAACCCCAGAATTCGGCGACGGACTCTTCCTGCCGTTCCGCATCGCGCGGAAACAGGCGGACAGCACGCAGGCGCAGAGCATCTATGAGCAAACAATCGGTGCGATTGGCGCGGGCCGCAAACAACATCTCCCATGCACAAGGCTGTCCTTCCACACAAGCACAGGCCAGGAACCAGTCGAGGGCATACAGCTGTTCCAAAAACGATTTCCAGGTGAGTATCTCACCTTTGGTGGTGTGTTTGGCGCGATTCATCTCAAAGGCGCGTCGCAAATGGCGCTCGAAGACCGGCATGGGCAGCTGCAACGCCGGCAAACGCAGGCGACAGAAGTGGTAGAGCAGCGCCGTTTGCGTTGGATCCATGGTTTTGGCGCGATTCATCGTTTCGCGCGAAACGATGAATCGGTTATCCCTGGGGCACAAATACGATAACCTCGACACGCGAGGGCGGCAGCGGATCGCTCTCTGGCGCTGGCGGTGGATTGACGCCCTGGCCCAGCGCCGTTACTTTGCGCGACGAGAACCAGCCCATCTTCTGGATGGAATGCTGTCTCTTTAGATAATCGCAAACGGCCTCGCTTTGTTGGCGCGTCAAGGCTCTCGCCACTTTCGGCGATGATATGTGTGGGTCGGCGTACGTGGCGACGACAACCTCCGAACCCTTGTGCTTCATGCCTTCCAACCACGGTGCCAGGCGATCGAGATGTTCCCGACCCTGCGCTGTCAGCACGGCCCGGCCCGGCTCGAACAAATCTGCCTCGGCGAAGCATTGGCGGTTGCGCTCGCAGTTGGGGCGAACCAGCAGGTTGGCGGCATCCTCGACGTAGTCGCGCACCAGTGGCATTTGCTTGACCGCGTCAGCGCCTTGACCGATGGAAACCACCGCATCGCGGCCTTGATGCAGCAGATCGAGCAGAGCGTCGTAGGCTTGCGGGTCGCGGGCCAACTTGCCCAGCGTGCCGTCGCCGTTGCGGATGCCGTCCAGCGTTTGCTTGACCTGGCCCAACACGTCGGCCAACTCCGTGCTGTTCTCCGAATCCAAGAGCGCATCCTCGGCGGCGGGTTCATCACTCTGCCCCGGCCTCAGCTGACCGCGATGAATCTCCAGCACTTTGGCGCCGAGCATCCCCTCGCTCACGATTTGCACGGTTGAGTTGGCGCGTACGAGGCGGCGATACTCATCTCGGAGGGCCAGTCGCAGCACGACGTGTCCGTCGGGTGAATCGGGCGGGGCGATACTGACGACCTCGCCGGCATCAATGCCCTGGATGCGCACGCGCGTTCCGAGTTCGACGCCACGAATCTCGTGGAAACCAACGCGGACGTGCAACGGAACTTTGCCTAACCAACCCCGGCTGCCGACCGCGAACAGCCCCAGTATGCCCAAGGCTATTCCTCCCACAACGATGAGGCCTAGCACCAGTGCTTGCAGACGCGACAGGGTACGAGACACAAGCGGTCCTCCTCTGCGTGAGCGATTTATCGCTTCGCGCGAAACGATCAATCACAGGAGCCTTCTGCATTATTATATCTCTCGGGAACTATTTCCGCGCCGTTCGCGCCAACGTGTGAGGAAGAGAAAAGTTAGGAATTTTGTCCAAAGTGTGCGTTTTGTGCTTGGCAAGCCCCCCCATCGGGTGTTTATCATAGGTAGAAGCCTCGTCTTGTCGTTCTTTATCTGTGCGCTGGCCCTCGTCGGCCCTTGTCGGAGAGACTTTTCATGGCCATTCCCACCAGTTTCAAGCAGCAGTGCCCAAGCTGTGAAGCGATGGTGCCGATCCGCGATCCCAAGCTCGTAGGTCGCAAAATCGACTGTCCCAAGTGCAAATATCGCTTCGTCGTCGAGGAGCCCGTCGATGAAGTCGATGAGGTCCAGGACGAAGCGCCGGCCAAGAAAGGCAAAGGCGGATCGACCGCGATCACCAACAAAAAGGCTGCCGTAGGCAAGGCGGCCAAAGGTCCGGCAACGCGCCGGGCCGACGATGACGAGGACGTTGAGACCAAGCCCAAGAAGAAGCAGGGTGGTTCCGGCATGCTGATTGTCGGCCTCGCCCTGGCAGCGGTCGCCGTCATTGCCCTGGCGGTCGGCGCCGTCTTCCTCTTCTCCGGCGACGGCGAGGATACCAACACTGCGAAGCGTCCGACCCCCGCGGCGCAACGACAAGATGACAGCGGAGAGGTAAAGAAGCCGGAAAAGCCCGCGGAGCCGGAAAAGCCGAAGCTGCGTCAGGAAGATATCACGAACCTGTTGCCCAACGATACGCAGATCGTGCTCAACTTGCCATTGGAGCATTTGCTGGGCAACGACAAAGTCAATCAAGCGCTGTTGAATACACCTGGCAGCTTCCATGCAGCCGCTTTCCAGCGTGTTTGGGGCATTGCCCCCAATTACGTTCGCCGCGTCGTTATCGGCGCCAACGCCGAGAAGAGAACCGTCTTCTCGGTGATGCGAACCACGGTACCGCTCAAGGAAAGCAAGATTGCCGAGGATCTCAGACTCAAGGCCGAGGCACCGATCAATGGGCTTAAGTATTACCTGGTGAAGCGATCGCTCGATGCCCTGAGCACGTTCTTGCTCAAGGGTAATTCGTATTCCGACAAGGCGGCGCTGCACTTCATGGACCCCTACACCGTGGTCTGCTCGGATGCGGGGGTGATGAACCAGTTTTTGCTCGAAAAGGGCCAGCCACGGCAGCTGAGCAAGAAAACCGCCGATGATGAAGCGCAGAACGAACCGGAACAGGGGCGTGGTCCGGGTGGCCCACCTGGCGGTCCAGGCGGTCCCCCCGGTGCTCCGGTGGGTATGCAAGCCGGTCGTCCCGGCGGTCCGGGCGGCGGTCCTCCGGGCGGCATGCGAGGCGGTCGAGGTCCCGGAGGGCCGGGCGGTGGTCCTCCGGGCGGTTTCCAGCCTCCGCAAAACATGCCAGGCGGCATGGCTCCTCCCGGCATGGCCGGCGATGCCGCCGCCGGCGTGGGCGACGCTGCGCCGATCAGCTCGTCCTACTTGACCATCGATCCACCGCTGAAAGCCGTGCTGGATCAGGCGGAGAAGGCGGACAAGACGGAGAACCAGAATGTCCTCTTCAGCTTTGCCCTGAGTACATCCGCTATTTCCACCGACGATCTGAAAAAGATCATGGCCCAGGCCCAGGCGCAGCAAGGCAGCAACGTGCCGCAAGTCTCGGATATGGCCCTTAAAGTGGGCCTGGAATACTTTAAGGGCCAACTCAAGGCGGCAGCCGTGGCCGTCACCGACTTCGGCGAATCCAAGCTTGTCGGCAACGCTGCTGTGGCGGCCAAGGATGCGGCCCTGGCCCAGGACTGGGAGAAAAAAGCCACCGACTCACTGCCCAGTTTATTGACGATGACCGGACTCGATTTTCTTGATCGAAATGCCGGCCGCAACAACATGCAAGGCAGAGGAATGATGGGCGGAATGGGCGGTCCTGGCGGCATGCAAGGTGGTCCTCCCCCTGGCATGGGGGATCCTCGCCGCATGCGCGGCGGTGCGGGTTTCGGTCCTCCAGGCGGTCCAGGCGCCCCGCCAGCACCGCCTCCCGGATTTCAAGGTGGCGGCATGCAGCCGCAACAAGGTGAAGGCGAAGACAAGAAGGAAGCAACGGGCAAGTTGGGCAACTATGGCTTCTGGTCGAAGGACAACGTCCTCGCCCTCGGCATCCTCTGCAACCTTTCCGCCGATCAGTACAAGGCTGCAAGTTCTGAGCTGGAGATCCTGGGAATTTATCTCCGCAGCACCGCGTCGATGTCGGACCGCCAACCGCACCTTCACGAGTTGGCGGCAGCCATGCAGGCGTACTTCGAGGAGAAGGGCCACTTCCCCCGCGGTGCCGCCATACGTTCGCCCGATGCTCAGCGGGTGCTCGATTGGCGTCCCGACCAGCGGATCAGCTGGATGCGTGAGGTCCTGCCCTATCTCGCCAACGGCGAGTTCAAGGACATCAATCCCGATCCCGCCAAAGGATGGTATGACGATCCGAAGAACATCCGCGCCGGTCTTACGGTGATCCCACAGTTCGTGACGCCGATAAAGTCAGAAACCGACATGTCCTTCTACGTGGTCTATCCGAATCTTCCGGTCAAGAGTGCCGCCCAGTGGGCCGCGACGCACTTTGTCGGCATGGCCGGCGTCGGTCTGGACGCTGCAGAGTATCGTCCCGACGATGCGTCCAAGGCCAAGCTGCGCGGCGTGTTCGGCTACGACCACGAAACCAAGAAAGAAGAGATCAAGGATGGACTGGCCGAGACAATCGTCTTAATCCAGGTGCCGCCAGAACCTAAAGCACCGTGGATCGCGGGCGGCGGCAGCACAGTGCGCGGCGTCTCCGAAGATCTGGATTGCGTAAAGCCGTTCGTCTGCACCGAGTACCAAGGCAAGCGCGGCTCCTTCGCCATCATGGCCGACGGCAAAGTGCGTTTCATTCCGGAGACCATCAATCCCAAGACGTTCCAGGCACTGTGTACCATCGCCGGCGGGGACAAGGTCCGCGACCTCGACAAAGTCGCACCGGAAGTGTCGCCGCCCGAAGACCAGCCGCAAGTGGAACTGAAGGGAGAGCAACCCGGACCAGCGGTAAAGCCACCGGCGCCAGCTCAGCCAGCCACGCCTCCGTCAGGTGCCAAGGCGGATACCAGGGATGTGAGACTCCGAACAAATCAGCTCAAACGGATCGGTCTGGCGTATCATAGTTATTTGGATTCGTCCAAGAAACCTCCTGCCAAAGTAGAGGATCTGGCTCCGTACTACGAGAACGACGCCCAGATCACGATGGCGATCAAAGGTGGAACCTTTGTCGTGTTCTGGAACTCCTCGTTCCAAGCCATGACAGCCGGCACATCCAACACGATCCTGGGATACGAGAAGGAGACTCCGGAAAAAGGAGGGCTTGTGCTGATGGCCGATGGATCGGTGAAGACGATGACTGCGAAGGAATTCAAAGATACGGCCAAAGGAACAGGCAAATAACCGACATTGCTGACCAATCAAAAAGCGAAAAAAGGCTGAGCGTTTCTCCAAGACGCTCAGCCTTTTTCATGTTTGGAACGGCGAATCAGCTAATTTCCAGTGTTAGTTGCGGCTCATTGTGATCGGTTACGCCGGCCCGGGGAAGTAGCCCGCTTCACCGCGCTTGGGGCTGTGCTTGCCGCGACGCTTACCCGAGGGTGGCTCCGCAGTCGCAGGCGTGTCTTCGATTGGGGTAGGTTTGCCCAGCAACAAAGCGTTTTGACTCGCCCACCATCGTATCGGCAACAAGCCCATCGCAAGCACCACCGCATGCAAGAACCAGCCAATGACCAAGCCAAACGCTAAGGTGTTGCTAAATCCGTAGGTATGCAGTCCGACTTGCAATTGATTGGTGCCGAACCACGACCAGCCCGTTATCATGTTGCCGACTACCGATAGCACAGCCATACCGCGCGCCTGTACCATGCCTCCCCAACGTGCATGCAGGATCAGAGCGTTCCAGATGACGATGAGAAGGGCGCCGTTTTCCTTGGGATCCCATCCCCAGAATCGGCCCCAGGATTGATCGGCCCAAATGCCGCCCAAGACCGTGCCGGTGAAGCTCAACAGCGTGGCGAAGCAGACGACTCCGTACAGCATCCCGGTGAGGGCTTTGGCTATGGATTTCTCCAGCGACTGCGTGACGACGCCTCGAATGATGTAGATCATCCCCAAGATTCCGGCCACGAATGTCGCTCCATAACCTAGGTTGATACACGTGACATGCGTTGCCAACCAGAAGTTTGTGTCGAGCACGGCCTGCAACACTCCCAGAGTGTCTCCGCCGGAAGCGAGATGGTGAGAGATGAGCGTTGTCACCGCACCGCCAACTGAACAGACCACAACACCGATGCCGATGGGATACAGGCATTCCAATATCAAACCGAGGAGCACGCAGGTCCAGCCGATGAACACCGCGGTTGAATACAAGTTAATTACAACTACGCCCCAGCGATCCATCAGGTACATGCGAGCCAGAAGCGCCCAGGTGTGGAGCACGAGCGTGAGTGCCGTAAGCCAGAACGCCGAGCGGATCAGCGGTCGCGACCAGCCGAACCACGACAGGCAAGACAAGAGAAAGATGACAAGATAAAGGAGCGTGCATTGGTAGAACGGCTCGAAGTGATTGAAGAACACCTCGAAATCCGTTCGACTCGATTCGGTGGGGAATCTTTTTTCCATC
>DATBHJ010000193.1:0-8785 GCA_036557565.1 Gemmataceae bacterium
GCTTACTCCGCTGCGTTGCGTGCGCGGCTCGGAGGGAGCGAACAAAAAAGCGGTGGCGCTGCCTTGCGCCACCGCTCCTCTTGAGGTGGGTCAACACCACACGACAACGACTCTTCATCCAGGTGAACGGCTCAAGGGGCAAGTCCTGGTGGGTGTACCACCTCTCGATGGTACTCATATCGACCGGGCTAGCCTCCGATCTTGAGTAAACTGCCAAAAAGAGGCAAGCATGCCCCATTCGGTTAAACCGCGCTGGATCCTCCGCACTGTCGCCGCCCCTTTGCTGCTTTCTCTGGCATTACACGGTTTGCTGCTTTTAGCCCTGTGGTATTGGCCTACCGGAACGCGCAGTCCTACGCTTAGTATCGAGAGCACGCGCGTCACGGTGGAAGCGTGCATTCTCGGCTCTCCCTCTGCCACACTCTTGCCTCCGCCCGAAATGCCCGCTGATCTGCTCCGCCCTGGGGTGAACACCACACTCGCTCCTCGTTTGGAAGTAGATTTAACAGCCAGGCAGTCGCCCCCCTCTCGTTCCCAAGCAGAGCATGGGAACGCAAGAGAGCGAACCTCTGCCTCGCAGCCAGATACAGAGCAGGAAGGGGCAGCGGAGCTTCCCCGTGGGCATTCTCATGCAGAGCTTGGGAACGAGGGGCATGGCGGGAGAGGTGATCTTTTCTCGTTGCCTGCGACGGCGGGCAGCGTTGTCTATGTCATCGATCGTTCCGTGAGCATGGGCATCGGAAGAAAACTGGATTTTGCTCGCCAGAAATTGATCGCCAGTCTTCGGCGACTCCCGCCCTCGATGCGCTTTCAAGTGATCGATTACAACGATTTTGCTGAGTCGTTGATCGTGGACGGTCAGCGCGATTTACTGCCGGCCGAGCCGGCCACTGTGGAAAGAGCCATATCGCTCTTGCAGACGCTCGACGCCGCGGGTTCCACGAACCACCTCGCCGCTCTGCGCCGGGGTCTGGACCTGCATCCGGATGTGATTTTCTTTCTTACTGATGCCGACGATCTCAAGCCCGAAGTCATTGCCGCCATCACTCAGCGGAACCAGCGCTCAGTTATTCACACGATCGAACTGACGCGCCTCGCACACGCGGCAGGCCCGCTCGCCAAGCTGGCCCTTGACAATCACGGCACCTATCGCCCCGTCGCCTTCGGCGATCCGCCATAGCGGATCATCCTGTCACTCTCGATTCAATTCTGCCCACAACGCCTTGTAATAACGCAGGTATTCGATCCCTGCCGCCTCTTCCGACACACTTCGGCCCACTTCGCACAGCGTCACGCGATCGTATCCGCTCTGGCGAAACAGACGGAACAGTTCGCGATAGGGATACACACCGGCCGCATCTTTGTACAACTCGTTGATGTGGCAAGAGCGTATCCACGGTGATAACAGTTCAAAATATTCCCCTATCGATCCATCCTTGATGTCGCCAGCATTGGAGTTCCATGTCAGGCCGACACGACGATGACCGCAATGCTGCATGATGGTCTTCATTCGCGGCGGATGAGCCGTGCCGCTGCCGTGGACTTCGACCCAGATTTCGACGCCCGCATCTTCGGCCGCCTGGCCGCACGGAATCAGCGACTTGCCAATCTGCTCCAGTGTCTTCTCTTCGGGCACCTCCTTGGGCAGCCCATTGGGCCGAACTTTGACACCGCGGCCACCGAGATCAGCGACCAAATCGACGAAGCGCTTGCAGGTTTCGATGTTTTCCTTGACCACAGCCACATTGGGGGAATGAAACTCACACGTTGTTCCGCAGCCCCAAATGTCGATGCCGGCATCGGCGAAGCGCTGGCGCACTTCTTTGCGCTGCTCCCTGGTCAGCGACGGTTCGACGCCGTGCTTGTGCGTGGTACGCAACTCAACCGGAGAGATGTCGGTCTTCTTACACACTCGCAGCAGCGTGGCGAGATCCCACGATGCAGCCAGGTTGTAGGTGACGAGACCTAGACGAAACTGGGGAGTTTTCGCACCCTTGATCGTCTGAACAGCGGCAACCGCGGGAGTGGTGATTGCGGCGGCGGCGAATGCGGCGGTTTGCAGAAAATGACGACGGCGCATGATGATAGCTCCGGAACTTTTGCTACGAGCCGTTAATCGTTTCGCGCGAGACGTAAACAAGCTCGCGGCTAAACAGATGTTATTCGCCGGCTTGCCCTCGCGGCAAGAAAAAAACACTTGCGGTGCGGCGCGGCAGCGGTGACAATCAACGAAGATTGAGATTGGGCCGGCGAAGGTGAAGGATTTCCTCCTTGATCGCAGGATACGCCGTCATGTCCATCGGAGAATCTCTCTCTCGTTTGCTCCTCAAACAACTGGTCGATGATGTATTCACGACCGGCGGCGCCGAAGCGCTGGACGCGGTCATCGATTTCCTGCTGCGCTGCGGGGAGCAGGAGGATCCCCATTTGACAACGGTGCTCGAGCAGGCGATGCAACGCGCCTGGCACGTCCTGGAAGCGTCGCTGACAGGAGAGCCAGGGTGGGACCACAGCCAGGCAGGTCTTGCTCCGCGCGCTGCCCAGCAACTGCGTCAGTGCTTGGGACGCCTGCTCGCAGAACTGGCGCACGGAAAAAGCATCGGCAACAAGAGCACGGCCCGGATGGTGGCCAACGCCTTGCGACGACAGTGCCTCGACGACCTGTGTCGTGCCCGCGCCGGCGGAGCGCTAATCGGCTGTCTCGATCGTGAAGAATGGGCACGCTCCCACGATGTTTTCGTTCGCTTCGCCACCAATCAGGGGCGCCGCGATACGCGCCGACGAACGGAAGGCCAACTCCTCCGCGATCTGGAGCAACAAGGCTGCGTCGGTCTGATGCGACTCCTGACTGGCTCGGGCGGTTTGCCTCTTCTGTTGATGGCCGCGCGCGCCTTTCTGTGTCAGGAACTCGCTCAACTGCTCTACTTTTGTTTGCAAGAATTCCCCGAACAGACGCCGGACGACTGCACACTGGTCCTTGAAACTCTTCAAGAGCTGAGTCGTCCGAACTTTTCTCTCTGGCGCTCACCAGCACTTGCTGCCACTCAGGATAAGCGCGAGACGCCTGTACATTGGTCGCGTCTGAAGATCGATCCTGCGAAGAAGTGGCGAGGCGGAACCTCCCCGCGCTCTGCCCCCAAGCGAAGTCCGAGATCGAGAACGGCTTCGACACCGCGCGCCTCCTGGGCATTGATTTCCGTGTTGACCATCGCAGCCGCCTTGCTGGTAGGAGTCCCCATCTGGCTACTCGTGGAGAACGCCCAGCGCTACGCGAACGAACGGCAGCGCGTCGCCGCCCAACACCAGCGCCTGCGCGGTGAGCAACGTCGCATCGAGGAGGAACGTCAACGCTTGATCGAGGCGCAGCGGCGGATCGATCGTGAAGAACGAGCGCGGCAGCAGGCGCTTCAACGTCAGCGTGAAGAAACAGAACGCCGCCTGCGGATGCAGGCGGAAGCCGAGCGTCTCCGAGCCGCGGAACGGGCGGAAGTAGAGCGCGAAGAGCAACAACGTCGGATCGCCAACGAACGACGGGCACGTCTGCACGAACTGCAACAGAAACGCGAGCGAGCACGGATGGCCCTTGAGGATGGCTTGACGCATTCGGCGCTGCGCCAGGACCGCGAAGCGCTCACGACTCTGAGCGAAGCCCTGCGGCTAGACCCCGATCTCCCGAGTGCCTGGAGCGTGCGCGGCGCGGTTCGACGGCGCCTGGGTGATCGGGCCGGATCTCTGGAGGATTTTCAGGAAGCAGTTCGCCGCAACCCGCGAGATGCTTCTGCCTGGTTCCAGTGCGGCGAGTTGCACGCCGAGCAGGGTGAATACCCTCAAGCCATCGACGCCTTCACCTCCGTCCTTCGACTCGAACCGAACAACCTGCCTGCCTATCGTCAGCGCGGCCTCTGCTATAGCCGGAACGACGAAGTGGGCAAGGCCCTGGCCGACCAAACCAAAGCCATCGAGCTGGCGCCGGGAGATCCCTGGGCTTATTATGATCGAGCCAATCTGCATCGACTGCGCAACGATCTCACCCTCGCCTGGGACGACTACACGGCGGCCATCGATCGCGGCAACACTCGCGGACTGGCCGGCGCCTACAGAGGACGCGGAATGATCGCTTTGTACCGCCAGAATTACAACCAGGCCATTAAAGACCTGACGCGAGCACTGGATCTCGATCCTTTGGACAGCGCCGCTGTGCGGGCGCGCTCTCAGGCATATCTCCAGAATGGCGAGTGGACCAACGCGCTGCTCGACGCCGATGGGTTGATCCAGCATGATGCTGAGGACAGCGCCGCCTACAAGGTGCGCGGCCAGGCGTACATGGGATTGAAGGACTACCAGCACGCACACGACGATTTTTCGCGCGTGCTGCGGATGCGACGCGATGCCGAGACGTTCTATCTCCGCGCTCGAGCCAAGGTTTATCTGGGAGATATTCAGGAGGCTATTTTCGACTGCAACGACGCCACGGCGATCAATCCCCGACTGGCCTGTGCCTTCTATTTACGCGGCACGCTGAATATGCGCGGAGGCTACCCCATCAGCGGTCTAGCCGATTGCCGCACAGCCCATGCATTGGACCCACAGTATCCGCTACCGTGAAGGGGTTTCCATTGCCATGAAGGGAATTATCCGACCGCTACCCGTGACTGCCCTTGGTAAAGGACTGCGAGTTGAGTGGGTAGATTTCTATGGCGACTACATAATGCACGCTTGCATCTCTGATGAAGCCGGGCAGCGGACGGAGATTTGCATTGATCGGCGGAAGAACAGCCCTACTCGCTACCGCCTATTCCAACAAGCTCGGCATCCGAACACGCCCGATGCAACTTTGGTCGAATTAGGCGCCCCCGAGGAGGGTATCGTAATTCCGCTGCTCTCGAAATACCTTGATTCGGGTGGGCCGAAAACACTAGGCCTAACCGAGTATGCTTGGGAGTTGGCGAAGGAAACGCTGTTGCAGTACGGTGAATCCTAGAGTTGGGGCGAAAAGCGTTGAAGCCGTTCATCGCAAAAGGCGGTCGGGACTCCTTCGGACAGATTCTCGGAATGAGACCGATGCTTTTTCTCGGCGGCTCGACGAGAACCTTGTAAGGAACCGGGACATGCCTTCAACCGAGCCCTTGGCACCACCCGCCAGACCCCAACAGGAGCCGGCGCCCTTGCCCCAGGCGCCGCCGCGGCCTCGACCGCGGCCGAAGGTGGACCCCTTCGATCCGCATTGGCCCAAGACACGACCGCTGCCGGAGCCTAAAGCGCAGGTTCAACCATGAACGACAGTAAGCTGCGCGACGAGATCAACAAGCGCTTCACTCTCAACTGGCTGATCCAGGGAGCTGCCCAGCATGCGGGCATGACCTTTCACCACTTGGTGCGGGATGAGCTGGATGCCATCGACCCAGAGCTGGTTTCTCTGTATGACCAGTATGCCTTGATCAACCTGCTCCAGTACTGGTCTCTCGCGGGCATCCTGGGCCACGGTTGGCCGCCGTGGTTCTGGAAGCGCGCGGCGCGGGATTCCAGGCACCCCTTCTTCCACCATCCCTTGTTGTCGCGCTACGGAGGCATGCTGGCGGCAGCGGCCAGGCAGCGCGGCCGAGAGCGTACTAAGGCAAAGGGGTATTGGGCACTCCGCTACTTCTTCACCTTCCAGGTCCAGAACGTGGTTGGCCGCCTGCGCCACAAGGAGGCAGGCCATTCTCAGGCGTTGGTTGAGCTGGCCAAGAAAGCCGTGACGATGTTTTGGGGGATACCGCCCTACCGGCTCGAAGCGAAGTTGACGACTCAGACCGATGTCGCCTTCGGTGATCTGAGTAAACCCCGGACCGCTAGCGGACACGTCATGCGTGCTTGTGCCGTCGGATACGGCGGCGTCCTGTGGCAAGGCGATTCGCTGATGGTCGTCGGCCGAGGCACGAACTGGTACCTCCTGGCCAAGGAACTCGTCAAGGGGACGGCCGAATTGATCTGCCTGCACGGCCTGAACCGCTTGACGGACGACACCTATCGACAAGTCATCGATGCCGCCGACGGCGTCGATTATGAGCCTTGGATGCTGCAAACGGGGGGCGAGCTTTGGCGGCGGATGCTCGCCGTGCTGCCCAGCGGTCGCCCGGTGGCAGAGATGCTGATGCATTTGGCGCGTCTGCCGGCACGGTCGCTGGAAACATTCATGCTGGCCGTGATCGAGCAGCCGCCCTTGGCAAGCGAGTTTCTAGCCGGCCTGGACGAGGCAGACACTGAACCGGACGAGGCAGCCGACTGGGACCGCGATCTTGGCCTGCAGAGGTAGAAGACTCTCCCAGTGGCCCCGATGGGTGAGCTATTTCAACCGTCGAAGCCGGGGGTTATTGGCACCTATTCTTGAGGCAAATCGCGCACGATGCGCTCGACTTGGTCGATATCTTCGTCGCTGACTCCTTCACGGCGACGATAGCGCCGGTGGAGGCTGTCGAGGACGTGTTCCCACATCGCGCGCGTCGGTTCTAATCCCTTCGTCCAATCGCCGCGGCGCTGGAGCTTCCACTTAAAGCGCCAGACGCCAGCGAAGCGCTCCGCGCACAAGAAACGGCGCTGTCCTGTCTCCGGATCAGTGTCAGTCCACTTGATCTGCATCTTCGTTTCGTCCGGTCGCGCGCAGGCGGCCCAGGAAAGCCTGCAAATCCGGCGGCAGCGGCATTTCCCAGTGCATCTTCTGATGAGTCAACGGATGAACGAAACCCAACTCGACCGCGTGCAGTGCCAGGCGCGGCGCCCCACTACAATCGGATAGTTCGTCGCCACCCGGTAAGTGATGATACACCTTATCGCCGCAGACGGGATGGCCCAATTCAGCCAGATGAATGCGAATTTGATGCGTGCGTCCGGTCTCCAACCGGCAAACCAGCAACATATATCCTTGTAGGCGTTCCATCACGTCAACATGGGTGATCGCTTCCTTGCCGTTGCCGGACTGATCGGTACTGCCCCGGCGGCCGTCGCCGCGATCGCGGACGAAGCGGGAAGCGATGCGCTGCGGCGGCACAAAGCCGGGTACTACGGCGAGATAGCGGCGAGTGACGGCGTGGGCGTGGAACTGTTTACCCAGGCCGCGCTCGGCGGCTACCGTGCGCGCGAAGACGACCAGGCCGCTCGTCGCTTTATCCAGCCGATGCACGATGCGGAGGCGGGGCAACGGTCCCTTGCGGAAGCGCCCTTCCCTCTTGGCGATGAGCTTGGGTACGAGATCTTCCAAGGTCGGCGACAGCGCCTTGCGGCGATCGGTCCAGTCGCGCTCGGCTGGATGGCGTACGGTGGAAATGCCGGCAGGCTTCTCAACGACAATGAGATGTTCGTCCAGATGACGAATGACGATGGCTTCATGCTGGCGCGGTCTGGTCGCGGGACGAGGCAGCAACTCGATGGTTTCGCCTTCCTTCAAGCGGCGCGCAGGATCGAGGCACAGCTCGTCATTGACACGAGCGCGGCGCGTCTCGATGAGCCGACGCACTTGATTCCACGATTGGCCTGGCAGTCGCTGACGCAGTACGGCCGCGAGCGTGAGTCCGGCTTGCTCGGAAGGAAGAGAGATAGGAGGAAATGATTCGTTCATGCTTTCACCGGCGTATCTTCCTCTCCGGACGTCGCGCGTGATCGGTACGACCACTCAGAGAACGACGACCATTTTCCCTCTGGCCTCGTTTGACTCCATAACGCGGTGCGCCTCCTGGATGTCCTCGAAGCGAAACACGCGCGACGGCTTCGCCTTGTAACGGCCGGCCTCCACGTCGGCCGCTATTGTCTGTAAGGGTACATCCGAAAGGGGGAAGCCGGGCTTTCCGAACACGAAGCTGGCGAAAAAGGTCAGGTAGACGCCGCTCGCCATCTGCGCCAGTGGGTTGAAGTCGGCGATCGGCGCGAGACCGCCCAGCCACCCGGCCAGGCAAGCACTGCCGCCCCGGCGCAGCATGGCGAGGGAGTCGAGGATGGTGCTGTTGCCGACCAGATCAAGCACGGCATCGATCTTCCCGGCCTCGGCGATCCGTTTGGAAAGCTCCGGCCCCTCGACCTCCGCCCGGACAGCACCCAGTGCCTCCAGCATCGGGAATCGGTCACGAGTGCGGCTGGTGGCGATGACCTTGGCCCCGGCGTTGACGGCCATGTTGATGGCCGCCTGTCCGAAAGACGAGGTAGCTCCCCGGATGACCAGCGTCTGGCCCGAAGCTACCTCAAGGTTGCGGAACAGGCATGTCCAGGACGTGGCGTACGTCTCTGGAATCGCGGCCAGGTCAGCCCACGAAAGTCCCGACTCTATGGCCGCCACGTTTGTCACGGGAGCGCAAGTGTATTCGGCGTAACTGCCGTTGATCGTCCGGCCCAGCCCACCCATCAACGCTGCCACTTTCGTTCCGGCAGCGAACTCGCCGCCGGGGCAGGATTTGACGACGCCGACGCACTCGATGCCGCTGACGTCGGCGATCTCGGCCCACTCCCCCTTCCGCATGTGCAGCTCGGCGTGGTTGAGCCCGAACGCCTTGACCTGGATCACGGCGTGGCCGGGTTTTGGTTCCGGCTCCGGGATCTCCCGGATGACCAGCTTCTCCGGGCCGCCAAACCCCGTCCTGAGAATCGCTCGCATGTAAAAGCCTCCCCTACCTAGGGTCGCCGGGCTGTTTCGTCTCTGGTTCGCTTGCTGTTCTTGTGCTGGCGGCGTGCCGTCTTCCGTCCCGGTCGGTAGCCCTGCTTCGCCAAGCCTCGCTCGCCAGACTTCTCGCCCTTGGCCGGGTTGGCCACCGCGTGGTAG
>DATBHJ010000194.1:0-15255 GCA_036557565.1 Gemmataceae bacterium
ACCAGCCCGAAGCGTAAGCGAGGGCGGCCCTCGCTTACGCTTCGGGCTGGTTGTTAGGTGGACTTGCACGGACGGACATCCGGCCGTTCCAGGCGCTCCATCTCCACCGGGTAGTTGTCGAACGACATGGTGTAGTATTGCTGGAACAGCGGACGAATATAGTCCTCAATTTTCTCATCGTAGCTGGGCTGGACGACGAAGCCGCGGCCTTCGACGGTCTTGCGAATCTCACCTTCTTCGATAACCACTTCGCCGCCCTTGATGACGTAGCGCGGATAGGCGAACATGCGGGCGATGTCCTTGGTGTCGTTGAAGATGGCCACGTCGGCGTCGGCGCCGATGCCGAGGTGCCCTTTCTGCGGCAGTCCCAGTGCCCGCGCCGGGCCGGCCGAAGTGATGACGGCGATGTCCGACAGCGTATATTGTCGATCCAGTTCGGGCAGCACGATGCGCTTGAGCGCCTTGGGCGCCAGTTTTTTCAGCTGCTCGCGGCGGAAGTCCAGGTCCATCAATAGCTGGATGATTTCCGGATAGCGCCAGAAGGCGGCGCCGTTAGGATGGTCGGTGGTGAGGTAAACGCGCCAGGGATCTTTGATGAGCAGCAGCAGCTCCAGTCCCACGGCCCACTGCACGGCGTTGACCAGGTTCTTCTCTTTGTAGACGTAGGGCACGATGCCGCAGCCGGTCTCGTTCTCCACGTCGAGGTTGCCCCATTTGCGGCCGGTCAGTTTGTAGAGCAGATGTTGCCAGGGGCCGTCGGCGGTGATGGTCACGGTGTTGCCGAACAGCACGGCGCCGGCGTCGGTCGTCAGGTTCGGATGGGCATTGAAAAAGTCGGCGACGGCGACGGATTCGGAGCGCATCGTCGTCCAATCGTCGCCGCCGTAAGCGTGAAATTGCAGATGGGCCAGGTGCGCCCGGTTGCCCTCCAGCACCTTCATGGTTTCGAGGGTGGTGTTGAAATTACCGGGCGCGCCGAGGTTGTTGCAGTGCAGGTGCAAGGGGTGCGGCAGGCCGAGTTCGTCCACGATGCCGGCCAGGGCGGCGATGATCTTGGCCGGCGTCACCTTGTTGTAACCGGGCACCGGCTCGAACAGCCCCTTGGCGTCCTTGCCCCACTTCCACGCCGCCACGCCGCCGGGATTGACCGCCTTGACGCCGTAAGCCTTGGCCGCCCAGATCTGCCAGGCAGCAACGTGCCGCGCGCGCTCGATCTCGCCGGCTTCAATCAAATCGAGCAAGATCTCATTGTTGGCCATCAACACACAGCAGGATTTATCGACGATGGGCGTATCGCGCAATTCTTCGTGCGTGTGCCGCGCCGTCAGAATGGGCACGGCCGCCTCATTCACGGTGGTCCAGCCCATGCCGGCGTAGAGATAGCCGGTGACGTAGGTGGTCGGCGTCGCCCCGCCGATGCCGCCGCGATGTCGCTCGTTGCGGATGAAGGGCGCATTGCGGCGATGGTCTTCCGGAATCATCGCCCGCGCAAAATTGAGCGCGGCCCCGGCAACGTGCGTATGAACATCCACGCCGCCGGGGAAAACGATCATGCCGGTTGCATCGATGGTGCGTCCGCCCTCGACCTCGGACACGATACGCCCGTTCGAGATGCAGATGTCGCGGATTTCGCCGTTTATGTTGTTGGCGGGATCGTAGACTTTCCCGCCGGTGATTCGGAGCATGAAATCTCCACGCTTTTCTTGCTATTTATGATTGTTTGCCCATCTTTGCACCGCTTTCCGTCCTCGAGGTCTTTCACTTTTTCCAAAGGGGAAAGAAACCCTCAAAGAGGGGCTTCCCATTGATGGTAGTGATGGCGAAATGCCGCACGAGAGCCGCGTCATTGATGTCTTGGGAGTGATACGACTCCTCCTCTGCTTGCCCCAATCGCGGAGGAGCTAGGACGATGGTCAGACGGAAAATATCCAACTCTTGATAGTTCATCTCCACCTTCCGGATGCTCAACCCCTGGAGAATGCGCCAGACCATTACGAGCATTTCCGGCGAGCGCGTGATTGCCAGAGCCTGGAGAAACGCCTGAATCTTATGCGGATTTCTCTCCGCAACAGTTGCGAGCGCCTGCGGTGTGAATGAGACATTGGTCTGAATTCGGCGAGAATGTTCGGCACCTACCTTATCGAGTTGTTGTAGCAAAGAAGAGAGGGCCAGGTCCTTGGATTCGGGTCGGTCGATCATCCAGCCGAGGCCATTATCCCGGAGAAGTTGTTCGAGAATGGCTGCGGATTGCTGGTTCATGCTGCCCTCGCTTCGATATTCAGGTCCATCCACTTGATGGGCGATAGAATCGTTCGGAACGATTCGAGCATCGCTCGCATCTCGGCAGTGTTGGGGTCATCGATCACCACCGTGACGAAGTCCGGAGACAGAATCAAATAGAGCATAGAGTTCGGCGGCGAATCGGGGCGGTCCGCATCCCACGCTGCCTCCGCCTGAGCGTCTGAGTAGGCAAAAAGCTCGCGCACGCGTCCCAGAGGAATATCGCCGTACCAAGCGTATTTTTCGCCGGTTTCGACGTCCTCGAATCTTGCGTGCGGCCAGCAACGCTGCACGATCCGCACACACGCCTCCAGGGCGGCCCCATCACCGACAGCGGGAATCACGACATCGACACCGCCGATCATCGCAGTTGCTCCCGTAGTTCTTCCGTGGGACCGTGTGGTCCCTGTCGCTCCCTCTCTACCGGATAATCATCCACACTATAGAAAATGAATGCTCCTCTCCCGCCATCCAAGGGAGTAAGGTCATGGCCACCTGAGAAGGAGAACACAAAATCTATTTTATCCACGCAGCCGCGAATGAAGAGCCGCTTGGCGAGGTTCTTGGTTCGTGGCAGGAGAGTGGTAAAGTAAGCTCCCTTGGGGTGATCGCCCGGCGGCTTTGATGCCTTGAACAGCCAAGTAACCTGAGAACTAATGGCTTTATAGCCCTTGTCGTTAGTGTAGTGTAACAAGAGGCTCTCCCCATCAGGGGGTCTCTAGGAAATCCGTAACCCGCTGCAAGTAGTGGCATAGGTTTCTTCCAGCTGCAACGGCAGACAGAGATCCAACTTTAGCCACAAGGGAAGAACAGGCAAGGACTGCCCCAGAGTCAGCCTCTCCGGCCAGACTTCGACGCTTTGCTGTTTCTGCACCGGAACGGGTCGGTAAGCGATGGCATAAAGTTGGGTCGGCGATTGCCATTCTGCCTGTGAAACGTCCAGGGCTTCGAGTATATCCGCGTGGAGATTGGCCGTTCGTTCCGTCACTGCATCAACGATGATGACAGAAACGGCTTGCTTGAGATAACCCGCGCATTTGGCGGCAAAGGTCCGACGGCTGCCGGGACGGTCCTTGTTGGCAGGGCTTACAAGCTCGATGGCCGCGCGCAATTGCGCTCCACCCAGTTCCTCATATATCCGGATTTCGCAGACATCCAGACGAGCGAAATCTACCGGGAAAGTAAGCAGCGGTTTCGCGGGAGCCCAAACCGTCGTTGCCGCAGATTCCCGTCCGTTGGTTAGCTCGACGTTGGCAACGTCGATTTCCAGCGTCGGACCCAGGCTGATCTCGGACTCGGCAAAAAAATCGGCCGGCAAGACTTCTCGATTGAGATGCTGAGCGATGTTGGCCGCCCAGGCATGATGAAAGCCTTCCCAGCGGCGCGGGCCGCGCAAGGGCGGGTGAAAATGATCGAGCAGCGGCATGTCAATTCGCCTCGGAATTCTTTATCCCATTTGTGGCGGGAAGCCACGCCGGTTTCTTCGCCACTGCCTTGTATATGCGGCGGACCACCTCCTCGTCCGTCGGATACGGCGATTTCAGCGCCGGACGCAACGGCAGCGGGATTTCGTCCATGCGATACACGGTTCCCCCCGCACTGATGCCGGTGGCCGCCGTCGTGATGTGGACGCGAGCCAAACGGCTGGTATGCGTCACCTTGGGATCGAGCACGATGGTCGGAATGCGGGCCAGGTGATCGATGGCCGGCTGCGGCATCGTTGCACCAGGGTCGGCGCCGAGGATCAGCGCAGCGTCGTTGTCGCCGCGCAACAGAAGATCCACCGTCGAGAATTCGCCGGGATTGAAGCGCGGATAGCCGCGGCTGAGGTTGACGCCGAACGGATAGCCGGTGGTCCAGCGCATGACCACGTCGCCGCCGGTGACGTTGCCGTGGCCGCGCATCGGCATGGCCACGAATTTCGTGAAAGCGTTCAGCTCCGCCGCCAACGACAACAACGCCGCCGAGTTCATGTGTTTGCCGCGTGTCATCGACAGACCCATGCCGAAGAACAACACGCCGAACCGCGCCTTCTTCATGCGCTCGGCAAAGTCTTGCAGCTGCTCAAGCGTCAATCCGGTCTCAGCGGCGGTCTCGGCATGGACGCGCTGGCCCTTGACGAGGGCGCGCAGCGTGGTCAATACCTCGAAGTCCTTGCTGGGCCGCACCTGGAGGAAAATGTCGGCGGCCTTGGCACTGGGCGTCTCGCGGATGTCCACGAGGATCATCGTGCGGTCCTTGCGGCCCTTGGGCACGAACTTGCCCTTCTGCGTCAGCGTGTACTTCGTGAAGTGCCGCGGATGGCACTCGGCCGGGTTGCCGCCCCAGTAGACGATCAGGTCGGCGCGATTCTTGACTTCGCCCAACGTGCAGGTGACTTTGCCGCCCAACTGGGCGGCGATTTCCGTGGGGCCGTGTCAAAGCGAGGTATGGCTATCGACCACGCCGCCGATCAGCTCGGCCAGCGCCACCGACTCGCGCTGTGTCTCGCAGGTGACGTTGCTCAGGCCGTACACCAGCGGGAGGTGGGCGTTGTAAAGATGCTCCGCTGCCGCCTCGACAGCGTCGTCGAGCGTGGCCGGCTGGCCGTCGATCAGCGCATCGGGATACAGCCGCTCTGCCGTGTGGTTCTTGAACCAGGATTCGCCGAGAATGCACGCGCGCTTGGTCTCGACGATGCGCTCGCTGTCGGCGTGCAATTCGATATCGTCGCAGACGCATCCGCAAAAGGTACACGTCGCGTTTTTTGTGACTGTCAGCTCCATCTCGCTCCCTTTTATTTACGTAACTGACCGTCCGAACCGGACGGTAAGACAAACGTTCAGCCCAATTCACGGCCATGACAGCTGCCGCGAACACGGCGCGGCATGTACCGGCCATTCTCGATCTGCTCCCACGCCGCCACTTGCTCCGTTTCGGATGAATCGGCGCTCGTCGGAACGACCGTGTCCTCGGGCGTTCTATTTGGTTCCATAACTCCTCCTCTGTAAGCGAACGGCCGGCGTAAGCCGGCTGGTGGGCCTTACCAGCCGGCTTACGCCGGCCGTTCGCCGGTTATCGGCTCAATCTCGACTTCCCAATTCTTGGAAGTCGGCATCCCCGTCCCATCGGTGCTGCCGCCCATGAGACGGCAAGTTGGCGGACCGTACGGCACAAACACCATGCCGGTGGGAACTTTGCCTTCCTTGCACACAAAGACGGTCTCGCCATACTCGGAGCGCACGCGAACCGTCGCTCCGGAGAGAATGTTCAACGCTTTCATGTCGTCGGGATGCATCGTCAAGGTGCTGACGATGGCTTGATACTCGGCGTGATCTTTACCGACATTGATTTGCTGGCCCTGTTTGCTGGTGCGGCCCGCATTCATGATGAAGCGCTTGCTGGCCATCTCGCTGTGCCCGTCCTCCTCGTGAATCGATACGGATTTACATTATGATCCATGATAGCCAAAACCAGCCGCCCCGTATACGCTTTTGGTTAGCGACGCTTCGCAGAAGCGTCGTTGCCGGCAACGCTTCTGCGAAGCGTCGCTAATCGGGAAATGGAACTTTGCTAACGATTCACTCCACGCTCATTGAGGACACCTTCGCCGAGGCCTTTCCGGTGACGGCGGCCCGGCTGATTGTGACGGCCCAGACGCCCCAGTGGGCGCGGATCGCGGGACAGGAGGCGACCGGCTACGCCGCCTCGGTCATCGGCTGCGACGCCGAGGCCGGCATTGAATGCGAGCTGCCGCCAGACCAGACGCCGGACGGCCGGCCCGGCGTCAGTCTGCTGATGTTCGCTTTCAGCCGTGATGCCTTGCAGAAGGCCGCCATCAATCGCGTCGGCCAGTGCATCCTCACCTGCGCGACCACGGCGTGCTACAACGGCCTGGAGACAGTGAAGGGCAAGACCATCCGTATCGGCGGCAACCTGCGTTTCTTCGGCGACACCTTCCAGTTCAGCAAAAAGCTCGACAGACGGCGTTTCTGGCGTATGCCGGTCATGGACGGCGAGTTTGTCTGCGAGGATGTCTTCGGCACGATCAAGGGCGTGGCCGGCGGCAACTTCCTGATCCTCGGCGACAGTCAGGCGACGGCCCTCGCCGCGGCGGAGTCGGCCATCGCCGCCATCGGCCAGGTTCGCGGGGTGATTTGTCCCTTCCCCGGCGGCATCGTCCGCAGCGGCAGCAAGATCGGCAGCCGTTACAAGAAGCTCAAGGCCAGCACCAACGACGCTTATTGTCCGACACTGCGCGGCCAGGTCGCCACCGTCCTTCCCGAAGGCGTCAACGCCGTCTACGAAATCGTCATCGACGGCCTCGATCTCGCCGCCGTCGAACAGGCCACACGCGCCGGCGTCGAGGCCGCGTGTCGTCCCGGCATCGTCCGCATCAGCGCCGGCAACTACGGCGGCAACCTTGGTCCGTTCCATATCCATTTGCATAAACTGCTTGCTGGCAAGACTTAGATCGGGTCGGAGCCATTAGTGAAGTGATACAATGAGCGTATTGGCGTCTACGAAGACCGCATCGCCCGCCGGGAGATCAGGGAAGGTCATGGCGACTCCAGGATGCCGAATTCCGGATCGCGAACAATGCGCTCCAGTGTTTCAACATCCCCGGTCCACGGAACCATCCCAGCCGTCTGCCGCGCCAGGCTGATGGCCGGTTGAATGGTAACCAGGACTTTTTCGTGTTCCTGGAGGGGCAATGGCCCTTTGGGTTTGAGCACGCCGTTTTCGTAAATGGCTTCGACAGTCAAGTTCATGACTTTGGCTCCCCGAGAACACACGAATACGTGAAATAGTATACCATCGGCGCCGCTGGGGCCAAAGCGCGCCTTTCGCATTATGCCGCCACACCGCCACTTTTTCACACAGCCCCACTTTTACTCTGCCAAGCCGTGCCATCGAGTGCCATTCCGCCACGCCGGCGCCTCGGCCGTTGTGCCACGTCGTGCCATTCGATGCCACATCATGCCGCCACACCGCCACTCCATTTGCTCTCGCTTTTTGCTTGCAATGGGCCTTTCCGTCGTATCCTGCCACTGTTCCCTTTGCTTCCCCTGCTCTCGGTGAGTCAAGACAGTGACGGAAGGGATGACGGCACCACTTTTTCGGGGGATAATCTTTGCTAGCGCGCCTTCGGGGGTTAGAATCAGGCGTTGGTGTGGCAGTCGACGTACGGGACAGGATCACCTGGGAAAGATCGGTTAAATCGATCTGATAGAATCGCATGTTAATTCAATGTCCGCATTGCGGTGGCACTCTTGGTGATTTTGGAGACGCATTTTGTCCTGATTGTCGTCAATCGTTGGAAGAAGCGCCCGATCCATCCTCTTCCTCATCGCAAACCATCGGATCGATTCAGAGGACCAGTCCTGTAAGTGGACTCCGACCTCGCCTCGGTTGCATAGCGTTCCTGGTGATTGGCTTGAGTGTGGGGGGGACTGGCCTCTTGCTCTTGGGAATATATCTCAAGAGACCGGGAACTGGTGGAGCCGGCGGAGAATTCCAGACTGTCACCGTGGAGCAGCTCCAGAACGAATTCCGAGAGAACTTTGCCGAGTTCAAACGCCGTTACCTTGGCAAGAACTTAATCGTGACGGGGGAGATCATCGGGATGGATAGCACAATACTCCACCCCGAGGGCGAATGGACAGTAACCTTAATCGGAAAGGGTTCTGATCCAAACCGGCTTCCCTGGATCACCTGTCGGACGCCGGGTAGCCCCCTTGAATCATTTTTTAGTATTCGGATCGCTGATGTTATCACCGTGGCGGGACACTGCGACCAAGTTGAGGAGAACTTTGTCTTCCTCCGCGATTGCAGGCTTCGTGAGCACATCCCTCAGCGAAAATGAGGGTGTCTCGAACCTCCAACGCCTATCGAATTGAAATGTGGGAATTGCCGTGAGTGTTCCTGTGAATCTTCCACACTTCGATGGATGGCATCTGATCGGCGCGTTTCCCGACGGCGAACCCAACGACATCGGCAGCTGGTTACTCGTGCATAATGGCGAGGCGATGCTGCTGGAGGTTCCCGAGGGACTGTCCGTCCGCGACGTGCAAGAGGCCCTCCGTCGGACGGAGACGACACTCCGTTTCGGCACAGCCTCACACGATCACGAGGACCATCTGGACCTTGACGTGTGGGGCGAGCTGGTCAAGGCTTTTCCAGCCACGAGGTTTATGCATCCTTCCTCCATCCATGGCGACCGACTGCTGCACGTGGGCGGTGAGCCGGTCTGGCTTGTCAAGGCTCCCAAGCACTCACTGACCGACGTTGTCACCGTGTTCCGCGGGGTGGCTATGACGGGGGACATTGAGCTGGGCATGCTGGAGTCCGTGAACGACGAGGTGCCGGAACGGACCCGGAGACGGAGCATGCGGCGGCTGGCGGAGTTCTGTGACCGCTGCGACTACCACGTTCATTCGATCGTCAGCGCTCACCTGAACGACGTGCGCTTATCGGTCCACTGGCCCGACCTTTTTGAATTCCAGCCGAGAGCAAGGTAGCAGCCGGTGCACGAATCACGCAGCAACTACAACCCATAGTACTTCGAGCATCGACGGGTCCGAATCCCGGATTACGAATTCCAGCTTGCGCAGCTTAAAAGTGTGTTTAGAGAGAGAATAGGTGTTCTTGTACCAGAAACAGCGCGGATTTATTCGATTCGACGGTGCTTGAAGAGTCGCCAAATTGCTCGGAATATCATTATGGAGGTCGAACAGGACTTGGCCGAGGACAGTACGCGAGCCAGATACCGCCGCGAGGACATCGGCTTCGACCCAGGGCCGTACTATTACTGGGGGCGACATCGCTCTCTCGATTACTTGCGAAAATCTACAGGAGCAGCGCCAATCGATGCGAGCTTCTCCCCGATGGCGGACCAATCGGGTTCGGGCGTTGGTGCCTTGGCCCATGCGAGCAGCTCCAGAGCAGATTGATGGCAGTTGCTAAGTTGCTGGATGGCTTTATCGCACTCAGCAGAGCGGGGACCGGATTTCAAACGTGAGAGACGACGTTCCGACAACCGTGCGACGATAGTGCAGAGGGCAATCAGGTGGTCCGTGTCGATTCCGCCGTAGATAACTCGACGCGTTCCTTCCCACAACAGACCCACGCTCTCTGCAAAATACAAACTCTCATCGGCTTCGGGATGTATCACTTCATCCGCCATCTCAACACCGCCTTTCGAGGACACACGCAAAGAAGCGTTCGTGGTTCAGGGCCAGTACGCCGTCGTCTCCTCGTTCATGGGGATAAGAAAGCTCATCCCCGCTGTTCATCCTAACCTTGTCGGCTATACGTCGCAATCCGGAGTCAATCCCGCAGTCGAGGGTGTGAATCCTTCTGAGCGCCGGTTGCGTCTAAGCAATGGTCAATCTGGCTAGAGTCTCGCGCGGAGGCTCTTTTTGGTATTCGCCCAGCGAAACCAGCTCGATTGTGCTTGTGGCAAAGTAGCCGGGCAATCTCAGTGGTTTTGGAGAAGAGGTTCTTGATGATGCTTTGTTTTACCAACAGGTGGAGTGCGGTAGCTGTTCTCAGCATCCTGGCGAGTTTGGCCTGGGGAAGTCCCGTTTCGGCGACCTCACTGACAGTGGGTGAGGGGGGATATAACCTGTCCGCAACGTACAATGGAAATAACTTCACTTCCCCGATCGGCAACTGGACGGGGACGTTCGGCAGTCAGAACCTGGCGTACATCTACTGCGTCGATCTGGCTGGACAAATCCAGGTTCCCGGAACGTACAACGCCACCGCAACCAACAACGGCACGATTTTCGGCAACAGTAACCCCATACCCAACGTGGGCGTGGTGGCGGCGCTCCTCGATAAGTATGCGGCGGCCGATACGGGCGCAAGCAGGGTCGATCAATCCGCCGCTCTTCAGGCAGCCGTCTGGAAGACAGAGTTTGGTAGCCAATTCTCCTTCAACCTCGGTGCTCAGTCGTCTGCGTTCCAAAGTGCCTACAACACTTACATCGCCTATGCAAACACCAATCCCTCGGGGAACATCGGAAATTATCAGTGGCTAAGCCCGTATGACAGCAACGGCAACAGTACGCAAGGGCTGGCCGCTCCCGGTGTCGGCGCTACTCCGGAGCCGAGCAGCTTGGTGCTGATGGGTGTTCTGGCGACGACACTTGGCGCGTTCTATTACCGTCGTCGCGTCATTCCAGCGGTGTAGAAGACAGTTCTATTTCCGGTCTGTGGGGGTGATTGGCGGCAGCGGCACCTGTCCGTCGCCGGATACATACGCAATCAGCTCGCGCACCTCGGCCGGGCTGAGCGGCGCCAACAAGCCGTCCGGCATCATCGATTGCGTCGAACGCTGCCGCTCCTCGATGTCGCTTTTATCCACGCGCACAACTTCGTTCTGCGTTTGCAAAGACAGCGTCTTGTCATTTTCTTCCTTGATAAGTCCGCTAAGCACACGGCCGTTCGCCAATGTGAGGACCGTCATCTGATAATCGCGGGCCACGACGGCGCTGGGGTCGAGCAGCTTGGTCAGCAGATATTCGGAATTGGTTCGCTGCGAGCCGGTCAAGTCGGGACCGATCTTGCCGCCCTCGCCGAACAGTGTGTGACAGCTGGCGCACGTGCGGACAAACAACAAGCGACCGTGTTTGCGGTCGGCATTTTTGAGAGCGCTTGCCGGCACCATCGTCTTGTACTTCGTCAACAACGTCGCTTTCTCCGCCGACGGCGGACGGATCGATCCCCAAACTTTCGTGAGACGTTCGGTCAGCTTCTTGTCTCCGAAGGCGAGCAGTTGGCGAGCCGTGAAGGCGGACAGATCGCGGCGCGGCACGCGCTCTTTCTCCATCGCATCGAGCAGGGAAAGAGCGTACGCCGGACGCGAGGCCAGGGTGGCGATGGCGTCGGCCTTGTCGGCATCGCTGAAAGTGGCGTAGCGTTCGAGAATGAATTGTGGGATTTGCGGATCGCTATAGGATGCGAGACCACGAAGAGCCAGGCCGCACACGGTACGATCGCCGACAAGTTTTCGCAGCAGCGGCAGCAGATCCGCCGGTTGCTTCTCGATGAGCGTTTGCAGCGCAGTGCGTCGAGACGCCGCATCGGCCCTGGGATCATCCGCGGTTTGACGCAACACCGCCAGAGCTTGCGGATCGCCGAAGAGCACGGACAGTTGCAGCGCCTTCTCGCGGATCTCCATTTGTTCGCTCTCCGCGAGCTTGCGATAGACCTGCGACCAACCTTCCGGCGCGGGGGCGCTGCGGCGTCCCTGCAAGGCTTCGTGCATGCCGCGCAGGATGTCGAGTTGCACGGCGGCATCGTTGGACTGGGCGAGAATGCGCACCAGCGGCGCCAGAGTGCGCTTCTGAGGATCGGCCGCCGATAGGGGCACGACCCCGATCATCAGGAGACTCGCCGCCGCCACAATCCATTGAAACAGGATGCTCTCGCGGGGTTTCCAGGCGATGGACAAGAGATTCAACGCACGATCCTCACTCGTGGGAGGGCGGCCTGGAGGTCAGTGACTCCGGCGTTGGTCACTTTGGTTCCCGTAAGCGTCAGCGTTTGCAGCTGATTCAGCTTCTTGAGGTGGACCAGGCCGGCGTCGGTGATTTGAGTCCTGCTGAGGTCCAGGCTCCGCAACTTGGGGAAACTCTTCAGCTGAGCCAGAATAGCGTCGGTCGCCGGCTTGTCCGCCAACGTGACGGACACTACCGAGTCATCCTCCTCATCATCGCCCGAAGAGCACTCGCCGCCCAGCTCTTCGATCGCCTCGATCGCTTTCTCTTCCGCCGATACGGCGGCCTGTTGGCCCCGCGGAGTGATCGAGCCGAGGTGGGACGCTCCCATGAATACAGCCGTCAGCACGGCAAATACGGCCATCTGAGCCCCGAAATTCAGGGCCCAGTTAACAAATACCAGCATGCGTGTTTCCCACCAATCAAGGCGAAAGAGAGCCATCAACCCCCCCCACCAAATGGGGGCCGCCAGAAAGCGGCCAAACGGTAGCAGACTGATCGAGTTGACGACCAGCAGTAGACCGGCGGCTTTCGGGATGGTAGTGCGGGCCTCTCCGAAATCGATGCCACCGCCCAGCGCGCTACTAATGTACATGCTGGCGACCAAAATGACCGTGCTGATCGGGACCATGACGATAATAATCACGGAGTAAAGGAGCACCAGTGCCCCGTAGCCCTTGTAGATGGCCGGCAGGGCAATGAGGCCGGCCAAGAGGGCGAACCCTCCAACACTGATGAGCCACAATAGCCAGGCCGGGGTCGTTTGCTCCGAGCGTTCGCGGGGGCGTTTTCGCTTTATCCGCTTTGGCCTTTTGGCGGGCTTGGCGGCCACGACCTCTTCTACCGGCTCGGCCTCGTCTGACGCTTTCGCTTTGCGTCTGACCCGTTGTGCCGGCTCGTCCGGCACTTCCTCCAAGTGGGTTATCCGTCCTTCGGGCTCCGGTTCCCGCCGCTTGGGGAGTTTGCGCTCCGTCACGGCCGGCGGCGCAACTTTCACAGGCACAGCCGCCGGGATGGGCAGGATTGTGTGGCAATTGGGACATCGGGCTTTGTGACCCGCCAATTTATCGGGCGCGTTCAACTGGCGGCCGCACGAGTGGCAAGCGACGCGAATCGGCATGGCGATACCTCGGCTCATTCGGCCAGCCCGAGCGGCCTTTGGTCGGGCCAGTCACGAAATCATCCTCGGCAAAAGGGCGATCCTCCCATCACGTTGACGGAAGCGAGTCAATCTAAGTTTATTGAGCCGGCACTTTCTCATAAAGTCATTTCCACAGAAAATATTTGCGGTCCTTTTTGGGACTCACTCAGCCATGGCAGTGATACGGCGAGCAATGTACTGGCGAACCGACGGGATCTTGCACTTCGTCAGTAGTTTTGCCGCTCGCTCGGCATCATCGGGCACCAGCGGCTCTATTGCGTACCAGAGCATCAGCGGTATGTTCTCGTCGGTTGCGTCCTCGGCGTGTGCGGCCAGTGCCTCGGCGATGGCCCAGCGCTGAGAATGCTGAAAGCGCTGCAACGCCGATGCCAGCGACAGGCGCACCGACGCTGCCTTGTCACCACGGGCCAGCTCGGCCAGGCGCTTCGCCGCATCGTCCGAAATTCGCCTGTCCTCCACCATCAGCCGCACGGCCCAGACGCGGATCGCCTCATGCGGGTTGTCGAGCAGGCCCAGCAGCGTCTTCTCATCGAGCGTCCCGATAACGTGCAGCGCCCACAAGGCACGCAGCTTGCGCGGCACATCTTTCTCTTCATTGAACATTTCCCATAGTAGGAGACGCATCGTTTTATCGAGCTTGCCGGTTGAGGCACGTTCTTGCAGCAGGCGGCGTGCCTGACGCACCCACCAATCGTTCTTGTGCCGCTGCAAACGGACAAGCTGGACATCGCTCATTGCAGTCAGATCGGGATGGACGGCGGTGGGCGTGCCGAACGTCACCTTGAAAATGCGGCCGCACGGTTCCACACGATCGTAATCGTGACATTCGCCGGTGTCGTGCCAATCACTGACGAACACGCCGCCATCCGGGCCATACATGAGCGTCAGGCCGCGAAACCAGGAGTCGTTGGCCAGGAGAAAATCCTTGCCGTGATGGGCGACGTAGCCGGATCCGTGGCGCTCCAGCACGTCCTGATTGATGCGGTTGCCGTGCAAATTGCACATAAAAATGCGCTGGCGGTATTCGGCGGGCCAGTTATCGCCGAGATAAACCAGGACGCCCGCGTGGGCATGGCCGCCGCCGGGGGCATCGTGAGCGCCCTGGCCGCCGCGCGAAGTGGTCCAGTCGCCGCCGCCCCAGTGGATGTGATCGGCGCAGCTTGTCATCAAGCCGTAACAGTACGGGTTCAAATCCTGGCCATACATGCGGACGTAATGTGCACCCGGAATGAAGTGAAACAGATGCTTGATGACGCAGTTGGTGATGAACATTTCGCCGTAATCGTCGAAGTCCAGCCCCCACGGATTGGTGGTGCCCCAGGCGAACGGCTCAAACGTTTCCTTGACGGGGTGATAGCGCCAGACGCCGCAGTTGAACGGGATGCGCTTCTCCTGCGGCGTGCCGGGCCGGCCGAGGTACGAGGTGGCAAGAATGCCGTTGCAGCCATAGAGCCAGCCGTCCGGTCCCCAGGTCAGGGAATTGAAGACGTTGTGCTTGGCCTCCAGGCTCCAGCCGTCGAGAACGACCTTCGGCGGTCCGGCGGGTTTGTCCTCACCATCCCGAACAGGCACGAACAGCAGATGGGGCGTGGCACACAACCACACGCCGCCGAAGCCGACGGCGATGCCGGACAGGTTCGTACCTTTGTCCCAAAAGACCTTGCAAGAGTCGAAATGTCCGCTTCCCTTTTTGTCCTCGAAGATGAGGATGCGGTCACGGCCCTCTTTGCCCTGGGGCAGCCAGTTGGGATAGGAGTGCGATTCAACGACCCAGAGTCGGCCACGGTCGTCGGTGGTCATGGCGATGGGCTTGATCAGGTCCGGCTCGCCGGCGAACAGAGTGGTGCGGAAGCCCTCCGGTAGCTTGAAGCGTAGGGCGGCGCGCTCGGGTGAAACCGGAGGTTCATCAGCCAGCGCGAGAGAGGAAGTTACAAGGGCGAAGAGAGAAGCGACGAGGACGCGTCCCATGAGGGAGAGACTCCGAAGTAAAGTACGAAGTACGAAGTACAAAGTGCGAAAAGGAGAAACAGGCTTACCATCCGTTTGGTACTTTGTACTTCGTACTTCGTACTTTAGCTTTGCGGTGCGGGTTCTTGCCACCACGGGCTGAGGATGCGAATCTTCTTGAGGATTGTTTCGCGCTCCGAGTTGCTCTTGGTCTCGGCCAGGCGCGCTTTCAGCTTGGCCATCTTCTTTTTGCGATGATAACGACGTTTCAGTTCGCTACGGCGTTCGACCATGATCGTAGTTCCCGAGACTCGAATTTGTTCTTCGTTACACCGGTAAGGAAGATTGTCCGAGCCGCGCACGCAGCGCAGCGGAGTAAGC
>DATBHJ010000195.1:0-8745 GCA_036557565.1 Gemmataceae bacterium
GCTTACTCCGCTACGCTGCGTGCGCGGCTCGGAGTTTCCGTTCGTCGATGGCTTAGTACATATCGTCGTAACCGCCGCCGCCGGCTGGTTTCTTTTCTTCTTTGGGTACCTCGGCCACCAAGGCGTCGCTGGTCAAAAGCAGCGTCGCAACGCTGGCCGCGTTTTGCAGAGCCGAACGCACCACCTTGGTCGGATCGATGATGCCTTCCTTGACCATGTCGCAGTAGCGATCCAGCCGGGCATCGTAGCCGTGGTTAGTGTCCTTGCTGTCCAGCACCTTGTTCATGACCACCGCGCCGTCCTCACCGGCGTTCTCAGCAATCTGCTGGATCGGCGAACGGCAAGCCCGCACGACGATGCTGTAGCCGATCTCTTCATCGTGCGACAAATCCTTCGGCGCCTTGAGACCCGACGACGCCCGCAGGAGAGCCACGCCGCCGCCCGGCAGCACGCCTTCCTGGGCCGCCGCGCGCGTCGCGTGCATGGCATCCTCAACACGCGCTTTCTTCTCTTTCATCTCGCTCTCGGTGGCCGCACCGACGTTGATCTTGGCCACGCCGCCGGAGAGCTTGGCAATCCGCTCGCTCAGCTTTTCCTTATCGTAATCGCTGGTCGATTTCTCCAGCTCGCGCTGGACCTGCTGAACCCGGCCCTGGATCGCCTGCTTCTTGCCGTATCCTTCGATGACCGTCGTGTTGTCCTTGTCGATCTTGACCTTCTTGGCCCGGCCAAGCTGATCCAAACGCACAGTCTCCAGTTGGATGCCGAGATCCTCGAAAACGGCCTGTCCGCCAGTCAGAACGGCGATGTCTTCGAGCATGGCCTTACGTCGATCGCCGTAGCCAGGCGCCTTCACGGCCGCGCACTTGAAGGTGCCGCGCAGCTTGTTGATGACCAGCGTCGCCAACGCCTCGCCCTCGACTTCCTCGGCGATAATCAGGATCGGCTTGCCCTGATTGAGCACCTTCTCCAACACCGGCACCAGATCCTTGTTGCTGGAGATCTTCTTCTCGTAGATGAGGATGTAGGGATCTTCCAGCTCGCACTCCATCTTTTGCGGATCGGTGACAAAGTACGGCGAGAGATAGCCGCGATCGAATTGCATGCCCTCGACGAACTCGTGAGAGGTTTGAAGTGCCTTGCCTTCCTCGACGGTGATGACGCCGTCCTTGCCGACCTTGTCCATCGCTTCGGCGATGATGCGGCCGATCTCGCGGTCGTTGTTGGAGGCCACGGAGGCGACATTCTCCATGTCCTTCTTGGTTCTGACATCGATCTTCATGGCCTGGAGCTTGGAAATAATGTCCTCGACGGCCCTCTCCATGCCGCGTTTCATGAGCATGGGGTTGGCGCCGGAGACGACGGCGCGGAGACCCTCATTGAAGATGGCCTCGGCGAGAACGGTTGCGGTCGTCGTACCGTCGCCGGCTACATCGCTGGTCTTGCTGGCCACTTCCTTGACCATGCGCGCGCCCATGTTCTCGTACTTGTCTTCCAGCTCGATTTCCTTGGCCACGGTGACACCGTCCTTGGTGACCGTCGGCGAACCGAACGATTTCTGCAAGATGACGTTTCGACCCTTGGGGCCGAGCGTCACCTTTACGGCGCGAGACAGTTTACTGATGCCCCGACGCATTGCTTCCCGCGCTTCCTGATCGAACGCAATCTGCTTAGCAGCCATCTTGCCTCCCATTGAGTAATGTCGTGAAAGCGATTGATGTTTTTTGTTTTCGATATATCGTTTCTCGCGAAACGATAAATCATTCGTCGAGCACGGCCAAAACATCTTCCTCGCGCATGAGGAGAACGTTCTCGCCCCGACTTTCCTTGAACTCATCGCCGGCCCAGTTGGTGAACAGCACGACGTCGCCCTCCTTGACCTGCAGCGGTTGTCGTGAGCCGTCCTTGAGCAATCGCCCCGGACCGACATGCAGCACCTTGCCCTTTTGGGGTTTGTTCTTGGCCGTATCCGGCAACAGGATGCCGCCGGCCGTCTTCTCCTGTGCCTCGAAGCGACGGATCACAATCCGATCGCCCAGCGGTCTGATTTTCATTCGCTTCTCCTGAAGTCTCGCTCTGGAAACAACTCCCGTGTGTGCGCTGGCTAGAAGCAAGTCTCATGCCCGAAGGCGAGATGATTCAGAAAGACTTATATTTCAAGAAGTTACGATGAAAACAGGGCGATTAACAGGTTCGGCCCTCCCTGCCAAGTTTGCGCAGGGCAAGAACTCAGCCTGTCGGAATGGCAGGAGCAGTCTAATGCGCCAGATCTCAGAAACGGGCAGTTGACATCGTCAAATAGATACCGATTCAGCGGGCGTCAGCGTTGGAGTTTCAAGCACGCGGAGCAACGCTTCCTGGATTGTGCGTACAGGAACAACTTCCACCTGTGAGAGCAGTTCATTGGGCACTTGAGCGATCTCCCGCGCATTCTCTGCGGGGACCAGGACCAGTTTTCGACCGGCCTTCACGGCCGCCTTAATCTTGTGCGGCAAACCTCCCACTCCGGTAACTTCGCCGAATAGACTCACTTCTCCGGTCATGGCGCACGCGGGCTTGACCGCCCGTCCGGTCAGGGCGGAGACGATGCCGACGACAAACGCCAACCCGGCAGACGGTCCGTCCTTCGGCTCGGCGATCCTCATCAAGTGGACAGCCACGACTCGTTCGCGCAGCAGCTTATCACTGATTCCAAAGTCACTGAAACGGGAGCGGACAATGTTGTAGGCGGTCTGGACGGAGTCTTTCAGTACCTGGCCATGCAGCCCCGTAACATTCAACTGAGCATGACTTCCGGAGAACGCGGAAACCTGGATCAGGATCAGATCGCCGCCGACAACAGCTCCCTCGCGCGTCACAACTCCGAGTCCCGTGACCGCGCCGACCACGGCCTCACGGTTAAGGGGGTCCTCCTGTGGAAGGACTGACCGACCCTGTGCTCGTAAGTCTTTCGCTGCGTGCTCCGTCATTGCCGCTAAACCAATGAACCGCGGTTTGAACTCGCCTGGCGACATCTCCGCCAACTGGTTGTGAACGCGCTGGCGCAGCTCGCACGCCAACTCTACCAGTTCCTTTCGTTCCTCATCGGTCATGCGACCATCGGGATAAATCAACTTGACCAATCCCGATGTGATCCTCTCGACAGCGACTTGATCGCGGCGCGTCATGCCGGCGGCGAAGGTCAGGCCATGCGCTTCGCCTTGAAAATCATCCTCGCGAAGCCGGGCCAATACCTCGCCGAAATAGTCAGTGATGAATCCTACCCCGTTCGCAAGGGCCTCGGGAGTGATCTTGGGTATCTCCCAGCCGGGCAGGTAGCCGTGCACTCGATCGAGGAATGCTGAGTCGATCAGCTCATCGGGCAGAGGCTCGAACAGATGTCGGTAACGCTCATCAGGCTGGTCGTCATGAACGTCCAGGTTGCCCGTGTAGACCAAACTCGCATCGGTTGCGAAACTACGGGCGCCGCGGCTGAACTGGCCGCTTTCCATGTAGTCCTTGAGAGTCGAGAGCGTGGCATCGGTGTCTCCGAAGGTTGTGTGGGCGATCTCGTCGAACACGACAACTTTGCGCGTGCCCAGGATACCGACCGCTCGCGTCGCCAGATTAACGAAGAGATTCGCCGGTGTCGTTCGGCCGCCGGAGACGGTGAAGACGCGCGGCGAGACATTGCGCAAAAGGAAAGTCTTGCCCGTTTGCCGCGGTCCCAACTCGATCAGATTGAGGTTGCCCTGCACAAGAGGAGTCAATCGAGCCAACAGGAGCAGACGATGTCTCCGGTTAGGAAATGCCTCGCAGGCATAGCCAGCGCTTTGCAGCATCAGGCCGATCCACTCCTCAGTCGTGAAGCGAGCACGGCCAGCGCGGAAAGCGGCGAGGTCGGGCGGGCCAACCTGAAAGGGTGTGAAATTGACCAGCTCGTTTGGATGTTCAGGATCTGCTTGCGGTGAATAGCGTATCTTCGCGGTTCCCCATAAGCCGCCAAGAAGCAGACCAGTATGTTGTTCCAGCAGCGCTGCGGGAACGCGCACTCGATCATCGCCCAGCGCCTCGACTTTCGCCCACCGTTGACCGTTCTTCAAATCGACGCGCGCCTCCACAGGGTCGATCAGCACCACTTCGCCGGTACGCAGCAGCCTTTCCTTGACAAGCTCGCGACGGTCTGTCTCGGGCAACAAATCCTTGATCTTTGCCTGCACTTTTACCAGATCCTCGCGCCAGGACTCCGGATGCACATACTTGGCGATGAGGTATTCGCTCACATACCGGGGCAGACGGTGGAAAGCGATGTTCTGAGCGAGAGCCTTGATGACGACATTCTCGCCAAAGACCTCGCGGGCCTTGCAGTCCAGCTCAGAAAGAGGGAAGTCGTTGTAGAGCGACACGTCACATGCCTCCAAAAGCATCGTCGAGGTCGGGGTTGTGCCGCAGATCTTGCGGGAGCGGGGCGGCTGGGTTGGTCTCCAGCTGTTCACCCGTCGCTTCGAGAAGCGTTTCCGCGGCGCGGCGGAGCGCGGCGAGCTTTGTCTGCGCCAGGCTGACGAATTCCGGTCCCATCGCAGTAAACTTCTCCGGAGCCAGCCGTTCCGACAATAGGTTCCATTGCCTCCTCACCAGGTCCGAGGAGATTGGAGTGCTCGGCGAAATCTCCAGCAAGCGCAGGCATTCTTCCTCCGAGGATTCGGTTACAACTCCTGTGTTCGGCCTGGCAGGTACAACGGATTCGACCGTTGCAAGGGCGGGAGATTCCGGTTTGGGTAACACCGGCGATGGGTTTGGTGGTACTCGCTGGCGTAGAGCCAGCGGCGGCACTTCGAAGCGTTCTGCCAGGCGTTGCAGATAAAGATCCTCTTCTTCGGTTCCCTTGCCCGAGACAGCAATTATCCCACCGGTCAACACCAGCAAGGCCACCCGATCTTCGGCCGAGAAGCGCTGATTGATCTCGAGTATGCAGCGTTCGGGGTCAATCACGGCCCTCTCGTATTGGGAGCAAAAGGCCTCAGCCCGGTTCAGCAAGGCACGGTTGTCACCAAAGCGTTTTCGGACATGCTCCAGGATTAGTTTTCGATCTTTGGACGTTACAGGACCATCCTTGCGAGCGACACCAAGGGCGAACTTTATGGTTAGCTCCATCAGCATCCTTTCGGTCTCGTCTCGCACGGCCGCTTCCGAGTTGGAGACGGCCTCGGAGCCGTGCTTGAGCACTCGCGCACGATTCACAACCTGATGCGACGTAGAAGTAGGTGAAAGAGGAACGGCCTTGGCCGAAATTCGAGATCGCTTTGCGGTCTCTCCCTGAGCCATCCGATCCTCCGCTGCTCGCAATGTCCCACCCAGGTCAGGAAGGGAGGCATCCAGTACTTCGGTCGATATCAGCGGGTTATTTGAAATCGGTCTGAACCAACGCCAGAAAGTCACGGAACGAGCAATCGCTACGGTTTCTCCGAGCTGTTGGATAAACTCCTCCGAAGCGTGTTTCCTCGCGCGAGATCGCGTCTCCAGACTGTCATATCGAGTCTTCAATTCTTCGAGTTGCTCGGCCAGTACGTGTGTCTGCCGGCATCCACCTGCTTCGAAGGTGCCTCGAGCCTTGCCCAGGAGATTCTGGATTGCATAAGTGATGTCCGCCAATCGCTTCTCTCCCAGGCCATGAACACGGATTTGTGCACGGTGGAGTGTCGCCAAATTGACGAACCCTCCGGCGCGGAGCTTGCCAACGGTGGCAGGGCCGATTCCAGGATATTCTTCCAATTCGTCTACCGAATAGTCGCGCAAATGTGCGCTGAAAGCTTTCTCGCGCAGTGAGCGAGCCGTGGCCTCCCGCTCCAGGGTAAGATTTCGCAGTTGCTTACCTTCCGAAAGAACGGACTTCTCGGCCTCATGCAACAGATCGAACACCCTGGCCGCCCAGCGCCTTTCGTTCGAATAGCGGAACCGAATATAGAGGACGAGCCAACACACAAATACCGCAAGGAACGGAAAGCAGATCAGAATGGTAAGGACAGGAATCCAGTTCATTGCGGATCAAGGTTGCAGCGCCTGAGTGTCTTGCCGCGAAGGACCTCCGTGACCGCGACATCTCCAGGCGCTTGGCTCAAGGAGAACCACAGCAGTTGAGTCTGGTATGTTATCCTGCCGCGCCTTTTGCCTGTGGTCAAGGGGCCAGTCATTTCCATCCCCTCTGCCTTTACTATTGGTGCGATGCGCAGTGCCGCGTCAACTGTCTCGTGGCGGAGTGGCGGAGTGGCGGAGTGGCGGAGTGGCGGAGTGGCGGAGTGGCGGAGTGATTACGTCCTCTCCAGATACATCCGGTGCAACATCTTCTTGCACGCCGGCTCCCCGTCTGCAAAACTTGAGGAACCAGCAACGGTGTGATCGGACCTCAAGAGAAGAACAATGATCTGCATCTCGATCGCCCAGGAATCGCGCCGCATGGCCCTGGTGGATATGCTCAACGCTGCGCCGCAGTGCGATCTGCTGGAAGTGCGGCTGGATCGCTTCGGCAAAGCGCCGGATGTCGGCGAGATGTTGGCCGTCAAGCCCAAGCCGGTAATCATGAGTTGCCGCCGGCCGCGCGACGGAGGACGCTGGGACGGCACAGAAGAGGAACGCCTCGCCATTCTCCGCCAGTGCATCGTGAGCAAGGCCGACTACGTCGAAATCGAGATGGATGTCGCCGATCAGATCCGTCCCTTTCCTCCGACCAAGCGCGTCATCTCGTACACGAATCTGCAAGGGACTCCGGCCGACATCGCGGACATTTACGCCCAGGCACAGACCAAACGTCCCGATGTCCTCAAGCTGACGACGCTGGCGCGGACGCCGGAGGAAGCCTGGCCGCTGGTGCAAATCCTGGCGCGGGCGCCGCTGCCCACAGTAGTCGTGGGATTGGGCAAGCCCGGCGTCATGCTCAGCGTTCTCGGCGCCAAGATCGGCGCGCCGTGGACCTATGCCGCCCTGGAGCGCGGCATGGAAGCCTATCCCGATCAGCCGACGGTCGGGGATCTAGAGAACGTCTATCACTACCGCTTCATTCAACGCTCGACGCGATTGATCGGTATCACCGGGTTCGGAGAGCGTGAGCGGGCTACGGCCGCTGCCCTGAATGCCGCCTTTGCGCATCTGCAATTGCCGGCCCGCTGTCTGCCGTTAGGTGTCGGCAGTGTACGGCTCTTCGGAAAAGTGATCGAAGCGGTGAAGCTGGCCGCCGCCGTCATCGATGCCGAACATCGACAATCGATTCTGCAAATCGCCACCGAGCGCGAACCTTCGGCGGAACGAACGGGTGTCGCCGATCTCATCCTTCACCGTGAGAACAAATGGCACGCCGCCAACACGCAGATACCGGCCACGGTTAACGCCCTGGAAGCGGCGATGAGGGAGCGTTGGGGCTCCGAGCATCCCCTGGCTGGGCGTATGGTCGTGCTCGCCGGAGTCAATGACCTGGCGCGAACGATGGGCCGGGAGCTGGCCCAGCGAGGGAGCGTTGTCATTGTCGCTGGACGTGAGCGCGACGCTGCTCAGAGACTTGCTCAGGAACTGAAATGCCGCTTCGTACAATTCGAGGCCGTGTACACAACGATACACGATGTCCTGATCGTGTGTGACGAAGCCAACATTCACCCTGGCTATTTGAAGTCGGGCACGACTGTAATGGATTTAACGTCGCCACTGCAACCATCTTCTCTGTTGCGTGAGGCAGAAGAACGCGGCTGCGCAGTAGTGACGCCTCGACAATTGTGGCTAGAGCAGATGGCGTTACAAACACATCTGCTGACCGGAAAGGACGTGCCCCGTCAACTGCTCGATGATGCGGCTCCCTGGCTGCGAGAAACAGATTGAGTCTTCTTGTTACCGGCGCCTTGTGGGAGGAGGCGGGACGGGAGCGACGACCGGCGGCGAGGTCGGGGATGCCCGTAAACCAAGCAATCGAGCTTTGAGCGTCTCTACTGCGGCAATGGATTTGCCGTGGTGGTTCAACACTTCGACAGAGCTGCCCTCGCGGAGGCCATAAAACGTCTTATTGCTCTGAGGATCAATGTGCAATTTGGCGCGTTCCAGAGACACACCGGCGAACAAGCCACGACTTCGAGAGTACGACACTATATCCGCCCGCAGCAATCGCCCATCGGTCGCCAACTCCGCGTCACGGCCAATCGGTCCGGCCGCGATGGACACATCTTCGCCGAGAGTGAGCTTTCCCTGCAAGGCACGGTCGAGGCTCTTCTGAGTTTTGAAAATGAGCACCAGATCTGTCGATTCAATGCCCGCCTGTCCGCCGATCCCGCCGCCACGGAGCGTGATGAACAGCGGATTGCTCCATCGTCCGTCGGCTTCATGGATCAGGATCACACCGCGGCCGAACTGCTCATCGACCACGAGGGCGGCTTTAACGGCGTGAGGAATGATCGCCACACCCGCAGCGTTGTGCAAAAGTCCCCAGGGGATTACGGAGAGAACCTGGACCACATCCGCCGCAGCCTCAATCGTTTTGACCTCGCGGTTGCTGGCCTGCGAAGGTGGCGCGACGAGAGACACGAGAAACAGACTCACACCAAAGGCTGACCTCGGTCCAGTCATTTCCTCTACTCCTTCTGGGCGAAGGGAGCGGGATGCTAGCCCTCGGTGCAATTTGTGTCAATACGGGGATATCGGTCCGGCAGGGCCGTCCAGTTTTGATCTGGCGAAGCCTTGGGTGGTTTGGGTATCTGTCTCTCGCTGTCGCCCGCCTCCGGAGACTGGCAT
>DATBHJ010000196.1:0-3644 GCA_036557565.1 Gemmataceae bacterium
TGTCCGAGCCGCGCACGCAGCGCAGCGGAGTAAGCGGTCGCGCCGCGCAGCCGCTTTCTCCGCTGCGCTGCGTGCGCGGCTCGGAAATTGTCACGAGATGAGCCGCGTAACTTGTGGGTGCGAGCGGGCCGGACGGAGCAAGCGCAAGGCGCGGCGACAAAGTATAGCCAGCCGGCGTCCCATTCGAGACAACCAGTCATGGCCGGGTGGCTGCGGTTGGCAGGCTGACAGATTGGGGCGAAATACCACAAGAAGCAATAGCGGCAAGTACCACAAAATATAGACGCCGCCCTGATCGGCGTACCAGAACTGAACGCCGATCAACACCGCGGCGGTCAGGGCGAGGACGTGGGCCAGGTTCTTGGGCGAGGGCCAGAACGCCGTGGTGCCGACAAAGGCGATGTAGGCGAGGAAAATCGGCAGACGATAGGCCCAGTGCGAGGTTTTGTCCTGCCACACGCCGCCCATAGCCGCATCTGGAGGCTGCCAGGGCAGCCAACCCGACAACTTCCATCCCGACAGCACGGTAGGCGGCAAGACGCCGTTGATCCAGAGGATCAGGCCGATGGCGGCCAGGCACAATCCGGCCGAGATCACGAAAGACAATGCAAACCGGCGTGCGCCTCCCCGCTGATAGAAACTCAGCCACAGAGGGAAAACAAGGACCGGAAAGAAGACCGTGCCCGCGGCCAGGCCGAGGAATATGCCGGCGATGGTCGGGCGCCGGAAGAACAACACCATCCAGATCATCAGCGCCATCGGCCAGGCGTGGTCCCAGCGGCCGACTCCCAGCGGCGTCCGGGGCATGAGCAGATACGTGTAGGGCAAGAGCAGGTAGAAGGTGGCGGCTGCCATGCCCGTGTGAAGGTCCTCGAAGTGTAGCCAACCAATCAGGATCAAGCCGACGGCGATGCACAGGTGGCAGAATACAGTCAGGCCGCGCTCTACCACCAGTTCTAGCAGTTCCTGATCCGCCTCGGCCGCATGTTTGCGAATGGCTTCTTCGCCCAGCTGCTTGATGGGTTCGATCGGCTGGGCAGTGGCTTCCCGCCGCTTGGACGTTTCATTGGCGGGCTTGGTCTGGGTGTTGGGATGGCGAGAGGCGACGGCGATGAGGCTGACGAACAGAGCGCCGGCCAGCCACACCAGGCCGCCGAAATTCAGGTTCGGACTCAGGACGGGACGCCGCACCAAGGTGAGATCGAACAGGCAGCGCAGCAGGAAATACCCCGACGCTGCCAACAGCCAGGCATAGCCCCAGAATGGTCTAACTCCCTGCTGGGCCAGGAGCAGAAACCCCGGCATCGGCAAAAACAGCGACAGCACGTCGCCGTTGCGTATGCTCAAGAGACGGTTGAACTTGAAAAACAACGCGACCGCCAACAACGCCGAGAAATAGAACCACGTTGTGGCGTTGGGTAGCTCAATCTCGAAAAAGACGGAACTGTTCGCGCTCATTCCACGGCTCGAGTCGCGTCGAGAAATCTCCCGAATAAGAGATTGTAGAGCATCACGTGCTTCTGTCTAGTCCCGCAAGCAGAACCAGCCCGGAGCGCGAGCGACGCGCGCTGCGGCCCGTCGCTCGCGCTCCGGGCTGGTCGGCAAAAAAGTTAGTGCCCGAAGCGGACTCGCAAAAGGAGTTATTCGCGGAACTCGCTGTGGCAATCTGTACAGCTTTTGCTGAGGTTGTTCGCCGCATCCGTGACACTCTTGACGTTGCCGCCCTTGGCTGCCTTAATCAATTCGTCGCTACCTTCCTTCATCTGCTTGATGTAACCCTTCCACTTCTTTGGGTCTTTCTTGCCGTACTGCTGTGTGTACTTATCGTGACCGGCGATTTCCGCTATGGCTTTGCTCAGATTGCCGGTCATGATAAGGTCGTCTTTCATTTGAGTGACCTTCTGGGGCGTCAACTTTGCTTTCCCGCGGGGATTACCGATCTTGCCGAGGGTCAGCTCGATATCATCCTCGCCGTTCTTGCCCATGCCGACGCCGCCTTTCTTGCGCGGCTTGTACACGTACATGAGCGGTTCCAGCTCATCAAATTTCTTGGTGATCTCCGCGATTTGGCCCTGGACATTGCCTCCCCTAATCATCGTTTCCGTGAGTTTCATAACGGCCTCTCGGGCGGCCTTTTTCTCGTCATCATCCGCGCTCAAGGCTGTCATCGACCAGAGAGCAAGTCCCAACAATGCTGCCGTAAACATGACTGCTACGCGCCGTTTCATAGGTGTCTCCAACAAAAGATCAGGGGTCCGCAGTGAAGGTTATTCCTCGCGACGGCGGATGACAAGAGTCTGAAAGGGCGAGCGGGGCGTGTGAACGCCCCGCTCGCCGGTGTCTTTTGCCTCCGTTCGGTTCCCAACCTATACTTGTGCAAGTTTTCGCCCGGTCGGCATGATACAGATCGCGAGGACGAAGCATGAGCCCCCATTCGCCCTCAGACCTCGCCCACGATGAGACATTCTGCTGCACGCCGCGCAGGTCGATAGAAACAGACACTCCCAATCCCCGCGAAGTCATCGTCGGCGTCCTTCGACACAATGCCACTCACGACGATGCACCGGAAGGCACCCTGCCTGCAACTCCTCGATTGAACGCCGACGCGCGCAGCTTTCTCCGCAAGCTCGTTCATCTCGGACTCTTGACGGCCGATGTCGTCGATCGCTTCCTGAGCGAACGGGCAGATCGGCTGGCGGAATATGACGGCGGAGTGCAAATCGGTCAGGCGTTGGTGCAGGCCGGTCTCTTGACCAATTATCAGCTGGAACGCGTCCTGGCCGATTCGACGCACGGGCTGGTGCTGGGCAATTATCGCGTCCTCGATCGGCTGGGCAGCGGCGGCATGGGCGTGGTATTTCTGGCCGAGCATCGCCTGATGAAGCGCCGCGTCGCCGTCAAGGTGCTGCCGGTGGACGAGGATTGTCCTTTTTCTCTGAGGCAGCGCTTCTACGGCGAGATGCGCGTGTTGGCCGAGCTGTGTCATCCACACATCGTCATGGCCTTCGACGCCGGTGATGTAGTACCTGCCGACCCTTCGCTGCCGGTATTGATTTATCTGGTGATGGAGCTGGTCGAAGGCGGCGACCTGGAGCGTCTGGTTCTCGACAAGGGGCCGTGCGACGTGCGGACGGCGTGCCGGTACATCCATCAGGCGGCCAGCGGCTTGCAGGCCGCTCACGATCGCCACCTGGTGCACCGCGACATCAAACCCTCCAACATCCTACTCTCGTCCACGGGGCAGACAAAATTGGTCGATTTCGGTCTGGCCCGGCAATTTTGCAGTAAACTCACCGATCCGCGCGCCCTGCTGGGCAGCCTGGAATTCATGGCTCCGGAGCAGAGCCACGATCCTTCGGGAGTGGGCAAAGAAGCCGACATCTATAGTTTGGGCGCCACCTTGTTCTGGCTTTTGACCGGCGAGCCACCGTACCCGGCCGTTCGCCACGTTGGCAGTGCGCTTCGCGCCTTGCAAGAGAAGGAGCCGCGACGGTTGCATGAGCTGCGACCCGACGCTCCTGCCGAGCTGGATCGCCTCCTCGCCCATCTGATGGACCGCAATCCTGCCCGGCGCCTTGCCACGCCGTTGGCGATCATGAATGCCTTGACGCCCTTTCTGCAAGAAGTAGGGTGGGGGGGGGGGG
>DATBHJ010000197.1:0-28907 GCA_036557565.1 Gemmataceae bacterium
CAGCGCAGCGGAGTAAGCGGCTGTTAGTCTGCCGCTTACTCCGCTGCGCTGCGTGCGCGGCTCGGATTTCGCTCGTCGGAGGAGAACAGTCGTGGACCGCGGCACTTTGAAGATGCAGCTTCAGAAAGAAGGTGTGGAGTATCTGCTGGTTCAATTTGTGGATCTTCACGGCTCCGCAAAGGTGAAAATGGTGCCACGCGACCGGCTCGACGCCGTTGCCGACACCGGCGCGGGCTTCGCCGGGGGCGCCGTCTGGGGCATGGGCCAAAACGCTGCCGCGCACGACATGATGGCACGCATCGATCTGGCCAGTTACACGCCGGCCCTGTGGTCGCCGGGACTGGCGCGTTTCGCCGCGGACATCTACGTCGATGATCGCCCCTATGCTTACTGCCCACGCGTGCATTTGAAACAGGCTCTCGCAAAACTGCGTGCCGTCGGCTACGTCTTCAATGTCGGCGTTGAGCCGGAACACTTCCTTGTTACACGCACGGCTGATGGTGCCATCGTCCCGTGGGATCCCGCGCGTGTCGATACCCTGGTAAAGCCGTGCTACGATTTCAAAGGACTCAGCGCCGCCTACGATTACTTGCGTGACATGAACGAGGCACTGCGCACGCTGGGTTGGGGCGTCTATCAGTCGGACCATGAGGACGCCAACGGCCAATACGAAATCAATTTCAACTTCGCCGACGCGCTGACGACGGCGGATCGTTTTATCTTCTTCAAGATGCTGGCCCACGAAACCGCCCGGAAATATGGGGCGACGGTCACGTTCATGCCCAAACCGTTCGCCGATCGCACCGGCAGCGGGGCGCATTTGCACTACCACCTCGCCGATGCCGAGACGGGTCAAAACTTGTTCGCCGCCGACCGCGATCCGCGTGGACTGGGACTGAGCGAGCTGGCCTATCATTTTCTCGGCGGCGTCCTCTCTCACGCCCGCGCCCTGTGCGCCGTCACGTCGCCGACCGTCAACTGTTACAAACGCTTGCAGATCGGCGCCGGGCTGACCGGCACGCGCTCCGGCTTTACCTGGACGCCGGCTTTCATCACCTACGGCGACAACAACCGCACGCAAATGATCCGCACTCCGGAAGCCGGCCACGTCGAGGACCGCACGGTCTCGTCGGCCTTCAATCCCTATCTGGCCTTTGCCGCTTATATTGCCGCAGGTATGGACGGTATCCGTCGCAATCTCGATCCCGGCGAGCCGAACCGCGAGAATACCTACGCGCTGGGACTGGAGGAGATGGCTCGGCGCGACGTGCGTTTGCTGCCCCAGAGCTTATTCGAGTCTTTGGACGAATTGGAGCGCGACGACGTGATCCAGGAGGCGCTGGGGCCGATCGCCGCGGAGTTTCTGCGTTTGAAACGTGCAGAGTGGGAGGAGTATCATCGCCAGGTGACGGATTGGGAAGTGGAGCGCTATTTGACGTTGTTGTGAGACGAACGATGAATCCGAATACCTTCGATGTGATCGTGATTGGCGTCGGCGGCATGGGATCGGCGGCAACATGTGAGCTGGCGCGGCGGGGCCGACGCGTCCTCGGCCTGGAACAATTCGCGCTGGGCCATGATCGCGGCAGCTCGCATGGGCACACACGCATCATCCGCAAAGCCTACTATGAACATCCCGATTATGTACCTTTGGTCTGCCGCGCCTTCGAGCGCTGGTACGATCTCGAACAATGGCAGGGGCTTCATCTCCTTAACGAATGTCCGTGTCTCTCGATCGGTCGCTCCGAGAGCGCGATGATCGCCGGCGTCCGTGCTTCGGCCACGCAGCATCATCTGCCGGTGGAGACGCTGTCCGCGACGGAACTGCGCCAGCGCTATCCGGCATTTCGATTCGGCGAGGATTACGTGGGCGTTCTGGAGCGCTCGGCGGGATTTCTGTACGTTGAGGATTGCGTGCAAGCCCATGTGTGCGAGGCCGTGCGCCTGGGGGCGACAGTTCGCGACAATGAGCCGGTCGTCTCCTGGCAAGCCGGCGAACGCGAAGTAACGGTGCAAACGACGACCGATCGCTATACGGCCGCGCGTCTTGTCCTCACAGCCGGACCGTGGGCGGGTCAATTGCTGACGCGGCAAAGGGCATTCCTGCGCGTCATGCGACAGGTGGTGCAGTGGTTTGGCACGCGTGACGATCGGTTGTTTCGCCGCGACGTCTTTCCCTTGTACATCGCCGATACGCCGCAGGGCCACTTCTATGGCTTTCCTGTCCTCAACGCCAACGGCGCCAAGGTGGCCCGGCATTATGGAGCGCCGGAATTAACCCACCCTTCGGAGATCGAACGTGCAAGCAGGCCCCAAGACGAGGAGACCGCCCGCGCCTTCCTGCGCGAGTATCTGCCCTTGATCGATGGGCCGTGCCGCCGTGCTAGCGTGTGCACCTACACACTGACACCCGATCGTCACTTCGTCATCGACCTGCATCCCGATCATTCCAATGTCGCCCTGGCTGCAGGCTTCTCCGGTCACGGTTTCAAGTTCGCCGCGGTGGTCGGCGAAATCCTCGCCGATCTCGCCGACAAGGGCCGCACCGATCTGCCTATCGGCATGTTCTGCATCAAACGCTTCGGCTAAGACGAGAATGCCGGCGGTCGTGCTCAAAGTCGCGCCCGCAACTCGCGCAGATTTTTTCAAATCAATCATTGACTTTACCTCAGACTCTGTTTAACTCTACTAATGAGAGTCTTACTCATAAATGGCTATCGGATAGTGCAATTTTGGCCAGGAGAGGATGAAATGGCCCACCGAGAGGCAAATCTCTCTCTAACGAGTAAGGCCCGATCATGAGTATTGCTTAATATCTCTTAAGGATCAGGGATCGACTCGCAGGTGGCCGCGGACGGTCGCGGGATCCCTGGTCCTTCGGTTGCAGAAGAATTCCCTTTACCCTCGCTCTCTTTCGTTGCAAGGGAGGTCATTTATGTATCGCCAATCTCCAAGTGCAGGTCGGCGTCCGCGCAAGGCGTTTACGTTGATTGAACTGCTGGTGGTGATCGCTATCATTGCCGTCCTGGTCGGCCTGTTGTTGCCGGCCGTGCAAAAAGTGCGTGAAGCGGCGGCACGCACCCAGTGCTCCAACAACCTCAAGCAGATCGGTCTTGCCTGCCACAACTTCCACGACGTAATGGGGCATCTCCCGCCTGGTGTGTTGACGACCGTGGCTACGGGCGTGCGGGACGACAGTTGGGCTTGGGGCACCCTGATCCTGCCATACGTGGAACAGCAAAACCTCTACAACACGCTCGGTGTCATCCAGAATCCCCCGAATCTAGCGCCAAAGCTCAACGCGATTACGCAAACCCCCATCAAGATCTATCGCTGCCCGTCGGACGTCGGCCAAAGCGTCGCCACCAATGTTTGGTACGACAATTACTCGATGAGCAACTACGTGTGCAACCGGGCAATCTTCGGCCCGGCCGATGGCACAGTGTACGGCGTCGTCGGCACGCCGAGATACTTTACACTGATCGAGATTAAAGACGGTACCAGTAATACCATCATGGTCGGCGAGCGCGACAGTTACCGGACCTTCGCTGCCGTCTGGGTTGCCAAGTCCTACGGCAAAGACGATAGCACAGCCAGCTTCGAGGGCCGGCCGGGGCGGGGGATGAACTTTCCGTACCAGGCGGCTGGGCCGTTTCCGCCACCGGCAAACGCGTCTGTCTTCTCGTACGCCACGCGCTTGGAATGGTCGAGCATGCATACCAACGTGGTCGGTTTCGTTTTTGCCGATGCCTCCGTTCATTTTCTGTCCACGTCCGTCGATGCCGACCCGGCCGACAGCTGGGACAACTCCGGCTGGGCCACCCATAGAAACTTCACCCTGCAAAACCTGTACTGGCCGACGGACGGCTTTACCGTGAACCAAGCCTTCATCAATTAATCGACTCTCCTTGCGACTGAGTTGTTTCCGATCGTGAAGCGCGAGCGAAGATTCGCCTTTGTTCACGCTTCACGATCACCAGGGCAGCAAGGCAGCAATTCTTCCGAAGAATGCTGGACATTTTCTCTCTCATCCAACTTTAATGAAAATTAAGGTATGATAAGGGACTCGTTTGCCGTTGTGAACGGCTGCCCGGTTCCTGTTTCCTTTCATTTTCAGGGGAGGTCGCTCTGATGTTCTGCGCTTCTACACTTGCGGTGCCGCGCCCGCGCAAGGCGTTTACGTTGATCGAGCTGCTGGTGGTGATCGCTATCATTGCCGTCCTCATCGGCTTGTTGTTGCCGGCCGTGCAGAAGGTGCGTGAAGCGGCGGCAAAAACCCAGTGCTCGAACAACCTCAAGCAGATCGGTCTGGCTTGTCACAACTTCCACGATGTGTTCAATCATCTCCCTCCTGGAGTAGTGACTACCGCGGCGACAGGCGTGCCGGACAACAGCTGGGGTTGGGGAACCATGATCCTGCCATTCGTCGAGCAGCAGAACCTGTACAACTTGCTCAATCCCACCTTGAATCCCCCGAATCTCGCACCACAAAGCACTAACCCGCTTACGCAGACCCCTCTCAAGGTCTTTCGCTGCCCGTCCGACGTGGGCCAAAGCGTCCCCACCAATGTTTGGTTCGATAATTATGCGTTGAGCAACTATGTGTGCAACCGGGCGATCTTCGGTCCGGCCGATGGCACCGTCGGCGGCCCCTCTGGTACGCCGAGAACCTATACACTGGTCGAGATTAAAGACGGCACCAGCAATACCATCATGGTCGGCGAGCGCGACAGTTACCGGACCTTCGCTGCCGTCTGGATTTGCAGGCCCTACGCGGGCCACGATAGCACGGCTAGCTTCGAGGGTCGTCCAGGAAAGGGCATGAATTTTCCCTACCAGGCTGCTGGGCCGTTTCCACCGGCGTCTACACAAAATCCCGGATCTTTCGCCGCCCGATTGGAATGGTCGAGTTTGCACATGAACATAGTCGGTTTCGTTTTTGCCGATGGCTCCGTTCATTATATCTCTACTTCGGTCGATGCCGATCCGAACGACAGCTGGGACAACAGCGGCTGGGCCAATCATACAAACTTCACCTTGCAAAACCTGTACTGGCCGACGGACGGCTTAACCATTAACAGCTCCTTCATTAACTGATCGACTCCCCTTGGGAGCAACGGTTTCCCGACTCGCTCGAAGCATCTTGGCCGATGCTTGCGGAGCGGTTGGGAAACCGTTTTCTTTTGTGTGACTTGCCCTCGAAAGTGAGCGCCTCAGTTCTGTTTTTCAGGGCTGAGAATTCGAAACTCCGAACTGACGGCAGGCACGGGTAATCCCAGATAGCGCCGGCAATCCAGGCACATGCGCATCAACTGTTGACGTGTGGCCAGTTGATCGGCGAGGAGGGCCGAGTCAAGGACGTGCGGCGTATCAAAAGCGATGTCGATGTGTCGCCGCCAATCGAGACGTTTGCCGCGCAGGGGCGGGCCGTTGAAGTAGGATGTGAAGCTGCCCCAGCCGCCCTCGATCCAGCACGCCAGCACCGGCGTTTGCGGCACTTCCTGCAAGATGCGCCAGACGCCCTGGCCGAACATCCGCAACAGTTGATCTTCGCGGCGGCGTAGCTGGGCCTCGGGGAAAATCAGCACACATCCTCCCTGTCGCAGCACGGCGACGGCGTCGCGCAGCTCCGGCGCTTCCCGGCGAAAGGCGGCCACCGGCACGCGGATGGCGCCGACGATGTGGATCATCGACCAGCGGATGCACGGCACATCGTAGAAATAGCTCGTCATCATCGGCGTCACTTTCCGCGGCACGACCTTGCACAGCCAGAACGGATCGAGATAAGCCGCGTGATTGGCGACGATGAGCAGGGGGCCTGTGCGCGGCGTTTGGGCCAGACCGGGACCGTGCGTCCGTATGCGATACATCGGCGTCAGCATCATCTCCAGGATTTGCTCGACCGTCTGCGGGAAGAACTGCCACCACGCCACGATCACGCCGGCGGCAGCCAGCACGGACAGCAGCTCGAGCTGGCTCACCGGCGTGTGCAAGATTTTGCCGCGAAGAAGTGCCGTCAGCAACAGGGACAGCGCGGTCGTCAGAACATAGATGGCGGTATTCATGACCGCCATGCCGTTGCCGCGGGCGTCGGCCGGCACTGCCGCCTGATACGCCGCCCGCAGCGGCACATTGGTCAGTCCCCCCATGAATCCCAGCGCGAAAGCGATCAACCCATCCGATGCGTCCGTGAAAGAGTGAATGACCAGGGCCAGCAGCAGGCCCGTGGCGCCCAGCGGCACGAGGCCGAGACTGCGGCGCGGATGTCCCTGCCACGCCGCCGTCAAGCATCCAAGCCCCGCGCCGACACCCATCAGAACCAGCGTATGTAGCAAGCCCTCCGACGACCCACGCTCCAGGGTCTGCTGCACGATCGCACCTGCGCCAGCAGTGACGATCGCCTGGAAGCTGGCCAGACCAAGCAGACTACCCAACGCCGCTCGTTCCCGGCCGATGCGCACGCTGTCGCGAAAGAAACCGACAACGGCTTGGCCCACCGACTCGGGCCGGCGCACGTCTGACGGAAACGAAACAGGAATCGCCGTCGCCAAACTCAACACATTCAGTCCCAGCAAGACAGCAACGACGTGTCCGGCCAACGGTATGTCCGAGTCCGCAGCGACTGCCCAGCCAAGCGTCACGCCGCCAACGATGGCCGCCGCTCCTCCCATCTCGATCCAGCCGTTGACGCGCGGCAGAGGAATGCGTGTGTCCTCGGCCACAGCCGGCAACATAGCGTAGCGCGCCGGACTGTAAATCGCCGAACCCAGGGCGACTACACCCAGGCAAATCAACCAGTCGCCCTGCATCGCTGCGAACGCTGCCACAACCAAGAGAGTGAACGCTGCGGAGCCAACCAACACCCAGCGACGCGATAAGCCGTTATTGATGGGACCGTTGAGCGGAGCCAGCAGCACAAACGGTGCGATAAAGACGGCCGTGGCGACATGCCAGGCATCGCCGACCGATCCGGCGGCATGATACCAGGCCAGGAAAGCGGTGACGCGCAAGCACCAATCAGCCAGGACACGGGAGACTTGCGAAACCCACAGCGAGACTAGCCGAATGCGTGCGCCAAGCACAAGGTACTCCCTCACCGAGCATTTCTCATCCCCGCACTCGAAGTGCAACTTTGAATTACATAACCGCCTCTTTCTCACAACTCAAGAGCGGATTATCCGTTTGCGACGACAGGTTTCGGTGTAGGTTTCTTCAAAATTGACAGCAATGACGAAGTCGGCCCGCAGTCCCAGAGGCAGCGTCGGCAGCGCTCGACCCAGTTCCAGAGGTGAACGCCAGATGTCGATGACATCTTCCTTACCGCGCCGCAGCGGCTGATAGGCTACCGCATACAAGTTCGACTCCGGCGGCAACTGAAGGCTATCGACTCCCTTCATGAGGTCCAGGATCTCGTTGTGTAGATTGGCCCGGCGATTCGTCACGATGTCCACGATGATAACGCTGATTCCCTGGTACAAATAGCTGGCGCATTTGATGGCGAAAGCTCTTCGTTCGCTGGCGCGGTCTTTGTTGCCGGGGCTGATTAGTTCGATGGCCGCTACCAACTTCGGCCCGGTGTCCGTACAGAGCACACGGATCTCGAACGTGTCGGGGAAGACCGCAGCAAAGCTCCCATCAGCCGAGGGCGGTGCCCACACCTTCGGTCCTGCGGTCGCCACGCCTCCGTTTGTTTCCGCCCCGGCTGTCGTCGTTTCCCGCTCGAAGGTGGCCACATCGATTTCGATCGACGGCCCCAAGTGAGTATGTTCCTCTGCGATGTAGTTGGGAGGCAGCCAGCGCTCAGTCAGTGCATCTGCAATCCGGGTGGCCCAACTGGAATGAAACGATTCCCAGCGCCTTTCGGTGCTCAACGGCGGGTGAAAATGGTCGAGCAATGGCATGAATGCGCTCCCTATCAGTCAGAAAAGGATGAGTTCATTCGTCCTCGCCTGGCACTCTCCCAGTTTCCACAAACTCGCGCATGTCCGCCGGGCAGGTTTCCCAAGCCGCTTGGTAGGTGGCTTCCAGGGGTACGGGAACGTGACTATCGTGGTCCAGATACGCCGGCATGTCCGGTAACTTGTCGCCTACACCGACCAGCTCGACATAGGCAGTAGTTTCCAGGTCAGCCTTTGGGTCGCCGGCAACGTAGGCGGCCAGGGACAAGGGCTTATCGGACGGCAACTCGAAGGGTTCCTCCACGAACTCGTCCCAGATGACTTTGTGCATGCCCTGCGGATCACGCGGCGTCGGCGGCAAAAGGTCTATGACAAGGACATTGATCCCTTGCTGGAGAAAATCGATCGTCTTTTCCACGAATTGACGAAGGACCAATCGCCCGCTCTTGTTTCCCGGTGAGACGATTTCGATGACGCAAACGACCTCGCCCATACGGTGTCGGATGACGATACGGTTTGCTCGCGCGGCGAGGACGGTTTTGGCCCGCCTTACGACCCGAGTCTGAGGTGGGGTGCAAGTGAGGATGCCACCCTGCGTTTCCTCCGGTTGGCGGGAGCGAGAACGTCGTTGCACGGCGAGAACATCGGGAACCAGTCCTCCAGCATGTTGTTCGACCAGGGCCGAGTAGCCTGAGGGCAACAGGCCTGCATTCAGGGCGCCGCAAATCCCAACTGTCCAGACCTGGTGAAAATGGTGGAACGTGTTGGCATCCACGCGAGACCAATCGTGAACCGGCATTGCGTGTTCCTCCCCGTAACGCCGGAAGAGGAAAAAATCAGGAACCTTTTCAGTGGGAAAGTCATTGACAGTTCCTGATGCCTTTTCCATCCCGACGTTTTGTTGAGTGTCATCCCGCTACGGCAACCGACCTGCTGTGTGTGCTTCCAACCAATGAAAGATACTGATGATGTACTTGGAGTATCGCGTTAGAGGCGAAAAAACGGATCGCGCCATTCCGCCGTGAAGATAGTCATTCCAGCAGTCGTAAATTCTCTCGAAATCAGCACGGGGTACACGTTGCAGTGACTCGGCTGCTGGGGCGTCTACCAACACAAAGGTATCGGATACTTCCGAGACCGTAAACGGCTCGCCAATGTCACGGTTGTGGACGGTCCAATTCGGGATGACTGTTCCGTTGCGAAGGTTAGCTTGCAGAGCGTTCCAAGTATCCAAGAAAGCCATGAGCACCTCCTATCGCCGCAAGTCTGAGTTGATCGCACCGTCCTTCTCTTTAACTCCCGGTCTGCGCCGCACCGACAGCAGCTTGCTCATTCGGATCGCGTGGAATGCGGTCGATGAGACGGCGAACGATGTCGTCAGGCTTGATGCCTTCGGCCTCGGCGTTGAAGTTGGTGATGATGCGATGACGCAGCACCGGCGGGGCCACGGCGCGCACGTCTTCGCAGGAGACGTAATAGCGGCCATGCAGCACGGCGCGGGCCTTGGCAGCGAGGATGAGGAACTGCGTGGCTCGCGGGCCGGCGCCCCAGGTGACGTAGTCGCGGATGAAATCGGGCACGTCGGTTTCTTTCGTCTTCGTTCCGCCCGGCGTCGGCGTGCCCGCCTTGTCGGCGGCGACGCGGCTGCCTTTGCGCGTCAGGCGCGTGAACTTCATGGCGTAGCGGATCACGTAGGGTGCTACCGGCACCTTACGGACGATGTCCTGCATTTCCAGAATGTCCGTCGCCGATAGCACGCGCTCGATCTGGGGAACGTGCGTCGTCGTCGTTTGTTCGACGATGCGGAATTCCTCTTCCTCGTCGGGATAATCGACGAGGATGTTGAACATGAAGCGGTCTTGCTGCGCTTCGGGAAGGGGATAGGTGCCTTCCTGCTCGATAGGGTTTTGCGTCGCCAGGACGAAAAACGGATCGGGCAGTTTGTGGCGCGTGCCGCCGACAGTGACCTGCCGTTCTTGCATGGCTTCGAGGAGGGCGGCCTGCGTTTTCGGCGGTGTGCGGTTGATTTCGTCCGCGAGAACGACATTGGCGAACAGCGGGCCGTGCAGGAACTTGAACAGACGCTGGCCGGTCGTCTTGTCCTCTTGCAAAACCTCGGTGCCGGTTATGTCCGACGGCATGAGATCGGGTGTGAACTGGATACGGCTGAAACTCAGGCTGAGAGAGTCGGCCAACGTGCGGATCATGAGCGTCTTGGCCAGTCCGGGCACGCCGACGAGCAGGCAGTGGCCACGGGCGAAGATGGCGATGAGCAGTTCTTCGATGACTTTTTCCTGGCCGACGATGGCCTTGCTCAATTCTTTGCGGATGCGGCGATAACCGCTGTTGAGTCGTTCGATGGCGGACAAGTCGCCCTCGATGCGCGGCCAACCCTCGGCTGGGGCAGCCTCCAACTCTGGCAGATCTTCCTCGACGAGATCGTCAGCAGGCGGGCTTATAGGCTCATCGCCGGACAACCAGGTGCCGCAGCCGCACAATCGGCGTCCGCCGGCCGGCACCTGCACCATCAAACCACAGGTTTTGCATCGAATGTTTGGCATCGCTGTGTCGTTTCCTTATAATCGGCGAACGGCCGGCGTTAGCCGGCTGGTGTGCGTTTTTACCAGCCGGCTAACGCCGGCCGTTCGCCACTAATCCCCAAAGCTCACTTCCAATAGCGACGAACGGCCGCGGTGTATCCAAACAGATTACGGGACCATCCGGACTTGCCAACAGGGAGGACGTTCGCACGAACCACGCTCGCTCGCCTTCTTCCTGGATTCGTCGTTTCGCCGGCGCCGTTCTTACGGACGATTCGATCCGAAAATTCAAACGCTGCACCAACTGGCCCGACTTCGGATCGTATAAGGATAAAGGACAAATAGCTTCGGGGGCAAGCAACGGACCCAAGTCCCATTGTACCGTCCCCACAAGCGAGCGAAACCGGAATCGCGTCTCCGACCGGGACCCTTTCGGGCAGACAGCCAAGTAATCTCCGACACGCCGGACATGCCCGTCCTCGCCGAGCAGTGGCTGCCGCCATAGGATTGCGCCGTCCGCTGGATTGCGCGCGACCAGTAAGCGATCCTCAATGATGTAAATTGCATCCGTGTCGAAGGTCCAGGTGCCCGACTCCAGCGTTTTCGCTGCCAAGAGCCGTGGCCGAGGCCAAACCCCTTTGCCGCTGGCGCGATCGAGCCGTTGCAAGAAAAAACCGATGTTCGCGGGCTGCACGCACAAGAGTAGATTGCCGCTTCCCTTTACGGAGGGTAATTCGCCGCTGAGAGTGGTGACGTTCGCCGCTCGATGTGTCCACAAGCATTGGCCCGTTCGAGCATCGAGCAGCACGAGATGGCGATACTCTGGCGCCAGGCACAGAGTACGCGCATCCAGCTCCACGGGAGGCTGCCGCCAGAGTTCCGGGCTGTCGGCGGCCTCGTGAATTTGCCGTCCAGTGGCCGCATCGAGAAGCCAGCGCCGGCCAGGCGTTTGAATGAGAACGGTCTCCGAGCCAGCGTAATAGCAGGGAGAGAAGCAGCCCGAGGGGAAGGGTAGAAGAAGCGGGCCATCCGGTGCCCAGCGATCCCAAAGCACAGCGCCCGTTTCGGCATTCAGGGCGAACAGCCGTCGCTGATTTTGCAGGAAGAACAAACGGCCAGCCACGAGTCGAAAATCGGTCAACGGCCTCGGCGGCTGTGGATCGAGAACAATGCGGACCTCATCACAGGGAGCGCGAGGGTAATGGCCGGTCTCAGGAGCGGAGACGTACCAGAGCGGTTGCCCCTTCTCGCGCTGGAGGCAGACCACGCCTTGCTCGCCGGCCGCGAGGATTGTGTCCGCGTGGCAGCCCACCCAGCAGGGCGTGAACGGCAGTCGATGCGTCCAGTGAATTTCTCCGGTGGAGGTAAGGCGGCAGTTCAATCGTCCATCCGTCGAGCCGGTCAGCAGGAATTCCGGATCGCATCTGCGCCAGCCATCCAAGATCCATTCGCCGTCGCCCAGTCGAACGTGCCAGGTGCGGAACAACGGCAGCGAGGGTGCTGAGTTTAGCCGTGAGCCGTAGGCGAGCGCGGTGGGACCGGCGTCTCGCCGGTCGCGAATGTGCATGGAAAGCGGACGCCCCTGGCGATCGATCATCGGAATAGTACGCAACGACTCCTTAGCGCGAATAGATTCCCAAACGGCGGCGGCGCGATCTGCCTGTTTGACATCCTGCCAGATCTGAGCGGCACGCAAGAGCGCGTGAAGCCGGTAGCGCGGTGACAGAGGAATTGCCGCTGCTTGTGCGAGGGCGTTCTCGGCGTCGCTCCAGCGTTTTTCCTGGGCGGCGCGCTGGGCCATTGCCAACAGCTCATTTTGCTTCACGATAAGCGACTGAGCAAGTAGCTTTTTCGCCGCACTCGTATCCGGTTGGCGGCGCAAGAGATCCTCCACGCGGCGGAGCGTCTGCAACGCTGCGTCATCGAGTGCGGCGTCGGCTTCTGCGCGAGCCAGTTGCAGAAGAGCGGCGGCGGAGTTAGGCTCCCGCTGTGCCTCGGTCTTACGTCTATCCAGTTCCAACCGCTCCGGCACGAAGACGGAGAGCGTTTGCCTGTCTGCCACGACGAGACAGCCGTTGGCGTAGGCGAGATTGCCGGCCGGCAGGCGGTGTAGCTTTGCGGGATCGTCGGCGGGTCGGCCGTCGCTCTGACGGAGGGCGTAAACCACCGATTCTCGGAACGGCGAGCCCGGATCGCGCGGCTGCGCGGTCGGAAAGAGCACCAGATCGCCAATCAGCAGACCGCGTCCGGCGGGCGTCAGGCCGCCGCCTGAATCCGGCACCGACCAGGCAGGACTGCCATTGTCGGCCCGCACTGCACGTAATCCCGTGGGCGTGGTGAAAATCAACCGTCCCTGGCCGACGCCCAGAAGATGCACGACTCGCAGCCGTTCCAATTCCCAAAGTGTGCGTCCCGTGGCGGGATCGAGACAGAGCAACGTGTTGGAGTCCGCGGGTGCCACATACAGCCGGCCAGCCGCGAACAGCACCGGGGCCAGATCGCGCAGCTCCGTCGTCTCCTCCGACGTTCGCCGCGGATAGCGGATGGCCCAGTTTCTCCGCCCGCTCACAGCATCGACGGCGACGACCGCTCCGTTGTGGGTGCAGTAGACGATCTGCGTGCCGGCCAGGGTCAGCAAATGATGGCGATAGCGCGGCTCACCGATTTTGACATCGCTCGTTTCACATACATCGCACCGCCAACGCAGTGGAGGTGAACTACTTTCGTCGGCGGTGTAACACTCGATGGCGGTGAAGCAGCGATTGCCGTTGTAGCGCGTGGATGCGATCCAGATTAGCCCGCCGGCGACGAGAGGAGCGCCTTCAAACAAACAGTTCTCGTGCGCGATGCCGCGGATGTGTCCGCGGAAGTGCCCGCCCTTGTCGTCGGCTTGGAGACTCAAACAAGCCAGGAACGTCTCATTGTCGCGTCCGGCCGGTGCTCCGAAGCGGCGCGGCGGCTGCGGCGCCGGCGCCTCGATACCGATGTCCTGCGCGCCCAGGCGAACATAGGCATGGCCGTCAGCGACGGTCAGTGTGTAGCGCAGATCAGGGGGCGCGGGAAGTTTGAGGTTCGGTCGGACACCGCCGTTGTCGCGGGCAACATCGTACCATTCCTCGCTCTGGCCCGTACGCAGATCGAAAGCCGTTACGTAGCGGGCGTCCGCCACCAGTACGCGATGGCCGACAATGACAGGCTCGAATGCCAGCGTCCGCGCCTGCGATGCATTGACGGCTGCCGTCACACCGGAAATCGGGTTCGACGAGGGAAGGGCTTGCCGGTTGCGTTGCTCCAGGTTGAAGGTCCATTTCGGTCGCCGACCGCACAACTCGCCAAGGCGACTCAGAATATCCTCTGGAGCAGGAACGGGCGTGCCGCGGCTGGGACTGCCGCCGAACGTCGGCCAAATTTCGGGTTCCGAGTGTCCTTGTTTTTTCCTCTCTTCTACCAGCTTCTGGAGCAGATCGACATAGCGTCCTTTTTGCCCCGCCAACGATCCCTCGACCTTGGCGTACCGCTGACCGTACGATTCCAGGGCCGACATCCATTCACTGTCTGCACCCTGGAAGAGCCGGGCCAGCAATTGCTTGGCCTGCACGCGGGCCGCATCGAGAGTGGCATTGGGATAGACTAGAGCCAGACCGCGCGTCCCCGCGTCGCGCCGGGCATCGGGCAGGGGTGCAAGAAGTCTCCACCATTCCTCGGCTTCCTCGAAGCGGCCGCGCTCGAAAGCGAGATCGCCCAGCAGGTCGATGGCCTTTTCCGCGGCACGAGTGCAGAAAGAGTCCTCGGCGATCTTGCGGAGCTGCAGAACGTCGCGCTCGGCCTGAGCCTGCTGGAGCTTCTTCTGAGCCTGGTTTTCGTAGCGCTGACGATAGAGGTTCAGGGCCTCGGCGGGCAAGGAAGCGAGTTGAATCTGACAAAGCCGGCTTACCCGAACGCTGTGATTGGGCCCGATCGACACGAGATCGTTGCCGAACGTGTTCAGGATCGATTGCAGCTCCTCGATGGCCTCGGACCATTTACGGCCCTCGAGTCGTTTCCGCGCTTCGACAAGGCGGAGGGAGGCTGCCCGACTTTCACCGCTGAGGACGAGTGCTTGTTTCTCTTCGCCGCGCGCCGGCGCGGCAAGCAAAAGCAAAAGGACGAGGAACAGGCGGCGCAGAATGCGGCGGCAGATCATGCAGTGTATTATACCAGCAGACCGATTATCCGGTAGAATCAAAGGTTGATGTATTTGGTTAGCCGCGACGCGCAGCGGAGCGCGTCGCGCTCCGCTGCGCGTCGCGGCTAACCTCGGAGAGCGAGGAATAGATGGCCGACAATCCGCAAGGCAACGATATCAAACGGTACACATGGCGGACGGTATGCCGGGTGGGCGAGCTGGCCGACGGCGAGGGCAAGACCGTCACGGCGGGCGGAAAGCTCATCGCCCTCTTTCACGTGCAGGGGCAGTATCACGCCATCGATGACACCTGCCCGCACATGGGCGCCTCGCTCAGTGGCGGCTATGTTGAGGCGGGCATCGTTACCTGTCCCTGGCACGCCTGGCGTTTCCGCCTGTGCGATGGCGCCTGGGCCGACAATCCGCGCATCAAGATCGGCTCCTACGCCGTGCGCGTCGAGGGCGATGCGGTGCAGGTCCGAATTGAAGAATCGTCTGCCCACAAAAAAGAAGGGGCGAACCCATGAAACGAGCGCGCTGGCTGTGCGGCCTTGTGATCCTGGCGGTCGGCCTGGCGGCGACGAGTCTGTTTGCGCAGGTCCGCCGAACTCCGGAACGGCTGCCATCTCCCGACATGAACGCCAAGTTCACGCCCAAGTTCGAGGCGCTGGCCGAGACCAAACTTCTCATGGAGGGATTAGCCCTGCCCAATTACCGTGCCGTGGAGAAACACTTGCAAGGCAAAGGCCCCGAAGATGCCGATACCTGGATGTTCGCCCGTGGTCAGGCGTTGTTGATTGCCGAGACGGGCAATCTTCTACTGCTGCGTCCGCCGCGCAACGAGGGCCGCGATACCTGGATGCGCCGCGCCATGGACATGCGCGACTCGGCCGGCATCCTGGCACGCCGGCTGGGCAACCGCGATCTCGCACGCAGCCGAACGGCCATGCTCGACCTGGCGAATAAGTGTAATCAGTGCCATCAAACGTTCCGTGTGCCCACGCGCATCGGGCCGAACGCCGAACTGGAACCAGAACGGTAAACTCGCTTCTCAGCTTGACATCCGGCGCCGCGCTCATTAGTTTTTCGGCAAGATCGAACGTCCAACAGCGAATCACTGGTAAGAGGGTAACGTCGCTCTCTGCCACCGCGCACAACGTAGGCGAGAATCACTTATGTCTGTCCCACAACCGCAAGCTGCCGCGCCGAAGGTCGCCAGTGACAATCGGCAAATAACCGTCATCAGTCATTCCACCTTGTTTTACTGGTGGCCGGTGTGGGCGATCGGCTTACTTTTGGGCCTGATCTCGCAGTTCTCGGGGTGGAGCATGGCCGTCGTCCCCACCAAAACCGAAATCCTCCGCGGGGCGGAGGTTATTGGACCGACTCATGACGGAAAAGAGATACATTACAAGGGCCGCGAAGTCCTCGTCGTTCCGGAGAGCAGACATCTGCCGACTCAGGATCCTACCGACCCAAACTCGGAGCCTCAGCAGCTGCGCCATATCTCCAAGGGAAGGGAATTTGGCGTGCTGTTTACCATCGTCTTGCTGCTGGTTGTGTTCATCACCAATGTTCCTCTGCGCGGCTGGCAGTCATTCATGGTCATCTTCGTGATTGTGGCCCTGGCGATCATTTTCGCGCTGGCGGGATGGTGGGATGTGATCGTTCGCTACTTAGGCTATCTCGACATCCGCATCAACGCCGGCGGCTACTTCTTCATCTCCGCCATTCTCTTCGCCCTCTGGTTGTTCGCAGTGGTGGTTTTTGACAAGCAGATTTACATGGTCTTCACTCCCGGCCAATTCAAGGTCTGCACGGAGATCGGCGGCGGCGAACAGACATACTCGACGATCGGCCTGACGCTGGAAAAACAGCGGAGCGATCTGTTCCGCCACTGGATTCTCGGTTTGGGTTCCGGCGACCTGATCGTGAAGACGACGGGCGCCCAGGCCCATCATTTCGAGATGCCGAATGTGCTGTTCATTGGCAGCAAAATGCAGCGGATCGAGGACATGGTCCGCAAGATCCCGGATTGATCGCAGCATAAACCGCCAAGACGCCAAGAACGCCAAGAACGCCAAGAAAAGAAAAAGAGAAAGAAGAGAAGAAGACAAGGCGGATAAGGATGTCTGGGACCTCGGTTTTTCTTTTTTCTCTCTTTCTTTTCTTGGCGTTCTTGGCGTCTTGGCGGTTTAATTGATTCGAGGTCCCAATGCGTTACGCTGTGCTTGGTGCGGCCGGACAGCTGGGCCGCGATCTTTGTCCTCGCCTGCCTGGTGAAGTTGTCCCGCTGAGCCGCACAGGTTCGCCGGCGATCGATTTGGCCCGGCCAGAATCCCTGCGTACGCTCTTCGACGATGTGCGGCCTGATGTCGTCATCAACTGCGCTGCCTACAACTTCGTGGATCGCGCCGAGAGCGAGGCGCAGGAAGCCTTTGCCGTCAACGCCTGGGGCGTCCGCGAGCTGGCGCGTCTGTGCCGCGACCAGAATCGCCTGCTCGTCCATTTCAGCACCGATTACGTCTTCGGACTCGACACGACGCCGAGGCAGCCGTGGACCGAGAGCGACGCGCCGGGGCCGGTCAGCGTCTACGGTCTGAGCAAGCTGGCGGGGGAATACCTGTTGCGAGCGACGTGTCCGCGTCACCTGGTCATTCGGACGTGCGGGCTGTACGGCGTGTGGGGCAGTGGAGGCAAGGGCGGCAATTTTGTGGAAACGATGCTGCGCGTGGCCAGTCAAGGAAAACCGCTTCGTGTCGTGGACGATCAGACCTGCACGCCGAGCTATACCGTCGATGTCTCCGAGGCGACTCTCGCCCTGCTCAAGACGGAACGAACCGGACTGTACCACGTCACCAATTCCGGCAGCTGTACCTGGCACGAGTTCGCTCAGACCATCTTCGAGCTGTCCGGCACCTATGCGAACCTGACGCCAATTCCCAGCCGCGAATATCCCACCCCGGCCCGCCGCCCGGCCTACAGCGTCCTCGATCACGCGGGCTTGCGAGCCGCCGGAATTTCCTCGCCGCGTCCCTGGCGCGAGGCGCTGGCGGCATACCTTCGCGAACGCCAGAAAAAAACTTGAGCGAAAAAATTGCCCAGACTGAAAAATCAGGTCCGATCGTAACGGAAGTGCAGCCGATGCGGAGGAAGTTTGAGAAAAGAGCCGATTCTTCTCTCGGAAAATTTGTTCTTGCCGCTGCATGATCTAAATTTGTTAGAGACGCCTTATCTTTCCACGATCCGCCGATTCGCTCCTGGCTCGCCTCGATATGCGTCCAGCGAGAACTATTCGGCGACGCGATGAGGTACATTCATGAGCAGCGAGACCAGCCTTTCCTCGGAGTTCGTGGTCACGGACCGGCGCAACGGTGATCGTCGTCAACAGGCCGACCGCCGCAAGCAATCGATACCCGTTGCGATCGAACGGCGCAGCGGCACGGACAGGCGAGAGAAGGGCGAGCGCCGCCGTCAGGTCGATCCCACCACCTGCGAGAAAGACTACAGCGACGAAGAAATCATTTTCATGAAGGCGATGGATCAATACAAGCGCTCCAATCGCCGTCCCTTCCCCACGTGGAGCGAAGTTCTGGAAGTGCTGTATTCGCTGGGTTATCGCAAGACCGAGGAGGCGACGGAGCTGCCGGGGCTGCCTGTGGTGCCGGCCGTTGAGGAGTAGGAAACTTTCTTTCTGAGCCGCGCACGCAGCGCAGCGGAGTAAGCGGCGGGCCATTCAACCGCTTACTCCGCAGCGCTGCGTGCGCGGCTCGGAAAGATCCAATTATCTGCTGCACCTTTCAGCGACAGCCGCTACACTGGAAGAAGATCTAAGTGCAACTTCTTTCGAGTAGGCGGCAATGCAACCGACCTTCCCCTGTCCGAACCCTGCTTGCACGCATACGTTTTCGCCCCAAGCGGTCCAGGGCAAGGCGAGCTTGGTCTGTCCCAAGTGCGGCACGGTATTTCATTTTTCTTCCGCGCCCGCCGCTGTGAAAAAACCGGCGACGGCGGTTAAAAAACAGATGCCGACCAAGGTGTCTTCTCCTCCATCAAAGGCCGCCGCACCGATCCCACAACCTTCGGCCCCGCCAGCCGTGCCTCCGCCGGCGCCGCCTCCTGTACCCGTTGTGCCCCCTTTATCTCCACCCGAAACGGGGCACGAGGAAGGAGGGGCAGCGAACCTGGACTTCAACGCACCTTCGGAGACGGATGGGACGCGACTGCGCCGAGCAGTCCGCAGGCGCCGCAAACGCATCGGGGGATGGATCGTCATGCTTCTCGCCGGCATTCTCCTTCCCGCCCTGGCCGTCTGGGGCGGAATGTGGGTGCGGCACTTCATCAACAACAATTTAACCGATGAAGAGCCAACGGGCGCCGACAATCCTTTCAACTCTCGTTTTGTCATGCCCCGCAAACCGTGGACGCGCGATAAAGACATCCAAAGGCGCTTCCATGTTCACATCGGCATGAGAGAGTCCGAACACAACAACTGCATGGGCCTGCTCTTCAAGGATTACAAGGACCGTATGCCCAGCGATGCCGAGCTGATCGACGAGGCCGTCCGTACTCTCCGCGCTTACTTCAAGGGACTTGAATGGGAGCTGCAAACCAAGGACGGACAAACGCGCCTGGCGGGACACCTGGCCCAGATGCTCCAGTTCCAGGGCGACGATTCGGATCACGTGACGTACAACGGCGAATGCTACATCCTGGCGTACCGCGGCTATGGCTATTGGTTTTTCACCTGGGCACCCCTGGGTGAGTTGGAAAAACACGGCGAATCGATCCACGCCGACTGGGCGAGACTGCGGAGTGGATTCAGTCTGCTTGACGAGCGCAAAGGCTGGAAGGAGAAGCCGCGCGAACAGATCATCGTTTCGGGGAAAAAGGCGAAATATCGCCTGGCTTACCAGAAGGGCTTGTGGACGCGCGAAGCCTCCGAGGATGAAGAACCGCAGATGGACCTTCTGCTCCGCGGACAGGAGCCGGACCCGGAACGCAAACCGCAGGCCGGCAAGGATGCCACCGTGCAGGTGTTGGTGCTGCCGCCGCAGGCCGATCTCTCGGGAGCGACGGCGGCCGCTCTCGCTTACGTGAAACAGCGCGAGATGAAGCTGTACGAGCGAACTGTCTTTGAACCGATCCGGGACAAAAACGGCGACATCGACCGCGATGCCAAGATCGGCACGGAGGCGGGGCATCTGAGCAAGTTTCACATCAAGAACACCGAGGATCTGGAGCGCTATCTGTCGATCGCAGTGGTCAATCGGCCCGATGGCGTGGTGGTGTTGCTCGGTGACTGTTTATGGGAGCGCCACGATTTCTGGGACCAGGAGTTTGGGGCGTTGTTCAAGACGTTCAAGGTGAAATGACGCCGGCCGGCGGCGGTGGCATCGGCCGCGGCGACGGCAGCGTTCCTTCCGGCGGAGCCGGCGGTGGCGGCGGCGGTGTGGGAGATGCTGGGCCTACCGCTCGCGGCGGAAGCGGCACGCCGATGTTCTGCCCCCGCGTCCGCAGTTCTTCCGCCCGCGCTCGCACATCATCGGGAGGAATCGTTTGCAGCGGCCGCATCGTGTACGAGAACTTGCGCACATCGCGCAGCTTGAACGGCCAAATGTTTTCGGTGAGGAAGTCCAGTCCCGGTACATCGTACCAGACCGGCGGATAGGGCTGCACGACATCCAGGGTTTCGTAGCCTTCCTTGATGAGCGTGATCTGCTGTTTGCCGTAGTAAGTGATATAGCCATCCACCGGCGTCATGCCCAGGTAATTGCCGTTGAGGTACACCAGGGCACCGGCAGGCTCGGAGTAAACGGTGAAGCGACGCTCGACGCAACCGGCCGTCGAGCTTAACATCAAGAGCGCCGCCAGGCACACGATTCGCTTCATGCTCCCTTGCCCTCCTCGGAAGCGCATTCTCGTAGCCAGGGATCGATCCGGGGTCAAGAGCAATCCATGGTCCCATAGGCAAGTTTGGTCAAAGGCATAATTGATATACTGGCCCTACCGAGAGTTTACGGCGAGGGTGTAGCATGTCGGGACGACCAACACGGGAGAATGTCTAACTGCCCGAGTCAGCCACGCATCCCAGGCAGCCTCGCCTTCTCAGCTTCTACTTGTGGAGTACCTGTCATGGAACGAATGCTCCTTCTGTTGCTGCCGCTGATGCTTCTCGTGGTGATCCTTGGCTGCACGGGCACGCCCACCACGCATGTGGTTCCTCCTGTGGTCAAGCCGGCCAATGCGGACCAGGCGACGGCGGAAGACAAGACAGCCGTGGTGCGCGATAGCAATCAATTCGCACTCAATCTGTTTGGCCGACTCAACAAGGAAAACAATCTGTTCTTTTCGCCGGCAAGTATTTCGACTGCTCTGGCCATGACCTACACCGGGGCCCGCGGCCAGACGGCCGAACAGATGGCCAAGGTCTTGCATTTCCAGCTCGATGCCAAGCGTCTGCATTCAGCGTTCTGCGCTTTGTTGTGGGAGATGCAAAGTCAGGGAACGACGCGCGGTTGCCGACTCAACATTGCGAACGCGCTATGGGGCCATAAGGACACCCATTTTCTGCCGGACTTCCTGCAACAGGTGAATGACAACTACGGCGCCGGCTTGCAGCAAGTCGATTTCGCCAGGACCGAGGACGCCCGCCGCACGATCAACGCCTGGGTAGCCCAGCAGACCGCTGACAAAATCAAGGATCTTCTCCAGTCCGGCGATATCACGCCCGATACGCGCTTGGTTCTGACCAATGCCATCTACTTCAAGGGCGATTGGTTACACGTTTTTGAAGCGAACGCCACGAATGACCAGCCCTTCCACGTCACGCCAACGCATGACGTAACGGTGCCGATGATGCACCAGGCTAATCAGTTCCGCCACTTCACGGACGAAGCGAAGAGCTTCCAACTCCTGGAGATGCCCTACAAAGATTCGGAGCTGTCGATGGTCTTCTTGCTGCCGACAAAAGTGGACGGACTGGAACAGCTCGAAAAGAAGCTCGACGCCGAGGCGCTGGCGAAGTGGCTGCAACAGATGAAATCCACGAAGGTCGTGGTGACGCTGCCGAAGTTCACGATGCGCAGCCGATTGCCCCTTGCCGACCGACTCCAGGCGATGGGAATGACGACGGCGTTTGATCGATTAGAGGCGGACTTTACCGGCATGAGCGAGGACAAACCACCGCTATTCCTCAGCGCGGTGATCCACGAGGCATGGGTTGACGTAAACGAGAAAGGCACCGAGGCGGCAGCGGCGACCGCGGTGGCCGCCGCAGGAGCCGCTGCGCCCGCGCGCGAAGAGCTGGTCTTCTTCCAGGTCGATCATCCGTTTTTGTTCCTGATCCGCGACACGCGCTCGGGGAGCATTCTTTTCCTGGGACGCATGAGCAATCCCAACCGCGGTTAGCCGCGACCCGAAGGGGACCACGAACGCGCTCCGCTGCGCGTCGCGGCTAACCGAAGATAATTGACGGAGTCATGTATCACAGCGCTTCGCCGAAGCGTCCGGGCAGATTACGGCGATAGGTGCGGCTGAGCGTCAGCTCCGTGCCATCGCGCAGGATGACAACGTAATCACCGTGGAATAGCGGTTGGAGTTCTTTGATTCGATCGACGTTGACGAGCGTCGAACGGTGGATGCGCCAGAAATGTTCTGGATCGAGACGGGCCTCCAGGTTGTTCATGGTCTCGCGCAGCAAATGCTCGGCATTGCCGACGTGAAGGCGCAGATAATTGCCGGCCGCCTCGACCCAATCGATGTCTTTCGTTTTGAGGAAATAGACCTTGCCGCCGGATTTGATGGTGACTCGTTCGAGCGGTTTGCGTCCGGCGCTCAGCTCGCTGGGAAGGGATTCCGAGCCTTCGCCGTGGTCGCGGCGGATGGCCATTCTCGCCCAGGCCAAGGCCTTGCGGAAGCGCAGGCGATCGAACGGCTTGAGCAGATAATCGACGGCGTGGACCTCGAAAGCCGGCAGAGCGTAGCAATCGTGAGCGGTAACAAAGATGACGGCCGGTCCACTGGCGGAGGCCAGCCGGCGAGCGATCTCCAGACCGTCCAATCCGGGCATCTGCACATCCAGGAACACCAGATCGCAGGGCAGCTCCGAGAGCGTCTTCATGGCCGAGTCGCCGTCGCCGCACTCACCGACGAGAACGAAATCCGGCTCGGCTTCCAGCAAATCGCGGATTCGCCGCCGACTCAGCGGCTCATCATCGACAATCAGTGTGCGAATCATGGTGCCTCTTGATTGACACTTTTCAGTTCAGGGGCAAGTTCGCGGAAAGGCAGTACAATCTTGGCCACACAGCCGCCCTGGGGGTTATTGCCAACTTCCAGTCGTTGCGATGTGCCGTACAGATGAAGCAGACGTGCGCGCGTGTTGGCCAAGCCCAATCCTGTTCCGTTCTTGCCGGCCGAGGACAAGCCCAGGCCGTCGTCGAGCACTTCCAGATGAAGCTCGCTCCCCAATCGCCGCGCTCGGATTAGCACGCAACCCGGCCCAATCCTTGGCGCGATGCCGTGGTGAATGGCGTTCTCGATCAACGGCTGCAACAAGAAGGTGGGCACCAGGGCATCGCAGCTATCCGGCGCGATGTCCCATTCGATGCGCAGACGCTGTCCCAGCCGCGCTTGCTCGATCTCCAGGTATGAGCGTGCGATCTCCAGCTCGCGCGCCAGAGGCGCTTCTTGCACGGTGAAGTCTTCCAGGGCCAAGCGGAGCAGGTCTCCCAGTCGCGCCAGCGTTCGATCGGCGGATTCGACATCGACATGCACCAGAGCGGAGATGGCGTTAAGAGTGTTGAACAGGAAGTGGGGCTGCAACTGAGTCTTGAGCAGTTGCAGTCGTGCGCGGGCCAATCCCGATTCCAGTTGCGCCGCTCGCAATTGGCCGTCGCGGTACTTGCCGTAATAGTCCACGGCATGGCTGACGCCGATCATGGCCCAGTAAAAGAGGACGTAGCGGAGAGTGTAGGCAGTGAACCACACATGTACGAATTCGCCGAAGGTGACTTCATCCGGCGTCGCGCAGTAAAAATACTTTTCCACGGGATAATCAAGAAGTGTCTTGATTATGAGGCAGCCGATGCATGCGGCCACGTGCAAGGCCAATCGGCTACGCCAGTGGTGCTGCCCCAAGGGGAACCTACGTGCCAACGGCCAAGCGATCAGCCAGATCAAGGACCAGCTGTACCAAAAGCCAAGGCCGACACCGAGTGCCCTTAGAAGACTGAAGTCCCCAGTCTTTGGGTGCCAGAAAAAGTAAGCTATAGCGGATTCGCTTAACCCCAGAGAGATGCAAACGGCCAGGACCACTAGCCAGAGCCGCCAATCCCGAGTGCTTACTTTTTGCTTCGTCTCGGGTGGCTCGATAGTGGGTTGACCATTAACCGGGACAGCCTCCCGCGGGAATGGGGCAGCGACGGGACCCGGAGGCGAAATCTCTGCTGGAATCGTTGCGAGCTGAGTCATGATCGCTCCGTGACAAACCCTGACCAATGCCAGTAGAAACGGCGAAAAGGAAACGGCTCATCCATCGTAAAGGCCACTTCCGCCGTCTGCCGATCTACGATGAATGCACGAGTCATTCGGTTCCGATTTTATTTGCCACCCCTGTCCCCCTGGACGACTTGCCAACCATCGACCGTCTCATGCACTTGCCAGAGATGACCGTGCGCAACAGGATTGTCGGGGATGGTGTCGTTCAGTTCTGGGGCCAGTTCGCGGAAGGGCAGTACAATCTTGGCCAGACAGCCGCCCTGGGGATGATTGCTCAGTTCCAGCCTCTGCGCCGCGCCGTACAAATGCAAGAGCCGCGCCCGCGTGTTGGCCAGGCCCACGCCGCCTCCTCCTGCCACCGAAGCGCGCAAGCCCAAACCATCGTCGCGCACTTCCAGATGCAACTCTGATCCCAGGCGGCGCGTGCGGATGACGATACACCCCGGCCCAATCCGCGGCGCGATGCCGTGATGAATGGCATTTTCAAGCAACGGCTGCATCAAGAACGTGGGCACCAGGGCATCGCAACAATCCGGAGCGATGTCCCATTCGATGCGCAGGCGTGGTCCCAACCGGGCTTGTTCAATCTCCAGGTAGGAGCGTACAATCTCCACCTCGCGCGCCAGGGGCGCTTCTTGCACGGCGAAGTCTTCCAGCGCCAGTCGGAGCAGGTCTCCCAGGCGGGCCAGGGTTCGATCGGCGGCTTCGACATCGACGTGGACGAGGGCCGAGATGGCGTTAAGAGTGTTGAACAGGAAGTGGGGCTGCAACTGGGTTTTTAACAGTTGCAGCCGTGCGCGGGTCAGTCCCGATTCCAGTTGCGCCGCCCGCACCTGGCCGTCGCGGTACTTGTTGTAATAGTCCATGGCATGGCTAACAGCCACGATCCCCCAGTAATACAGGCAGAAGCGCAAAAAAGGGCCGCCGAAACTCATGCGTGCGAACACCGGTATCGTGAGGGTATCTGGCCGGGGGCAATAAAGGCCCTTGATGATTGGGTAGTCGATGCAGAACTTGGCCAGAACGAATGCCAAGCAAAAAACCATGTGCAACGCAAATCGCGTTGGCCAATGATGCTTGCCCAGGGGGAAACGCCGTGACAGACGAAAGACCAACAGACCGAGCAGACCCCAGGTGTACCATAAAGCAAACCCGAGGCCCAGAGCGCGTATCAGAGACAGGGCGCCATCCTCCGGGTCGGGAAAGAGATAGTACTGTGCGGCCTGTACGAGGGAAATCACGGTCCAAACAAGGAAGAACAAAAGACCCATGCGGTAGGGAGAAGCGGGTTCCGTCAGCGCTCCGACAAGCGCTTCGGGAGGGACGGCTCCCTCCGAATAGTGATTCCCGGAGGCTGGGTGTGATCGATCTGCTCGCGGCCCAGGGGATCGCAGCAAAGTAAGCGCGGAGTGAAGCATGAACACTCCCGAATAACAGCGAGTCCAGGAGCAAGGCAACGGTAAAGTGGATACGCAAATTCCATCGTACACGACGGCTCTTCTCGTGTCTGCCACTTCTCCGCGTCTGACAAAAAATAAACGACGCTCGCCATCGAATAAAAGGGTGATGGGACGTAACGGTCTCCTGGGGGACCAGGCGTCCTCCACCAGGGGCAGACCGGACACGGATTTTGCCGCTTTGGGCCGTCCCGAATGCGGACCTGCTCATCCTCACGAGAGAACACTTGATCCCATTTGCATTTTTTTACACACTCTAGCCGTCTACACTGCTCGTGAGGATTCCACAAACTTTTGACAGGAGCATCCGATGCGACGCGTAACGCGCTACGGTTTGTTGTCTGCCACCCTGGGGACAATGATCTTGCTGCCCGTCACCATCCGGCAGCACCGGGCCAGTTCCCCGTCCTTAACGCGGGCCTTCGAGGACTGGAACATGATCGACCTGGTCGAACATTTGGACCAGATGGGTGTGCAATTGCAGCTTCGATCCACGCTGGCCAACGGCGCCCTTGGTCAGACAGTATACCTGACTACCGCCGACAAACACTGGGTTGACCTGAACACCCTGAACAAGGATGCCAAACGCATCCACGAATGGGAGGGGGTCATTTACTGCGAGCGCGTGAAGGGAGACACAGCGATCGCACTTCGTCTCTGGGGCGATCGTTGCCTGGTAGTTGGCCCTTTCCTCTTTTATGGCGACCGCGAACTTCTCCGCAGCATACGCGGAGCCCTTGCTCCCGTTGCACCGCCGCCCACCGAGATTTGACCGCCGCGAGTGTTCCTTCACCGACACCATTCCGGCGTGATGATCCAGGTGAGCGTGCCAGCGCCCTTGTCCGGCTCGTTGTCGAAATGAACACAGGCGACGCCGGCCTTGGCGAGATCGATCTGAGCCTTGCGCGAGCCAATCAACCAGCCGAGGTAATCCGCAAGGTCCGGCATGTGGCCGACGATAGCGACCGCTTGCGTTCCAATGCCACACAGAAAGCGCGTCAGTTTGCGGCGTTTGCCTCCCGGTCCCAAGTGGTCGCAGATGTGCAATTCCGGTTTCGGCGCCTCTAATCCCTCAAGCAATCCCTCCGCTGTTTGTCGCGCACGCAGCAATGGACTGGTGACGATGCGATCCAGTTGCGTGATGTGTCGTTGCAGCGCTGCCGCCAACGGCCCACATTGGGCCTGACCCTGCGGCGTCAACGGCCGGTCTTCGTCATTCTCGACGCCGCCCTCGCCCAGCGGTTGCGCGTCCGCGTGGCGGATGATGTAGAGATCCATGAAAAAATACTCCCTCTTCGGTTCGCCGCGCGATTCATCGTTTCGCGCGAAACGATGAAGCGCGCGCGTTCCTGCTCTATGCGTGCCAAGCCGGCGTCTCCTATAATAAGAAATCTCTCTCCAATTGGCCCGATTATGAAGATCGAGTGAAATCCGCTGTTTTCGAGTTAACCAGGAAATGAAACGAACGGACCTCCGCAATGTCGCAATTATCGCCCACGTCGATCACGGCAAGACCACGCTTGTCGATCAGATGCTTCGCCAGTCCGGCCTGTTCCGCGAGAGCGAGCTGCGTGGCAGCTGCATCCTCGACTCCAACGATCTGGAGCGCGAGCGCGGCATCACCATCCTGGCCAAGAACATAGCCCTCAAGCTCGGCGACACGAAAATCAACATCATCGACACGCCCGGCCATGCGGATTTCGGCGGCGAAGTAGAGCGCGTCCTGAAAATGGCCGACGGCGCCTTGCTGCTCGTCGATGCCGCCGAGGGCGTCATGCCGCAGACGCGCTTCGTGCTGCGCAAAGCCTTCGACTGCGGCTTGCGGCCCATCGTCGTCATAAACAAGATCGACCGGCCCGACGCTCGTCCCATGGATGTGCTTAACGGCGTCTTCGATCTGTTTGTTGAGCTGAACGCCGACGATGCCACGCTGGATTTTCCGACTATTTACGGTTCCGGCCGCGACGGTATCGCCTCGACCGACTCCACCGCCAAGGGGACGGACATTCGTCCGCTGTTCGACGCTATCTTGCAGCACGTCCCGGCACCGGAGGTGATACTGGACGCACCGTTGCAGATGCTCGTCGTCACGCTCGATTACAGCGACTACGTGGGCCGCATCGCCATTGGCCGCGTGTTTGCCGGCACAATCAAGAAGGGCCAACGCATCGCCCTGCTCAAGCCGGATGGTCGCCGCATCGACGACACCGTCGCCCAGCTCTACGTCTTCGATCGTCTGGGCCGCATGGAAACCGATGAAGTCAGCGCTGGCGACCTGTGCGCCGTGGTCGGGCTGGAAGATGTGCACATCGGCGACACCATCGCCGACTTCGAGCAATCCGTGGCCCTGCCGCCGATCAACGTGGACGAGCCGACGCTGGAGATGATCTTCCGCATCAATGATTCCCCGTTCGCCGGCCAGGATGGGACCTATGTGACGAGCCGGCAACTACGCGAACGCTTGCTGCACGAGCTGGAATCGAACGTCGCCCTCCGCGTTACACCGGACGAAGAGAAGCGCGACGAGTTCCACGTCGCCGGCCGCGGCCTGTTGCACCTCGGTATTCTGCTGGAGAATATGCGACGCGAGGGATACGAATTGTCGGTAGGCAAACCGCGTGTCATCACCAAGGAGATCAATAGCCAGTTGATGGAGCCGATTGAGTACCTGGTGATCGAAGCGCCGCCGACATCGGTGGGCGCGGTGATGGAGTTGGTCGGCAATCGCCGGGCCGAGTGCGTCAAAATGGAGAGCCACGGCGAAATGACGCACATGGAGTTCACGATCCCGGCGCGTGGTCTGATCGGCCTGGGCACGCGGCTGATGACGGCGACCAGTGGCGAGGCCATCGTGCATCACAATTTTTACGATTATCAGGCGGTGCGCGGCGGCATTCCTTCGCGCATCAACGGCGTCATGGTCTCGACCGAGACCGGCCGCACTACAGCCTATGCACTGGACAATTTGCAGGAACGCGGCATCTTGTTCGTTGGCGCTGGCGAGCAGGTCTACGAGGGTCAGATCCTCGCCGAGCATTGCCGCGATAACGATCTGCCAGTCAACGCCTGTCGCGAAAAGAAGCTGACCAACATGCGCGCCGCCGGTTCCGACAAGTCCATTATCCTCAAGCCGCCACGGCAGCTCACGCTGGAACTGGCACTGGAATACATTGAGGACGATGAACTCGTCGAAGTAACGCCGAAGGCGATTCGATTGCGGAAGATGTATTTGAAAGAGAATGATCGCAAACGCTTTGCCCGGCAGGCACAGTCGTGATTACGCTCTTAATCCGAGCCGCGCACGCAGCGCAGCGGAGTAAGCGGCGGACAGACAACCGCTTACTCC
>DATBHJ010000198.1:0-7455 GCA_036557565.1 Gemmataceae bacterium
GGAGTAAGCGGTTGGTCATTCGGCCGCTTACTCCGCTGCGCTGCGTGCGCGGCTCGGATGGAAATCTTCTGCGTAGATCCGTCCATCGCGCATGCGGATGATGCGCTGCGCACGATCGGCTACTTCCTGACCGTGCGTCACCATGACGAGCGTCATGCCCTTGTCGCGGTTCAAATGCGCGAACAGATCGAGTACCTCGGCGGCCGTGCGAGAATCCAGGTTGCCGGTCGGCTCATCGGCGAGCAGCAACAGCGGATCGTTGGCCAGCGATCGCGCAATGGCGATGCGCTGCCGTTCGCCTACCGATAACTGCGGCGGGCGATGATGAAGGCGATGACTCATGCCTACCAGTTTCAGTAACTCGCTTGCTTTGGCGCTCCGCTGCCGGACGCCCAGTGGTCCCTCGAACATGGGGATCTGCACGTTTTCGAGCGCCGTCAAGGTCGGCAGCAAAAAGAACGACTGAAACACAAAACCGATTTTCTGCGCCCGAAAGCGGTCCAGGTCGGGGATGGCCGACAGCGGGCGGTCCTCGTAAAAGACGTCGCCGCTCGTCGGCCGATCGAGCGCTCCCAGCATATTCAACAGCGTCGATTTGCCGCTGCCGCTGGCGCCCATGATGGCCACGAATTCGCCGGGGCGGATGCTGAGCGAGACATCGACCAGCGCGTTGACCTGGCCATCGGGATAGGTCTTGCACAGTCGTTCTGTACGCAGGAGAGGAGTTTCACTCATGGCGAAGCGCCTCGGTGGGCAGCAAGTGAGCGCCGCGGTAGGCGGGATAAGCGCCGCCGATAAGACCGACTGCCAGCGCGATGAGAAATCCCTGAACGATGACGGCCGGCGCCACATCGCCTCGAACGAGGCCGTTCACGACCGGCCACAAGGTCAGAGCGCGAATCAGCAGGACAGCGGCACCGATACCGACTGCGGCACCCACCAGGCTGAGAAAGACCGATTCATACAGAATGAGACGGACAACGCGTATTTTGCGCCAACCGATCGCCCGCAGGATGCCGATTTCGCGCGTTCGCTCCAGCACGGACATAATCATGGTATTGAGCACGCCGACGGCGCCGATGATGAGCGCGATGGCCGAGGTCATCCACGCCATCGCCTTGGCCAGCTGTAGCTGGGATGTGGTTTGTACGTAATCCACGGTCGGAATCGCCTCGATCCCCCAGGACTCTCCACTGGACGAACGCAGGGCGTTGATCTGACGGCGAACGCGCTCGGTCAGATCCTTCTTGTCGGGAACATTTTCCAGAACAACCTCAAAGCCCGTTACTTGTCCTGGCCGATCCATGAGCGTTTGCAGGGAAGGGAGGAACATGACCACGGAGCTATTCAGGTAGACGTTAAAACTCTCGAAAACGCCGGCGATCGTAAATTCGCGGCCAGCGATTTCCACCACGTCGCCTGTCGTTTTGCCGAGGTTCCTGGCCAGCACCATGCCGAGAATGACGCCCTTTTCATCGCTTGCCTTGAGTTTGTGCCCGCTGAGCATCTTTAGCTCGTCGAACAGAGAACTATCCGGCGCCCAACCCTGGAGGGGCACGCTCCTCAAATTAGCCTCCTCGAACGAAACCACGTCCATCAGTCCCGGCGAAACCGTGTGAACGCCAGGCAGCTGACGGATCTGTTCGCCGACGCGCTGGGGAATGGAGCTGGACAGACGCTCCGACGCGCCGGCGCGCACGACCATCAGATCGACGCCGCGCCGTTCGTACAGATCGCGGAAGGAGCGCTCAAAGCCATCGGCGAGACCGACAAGTGCAACCACCGCCATCACGGCGATGGCCACGCCGATCATCGTCAGCGCCGAGCGCGCCTTGCGCTGCAAAATGTTCTTCAGGATGAACTGATAAAAACGCATCACTGCACCTTGGGCCGGCCAACGATGCAATAGCCCAGCGTGAACCACAGAGACTGGATCTGCCAATCGGTCAGCACTTCGCGGACCATTGGTTCGAGCTGGAGATGGCGATGCTTATCCACCATGTCTGTGAACTCTGGGCCGAGATTGAGGAAGCGCGACATAATCCAGCGGTCCAGCTTCGGCATTCCGATCCAGTGGCCGATCATGCGATTGGGCAAGTTCGGCACTTCGTCGGAGACAACGATCATCCCGCCGGGCTTAACGACTCGGGCCATTTCTTTCAGCGATTTTAGTGGATCGTTGAAGTAGTTGAATGCGCCGACGCTCAGGACATTATCAAACGTGTGATCGCGGAAGGGCAGCTCCTCAGCTTCGCCCAGGAACAGTCGCAAATCGCGCTTGGGATGCTTGCACCGGCAGTCGGCCAGCTGCACGGTCGAAATATCGTTGCCGTAGATCTGGCAATCCTCCGGAATGAGCGGCACGTTGGCGCCGTCGCCGATGGCCACTTCCAGCAGGCGCGTGCCGGACAAATTGGGCAGGTGCTTCATGATCTGCCCCCGCGCCCGGCGTTCGCCGCCGCTGCACAGAAACGTGAACCACTCCCAGAAGCGGAAGCGCGGCCACAGGGGACCGTTGTAGAAATCGGCGGCGACCTTGTTATTGCCTTGGAGCGGCTTGAGCATATCGAGGATGCCATCGCGGATGGGGAAGGCGCGCCGGCAGGCGATGCAGCCCAATCCCTCGTGAACAGGTTCCAGTTGGCCTCCGCAATCGGGGCATTGCATCCTTTCGCAATCGTTGATCCAGGTCGAGGACAGTGTTTGCGTCGCAGTCATGAAGACCTCCGAAGAACATTCGCTGGATTTAGTCATGCAGCGTCGAGCCGACGATACAGTAGCCGAGGCCGCGCCAAATGCTGTGAATTTCAGGTTGTCGAAGGGCAGCGCGGGCAACGGCATGTACATCGAGCCGCGTGTTGATAACCATGTCGGTGAACTCCGGTCCGAGCCAGAATCGCCGCATCAGCCAATCATCCAGACGCGGAAAGCCGAGCAAATGCCCCCAGCCCCACTCAAACAGGTCGGGCAGTTCATCGGCCACAACGACCCGCCCCCCCGGCCGTGTGACGCGAGCCATCTCCTTCAATGCCGATTGCGGATCGCTATAGAAGTTAAATCCACCGACACTGAGAACAGCGTCGAACGTGCCGTCGGCGAAGGGGATGCGCTCGCCTTCCGCCAGCGCCAGGCACAGTCCTCGCTTCGGGTAGCGATCACGGCAAGCGGCCAGTGGCTTCTCGGCGATGTCGATGCCGGCGATCTGGAGCGAAGTCGGCAGTAAGACAACATTCTCACCGTCGCCGATGCCGACCTCCAGTAGTCTGCCGTCGTGCAGGTGCCGAAGATGACGAAGGATCTGCATCCGTGCGCCGGGCAGTCCGCCGAGCGTCTTGAGGAACAGTTGCTCCCACGGTCGAAATCGCTGCCACTGCTCGCTGTTGTAAAATGCAGCGGCGATGCGGTTCTTTCCCGTCAATTCTCCCTGGGCGATCAACAGGCCGTCACGGAGGGGATAGACGCGGCTACAAACATTGCAAGCCGTGCCGTTCTCGTCAGCAGCTGGGAGCGGAACATGACAGTCCACGCAGCGCAGCATCACTGGCTCCCGGTCGCTCTGGTTCCCAAACTCTGTTTGGGAACCCTCTTCGCGAAACTCTGTTTCGCCACAGGTGTTCTGCTTCTGCGGGGCAGACGTGAAACAGAGTTTCGCGGACGGCGTTCCCAAACGGAGTTTGGGAACGAGAGAATTCTTGACCAGTAATCCCGCCATCTGAATACACCATGTATCAATACGTGACATTGGGAACATGCGCCGCCCCACGCGCCATGCACCAGTCGTACAACCACGGCGGCAGCCAACGCAGCACTCTCAAGAGCAAACTCGTACTCCACGGAAACGCATAGACTCGGCTACGTCTGCGGATCGCGCGGAGGATGTGCTGCGCGGCGACTTCCGGCTCCATCATCGCCATCGGCGGCTGAACGGGAGCATTTACCATGAGTGGAGTTCGCACAAAGCCCGGCAGCACAGTGGTAACAGCGATACCGCGACGCCGCAATGTCGGACGCAGACTCTCCAAGTACGTCATCAGGGCCGCCTTGCTGGCACTGTACGCAGCGGAAAACGGCATGCCGCGGCACCCCGCCAAGCTCGACAGAGCGACGATATGTCCACTTTGACGAGCCAACATATCCGGTAATACCGCCTCCACGCAGTAAACAACACCCAACATGTTCACGCGCAGGATCGCTTCGGTCTGCTCAACGGCAAGGTCATCGACAAAGGTTGCGCCCGTGATGCCGGCGCAGGCAACCAACACATCAACCGGTCCCAATTCGGAGACAAGTGCATGAATCGCCGAATGCACTGCCTGGCGATCGGCCACGTCCGTCGTGGCCCGGCGGCAAGGCGTTCCCTGCTTCTGTAGTTCTTCCTCCAGCGACGCCAGTCCGTCGGCGTCGCGGTCGAGCAAACCGAGATGGGCGCCTTCACGAGCCAACTCCCGGCAAAGCGCGCGGCCCATGCCGCTGGCCGCGCCTGTCACCACTGCAACCTTGCCGCGTAGCGTCATGCTGCGCCTCCCACGCTCTGTGGTTGCTCGATGCCGGCCATTTCCCGCAGGCTTTTCTGAACCAGGGCCACGTAGGCCTGCGGGTTTTCCTCATGGGCGCGATGCTTGGCATTGGGTACGAGGACGGCGCGACAGTTGGCCAGGTTTTGTTCGAGATAACGGCATGTTGCCAAAAACGGCGATTCGTCACCGAAGAGAGCGATCGCGGGATGCCGCACGGAGCGGATGCGTTCCTCGGTCAAGCCGGCGACGGCTTTCACGTCATCACCGCATGTTGTCGCCGCCAGTCGTGTCAGACGGTCCATCGCCGCCAGACCCAGCTCCCTGCGAAACATCTCATGACGCTCCGGTGGCAGACTGGCCGTTTGCTTGAACAGCTGGCCTACGTCGAACCAGTCTTCTTCGTTCACCTCCAGGCCGGCGCGATTGGCCTGCTCCTTATATTCCAGCCAGCCACTCCATCGGCCGACGCTGGTTTCTAAATGGCGCAGACCGGGATAGTACGGATCAGATAGAACGAGACCCGCGATCGACTCGGGATAAAGCACGGCCGCATGCAGGGCGATGACGCCGCCGAAGCTGTGGCCGAGGACGTACATCGGACCCAGGCCGAGCGCTCGCTGAATCTTCACGAGATCGCCGGCCATGTCGGCGGAGGTATAGCCGGTCGGTGGCGTATCGCTGTAACCATGCCCGCGCAGGTCGTAAGCAGTCACCCGGAAATCGGCAGCCAGCGCTGGCATCAGGTTGATGAGCGGCCAAATCGCCATGTTGCCGGTGACACCGTGCAACAGCACGACATCCGGTCCTGTGCCGACTTGCTGATAGTAAAACTTCATTCCTTCGACGGAAACACGCGGCATATAGCCTACCTCTCGAAGATTAACCGCCAAGACGCCAAGGACGCCAAGAGAAGAAAGAGAGAAAAATCTTCAATAAACAAAGAATGATACATAGGGAGTTCTAATTCTATTCTTCTGTTCTCTCTTTCTTATCTTGGCGTCCTTGGCGTCTTGGCGGTTAATTGTTTTTCAAATGTTGATATAAGAAGGCGACCAGCTCGCCTAGCGGGATGTCGCGCACGGCACGGCGGCCGAGGTCAGACATGAACAGGTGGAACGGCAGCTTGCGGCCATAATGCTCTTCCAGTGTTTCGCCGAGGACGACAGCATCGATGGAAGCGAGGCCGAGATCGCCGAAGAACTTCGTGTCCGGGCCGATGTCGCCGGAGTATTCGCGGCCATTGAAATTCCGCAGAATACCCGCCACATCGTTCATGATCTGTTCTTTTGTCATGGTCACATCAACCTCATTTATTTCATCGCGACGACGGGTGTCCAATCGCCGTCGTGGCGTTGCAAGGTAAGATGAATGTTTCGACCGAAGGCCGCAGCCGCTGCACATGTTCCAGGAACGCAGGCGAACGCCACACTCGGCAACTCCTCGACCAATGCACCGCCACGGTATTGCGCTGTGACCCGCCCGTCCTCGCCGGTGGACAATTCGATGTCGGCTGGAAAGAGCCGTTGACCGTGACGCTCCAACCACAAGGCGCGGATGGCATCCTTGGCGGCGATGCGGCCAAACAGCCAGGCTGTCAGCTCCTGGTCGGTCCCTTTCAAGAGGCGGAAAACCGTCCATTCCGAGCGGCTCAGCGTCACGCGCGCCAGCGCCGTCCGGTGTACCGGCTGGCACAGGTCGGGCGGCGGGTCGAGGCGCCAGCACCGCACCGCGCAATCGCTGCCGCTCGCCTTACAAACCTGCCAGTCGCGGGCCAGAAGGAAGCGCTCCTTGTGGCGGAAGAAATCGACATATTCCAGCGGCCAGTAAAAGCGCCAGTATTCCGCCGGCGTCAAGCGACACCACAGACGGCCCTCCGGACCGAGCAGATCGATCCGGTGACTGACCTGGCGCGCGGAGATACTCTCGATGCGGACGCGGCACTTGACGCGCGTGCCGACGGCCGGCCTTGGGCCGAACAACGTCACGCTCCCCAGCTCATAGGGCAGGACGGTTCGGCCGTTCTTATCTGGTTGGCCCAGATGCCAGCTACCCAGTAAGTGCGTCGAGGCATCGATCAGTAACGGATCGAGCAGTAGGTTCGGCTCCGGTGTCGAGCGGAACAGACCGGAGTGCGGCAACGTGCGCAGATGGCCCTCGATGCCCTCGTCTCCCTGCCGGTCGGTCGAGTCGAGCGCCTCGAACAGCGGACCGTGGAACAGACGGCGTTCACCGGCGTAGAGCTGGTAGGGAGTGAAACGGCACGGCCCTTCATGCGTCAGCGGGAAATCTTCGGACGGCGGCGGCTCGGGGTAGCGGTCGCCCAAGAGTACGATGCCGGTCACAGCGGAAGAATCGGCGTTGCCGGGCCGAACCGAATTACCCAGATCGCGGATGTCGATAGCGATCTCGTCTGCCGCCTCGGAGCGGATGCGCGCGGTCAACTCGATCGTGATTGGCTCGTCGTCGAAAGGAATCCAGCGCTGGAGGCGAACGCGCTTCATGCCGACGACACGCTTACCGGGGCAAAGGAAGGCGGCGGCCTCGGCCATCATCTCCAGGCTGAAGGCCATCGGCATGAACGGCAGTCCGTTCTGACTCGGATCGACGGCGCTCGCCTCGCGCCCGCCCAGCGTGTGATCGCCCGCGTAAAGGTCTTCGTTGATGTCCATGCGGCGGCGCAGGACCAACTCGCTACCAGGTTCGTGACGAACAATCTCGCCCAGCAGCGGCCAAACAGGGGAGCGAGCTGAGGCAGCACCACGATGGGTGAGAAACTGCTCCATGACCTCCCGCTCCAGGTCGAGGAACTGCTCCATCGTGTGAAGATACTGCTGCATGACGACGGCGCGATTCGTGACTTTCTCCCTCCCTCCTTGTGGGGGAAGACCTTCTTTCTCCCTCCCCCCTTGTGGGGGAGGGTTGGGGTGGGGGGTGAGAG
>DATBHJ010000199.1:0-31019 GCA_036557565.1 Gemmataceae bacterium
GAGCGGGGCGTGTCCACGCCCCGGATATTTTCACTGGGGCGTGGACACGCCCCGCTCGCCAATTCTGAAACCGGCAGCATGATCGTAAACGCCGTTCCCTGGCCGGGCGTGCTGGTCACGTCCACCGTTCCGCCGTGCATGGCCACGAACGCGCGCACGACGCTGAGTCCCAGACCCAGCCCGCGGCGACCAAACTCAAACTGTCCCGAACTGTGCCGCGACACATCCATCTCGGTAAAAAACGGCTCAAAGAGATGCGGCAACTGCTCGTGAGCGATGCCGATGCCATTATCGCGGACTTGCAGATTCACTGTGTTCCCATCGCGCCAGCCGCGCACCGTGATGGTGCCGCCGTCGGGCGTGAACTTGATGGCGTTGATAAGCAGATGATCGAGGCAAATACGAATCTTACCCACCTCGACGTTGATAACGCCCAGGTCGGAGGGAAGATCAGCGATGAGCTGCTGTCGCCGCAATTCGATAAAGGGACGAACGCTGTCGATGGCTTCACTCACAAGGGCCGCGCACTCCACAGGCCGGCAATCGAGCGGTCTCTCAAAACGACCCGCACGCAACATCTGCAAGATCTGTTCGACGAGACGATGCAGGCGAGTTCCCGACTCCTGGATTCGCCGCAATAAATTCGCGGTCCCCGGGTCCAGGTTTTTCATGCGCAGGGCCAACTCGGGCAGAGCCAACAGGATGGTCAACGGCGTCCGCAATTCGTGGCTGGCGACGTTGATGAACCCCTCCTTCAAGACGTTGGCCTGACGCAGCTCGGCATTGGCCTGTTCCAGCTCCTGATTCTTGCGGCGCAGGTCGTCGAGTAATCGCTGGCGCTCTTGCAACAGGTCGTACTGCTCTCCTGCCTGTCGCAGGACCGTCTGCAATTCGTCAGGGTCCCACGGCTTGGTGATGTAGCGATAAACGTGGCCTTCGTTGATGGCGTCGATAACGGCCTTGATGTCGGCGTAGCCGGTGAAGAGCAAGCGGATGGCATCGGGACAATCGCGGCGAACGTTGCGCAGAAAATCGACGCCGCTGATCTCCGGCATGCGTTGATCGGTCATGACGACGTGGACCGGCTGCTCATGCAGCAGGCGCAACCCTTCCCGCGCGCGAGTGGCGCCGAGGACGCGATATTCGCGGCGCAGCAGATCCTGCAAGCTCTGCACTACGTCGGGTTCGTCATCGACGACCAAGAGAGTGTGACGCTGGACCATACCCCAAGCTCGCGAGGGTTGACAGGCTCCATCGCCGGTGAAACACTATACGAATTATGCCCCATGTCGCCCCGTTTGTCTCCCTTTTTCCGCCCGACTCGCGAGGCTGGCTGACCATGAAAGGGTTGACGACTGCACTCCTGGAACGCGCGTGCCGAATCTTTCTGGAACGGGCGTATCCGCAAGGCACGGACACCATTCCGCCCCCCAAGAACAACTTCGTTGCCATCGATGTCGCTCAGCCGGTCGAGTCCGTACTCGCTCCTCCGGTGTGCCAACCAATGCTGAGGCGCGACGGCGGATTGCGCGGCTACGCTCTTCGCCTGGGTAGCGAGAAGCATCCCCACTTCAAACTGCAAATCGTGGACCACGACGCCGGCTGCGTTTTCAGCGTCGATACGCACGATGGTTTCTCACTCGATCCAGCGCATCCAGATGCGGCTCGCTGGACCGAGTTGCAAACCGCCAATCGCCGGCTCAAGGAGGAGATCGAACGCGCCTGGGAGGAGGCAGGATTGGTGACGTTCAACGGGCTGCTGCGCCGTGAACTGGCGCGAAAGGTGTGAGATATCGGCGAGCGGGGGACGTAAGCCCCCTGTTCAGAACGAACAGGGGGCTTACGCCCCCCGCTCGCCGCCAATTATCCGGTCACTTCTTACGCATCCTTTGGTTCAGCAGAGTTACGAGATCCTGGCTGATGTCCAGCTCATCCTTCGAGTACAAGGGCATGAGCCCGCCGGTGTTCAGTTTCCGCGCGATGTTTTGTGCGCTGAGGAATTCTTCATGGGTAATGGCGTCATTGTAGTGCAGCACGAGGTCTAGATCGTACCTGGTGGCGTAGCTCTGGGTCGCGTCCTTCACGTCCATGTAAATGGCCTTCATTTCGTCATCGCTTCTCTTGCCCATCTTGAGCTTGACCTTTGCTTGATTGTCCTCGATTTCCCGTTGGATTTTCTTAACCTTCTCCTCCAGCTCTTCGCCCTTTCCTTTCTCATCACGATCATCGCCCGCGGTCGGCACGAGGGAAGGGTTCGTGGCCTGCTTACGCAACTCCTCAAGTTTCGATTGCAACTCGGTATGCCGCTTTGTGAACGGCTCGATGAGTTTTTTTATCTCGATCTGAAATTCCTTGTACTTGTCGTAGTTCTTGATGACATACGTCAAATTGACCAAGCCGATCCGCGTTCGCGGTGCCGTTTTTTTCTCCTTGTCCTCGGCCCACAACCGGCTCACGCCAATGACAGCAGCCGCGGCCACCACAACGCTACCCATCCACAGTATAGCTCGCATGGTTCTCCTCCCTCCTGAAGACGGAGCATCCGGGACTTCCCGTTGCCTGTTGGTAATGTCAGACAAGCAACAGTCTAGTCATTTCAGTAGAGCAGCGTCAACGCAATTAGCCGGCATTCTCGGCGAGACGGGATGGACAGACGAGCTGGCGCTGCCAGTGGATGTCATCCCGGTTGGGATAGTCGGAGCGAAAGTGAACCCCGCGCGACTCCGTGCGCTGCAAGGCGGACCAGATCATCAGCCGTGCGATGGTAAGCAGGTTTTGCAATTCCCATCCGTCTCGTGTGGTGAATTCGCGGCGAAGAGCATAACGGCACCAGAAGGATACACTGCTTTCGGCTTCCATCAGCCCTTCACGATTGCGCGTGATGCCCATGCGACGGACCATCAAACTACGCAGCGAGTTCGTCAGGTCGGCGATGTCGAGTGCGGGTCCGCCGGTCTCTGGTCGGAACTCGGCCTGCACCGGCGGCACCACGAATGTATCCGGCATGCCCGCCGCAGCCTCCCCTGCCCCTTGACCGCATGCCGTCCCATAAACCAACCCTTCGAGCAGGCTGTTGGAAGCGAGACGATTGGCGCCATGCAGTCCACTGGATGTGACTTCGCCTGCCGCCCACAGACCCGGCAGCGACGTCCGACCGTGCGCATCGACGCGGACGCCGCCGATCATGTAATGAGCGCCGGGCCGAACCGGGATCAGATCGCGCGTGATGTCGAGTCCGAATTCTGCACACACCTTGGCGATACCCGGGAAGTGCTCGCGGACCTTGGCCGGATCGAGATGCGAGAGATCGAGGTAGACGTTGGGATGCTGAGTCACTTGCATGCGGCGCACAATCGCCTGGGCAACCACGTCGCGCGTGGCCAGCTCCGCGCGAGGATCCTCGTCCAGCATGAAGCGAACCCCGTCCTTGTCGCGCAGATAGGCACCTGCACCGCGAACGGCCTCGCTGATGAGATAACGGCTGGAGCCGGCGACGTACAACACTGTTGGATGAAATTGCATGAATTCCATGTCGCGCAGCTCGGCACCGGCGCGATAGGCAGCGGCCATGCCGTCGCCGGTAGCCACGGGTGGATTTGTCGTCTCACGGTAGACCATGCCGGCACCGCCGGACGCGAGAATCGTTTGCTTGGCCCAGATCAAGAGCTTGCCGTGCTGCTTGCGATGCACCATCGCTCCAACGCACTTGCCCTCATGCGTCAGGAGATCAATGGTGAATGTGCGATCCCATAAGGTGATATTGGGCGTTTTCCTGGCCCGCTCGATCAGCGCGCGCATGACCTCGAAGCCGGTGGCATCGCCCAGCGCGTGTACGATGCGATGATAACTGTGTCCACCCTCGATGCCGGCTTCTGCATCGAAGCGAGCGCCGAAGTTGATGAGGTCGTCGATCTGTCGCGGCGCTTCGCGCACCACCATTTCCACAACGCTGCGCTCACACAAACCGGCCCCAGCCGTCAGCGTGTCCTCTATATGGTCCTCGAAGCGATCTTCCGGCGAGCGGACGGCGGCAATACCGCCCTGGGCATAGCTACTATTGCTCTGTTGCAAACGATCCTTGGTGATGACGAGGGTACGCAACTCGCGCGACGCGGCCAGCGCTGCCCGAACACCAGCGATGCCGACGCCGATCACCAGAAGATCAGTGAAAACGTGCGGCGTCTGCTTGGGACCGAAGCGAACCAAATAACGCTTGGGAAACGTCATGAGAAACACCAAAAAGAGTAACCACGAATTACACGAATAACACGAACAAAAAAACAAGAGAGAAATAAAATCGGCATTATCAACCTATTCGATTTCCCTTTTCTCGTTTCGTCTTTTATTCGTGTTATTCGTGTTATTCGTGGTGACTCTCTTATTTGTTCTTCGACATTTGCCGTCTGAACTCGCGAACGGAGTCGCGGTAGCCTGGCAGAGGTTGACCGTGGTCGGTGTTTTGCTCGTCTCCCTGTCCGGATGCGGCAGACTGGATCGTTCGACCTCCCATGCTCGGCAGCTGATTGGCTTGTTGGGGAGCGTTTGGCGTTTCGGGACGCGGTTTTTCGGGAGTTGTCAGCTGCTTCCGTTTTGCTGCGAGGTATTTCTGCCACTCTTCTTCGGAAACGCCGGCTTCCTTGAGAATGTTCTTGTCCACTCGCCTGGCGAAATCCTCTAGCTGCATCTGTGCGGCACGATGATCGCGCGGTTTTTCCGGCTGCTTGGGTTCAGAATCAGTTCCGGGCTCGCCCTTGCCACTGCGGCGATCACCGCCTGCTGCGGGCGTACCGTCTTCGGAATTTGACGTTCCTTCCGGTTGTTGACCCGACGAAGCACCCTGTCGATTCTTGCCACTCTGCTGATTTTTCTGACCGGTCTTCGAGTTCGTTTCGCCACTCTGGTCGTTTGAGGAGTCGGTGCCCTTCGAGCTAGCTTTCTTCGCCCCTTCTTTGTTCTGCCCGCCTGGCTTGTCGGAAGATTGTCTGCCATTCTTCGGCGGCTTGGAACCGGACGAACCATCCGGCCTGCCTTTTTTCTCCAGCACCTCGCCGGCCTTTTCACGAGCCTCGGGATCGGCAGCTTCATTGGCGATGCGCTCCAGTTGTTGCTTCGCCTTCTCGCGCTTCTGCGCATCCTGACTGTCTAATGCGCGAGCCAGATCCTCAACCTGCTTGGCCGTCGCGTTCCGCGGCGAAGCTTTGGCATCTTGCTTATTCTCGCCCTTGCTTGATTTCTCGCTCTCGGCCTGGCCATCAGAGGACTTTGTTTCTCCCTGGCCTGATCGCTCGTTCTTCGACCCTGCTCTGCCTTGTTGTTTTTCGGATTGCTTATCGTCCTTACCTCCGCCTGTGCCCTTGGACTTTTCGCCTTTGCCGTCACCGCGTGGTTGGTCGTTCTTGGTAGAATCTTCCTTCGGTCCTGTAGACCCTTCCTTGCCCTGGCCGGAATTCTTGCTCGATTGTGCGTCGCCTCTCGGTTTCTTTTCTCCGGATTTCGAGGCGGATTCCGTCTTTTCCTTCTTCTCGCCGGACTGTCCGGGCTGGCTTTTTGGGTCACCACCGTTTGACTCGTTCTTCTCGCCCTTGTCACCTTTCCCCGAGGGATTCGCGCCGGATTGTTGCTGACCCTTTTCCTTATCCTGGCCAGTTTGCTTGGCACCCTGTTGCCCCGCCCCCTGGTTCTCGCTCTTGGACTTCGTGTCGCTTCCATCGCCGGTCTCCGATTTGTTCGGCTGCTCTCCCTTTGCATCTCCCTGATTGTTCTTTTCCGAAGCGCCTCCACCTTTGCTGTTTTCGCCGGATTGCTTTTTGTCCAGAGCTTTCTTGATCTTGTCCTCGGTATTCTGATCTTCCTTGGATAGCTCACCTTTGGACTCGCCGTGGTTCTGTTCGCCTTGACCGTCCTTGCTTGTTCCCTGTTGCCCGTTGTTTTCCTTGCCGTCGTTCTGCTTGTCCTGCGAGCTATCGCCCTGCCCACCTTCCTTCGACTGCGACTTCTCGCCGGCGCCGTTCTTCTCGGCACCGTTACCCTTGTTTTGCTGCTCCTTATTGCGGGCCTGCTGATCCTGCCGCTGTTGTTGGCGTTCTTGATTCTCTTTCTGGAGTTTCTGATCCTGCTGCTGTTCGTGCTGTTTTTTGTCCTTCTCCGCCTGGTTTCTTTCCTGTTTGTTTTTGGCATCGTTTTTCTGCGGCTCGGTCAGCAAGACACGGTGACGCTTGCTCTCGGCCACGTTGGCTTGTGGGTAATCGCAGGCGTCGCTTGCTTCGAGCCAATACTCTATCTCCATGCCAGCACGGAGTTGAACATCCCGGCCTTCCTCGCTGCGAACACGGGACAATTCAACGAAGTCCTTGTACTCCAGTTCGCGTGGATAGCCGCCGTCGGCCAAACGTAATTCTTCCTCGGAGCGATACGGTTGTCCGCGCAGCTTATCGCCGCCGATAACGCGCATTCGCAATATAAGGCTCTTGACGCCGATGTCGTCGCCGGCCTTGCCCTCCAAATTCAGCAGCGCATCAACCGGCAAACGAATGTCCGTACCTGGCTTCGTCAGCTCGACTGTTGGCGGTTGGTCTGGAATCGCCGTCACGGAATAAGCGACGGGATCTTGGTAAGGCTCACCGTCTGTCGAGCTGAAGCGTAAGCGATATTTGCCATCTTCTTCGAGAACGAATCGCACAAGAAGCGTATTCGGCTCATTCGTATTTACCTCACCGAGCACGGTAGCGACCGGGGAGCCGACACGCCCTTCTCGTTCGTTCGCCTCAAACTCCAGCCGCCCTTCGTGGAGCGTCCGATTGGTGCGGATACGGACCAACACCTCAGTGCCGCGCAGCGCCTTTAGTTCGCGCTCGCTGCGAATCTCGTCGGGAAGGGCGGCATAAGCGCGGAAATGATAGGTCGCCAGAAAGTCGGTGATGGCTGGAGCTGCGCGGACGACGACCTGATACTCCTCCGTCGCGGCATCGCCGCCGGTGATCTTGTACCAAAAGCCGTTTTTCACGTCGATGGCCGAGAGCGAGGCGGTCCACACGCCGCTGGGTTCCTGGATCAACCGGCGCTCCAGCCAGGGATCGCCCTCGTCATAACGAAACAACAGCTTCAAGGCGTCTGCCGCCCTGGGATCGGGCACCTTGCCACTGACATCGACGGCAAAGTTGACGCTGTGGCCGACGGTCACGCTGGCGTTACCACCCTCCGGCTTGAGCAGCGCCAGCCGCGTACGTGTTGAGACACCGACTTCCTCGAAAGGATTGAACGTCCGTTTGAGCAGCGAGACGTAAGGTCCGGGGCCGATCAGGAAAAAGGTGACGATGAAGACGACGGCCAGCACTCCGGCGATCCAGCCCATCCAGGAAGCGCGACGACCGTTAATTGCTTGATCCAGATCGACGCGCGACAGATCCTTGGCCGCGCGTTTGCTGAGCGCGCCGCGAATGGCCGGCGGCAAAGGTTCCTCTTGCAAATCGACCCAGTTGACGATGCTGTTCTTGGCGTGCGGCAGCTGCTGCTCGACTTGCCGCGCTGCATAGTAGGGATTGACACGCAGCCTCAACGGTCGAAGTACGGCGAAGAACAGATAAGCGGCTGCACCAGCCAAAAAGAAGTACAGCGACAGCTGCCGAGTGTGCTGCGAGAGGAGGAGCTTGCTATCGCAAAGGACCATGCCCACGACATAGATCATGCTCAGTGCCGCGAAGCCGAGCAAGCCGGCCATCAGATCAAGTACACGGATGCGCCGTTCGGCCTGCTTGAGTTGCGAGGCCACGATCGCATCGTACTTGCTCGCCGAAGACTTCACCCGGCCCAGGTCTGTGGCCATGACTGTTCTCCGTGGAAGAAAGTCCCAATAGGCCATGAAGAATGCACTCTATATATAATAGCAACGCGGATGTCACGGATGCAGCAGATTTACATGGATCCGACCTGTTTCTGATCCGCGTGAATCCGTAGTATCCGCGTCATCGGCGTTCCTATTCCGAGACAGTGCGCGACGATATGAGACAAGTCGTTCCCTTCGGTTTTCTGCGTGTCGCCGCCGCCACGCCGCTGGTGCGCGTCGCCGACTGTGCTTTCAATGTCAAGCACATCGTCTCTTTGATGCATCGAGCCGAGAACGAGCACGTCCACGTTCTCGTCTTCCCAGAACTGGCGCTCACAGGCTACACCTGCGCGGATCTGTTTCATCAACCGATACTGCAACGCGGCGCTCTTGAATCGCTGGAGCATCTTGTCAAAGATAGTGCCACGACCTTCTCCGGTCTGGCCGTCGTCGGCTTACCGCTCGCCGTGGATGACATGCTCTTCAACTGTGCCGCCGTCCTGCACCGGGGACGGCTGCTCGGTGTCGTGCCCAAGTCGTTTCTGCCGAATTACAAGGAGTTTTACGAAGCCCGCTGGTTCGCACCAGCCATCAAGGGAACCAGCCGAGAGATCGACATCGGTGGGCAGAGAGTCCCCTTTGGCACGGATCGCCTGTTCTCAGCTGAGGACTGCGAGGGGCTGACTGTCGGCGTCGAAATCTGCGAGGATTTGTGGGTGCCGATCCCGCCCAGCTCTACACAGGCGCTGGCCGGCGCTACCGTTCTTGTCAACCTGTCGGCCAGCAACGAGACCATTGGCAAGGCGACGTATCGCCGGCAACTCGTCCTGAGCCAATCGGGGCGCTGTATTGCTGCGTACGTCTATACATCCAACGGCGTCGGCGAATCGACCACCGATGTCGTTTTTGGAGGCCACTGTCTCATCGCCGAGAACGGCGTCATGCTGGCCGAGTCGAAACGTTTTCTCCGCGAGGACTCCCTGCTTGTCGCCGATGTGGATCTCGATCGTCTCCGGGTGGATCGCCAGCGCACCAACAGCTTCCTCGACGCTCACTTGTATCCCGGGCATGATCGTCCCTTTGGCCGCTCGACATTCATCCTGGGAGGACAACCCGTTCCGAAGGATCTTCGCCGGCCGATTGACGCCCATCCCTTCGTGCCGCAGGGACAGGAACAACTGCGCGACCGCTGCGAGGAAATCTTCCACATCCAGGTCGCCGGCCTGGCCAGGCGTCTGGAGCATATCGGCATTCCGCCGGTGTCCATCGGCATCTCCGGTGGACTCGATTCGACGCTGGCGCTATTGGTGACGTGCAAGACCATAGACAAGCTCGGCGCGCCGCGGCAGCGCATCCACGCCTTCACGCTGCCGGGGTTCGGCACGAGCAACCGTACACGCGATAACGCGCGAGCCCTCATGCGTCAACTCGGCGTCACGGTCCACGAGGTTGACATTCGCTCGCTGTGCCTGGAGGAGATGCGCGCCCTCGGTCATCGCCCATTCGGCATCGACCTGGCCGGGCTGAGCGTCGAGGAATTGACCGAGCGCCTCCGCAGACTGCCACCGGAACAGCAGCACGATCTCGTGTTCGAGAACGTGCAAGCGCGCATGCGGACCAGTCTGCTGATGAACAGCGGTTTTGTCATCGGCACCGGCGACGTGTCTGAGGCGGCCCTGGGTTGGTCCACGTACAACGGCGATCACATGAGCATGTATAACCCCAATTGCAGCATTCCCAAGACGCTGGTGAAATTCCTGGTCGATTGGGCGGCACGCAACGAGTTCGAGGGCGAGGCCCAGCGAACGCTCCTGGACATTGTCGATACACTCATCTCACCGGAATTGTTGCCGGTCGGCACGGACGGCCAACCGGCCCAGGCAACCGAGGTCACGATCGGCCCCTACGAAGTGCTCGATTTCTTTCTGTTCCACTTTCTTCGCTACGGTGCGCCGCCGGAAAAAATCCTGTTCCTCGCCGAGCGCGCCCGTTTCCATCGCAGCTACAGCGCGGTCGAGCTTCGCGGCTGGCTCAAGGAGTTCATTCGCCGATTCTTCGCTAATCAGTTCAAACGCTCCTGCGTGCCGGACGGCCCCAAGGTCGGCACCATCAGCTTGTCGCCGCGCGGCGATTGGCGGATGCCCAGCGACGCCCAAGCTGCGATTTGGCTGCGCTGGCTGGATACCGAGCGGGCATGATCTGGATCACCTGCCACCGTAAGCCGCTCGATTCGCCAAACGGCCAAGAATGACAATCGATCCGTCCTCTGATCGACATTTCGGACATTATGGATATTCGGAATCAAGAGAAAAAAATACTTGACAAGATCGATTTTGTGCTTGAATATGGGAACTTCAGGCAAAAGAGACAGTCGCTATCGTATGGTAGCGACGAGGGTCGCCCCAAAGACGCCCGGGAAGGAGATGCTGCGCATAAACCAAGGCTGATACGCGGAGTGACGATGTAGTCTTCCGCCCAAACGCCCATACGTCACACAAAGGAGCCCACCATGTCGTACCGAAAACCTTCGTCCACCTCCGTCCGTTGGTTCCGGCCAACTCTTGAAAGACTAGAGGACCGGATTGTTCCATCGGGCCTCGATGATCTCCTCAACAACCTCCCCCCATCGCTTAAGGAGCTTGGGAAACAAACCGAACAAGTTGTCGGAAACATTATCGTAGGGCAGATAACAAGCCACCTCGCAGGTGTGACTTCCAACGAAGTGGCCGGAGAATTCTGGATTCAGCAAGTGAACTTTGCCACGACTGCCTTTAATAAGGCCCCCAACTTAAACAACCTCAACCAGCTAGAATTTGACACGGTCCAATTGGTGAACTCAGCCATCCTATCGTCGGTGTTCGTGGACGAACTTAGTTCGGATGCGAACTTGGCGTCGGGGACTGGTCTTAGCTTCTTACAGGAAAAGGTGATCAACTTGGGCCTGAGCGGTTTGCAGGCTGAGTCTGGCCGCCTTATGCAAGCTGCGAGAATAGCCTTGGGGAATTTCTTTCAAGCGGCTGCCATCCTTTTTGGCGGCGGCCAAGCAAGCCTACCCACGATACCGGCGGCCACCTCGCCGACGGGCGGCGGTTACGGCGCAAGCTATTCCGACGCCCCAGGCACGGCTTCGGCGAGCGGTCCCAGTGTTACCGAAACCGCCTTTGTAACCGCATCAGCGGGAAATAGTGCTCCGATTGCCGTACGGATACAGTACTCGGCGAATGACGGCACAACCGGTGACTCCGGGGTCCAGTATGTCGCCCCCGGAACTTCGCAGACGGTTTCTCTCACTATGATGCCGTGTTCAGCTGGTGTAACCGGAAACTGGACGGTCACTATCGATGGGAGTGTTGACCACTCTGCCACAACCGTCTTCACACCTTAGCGGTGGTAGTGTATCGCCGACTCGCCTGGGGTGACCGCTACCGAACGCATAACTTCGGTAGCGGTCCGGGCGAGCGGTTTGGCAATCCTCGATTGATGGGCTATTCTCATCTCCAAAACGACGCGCAAGGCATCCGGAGTGAATGGTATTGCGCAACAAACTAGTAATAACTGCAAATCCTTGGAATTGTCCATGAACGAAGTTACTAGCATTTTATCCGCGTTCGAGCGCGGTGATCCGCAGGCCGCGGCACAGCTCCTGCCCCTGGTTTACAACGAGCTGCGCCAGCTGGCGGCGCACAAGCTGGCCCTGGAGAATCCAGGCCAAACACTGCAAGCGACAGCCCTGGTCCACGAAGCCTATCTCCGGCTCGTTGGGGAAGAAAAAGAGCAGCACTGGAACAGCCGGGGACATTTCTTCGCCGCTGTCGCGGAAGCCATGCGACGCATACTCGTCGAGAACGCGCGGCGGCGACGCAGTGAGAAACACGGCGGCAGGCTGCGCCGAATCGATTTCGAGCAAGCGCAATCTCTGGCCGAGTCGCCCACGGATGACCTGCTCGCCCTGGATGAAGCCCTCGATCAACTGGCCGCCGAGGATCCAATAAAGGCCGAACTGGTGAAACTGCGTTGCTTCGCCGGTCTTTCCCACCAGGATGCCGCCCGGGCGCTGAACATCTCACGAGCCACCGCTGACCGCTACTGGGCCTACGCCAAGTCATGGCTCTACTGCAAGCTCCATGAGCATGACTCGGCAGAGCCGTTCTGATTTTTTTGAGCTTGCCTGAGGCAAGCGAACTCCTTTTTTCGCACTATCCTATAGAGCCGCATACCCGAGGAACCCATGCAAGACGCGATGCCTCGCATTGATGAATTGTTCTGGGAGGCCGCCCAGATTGCCGTCGGCGAGCAGCGCGATAGTTATCTCTCTCGCGCTTGTGGCGATGACCGGGCGCTACGACAGCGGTTGGAGCGTCTCCTTCAAGCTTTGCCAAAAGTTAAAGGCTTTCTCGAACAGCCGCTCATCGGTCCTGGGCAAGTTCCCTATGTGAATGACTCACTGGCTGAGCAGCCGGGCGCGGAAATCGGCCCGTACAAGCTGCACAAACAGATTGGTGAAGGCGGCATGGGATTGGTCTTTTTGGCGGAACAGACACGTCCCATGTGCCGCAGCGTTGCTCTCAAGGTCATCCGCCCCGGGATGGATAGCCGCCAGGTCGTCGCTCGCTTCGAGGCGGAGCGACAGGCCTTAGCCCTGATGGACCATCCGAACATCGCCAAGGTGTTTGACGGGGGAGTCACCGCTTCCGGCCGGCCTTATTTCGTCATGGAGCTGGTGCCGGGCGCGCCCATCACGGAGTTTTGCGAACAGCACCGGCTCACGATACGCCAGCGTCTGGAACTGTTTGTAACGGTTTGCCAAGCTGTGCAGCACGCCCACCTGAAGGGCATCATCCACCGCGACCTCAAGCCCTCTAACGTGCTCGTGACTCTGCACGACACGGGGGCGGTGCCAAAGGTCATCGATTTCGGCATCGCCAAGGCCATCACCCAGCCCCTGACTGAACGGACGCGCCACACATACTCAGCCCTCCTGCTTGGAACGCCCTTGTACATGAGCCCCGAGCAGGTGCAGTTGAACGGCCTGGACGTGGACACACGAAGCGACGTGTATTCACTGGGGGTGCTTCTGTACGAGCTGCTGACGGGGACGACGCCGTTCCAGAGCCGGACTCTGAGGGAGGTTGGTCTGGATGAGCTGCGACGGATGATCCGCGAGGATGAGCCGCCGACTCCAAGCAAGCGCGTCAGCACACTGGACGCCCAAGCCTGTGAGACGATTTCGGAACGACGAGGTGCTACCGGGTGTCGGCTGGGGCAGCTCTTGCGAGGCGAGCTGGACTGGATCGTGATGAAATCTCTGGAAAAGGAGCGAAACCGTCGCTATGAGTCGGCCAGTGCATTGGCTGCCGACGTGCAGCATTACCTGAACGACGAGGCGGTGATGGCGTGTCCGCCTTCGGCCCTCTATCGCCTGCGGAAATTCGCTCGGCGAAAACATCGCCTTTTGATTTCGGTCGGGATCGCATTGGGCGCTCTAGTAGCTGCCACGGCCGTGAGCAGCTGGCTCGCGGTGGAAGCCCGCAAGGCGCAGCGCCAGGCCGAAGCGGACCGCGATCGAGCGGAGGCCGCCGAGCAACAAGCAGCGGCGATCAATCAGTTTCTTCAATTCGATCTGCTCCGACAGGTCCACAGCGACACCCAAAGCGAAAGCGGGTTTACAGCGGAACCAAGTCTCACGGTGAAAGAAGCGCTGAGGCGGGCAGCCCTCAAGATTGGAGAACGGTTCCGGGATCAACCCCTTGCCGAAGCCGCGATCCGAAAAGCGATTGGCGAATCCTATCGAAGCATGGGCGAAGATGGTCTGGCGATAGCTCACCTGGAGCGCGCGGCGGAGCTTTTCGAAGTCTCCCTGGGACCGGACCATCGGGAAACACTTCTGGCCAAACGCAGCCTGGCCTTGGGTTACCAGTTTGTGGATCGACTCCCGGATGCCATCGTATTGCTCGAGCACGTCTTGGAGAGGTTTCAGGCGACGCTGGGTATCGACCACAATTTGACTCTGTATACTCTGAATTGTCTTGGAGAGGCCTGCCGCAAGGCCCGAAAACTGGAGAAGGCTCGTGTGCTAATCGGCCAGGCACTGGAGTTGAAGCAGGCCAAATTCGGTCCCGACAATCTCCAAACGATATATAGCACTCACGACCTGGGACTCGTTTACCTGGACTTACACCAATGGACACAAGCCATTGCTCTGCTTGAGGAAGCCACGAGGAAACACGAGATCGTTAGCGGTCTCAATCACGACAACACTCGCTACAGCGTGGAAAACCTCGCCGAAGCCTATGAGAAAGCTGGGAGACTCGAGCAGGCCAATGGACTGCTGCGCGGATTCATCCAGCGGCTCGGAGAAGATAACATGCGCAACCTGGAGCAATCGATCATGCTCCGTGTGCTTCTCGGCCGTAATCTGCTGGAACAAGAGAAACCGGCAGAAGCTGAGTCCGTCTTGCGCGAGGCCCTTCGCATTTGCGAAAGGCAAAAGAAAGGCGGCCATCCGCAGCTGCTCGCTGTGGACCTCCTGGGAGAGGCGCTCGTGTACCAGGAGCGGTTTGACGAAGGAGAGCCGCTTCTGCATCGAGGGTATGAAGCAATGAAGCAGCACAAAGACTGGCAATACACCCTGTGGATTTCTCAGAGATTCCAAACGAGGGAGCGACTCGTCCGCTTATACGAACGGACCAAACGAGCAGAGAAAGGTCGCCAATGGCAAGAGCAGCTTCGGGAATACAAAGGTAAGTATTAAGCTGCCGAGATTAACCAATTGAAGCGGAGTCGCAGCCGCAACGACCCACCGCAAACGGTGGGGACAGCCAAGCTGCGCAGAAACCAAGGCCCATACGCGGACCGACGATGTAGTCTTCCGCCAATCCTTAATAAAGTCACGCAAAGGAGCCCACCATGTCCCACCGAAGAGCTTTGTCTACCTCTATCTACCGGTTCCGGCCATCTCTCGAGATTCTTGAGGACAGGACCGTGCCATCGACGTTGGGAAACTTGTTAACTCAATTTGGCCAGAATTCCATTAGCAATCTCGTCTCCGGCGGAGCCTTGGTTGCGAAAGTGAACGCAGATCTGCTTGCCTATAAAGCCTTTGGCCCCAACTTTGGCATCCTTGAGTCGCTCGTAACGGACACCTTGGCGCTTCAAAAAGCAGCACAACAATTCTCGGGGACTGTTGAACTATTGGGCGACGGCATTGCTCTGGCGAATGGAACGGGCCAGCTATCGACGGGCGAGGCCAACACGCTTATTTTTTTGTTCGATGATGCACAAGGCCTCGCTAAGACACTAACGAATCAAGCAAACCAGGCTATGGGTGATACGGCTCAAATACTCATCGGCCTTCTCTTTGGTGTGCCAGCGAACCCGACTCTCATACCGACAACAACCACCACACCCACTCAGACCAACGGCACCGCCACCGAGAGCATTAATCAGGCCCCGGCTACGGCTTCGGAAAGCGGCGGCCCAATTATGCAATCCGTTACCGTCAGTAATCCGTCCAATTCGCCGGTGCAGGTGACGATTAGCTACTCGGCAACCGACGGCACATCATCATCCCAGACCGACACTTGCACCGGCTCGACGATCACGGTCCAGGACGGCGCGCCACCTTCGGCGCCGGGTGTCGTGGGTACGTGGACCACAACCGTCACCGGGCTACCGACGCAAACGAACACGACTACCTGGACGGAATAGAGTCCCAGGCCAAGCGGCAGTTCAAATGTCTTTCCGGGCCGGAAATGCCAGAAGTATCCGCCGGGGTGCTGCTTGCATTTCCGGGTCGGGAGGAATTGTTCAGCAGATCATCGCGAAGGCGAAACCGAAGGCGGAACTCGCATAGAGTTTTTCCCGGCTCGACCTTCAAAACAAGGAGAAAAACGCGGAAGGGCAATGTAGTCCTCCGCTCGATCCGAAATACCTCAACTAACAGGAGCCCACAATGTCCCACCAAACTCCTTCGCCCACCCGTATCCGCTTCTTCCGGCCATCCCTTGAATGGCTGGAGGAACGTAATCTGCTCTCAAATGCGGGTTTCACAAGCTTCTTGAACGGAGTCGCCAACACTATAAATCAGAACATAGAGGCGGCCAATATCTTGAGTAAAACCGTGAATACCGACACGATTGCCCTCAATGCTCATCCTCACAACCTTGGTTTCCTGGTGAATCTGGAGGTCGATTGCCTTAAGCTAATCCAATTCGTCAGTCAAACGCAAGAATTAATGAGTGTATTTAGCGATCTCGAGTTGTTTGGGCAGACGGTGGGACTGGTGACTAACGATCAAAGTTCCCTTGGCAAGTTGCCTGATATTGATAATCCAGCTTTTAGTGCATTCTCTCCAGATAAAGAGCCGCTCAAGATTCCTAATCCCGGTAATAAAACGGATACCGAATACTTCGATGCAAAAATCGCGGACATGCAGAAAACCATCTCGAATTTACAAAGCGACGCTCAAGCTGCCGGCGCATTGATGGTTGCTGCGCTATCGGATTTCCTCTTCGGGACTGGTAACTTGCCGTCCTTGCCGTCCTCGGCGGCGCTGGCCGCCGCCACCGTGTCGCCCAGTGTGACTGAAAGTATTTCCCCTGCTCCCTCCGAAGCTTCGGCCGCGGGTGGCCCCATTACAGAATCCGTTACCGTCAACAACCCCGGCAACTCCGCCGTTCATGTGGCTATCGATTACTCGTGCACAGACGGATCAAGCGCTTCTACATCCGACGACTGCACCAACGGGTCCATCACGGTCCCGCTCGAAGTGGATCCATCGGCGGCGGGCAACACCGGCACGTGGACTGTCAGCGTCACCGGGCAACCCACGCAAACGAACACGACTACGTGGACAGCTTAACGGTGGTAACTCCCTGCCGCCGTCTCCTGGCAAGGAGCTACGTCGCCGGAGCCGGAGGTGTCGTCTCGGCTGGAGGGGGAGCAGCGGGCGGTTGCTGGCCCGGAAGCAGAATGTGGCGGATGCGCACGCTGGTATATGGCTGGCGGTGGCCGCGCAGACGGCGATAGTTCTTGCGGCGGCGGAAGTGCTGGATGTACAGCTTCGTCGAAGGGTGTTCGACCACTTCGCCGACGATGCGCATGCCTTCGACCAGTGGTTGGCCGACGCGCGTCTCGTTGCCTTCGGAATAAAGCAGGACGCGGCCGAATTCGACACGCGCGCCCTTGTCGCCGGCGCGGTAGTCCACCTTCACGACATCGCCTTCACTTACGCGATACTGGCGAGAACCATCCTCAAAAACTGCGTACATGGCTTCGTTCACCCTTACATGCCTGCGATCCGTTGTCGAAAATGTAACCTTATCAACTGCGGGGTCTTCCGGCTAGGGACAGTTGGCCTATGCACACATGGCCCTGTCGGCGTATACTCCGCCCCGTGTGTCGTGAGGGATCGAGGAGGACAGTGCGTGGCCGACAATCCCCGCGATCTGGTGGTGGAAACGTTCAAGCTCACCAAGATTTACAATAACCGCCAGATTGCCCTCAATGATGTGACCCTGCGGCTGGAACCCGGCTGCGTGATGGGACTGCTCGGCTCCAATGGCGCCGGCAAGACGACCTTTCTGCGTCTGCTCATCGGCCTGCATCGGCCGACTGCCGGATGGGCCAAGGTGTTCGGCAAATTCATGACGCCCAATGCCGCCGACCTGCGCCGCCGCATCGGCTACATCCCCACCAATCCCCAGTTTCCTCGGGGAATGACGCCGATTACCTATCTCGACTACATGGCCCGGCTGTTCGGTCTTCCCAAGGAAGTGCGCAAGCCGCGGCTTGCTTCGCTGATCCGCGCCGTCGATTTGCTGCGCGTCTCCGGCGACCCAATCGCTGGATTTTCCAACGGCATGACGGCGCGGCTGGCCGTGGCCGCCAGTCTGATTAACGAACCGGACTTGCTTATCTGGGACGAACCGACGCATGGACTCGATCCCGAAGCGCGGCGCAGCATGTTGGAGTTAATCAAGACGCTCAACCGCGCCAAGACATTGATCGTTTCCAGTCACAATCTCAGCGACATCGATGAAGTGTGCAATTACGCGGCCGTGCTCAGCCACGGACAGATGATCTACTGCGGCTCGCTCCAGGACCTCAAGGGCCGTATGTGCCGCAATCACTTCGAACTGGATCTCGAAGGCGATCAAAAAGCCATGGCCAAGGCGGCGCAAGTCATTCGCGCCCTGCCGGAATTCAAGATGGTTAACATCAAGGGACGCCGACTCGAATTGTATCTGCAAGACAACGCCGGCAATACCGCGGCGCTGGCCAACGTTTTCATGACACTAAACGACAACAAGATCAACTTGATCTCGATCCGCAGTGTTGGCCAACAAACAGAGCAAGCGTTTCTCGAACTGGTCGAGAAAGAAGAATCACGCGGCTTCGCACGCATCTATCAGCCCGAAGCCGCATGACAAAACCGTTTTCACCACGAATCACACGAATAACACGAATCAAAAAAAGAAAATGCCTCTGCGAAATCTCTTCGACATCCAGCCTATTCTTTATTGTCTTTGTTTTATTCGTGTGATTCGTGTGATTCGTGGTTTGAAATGAGGTCTTCTCATGGACGCGGTTGCCGAGAAAAAGCCGGTTGCTATCAATCGTTGGTTGCCGTACTGGGCTGTCTTTCAGTCGGATGTGCGACAGACCCTGCGCAGCTGGGTCTATCGTTTCTGGGTCTTGTTGATTGTACTGATTACTGTCGGTTACTTGCTCTACAGCTTCGGCATCTATCAAGTGGGCATCCTCGACGATTCGTCCTTACACGTCCACAAGCTGTTGTATGGCATTGTGCTGGGCAGCGGCGTCATTGTCTGCGTGTTGACCGCGGGCAGCATCACCTCGGAGCGCGGCACAATGGCGGATTCCGTACTCAGCCGCGGTATCAGCCGGCATCAATACTTCATGGGCAAATGGCATGCGCGCCTGACCACCGTCCTGGGCACTTTCCTTCTGCTGGGAGCGCTGATTCTGGTTAGCTCGTGGTTTTTGTTGGAAGAAGCCGTGTCGTGGCATGGTAGCCTGGTGGCGCTGGCGACCGTTGCCGTCTTGCTCGGAACGGTCATCACGTGCGGCGTCACGGTCAGTGCCATTGCCAACAGCACCGTGCTCGGCATCGCTGTTCTCTGGAGCATCCTGTGCTCGGCCGGCTTCCTGATGCAGTTTCTGCCCTTGCGCTATCCCTCGCCGGATCGCGTGCTGCAACGGCTACCGCACATCTTGAAAGGCGACTACGATCTGCATTTTCTCGGCGATTTTGCCGGCTGGTCGATCCTCGTTTCCTTCCTCATCGCTCTGGTTGGCTTGGTGTATTTTTCACGCCGCGACGTGTGACGAATGAATAATGTCCGAGCCGCGCACGCAGCGCAGCGGAGTAAGCGGCGGGCCATTCGGTCGCTTACTCCGCTGCGCTGCGTGCGCGGCTCGGGTTTGTCCGCATCATCCCCAACACACCAGGCCCGGCTCGTAGGAGTTGGCCAAATCGCCATTACGCGGTAGAACACGCACGGCGAAACCGTGCTGGCCGCTGGAATGGCAGGGAATGGCGCCGTGGAACTCCCAAACATTATCGTGTTTGGGTTTGCCATTATGGTTCATGGACACAATTTGCGGCCGCGGAATCTCGCCCATCGAATCGACCAGGCCGTGAAACAGCTGCACGTCCACGTCGTCGGGAGAGAACCGTCCCAGGTTGACCCTCACCGTCACGGGCAATTCGCTGCCGACCTCCATCGGATCGGCTGCCTTGACATCGACGCCTTCAACTTTCAGTTGTCCCCAGCCACGCAGTAATCCCTGTCGCCATTGCGCCAACGACTTGGCCTTCTGGAGATTGTCGCCGGTCAGACGCAGGTAGCGCTGCCCCGACGGTAGATAGCACGTCGTCAGATACTCCGCGACCATGCGGCCCGTGTTGAATACCGGGCACAACGTCATCAACGAGCGCTTCATGCGCTTGAGCCAGCCGCGCGGCAGGCCGTCGGAGGAACGGTTGTAAAACAGCGGCACGATTTCTTGCTCCAGCAGATCGTAAATGGCCCGCGATTCCACTTCGTCCTGATAGGCCAGATCGGTGTACTCCTCGCCGGCGCCGATGGCCCAGCCGTTCTCGCCGTCGTAGCCTTCGTCCCACCAGCCGTCCAGCACACTGAGGTTGAGTCCGCCGTTACAGGCCACCTTCATGCCGCTGGTGCCGGAGGCTTCGAGCGGGCGGCGTGGATTGTTCAACCACACGTCCACGCCCTGCACCAGGTAGCGGGCCACGTTCATGTCGTAATCTTCGAGAAAGACAATGCGGCGGCGAAGCTCCGGCTTGCGCGCGAATTGCAGAATCTCGGCAATCAGCTCCTTGCCGCCGTTATCCTTGGGGTGAGCCTTGCCGGAGAATATAAATTGCACCGGCCGGTCCTTATTGTTGACGAGAGCAGAAAGGCGCTCCAGATTGCGGAAAATCAGCGTCCCACGTTTGTAGGTGGCGAAGCGACGCGCGAAGCCGATGGTCAGAGCTTCGGGATCGAGCACTTCATCGGCGCGGGCGATCTCGGCGGGCAAAGCGTTGCGGTTCTGAAGCTGCTTTTTCAGACGCATGCGCGAGAAGGCCACCAGACGTTCCCGACGGCGCTCGTGCGTGCGCCACAGCTCGGCATCGGGGATGCTCTCGACGCGCTTCCACATGCCCAACTCACTCGGCCTGCCATCGTATGACGTGCCCATGTAGCGATCGAACAACTGCGCCATGTCCGGCGATACCCAGGTCGGCGTGTGGATGCCGTTGGTGATCGAAACGATTGGAGCTTCGGTGACGGGTAGCTCCGGCCAGATGCTCTTCCACATTTTTCGGGAAACGCTGCCGTGCAGCTTGCTGACGCCATTGGAGACGTTGGCCAAGCGGACAGCGAGCACTGTCATTCCGAAAGGCTCATTCTGATCGAATGGATTCTGCCGGCCCAGCCCCATGAACTCGTCACGGTTGATTTTGAACTGAGCGATGTAATTGCCGAGGTAGTGCTCGATGATCTGCGGCGCGAACACGTCGTTGCCGGCAGGAACGGGCGTGTGAGTGGTGAACACCGTCCCCGCGGCGACGGCCTCGCGCGCGGCATGGAACGATAAGCCACCTTCCTGCATCAAGGCGCGGATGCGCTCCAGACCGCAAAACGCACTATGTCCCTCGTTCATGTGGCAGACCGTCGGCGGCTTGCCCAGGGCGCGCAGAGCCATCACGCCGCCGATGCCCAGCACCATTTCCTGACGGATGCGCATGTCGTTGTCGCCGCCATAGAGACGCGCCGTGATCGTGCGGTCCTCCGCGGAATTCTGCGGGATATTCGTGTCCAAAAGATACAGCGGCACCCGTCCAACCTGAATGCGCCAGATGCGTACATGGACCTCACGGCCGGGGAACGGGACGCGAATGGTCAAAGGCGCGCTGTCGCGATTCAGCTCCGGAATGAGCGGTAGATTGAAGAAGTCGTTTTCCGGATAGCGCTCCTGTTGCCAGCCATCGACGGTAAGATATTGCCGGAAATAGCCCTCGCGGTACATCAGGCCGACGCCCATCAGCGGTAGGCCAAGGTCGCTGGCGCTTTTGAGATGGTCGCCTGAGAGTACGCCGAGACCGCCGGAATAAACAGGAATGCTCTGATGAATGCCAAATTCCGCCGAGAAATAAGCGATGTGCAGCTCTCGTGCCAGCTCGCCGCTGCCGTTGCGGTCGGGGGTGGCGTAAGTCTCCTGAAACCAGGTGTCGGCACTCATGTAATTGTCAAAGGCTTTCTCGACACGGTCCATGTGAGCCAAAAAGCCGTCGTCGTGCAGGAGCTGCTCGACGCGCGAGGGGTCGAGTGCGCCCAGCAGCTTGACGGGGCTGTGATCGAGGGCTTCCCAGGCTTCGACATCGATGCGCCGAAACAGGGCCACGGCCTCGGGGCTCCAGGTCCACCACATGTTATAGGCCAGTTTGTGCAGGGCTAGGAGCCGCTGGGGCAGATGGGGCAGAACGGTGAACGTGCGAATCGGTCGAGACGGCATGCTTCCTACCTCGTTATCTTCATTCACTGAAGGCACGACTTTCCAAGAGTACAGCACAGCCCGTGGCGGAGCATTGCAAATGCGCCGCCGCAGTGGCAACTCTCATGCCCTTCCTTGGCGGATAAGGCTAACATTTTGCCAGCATACCGTGAAAGCCTCTGGAAATTCAATGCGGTTTCGCTATATTATTGGGACGACAATTGACCATTGCGTGACTCGCACCTTCTCCTGAGTGGCAATTGTCACGGAATGACTGGTCGATTCAATGAAGAATTGGACTGGTCGGGAACCTCTTTTCAATTCACCTACATCGTGTTGATGGGGACTGTGAACGTGCGTACAATCATCAGCGGCGGGGCAGGCTTCATTGGCTCTCATCTCTGCGAACGCCTTCTCAATCGCGGCGATGAAGTTATTTGCGTGGACAACCTCATCACGGGTGCGACGAGCAACATCGAGCACTTACTCAAGAATGACCGCTTCCAGTTTGTTCGCCATGATATTTCGCAACCCTTGGAGATCGATGGCCCACTAGATAACGTGTTGCACTTCGCTTCTTTGGCCAGCCCGGTGGATTATCTGCGCTATCCGATTCAGACGCTCAAGGTCGGCGCACTGGGAACACATAACACATTGGGCCTGGCCAAGGTCAAGAACGCGAAATTCTTGCTGGCCAGCACGAGCGAGGTCTACGGCGATCCCCAGGTGCATCCGCAGCGCGAGGACTACTGGGGCAGTGTCAATTGCGTCGGTGTGCGCGGGTGCTATGATGAATCAAAACGCTTCGCTGAGGCCATCGTCATGGCCTATTTGCGGACGCATCATGTAAATACTCGTATCGTCCGGATATTCAATACTTATGGTCCTCTTATGCGACTCGATGACGGCCGGGTACTGCCGAATTTCATGGGGCAAGCGTTGCGCGGCGAATCATTAACTGTCTACGGCGATGGCTCGCAAACGCGCTCTTTCTGCTACATTGACGATCTTGTTGAGGGCATTGTGCGCTTGCTCGACAGCGATTACCACGAGCCGGTCAATATCGGCAACCCCAGCGAAGTGACAATCATGGAGTTCGCCCAGGAGATCCTCGCCCTCTCAGGGAGCAAGAGCCGCATCGATTATCGCCCGCTGCCAGAAGACGATCCGAAAGTACGGCAGCCAGACATTAGTTTGGCGCGACGCCTCCTGGGGTGGAAGCCACAAATCGATAGGCGCGAAGGCCTGAAACGCACGATGGCTTATTTCCAGGGCCGCATCCGGCAAGCGAACCACTCCTAGGCTCGGAATGAGCTTGACAGTCGCCATCCGGGAGCGGCACACTAAACTATGTGTTGAGAGACCGAGGTTCGGGAACCCGACAGTGTTGGTCTGCGTCCCAAACTTGTAGGTCGATCATTCGCGCCCATTTCCTTGCCACTGCTTGGGGTGCCCAGCGTGGGGCCCGCTGATGAACGAGACGCCGTTTTTGTCAGGGATCTAAACCATGACTCGCTTTGCGATGCAAACGCACACACGCCTCGCCTCCCTCCTCATCGGCTGCCTGCTGGCGGTGTTCGTGTTCGCTCTGTTCTCGCCAGCGCTGCCCACGGCCCGCGCCCAGGACAACCCGCCCGCCGACAACGAAAACAAAGCCGCGGAACCGGGCAGAGCGGCGGACCAACCCAGGCAGTCAAGCAACATTTTCATGCACATTATCAAGTCGCTCAGCTGGTTCGCGCCCATCATGTTGGTTGTCTCCATCGCGCTGATCGCCCTCATCATGCTGCTCGTCATGGAGCTGCGCATGGGGTCGGCCATCCCGCCGGGTTTCGTCGAGGACTTCACCGAGACCGTTAATAAACGCAAATTCAAGGAAGCCTTTGAAATGGCCAAGGAAGACGGCTCGTTCCTTGGCCGAGTGATGACGACGGGTATGAGCCGGCTGCAATACGGCATCGACGATGCCCGCGAGGCGGCTTTTAACATGGTCGAAAGCGTCAAGGCCGGCAAGGACCAGCTCATCACCTACCTGGCGACCATTGGGACGCTGGGACCGATGCTCGGGCTGGTCGGCACCGTCTGGGGCATGATCCTCAGTTTCATGGAGCTGGGCAGAGGCGGCTCGCCGAACCCGGCCAAGTTGGCCGACGGAATTTCCCATGCTCTGGTGGTGACACTGGTTGGTATCGCCCTGTCGGTGCCGGCCATTTTCTGTCACGCGTTTTTCCGCAACCGCCTCATTCGCATCTCGATGGATGTCGGCAACATCGCCGACGATCTGTTGACGCAGATGTACCACAACTCGCGCAAGCCGGCGGCGCCCGAACCCGTCGCTGCCGTCGATCCGCGCGGCTCCGCCACCGCCGCGATCAAGAAATAGCAATGGTTAGCCGCGACGCGCAGCGGAGCGCTCCGCTGCGCGTCGCGGCTAACCATCGGGGAGTTCACCATGAGTCATGGACCTTCCGGCGAAGGAGCAATTGCCGAACCGAATTTGACGCCGTTGCTCGATGTCGTCTTGCAGCTGTTGATGTTCTTCATGATGTGCGTCAACTTCGTCAACGAACAGGTCAACGAGGACATCAAGCTGCCGAAGTCGCAGGCCGTCAAGCCGATGGATAAGGCCGAGGCCGATTATCTGTTCATCAATCTCAAGCCATTCAATCTCGTGGACTTTCAAGACCGTCTGCCGTCCGACGTTTTGGCGCGCGTACAGGACAAGTTTCGCGACGGCGACGAGTGCATCCTAGTGCCCGGCAAGGAGCCGATGCGCCGCAACGAACTGCGCGTCTGGCTCAAGCAGCAGTTTGAAGATGCCAAGCAGGTTGCCGAACAGCGCGGCGAGAAGACGGTCGGCACTGCCGTCGTCATCCGCGCCCACAAGGAAGCGGATTACGGCCAGGTTTTCGAGATCCTGCAACTGTGCAAAAACGTTGGCTACCGCCGGCTCATGTTGCGTGCCTTGACCAAGAACACACCCGGAGGTCCGACATGACCATCCGTCGCAAGACCGAGGCTGGGCCCGAACCAAACCTGCCGGTCACGCCCATGCTCGACATGGCTTTCCAACTCCTGGCCTTCTTCGTCATGACCTACCACCCGTCCGACCTGGAAGGCCAGATGGAGCTGAGTCTGCCGTCCGAGGCCGTTTCGCAGGCGCAAGACAAAGAGGATGTAAAGTCCGACGCTCCGGTTGACAAAGAACAAGAACTGAAACTGGCGGCGAACATTACCGTGGTCGTTCGCACGCAGCGCGACAACGTCAATACGGGTCTCATCAGCGGCATCGCCTTGCAGGATGACTCCGGAACAAACGCGGTGGACACGCTTGATAAACTCCGCGACGAGTTGAAGTCACGCCGCGCCAACGTGGAGAACAAGGAAAACATCAAGATCCAGGCCGACAGCAAACTAAAATGGGAAGAAGTCATCAGTGTCATGGACGCATGCCAGCAAGCGGGCTTCAAAAACATCAGCTTCGTGCCGCCGCCCTCTTAGTTCTTCTCCGGAACCTTTCTCATATCAAGAGCGTCTCAAGGGAGAGCAGATAGAAGGCGGCCTGGCATGCATCGGAAATCCACCTCACGGTCGTTCTTCTACCGGGATGGTTCAGGGTTCCCGGCCGTTCTCGTTGCATCCCTGGCTCTGATCCTCATGGGGGCAGAACCTCCGCAACAAGAGAACAACGAGGGCCGCCCCCTGGGAGGTGCCGAGTTTAAACCAGATTACCTGGCAGCGTTGACGATAACCGCGCCGTGTACTCCTCGAATCGGTCCCTGGTCGTCTCTGGCCTCCGTTTATGCCGGTGCCAGCCTTGATGTGCCGGTTTGGGACCTGCGCGGTATCTTTTCGACGAGGTCAGGACGGATCAACGCCGGCGCTGGTATGCTATTTATGGCGGGAATGGGTCCGCCCACAACGGCGCCGCTGATGGAACTAGCCGCACTTCAGACAGCGGAACAACGCGATTGCTGGGAGTTGATTAACACCGATGAGGTTCGACCCATCGCAAAGTATTTTCTAACGCCTGGTTTCATCCGCGATCGCACCGGCATCTACACCGGCACGCCGGAGTACGAAGCGTATTGGCAAATCCTCGTACAGGCCCATTACACTTCGGCGGAGGGCTTTGCCAAGGTGGCGCGGCGCGATGTGACTTATGTTCATCTGTTTAATGAGCCGGAGCTTTATCGCGGCGAGGTCGTTCACGTGTCGGGACGCCTGATCAAACTACGCCGATTTGAACCACCGATGGAGGCCCGCGCTGCCGGCGTCAGTCATCTGTATGAGGGCTGGATCATGACCGATGCCTACGGGGAAAACCCGGTTTGCATCGCCTTCACCGATCTGCCGCCTGGCCTGACCGTGGACAATGACCGGAAATACAATGATCTTGTCCGCTTTGACGGCTATTTCTACAAACGTTGTCGCTATAAGGCCTACGACAGCAAGAAGCCCAACGAATACCGTGATGCTCCGATGGTCATCGGGCACACGCTAACAGGTCGATTCAACAACAGCGTTGCCAATGACGAAACTGAAGAGTGGCAACATAATCTTATCTGGGTGTTTTTGGAGGTGGTTGGCGGAGCCGTGCTGGGGTTGATCGTCCTGACGCTCTGGTTCCGCTATCACGATCGGCGCATCCGCCATCGAATAAGTGCCAGCAGGAATGCGGAATTTGTTCCGCCGTCGGAGGAAGTGGTCGAAACAGAGCCGCGACCGTAAGGGAGCGGTTAGAATTGCCGCTCCCTTACGGTCGCGGCTCCGATAGAATCGCTTCGAGAGAGGACTTTGCACATGGCAAACAACAACGCGGACAACGGTCGGCGCCCGGTTGTCGTCGCTCCGATGCTACTCAATAGCAACAGCTCTCCGTGGACAAAAATCGTTCCCATTTGGATAGCCAGTGCGATTGTCAATCTCGCCATAGTCGGCATGTCTGCGGGGTTGTTTTCGGTGCTGGGCAAGGTCCAGGCGGAGACGCCGGAAGACCTCGATCAGCAGGTCCAAACCACGCAGGTGGAGGAGCAGCCGAAAGAGGACTTCGACCTGACACAAACCGACATCGGTACGGATACGAACACGCCGTATAACCTCGACGTGGAACGCACCAACGAAGACGTGGTGGTGCCCGGCGTTGTCGATCCCACGCAGTCGGTGGGCGTGCCCGATGCGCCGGCCGATGCCGCACGAAGCAATGTGCCGTTGCCGCCGGGCAGCGGCGGCGGCCTGGGAGGCGCTCTGGCGAACCTGGAGAATGCCGCGGCCATCGGCGGGTTAAGCAGCTCCATCGGCGGCATGGGCGGCAGCAATCTCGGCAACCAGTTCGCCGGCCGCAGCGCCGGCACCAAGGCACGGATGCTCAACGAACAGGGCGGCAATCCGGTTTCGGAAGTGGCCGTCGCCAAGGGACTGGAATGGCTGGCCCTGCACCAGGCGCAGGACGGCCACTGGTCGCTGCACGATTGCAACCAACATGCGCGTGAGAAGCCGCGTCCTGCCGGCAAGGTTTTCCGCTGCAACTGCGAGGCCGGCTCCCCCAACCGCAACGATGTCGCGGCGACCGGGTTCGGCTTGCTGCCCTTCCTGGGCGCCGGCGTCACCCACAAGCCGGGCAAGGACAGCCAAAAAGACTACAGTAAGACCGTCGAAGGCGGCATCAACTGGTTGATCGGCAAGCAAAGCGGCAACGACGGTTCCTACACCACCGATATGTACGCCCACGGCATTGCGACCATCGCCATGTGTGAAGCATATGGCCTGACTTCCGATCCGCGCATCAAGCTGTCGGCCCAGAAAGCCTTGAATTTCATCGTCACGGCTCAGGACCCTACCGGCGGTGGCTGGCGCTACGGTCCCAAGCAACCCGGCGACACGTCCGTGACCGGCTGGCAATTGATGGCCCTCAAGAGCGGACAGATGGCCGGTCTGAGCGTGCCCAAGAACACTCTCAAGATGGCGGAGCGCTTCCTCGATTCCGTAGAGACTTCCGATAAAGGATCGACCGACAAAGGCGGTAGTTTCAGTTACCTGCCCGGCCAGGCGCCGACCGCAACCATGACATCCGTTGGCGTCTTGTGCCGTCAGTACAGTGGTATTGGCCCGAGAAATCCCGCCTTGCAAATCGGCGTCAAAAGAATACGCGAAAATCCGCCGGGCAAGAATGACAATATCTACTACCTCTACTATGCCACGCAAGTAATGCACCACATGCAGGGTGACAGCTGGCGTTACTGGAACCTGGGTCCCAATGGAGATGGCAAGGGAGGAATCCGCGACAGCCTGATCTCCCGGCAGGACAAGGGAATGACGCCCAATCACCCGCACCAGGCCGGCAGCTGGGGCGGCTCCCAGGGCGGCCGTGTCATGGCCACGTCGCTGTCGCTGTTGTGCCTGGAAGTGTACTACCGCCACTTGCCACTGTACCGCCGCGACATCGCCAATATCAAATAAGCAAGATTAACCGCCAAGACGCCAAGAGCGCCAGGAAAGAGGAAGGGAATCGATGGTTTTCGAGCCATCGATTCCCTTCTTTCTTTATTTTTTCTTTTCTCTTTTTTTCTTGGCGATCCTGGCGTCTTGGCGGTTTGTTCCATTCGGACTAATCGCTGCTTTCCGCGCAGCCGATAACAAGGGAAAAGAGAGAGCCGGAACACGAGGATCGGCTCGTGAAGGGTATGCGCAAAAAGGAGAGAGGCGATGCTCCGGTCAGTGAGGATAGCGGCTGTAGTAGTGGGGTTGGCCTGGACCGGCCTTGCTGGGGCGCAATCGTCCTCGCCGCTGGAGAAAGCTCGGTACATCAACGTCAGCGAGGAAGGCAAGCCGCCGCAGCGCTGCAAATTACTCAAGACCTGGCGCGAACCCAACGGCGTTCCCGCCTTTCAAGTGCAGGCCGTCGATACCGGCGAGATCATGACGATCGTCGCCACGGCTCCGCGAGGGCCGGGAGGCGATCCGCGCGAAATGACCACGCGCATCTTCCGCTGGGGCAAGGATAACAAGCCGCCTGCCGGCTCGCCGGTCCCGCCCAGCACGCCGGCTGAAACAACGCCCCCGACACAACCGATCGTTGAGCCAAAGCCCTCGACAGTGGCACCACAACCGATCCGTCCGTCGGCCGTTGCACCACAACCGATCCGTCCATCGGCCGTTGCACCACAACCGATCCGCCCATCGGCCGTCGTTGCGAAGCCTCAGCCAACCCAGACTCCGCAGATAGTGCAAAAGCCGGAATCTTCGCCAGCCCCCGCGCCGGTGAAGCCAACCATTTCGGTGAATTATGTTTCGAACAGCCCATTGGACTCGTCTCCCTCACCCGCGAAGACGAAGCCTGTTACGCCCAGCAAACCGCAGATGACGCCCATGAGCACGCAAGTCGTTCAGTATTCGGCTGTCTCACCGAAGGCAAACCAGCTGCCCGCTGTTCCAAGTACGACCGATTCGCAGCCGAGACTGTCGCCGTTGGCTTCCGGAAACGGGGCAAATCAGAATCCCGGTAACTGCGCCTGTCCTCAGCCGTGCGATAATTGCGCTAAACCGTGTGATGCGTGTAACCAATCATCTTGTGTGTCGTGTACACCGGCGACGCGGCGCCCCCTCCTCAGCCGATTGCGTAAATCGAATACGAGTTGCGATTGTGCGACGGTTGTCACTCAGGCACCGCCGAAGCCCGCGGAGAAACCGGCAGCGACGACACTGCCCGCGACTACCGTGGTCAAGGCGACGACCGAGCCGGCCCAGCCGAACGATTGGCGACAATCGTGGGGCAACGTCGAGCCGTGGAAAGCATCGGCTCAGACAACGACCGTCCAACCCATCGACGTGACCAAGCATGTGAACGCCGCGCCGGTGATCATCGAGCAATCTACGCAGCCCGATCCGCTCAAGGCCCCGGATCAGTACCGCGATATGGTGATGAACTCGCGCCTGGCCAACAGCAAGATTCCGCAACCAGCTCAAGGCGTGGTCGTCGAGCCGAAGAGAGGTCTGCTGCGTGGGTGGGCCATCGGCAAACCGCCGGCGCCGCGGGTTGAGGAACCAACGCAGCCCAAGGGAGCAATCATGATTTCGGCCGACGAGCCGAATGCCTTCTGGGCTCCGGAAAAGCCCGCTGCGGGGAAAGAGAAGGCAAAATTCAACGTCTTCAATCGCCAACCCGAAGCGCCGCCGCAGGCCACCCCGCCGACGATCGCCGGGGTTCCTCCGTCCCTTCCCCGGCCACTGCCGGACATCCCCGGTGTGGCGATCAGTATGTTGCCCCCTCGCGCCCCCGTAATGAATATGCCCGTTCCGCCGCTGCCGGCGACGGCGGCGCAACGCGGTCCCATGGTGATGATGCCCGACGCCGGTGTGGCGGGTGCGCTGGGCAACGCTTTCACCTTATCGGCCACGAGCAGGCCCATACCGGCCGACTTTGGCGGCACGCCCCAGGAACCCAATGGCTTCGAGCCTCCGTCGAGGCAGGGAATGGGCACACCGCCGCAAGCGTATGGAATGCCCATGCCCGGAATGAATCGTCCGCAGGCACCCAACATGATGGCAATGGGACCGCAAGCGCAGATGGGCGTCAACCCGCTCATGAGCGTGCCGAACGTGCCCATGAACGGACAATACGCTGCTTCTGCCGGCTCGTCCGGACAACCGGGCGGCGTGCCCCAGTTGCTGGCCGCGCTCAAGAATTCGCTGTGTCCGTCGGAGCGCGAAGCGGCAGCGGAGCAGCTCAGCGAACTGGACTGGCACTTCCAGCCCATGGTTGTGGAGAGCTTGATGAAGTCGGCACGCGAGGACCCGGCTTCGACCGTGCGAACCGCTTGCGTTCACGCCCTGGGGCACATGAAGGTCAATAGCCCCGAGGCGCTGGCGCTGGTGCGCGATCTGAGGTCCGACCGCGATCCGACCGTCCGTCAGGAGGCGGAATCAGCACTCAGTACGCTCGGCGATTCCGGCATCCAGCAGGCATCGCACAAGTAACAAAATGCACTCCGAGCCGCGCACGCAGCGCAGCGGAGTAAGCGGTTGGCCATTCAACCGCTGGTATCTTATCACTGTCGGTTGGTTTCCGAGGTGGGGAGGCCGTTGGCCGCTGGGCGTCTCAACGCCGTGAGTAAGTGGGTTGCCCCCCACCTCGAAGCCTCGCCAGAGCCCGAACAGTCGCTCGGCTTAAAGC
>DATBHJ010000200.1:0-6228 GCA_036557565.1 Gemmataceae bacterium
CTCCCTCCCCCCTTGTGGGGGAGGGTGGGGGTGGGGGGGAAGAAGGGGAGCCCCTGCTGGTGCCAGTACTACGTCACGGTGAGTTGATCGCGGCGTTGCCCTCCCTGGAGGGAATCCGTTGCCGTTGCGCCGAACAGCTGAGCCGATTACCGAAAGAGTTGCTGGCCCTGGAGGAATGTCACAACTACCCCGTGCAGGTCAGCGAAGAGCTTGAGGCGGAGCTTCGCCGTCATAGATAGAACACGGGTTTGACAGAGGGAGGAAATCGGCCTACGCTTTGGCTGAATCCCCGCGAGGAGATCGAGCCAATGCACTCGTGTCCGATGCCCCGTCGGCCGCAGGTTCGGCGCGGGGCCGTCGCCCCCTTGACAATCCTCTGTTTGGCGCTTCTTGTGAGCGTGACGGCGTTGGTTATCGACGGCGGTACGCTGATGGAAGCACGGCGGCACGTCCAGGCGGCGGCCGACGCCGCGGCGATGGCGGGCGCCGTTGATCTCTACACCAATTATCTCACCAACCAAGGAGTCGATGTCAGCGGCACCGCCAAGTCCAGCGCCCTGTCCGCAGCATCGGACAATAGTTATACCAACGACGGCGTCCAGTCCACGGTCACAGTCAACACTTCGGGACAGAATTACCAGGGTGGTCCCAACGCTGGCAAGACAATCCCGGCCGGCTATATTGAAGTGCTGATCCAGTACAACGCTTCCCACCTGTTCAGCGGTGTATTCGGCGCCGGGACTTCACCCGTCTGCGCCCGTGCGGTCGCGCGCGGCCGATGTACTCCTCTCACTTTCAACGGCTTGCACGCGCTGAACCTGAATCTGTCCGCAGCCCTGAACGTATCCAGCACGGGCGGACTAACGGTCAACGGCGGCATACAGGTCAGCTCCAGTAACTCCTCCGCGATTAAATTGAGTCTCACGTCCACTTTGACAGCCGCGCAGATCACGCTGAATCCATTGACGGGCAGCCTCCTGGGGAGCATACTTCATCTCCTCGTTGGCACCGACGGTTCTTCGCCTGCAGTTGTCAACAGTCCGCCGGTTCCCGATCCACTTCGTTTCCTAACGCCTCCAAGTACGACCAACTTGATTACACGGGGCACGAACCTGAGCATTAGCAGCGGTACGGTGGACCTGTATCCGGGCATCTATACCGACGGCATCAAAATCAGTGGCCTGGGAACCGTGGTCAACCTTCACGCCAATTCCGATGGCTCACCGGGAATCTATTTCCTGGACGGACAAAATGGCTTTCAAGTGTCCGGCTGGGCCACAGTAAGGACGGCTGTCGGCGAAACCGCCGGCATCATGTTTTACAACAACTGGGCCGGCATGAGTGACTCGATCAACCTGAACACTAGCGGCATAATCTCCCTTATTCCGCCCGCGAGCGGCCTCTATCGCGGACTTTGCATTTTCCAGAAACGCGGCTCCACTTCCACGCCGGGGCCGACAGTCACGCTCAGTGCTCAAGGGGCCGCCAATGTGACAGGTACGATCTACGCGGCCCATGCAAATGTGTCGCTGGCGACAAACTCCAGTACCAACGTGATGTGTGGCCAGGTCATTGCCGACTCCGTCAGTGTCAGCGGGCTTGCCAACCTCCACATCAATCCGGGCACTCAACCCACCGCCAATCAGCGCTTTCTGGGACTGGTTGAGTAGCCGCCCTGGTTGCGCCGAAATCGTATCGCGCCAGCTCCGCTCGCCCGAGCATCCCGTGGCCGTACAATGGTTGTAGAAGCAATCGGGAGCGAGCGGATGCAATGCCGACCATCGAGGCGAGTGGCCTGAGCAAAACTTATCGTGTCTTTCAAAAGGAACCCGGTCTGACGGGGGCGCTACGCGGTTTGTTTCGCCGAAAATATAAGGAAGTGCGCGCTGTCGCCGATGTCAGCTTTCGCATCGAACCGGGAGAAATGGTTGCCTTTCTCGGCCCCAACGGCGCCGGCAAAACTACCACTCTCAAGATGCTATCCGGTCTAATCTATCCCAGCGCCGGCACGGCCACGGTGCTCGGCTTCACACCCTGGGAACGCCCCGACGCCTACCGGCGCCGTTTTTCGCTGATTATGGGTCAGAAAAATCAACTGTGGTGGGACCTGCCGGCCGGCGACAGCTTCCAGCTTCACCGCGAAATCTATTCGCTGCCGACCGACGCCTTTAACCGCACGCTCGGAGAGCTGACGGAATTGTTCGCCGTCAAGGAGCTGACGCGCCAGCCGGTGCGCGAATTGTCGCTGGGCGAACGTATGAAGATGGAGCTGATCGCCGCGCTTTTGCACGAACCGCAGTTGCTGCTTCTCGACGAGCCGACGATTGGCCTCGACGTGGTTGCGCAGGTGGCCATTCAGCGTTGCTTGAAGGAGTACAACTCCCGCCGCGGTTTCACCATGCTGTTGACCAGCCACTACATGCGCGATGTCGAGGCACTGTGTTCGCGCGTGCTGGTCATCACGCATGGCCGCGTCCTCTATGATGGCCCCCTGTCCGGCATCACGGAGCGCTTTGGCCGATCCAAACTGGTGCGGTTGCAGTTTGCCGGTGAGGAGACGCCCAATGACCTGGGCCGATTCGGCGAATACACGAGTTCCGGGCCGGTGGCGGACCTAAAAGTGGAGCGAACGCGCGTTGCCGAAGTGCTGGCCGTCATTCTTGAGCAATACACTGTCGTGGATATGAGCGTACAGGACCCACCGCTTGACCAGGTTATCGCCCGTGTTTTCGAGGAAGGCCGCGCTAAGCACGAAGCCATTCACAATGCCGATTGAATGAAACCGAGTCCTCTCACAAACGGAACAGGGCGCGGGCGTTATCCTCGAAGACCGATGCATGATACAGCTCGGGAATAGCGGCAGCGATGAAGGAACGATACGCCGCCATCGGCGCCAGCGGCCAATCGCTGCCGTAGAGGAAGCGATTGGGCCGCTCGGCGTAGCGGAAAGCGCGACGTAGCCCCTGCCGAGTTTCCTCCAGCATCTCCTGGCGCTCCTCCGCCGTGAAGCTGGCGCCGTCGCCAACCACCAACCCAGATAGATCGGCCCACACATTCACGTTCTTGTACACCACCTCCGCGGCATCAATCAGCCAGGGATTGCCCAGGTGAGCGAGCACAAATTTCACCTGCGGATGATCGACCGCCACCTCATCGATCAGGAGCGGTTGAGAATAACGCAGCTTGGCACAGGGAGAATACGTATCTCCTGTGTGGAAAATCATCGGCAGCTGATGGCGCTCAGCCAGTTCGTAGTACGGCCGATAGCCCGGATGATCGGGAGCGAAATGCAGATAGCCGAGATAGCCCTTTAGAGCGCAAACTTGTTTCGTCGCCAGGACGGCTTCTACGCGGCTTAGGTGTTCGGCGTCGGGGCGACTCGGGTCAGCGATGCCGATAGCGAACAGGCCGGGAACGGTACGGGCCAGGGCAAGCGTCTCGGCGACCCCGAGTGGATCGGCCGGCGAGTCATTGAGACAGCCCATCGCCAGTGCTTGTGTGATATCCGCTGTCTGCATCTCATGCCGCAGCGCATCGGCCCGCACTGTGGCAGGGGCATCGAGCAGAGGACTCAGACTGCCGACGCCCGGCAGGCGCGGCGGCACGACGTGGATGTGCGCGTCGATCATTTCCTACAGCATGCGTTCGAGAATGGGAAAGCTCCCCTGTCGCTGGAAGTATTGCTTGTAAAAGCACAAGAGATGGTCGGCGTCCGAAGGAACCTGGGCCGCGAACGTTTCCACCTCGGTATCTTGCAGTTTGTGGGCCGCGTAGCCCAGCAAATCAAGGGCGAGCGGCTGTGCATCGCGCGCGTTGGCGGTTAGAAAGCTGAACAGGCCGTTGATGCGCTTGGTGGTCATGCCCTCTGTGCCGAAGGCGCCGAGCCGAAAACACGGCATGGCGGCATCGACTTGCCGCGGATTAGCATAGGAGGGGTTGGCAATGAGAATGCCGGCCGCCAACGCCGGTCCTCCGGTGCGGCTACGCAATACAAACACCGAATCCGCAGGGAAGTAGGGATTGTGAAAGAGGTAATGTTCCAGTGCTGCGCGATCCCGGATGAAGAGGACGTTGGCACCCATCTCGTGAATAGCCGGCACGTCGCTGGGAGTGGCGGGTCCGACGCTGCTGCTGGGGCGAGCCATCGGTGTCGGCATCCCGACCAGATCGAGGACGTAATTGACCATCTCGCGGCGCTGCTGGAAACCGTTGTCTCGGAAAAACTGCTGCTGTCCCGGCCAGTCCGACCGATATGCGGTGAAGGCGCGCGGCAGGCTGCGTTCCTTCATCGCTTGCAGTACACTCTCGAAGAGTGGCTTCGCCGTCGCCTCGTGTCCCTTGCGGCACCAGGGATAACTGACGCGCCCATTGGCCTGAAAGCTGGAGTAGCCGACAGGCTGGCCGTCCACCAGGGCGAGAAATCGCGCCGAGAGATCGAACTCCGCGCCGCGCGCGCGACGGCGCACCTCGTCCAGCGTCGCCGGCTTGAACTTCGGCAGTTCGCCGGCCGCCTCGTTATAAATGCCCACTTGAGCGGCTTCATCGCCGGGCCGATACGTGCGAATCTCCATTGGGAGGACTCCTCGTTTAAGTCCGGGAGAGGAAGTTAATCGTCCGGCTGTAACACGGTTCACGTTTCTGCGGGGTGGGAGACGTAAGCCTTATTATACAACAGAAAAATGCGAAAGAACCCCTTGAACGCCTTTGCTATAATGTGCTCGGAATGCATGTGCGATCGCCTGGAGGTTTGAGCGATGACGCGCGGTTCTCTGGTGTGGATAGGGTTAGTGACAATCGTTCCGACGGCAACGGTTCATGCCGCAGATACCGATGCAATAGAACGCGGCAAGAAAGCGCTTCTGGGCAAATGCTACGCTCCGCCAACCATGACGCGCGGCGCATACGATTCAATTTGGAAACAGTGGGGCATCAAGGAAAAACCCGCTGCGGCGGATTACGATCGCCGCTTCCGCCAGCGCTATGGTCTGCACGAAGCGCCCTACCCCAACGGCGGCTTGCCGATGGGCCTTCGTCCAGCTGCATTTGCTTTCGGATTTGGCAAAGGGATCAGCATGGATTGCATGGTCTGTCATGGCGGCTCAATCGCTGGCAAATCTTATGTTGGCCTGGGCAATTCCGTCCTCGATTATCAGGCGTTCTACGAGGAAATGTCCGCCGCCGACGGTCGAGAGGCAAGCACTCCTTTCCGCTTCTGCAACGTCCGCGGCACGAATGAGGCCGGCAGCATGGCCGTCTATCTGCTCGGTTTCCGCGAGCCGAACCTCGATCGCCGTCTCAAACGTCTCGATCTCGATGTGCACGACGACCTCTGCGAGGATGTGCCGGCCTGGTGGCTCTTGAAAAAGAAGAAGACGATGTATCACGCCGGCGGCGCCGATGCACGCTCGGTCCGCTCCCTGATGCAGTTCATGATGAGCCCGCTTAACTCCGGTGAGGACATCAAGCGCGCCGAATCAGACTTCAAGGACATTCGCGCCTATCTGCTATCGCTGTCACCTCCGAAGTATCCGCTGCCGATCGATAGATCGCTGGCCGCCAAGGGTGAGGAATTGTTCCTCACCAACTGCGCCCGCTGCCACGGCACCTATGGCGAGAAATGGACCTATCCCAACAAGATCGTGCCCCTCGATCAGATCGGCACCGATCGCGTTCGTTTCGATGGCATTACACGGAAGTTCGGCGACTATTACGCCAAGAGCTGGTTCAATGAAGATTATCCCATCCAGGAAACGGCCGGCTACCAGGCGCCGCCCCTGGATGGCATCTGGGCGACGGCACCCTATTTCCACAACGGCTCCGCGCCCACAGTCTATCACGTCCTCAATTCCAAGGCCCGGCCGAAACTGTTCACGCGCTCCTATCGCACCGACCTCGATGCCTACGACGCCAAAAAACTTGGGTGGAAAGTGGAAGAGCCGGCTGAGATGCCCGATCCACAAAAACTACCGCCGATCGAGTATCGCAAGTTCTATGACACGACGCAGCCCGGCCGCGGCAGCGCCGGCCACACGTTTGCTGACAAGCTGGGCGAAGCCGAGCGCATGGCGGTTATTGAGTATCTGAAAACGCTATAAAACTACCGAGCCGCGCACGCAGCGCAGCGAAGTAAGCGGTCGTCTGACCGCCGCTTACTGAAAACGCTATAAAATTACCGAGCCGCGCACGCAGCGCAGCGAAGTAAGCGGTCGTCTGACCGCCGCTTACTCC
>DATBHJ010000201.1:0-4704 GCA_036557565.1 Gemmataceae bacterium
CAGGATTTGTTCGTCCGTGCAGCCGGCTTCTTCTAGCGTGTCGGCGAGGATGAGCAGCCGCGTGTTGTCGAGCGTGCCGGCGGGGAAGGTGCGATTCTCGTAAGCGGTTTGGGCAAAGCGGACAACGATACCATCATTCCACGATTGCCAGGTGGAGGAGACGGTAACGAGATGGAAAGGATTGCCGAGAATGTCCCGAATAATAATCGAGTGACGCTTCTTCTCCGCGGGTTCCAATTCCCAAAAGTAACTGACTGCACCGAACAGCTCCTGAGAAATGACAGCGTAGCAGACTGCGGCAGCAGCGTTTCGCCTAATGCGAACATCAGTGCTGGGAAACTGCTTCGTAGGATACTGTCGATCAAAGGGTGCAACTACTCCGTTCGCCCGCCAACAGAGTTCTCGCCAACAGCGCTCGAAGTCATTGGGGTCCAACGGTTGCTGTCTATCAGCAAGAAGTTCGGACTCTAACAGGATCGACTGAGAGGCCTCCGGCAGATAGTCCCAAAACCGTCGGCAAATTGCTGCGTTGAACAAGCGGACTTTCCGATCCGATGGTCTCAAGTGCACGAGAACATGCAGCATTCTCTGAGCATCGCTTGAAGTTAGCCATTCGTCTTCGGTCATCCTAACTACTCCATCACAGCTGCTTTTCCGCCATTTCCAGCGCTCGCAATAAACCGCGCGCCTTATTCAGTGTCTCCTCGTACTCGTTGGCGGGGATGCTATCAGCAACGATGCCGGCGCCGGCTTGCAAATATGCCGTCTGTCCTTTCATCACCAGCGTTCGAAGGGCGATGCAGGTGTCCATGTTGCCGCTGAAATCCACATAACCGACGGCACCTCCGTAAGGACCGCGGCGGTGCGGTTCCAGTTCGTCGATTATTTCCATTGCCCGCACCTTCGGAGCGCCACTCAGCGTACCGGCCGGCAGACACGCACGTAGGGCGTCGAAGGAAGTCTTGCCCGGTTGCAGGCGCCCCGTCACTGTGCTGCACAGGTGCATGACGTGGCTGTAGCGCTCCACGGTCAGCTCGTCACTCAGCTGCACGGTGCCATAGCGAGCGACACGGCCAACATCATTACGGCCGAGATCGACGAGCATGATGTGTTCGGCGCGTTCCTTCGGATCGGCTTGCAGCTCGGCAGCGAGACGCTCATCTTCCTCTTCACTGCGGCCGCGCCGACGAGTGCCTGCCAGGGGGCGGATCGTCACCTTGTCGCCCTCGACGCGCACCATGATCTCTGGCGACGAACCGACCAGGCACAACGGTCCCGATTTCAGATAAAACAGAAACGGGCTTGGATTGACGACACGCAAGGTCCGGTATATGTCAAATGGTCTTGCCCGCGTTTCGGTCTGCAAGCGCTGGCTGAGAACGACCTGGAAGATGTCGCCGGCGTAGATGTATTCCTTGCAGCGCTGGACGGCGGACTCGAAGGCGGAGCGCTCAAAGTTCGAGCGGAAGGAGATTTGCACGTCGCCGAGGGGTTGGATATCGGTCAGTTGAAGATCGGCGACGCCCTGGTGCAGTCGTTCGACCAGGCGATCGACGCGCTCGCAAGCGGAGTCGTAACAGCGGCGCAGATTCGCGGGATCGACGTGAGCATGGGCGACCACGGCGATGGTCTTGTTGATGTGGTCGAAGATGACCATGCGATCGTAGAAGGCGAAACACAGGTCCGGCAATCCGCGATCGTCCGGCGGCGGCTTGGGAAGGCGCTCGACATAGCGAACGGAATCGTAAGCGGCATAGCCCACGGCGCCACCGCAAAAGCGCGGCAATCCAGGCAGCGCGGGCGCCCGATACGCCAGGAGGCGTTCTTCCAGAAGACGCAGCGGATCGGGATGTTCCAACTCTTTGGGTGATCGGGATTGCGCGTGTGCTCCGGGCATCGCTTCGTCTATGCGCACCTGATCGCCGAATGCCTGGAAACGCAAAAAGGGGCCGGAGCCGACGAAACTGTAGCGGCCCAGGCGCTCGCCGCCGATGACGCTTTCGAACAGAAACGACCAGTCGCCCTCCTGAATCTTGCAGAAGGCGCTAACCGGCGTCAGCGTGTCGCCGATAAGCTGGCGATAGACCGGAACCAGTCCTACGGGAGAGGCGGATGAACGGGTTAGCTCGACAAATTCCTCAAAAGTCGGACGGTAACGCATAATTTCCTCAGTTGTCAGTTGTCGGTTACCAGTTGTCAGTCTTCAGCTTTTCCTATTTCGTGTTATCTTTACTGAGAACTGAGAACCGAGAACTGACAACTATCTTCATTTTATGAATTGTCCAGCTTGCCAAGCGGAGAACAGCAACGAAGCCGTCACCTGTGCCACTTGCGGACGTGCGCTCCGTGCCGGCGGCGATCGTCCCGCTCGTCGAGCCAGTTCGCGACGTCGCAACGACGAGGCCGCCTCGGCGGCTGTCACAGATAGCAACAATCCCGCGGCCTGGCGGGCCTATCGAGTGTCGCTCTGGTCGATTGTCCCGGGCCTGGGCTTGTTGCTGGGTCCGGTGGCGACGCTGCTCGGCTACCAGGCCGTGCGTGATGCTGGTGACGATCTCTCCGCCAGCAATCGAGCCAAGGCGGCCATCGTCTTCGGTGCCGGTTCCACACTCACGCAATGGCTGGGTATCACGCTAATCTACCTTGGTCGATAGCTTGAAGCGCATAGTCATCACCGGCGCGCTGGACGGCGTGGCCGCGCTGTGGTACATTGATGAACCATGACAGAGCGTTTCAAGGTCCGTGTCACCAAGGACCATCTGGTCTTTTGCAGCGGTCACTTCATCAGCTACGAAGGCGACAAGTGCGAGCGTCTCCACGGCCACAACTACCGCGCCACGGTCGAGATTGAAGGCGACCTGGACGAAAACCAGTATGTCTTTGACTTCATCGCTTTGAAGCATCGCACCAAGGCCATCACGGACGAGCTGGACCATCGCATGATGTTGGCGACGCGCAATCCACACATCCACATTGAAGAGGCGCCGCGCAGCATCCGGGTTCGCTATCGCGATCGAGAATGGGTTTTCCCCCGAGACGATTGCGTGCTGTTACCCATCGAAAACACGACCGCCGAATTGCTGGCTCGCTGGATCACCCAGCGCCTCGTTGAGGAACTACAACGGCAGCACAATTATCGACCGGCCGTTATGCGCGTTGAGGTTGAGGAGAACATCGGCCAGTCGGCGACTTGCGAATGGCGCTGCTCATAGACCTTGCAGATCGGCGCGAGTCAGCCGGCCATCGTGCAGCGCCGATGCCACGAGTACGGCCTGCACGCCACACTTCCGCAATTCCTCAAGATCGCCACGATGCCTCACGCCGCCGCCAGCGCTGACAGACAGATGCGGATGCTTCGCACACAGACGCGAACAAAGCTCCCGTGTGCCTGTACCGCCATCCAGTCCCACACGCGCCAGATCGAGCACCAATAACCGGCGAACGCCGAGTTGTATTGCCTCCGCGGCGATCGCATCGACGTCTCGCCACTGCCAAGCATCGCGATCGCCTAGGGGTTCGCCCTGATACAAATCCAACGAAAACACCAGGCGTCTGCCGAATGCTCGTGCCATCTCCGCCAATTCAATCGGGTTCGCGACTGTCTCCAAGCCGGCTACAATGCTCTCTATGCCGGCATCAGCCAGTTGACATGCGTGGGTCGTTCGTCGGATGCCGGCATCGACCCATAGCCGAAAGCCCTGTTCGTGCAGGGCGGTATACAGCGCCCAGTCTGGTTCGTTACCGCGGATGGCATCGAGATCGGCGAGGTACAATTCCCGGCATCCGAATTGAAGCGCCAGAGCATTCGCCACATCCAGCGGCCGGCTCGATGGCGTAAGCTGGCTGATGATGGGGCGATAGTCGTGGCGGCGACCGCCGACGCCTCGAACGACTTCGCCGTGCATCACATCCAGGACAGCAACAAGTTGCATAGTCGTCCGTAGTCGGTAGTCGGTAGTCGGGATAGACTGATGTCGGATTTCGCGCCACTGACTCCTGGAGGATATTATGCGTTCCACTCTCCTGCTTGTCCTCTTCGCCACAGCAGCTTTGTCGGCCTGCGCTCCGGCCGCACGAGACGATACGGCGAGGCGAGACGATACGGCGAATTCGGGGTCCGCGTTCTTCAACGGAAAAGACCTCTCCGGCTGGGAGGGATTGACCAAGTACTGGAGCGTCAAGGACGGTGCGATCGTCGGCTACACTCCGGAAGATCCCGGACACAACACATTCTTGTGCAGCAAGAAGAAGTACGGCGATTTCGAGCTGTCGTTCAAGGTGCGTCTCAAGGACGGCATTGGCAACAGCGGCGTGCAGATCCGCAGCAAGGTCGTGGATTCCGAGAAGTTCATCGTGGCCGGGCCACAGTGCGACATCGGCGCTGCTTTCTGGGGAAGTCTCTACGGCGAACGCTTTGGCGGCATGATGAAACAATCGCCGGCCGATCTTGTCAAGAAGGTCGTGAAACCGACCGAGTTCAACGATTACTCGATCAAGTGTGTCGGCAAGCGCGTCACCATCAAGGTCAACGACGAAACAATGGTCGATGAAGATTTCGATAAGATGCCCGAAGACGGCATTATCGCCTGGCAACTGCATGCCGGATTCAAGTCAATGGAAGTGACTTTCAAAGACATCCAGTTCAAGGATCTCGGCAAACGCTAATTCATCCGAGCCGCGCACACAGCGCAGCGGAGTAAGCGG
>DATBHJ010000202.1:0-24760 GCA_036557565.1 Gemmataceae bacterium
CGGCTGGTCGGGCAGACTAGTCTTCGAGGTCTGCCCGACCAGCCGACCGCCTTTTTACCTTGTAAATACTGCAATCCTGATGCCGCCCGTTTGTTGCTGCTGCTGATCAAGGAACGATGCTCCGGAAGTAATGAGTCTGAGCGAAATCCAGTGCGCGATGGGAAAAGAGACAGCAAAGGTGGGGGAATCATTCTGCACAATCCCTGTATGCAATCAGCCTCTGCTTTCCACACTCCGCGAGAAAACAAGAGCGAAAAATGAATTTTCGCTCTGCAAAGCCGCTTTGTGCGTGTTACAATGTCGCCGGTCTTCCCCGGACGATGATACATGGGAGAAAACGCATGAACCGGACGATGAGTCGATGGCCGATCGTGTTGCCCGCCTTGTTTTCTTGCACGTTTGGCCTTTTTGCCTCGGCAAAGGCAGCGGAGCTGGGCAATCGGCCCGTCAGCTGGGAGCCGCGTGTCGTCGTGGGCAAATACCTGTCGTCGGTCGGCGATTTACTGGTCAATGAGCAACCGGGCCAGCCGTGGAGATCCGCTGGCTATCGCGGCGACATTTCCAGCCGCGATCAGCTGCTCGCACTGCCCGGCGTGCAGGGGACCCTGGAAACGGCGCCGAAGGCCGTGGAACTGTCTCTCTGGGGAAATTTGCCCCAGTTCTCCGATTTTTCTGGACTGGAAAGCGCCGTCGTACTGCACGATAGCCGGGCCTTCGATCTCGATTTCACTCTCAGTCGGGGAAGAGTTCTCGTCACCAACCGCAAGGAGAGTGGGGCGGCCCGTGTATGGCTGCGGATCGAGGGAGCCGGGTTCCAGCTGACGTTGGGCGAACCGGGCGATTGTATCTGCATCGCGCTCGATAGTTACTGGCCGCGCGGCGTGCCCTTCTCCCTTACACCCAAACCGGAAGACACTCTGGTTTACCGGTTGAACATGCAGGCTGTGAACGGCCAGGTGGACGTGAAAGTGCATGGGGTTCAGCATGCGTTGTCGGCGCCGCCAGGACTGAGTTATTTCCACTGGGACAACATCAATGGTCCCGATGCGGCGCCGCGACAGCGCCGCGAGTTGGAGACGTGGGCCGACCCGCGCCGCAAACCGCCGGCCAGCGCCAAACCGCTGCTTGAGGCGATTGCCAAATATCAGACCGCCGTCAAGGAGAGCGATCCGCGCACGGTCCTGTTCGATCTGCTTTCCGCCGCCCGTTCTCAGGCGGCGCATGACGATGAATCGCAACGCGATCAGGCCAGGGCGACTACCGAGTTTGCCATTCTGGGATTGGCGGCCATAAGCGACATCGATCGCGTGATGCAGGTCCTCGACGACCCCGTCCACGCCGAGGCGCGGAGATCCGCTTCGTTTGCGCTGAAACACTGGATCGGCGTTGAGGCCGGACGCGATCAGGTGCTTTATTACTTTCTGATGGAGCGTCTGCGCTACTCCAAGGCTCACGCTGCGACTGTGCTGCAACTGCTACACAGCGCCTACGCGCCGGATGAGCCCGAGACCTACGAAACGCTCATCGCGTATCTGCTTCACGAAAAGCTGGCCATCCGCGAGTTGGCGTGGCGCCACTTGTCGCGCTTGGTCCCCGAGAACATCGCGGTGAAGTTGAAGTACGATCCAGCAGCTTCGCCGGACAAGCGCGCCAAAGCTTATGAGGCGTGGAAGGAAGCCGTCCCCAGCGGCAGCCTTCCCGCACGCAAGGACAAGTAGAAACTATAACATCCGTAACGGTTAGCGACGCTTCGCAGAAGCGTCGCACTCTTCTCGACGCTTCTGCGAAGCGTCGCTAACCGCTTTCATGTCGCCACACCTACGCAATCTGCTGAAGATCCATGTCGCCGTCCTGCTCTTCGGTTTCGCCGGCCTGTTCGGCCATGAGAAGATACTTCCTCTGCCGTCGGTGCTGATCGTCTTCGGCCGTGTCGTCTTCGCCTCCGCAACACTGCTTCTCGCAGCTTCGGTATGGCGAGACATCCTTCGTCCGGCCTCGCGCTACAGTCTGCTCGCCTTCGGCTTTCTCGGCGTACTTCTCGCCGTTCACTGGACGACCTTCTTTCAAGCCGTGAAAACAGGTGGCGTCGCCCTGGCCCTCATAACCTTCACGACGTTCCCCGTTTTCATCGCCTTCCTGGAGCCGCTGTTTTTCCGCGAGAAACTTCACACAATCGATGTCGTCCGTGCTGGCCTCGCCCTGGCCGGCATCATCGTCCTCAAGTCCGACTTCCAGTGGCAAGATCGTGTCACACAGGGCATTCTGTGGGGCATCGCTTCGGGATGGACCTTTGCCCTTTTGACGCTGCTCAACCGCCGATTCGTGCGGCAGAACTCCAGCATGACCATCGCTCTGTATCAGGATCTTTTCGCCGCCGCGGCGCTGCTGCCGTTTGCCCTCGCCTATGGCCACACCTTCACGGTCTCGGATGTGATGCTGCTCGCCGTCCTCGGCATCCTCTGCACCGCCGTGGCGCATTCTCTGTTCATCTCCGGTATGCACGGCATCTCGGCGCGGACGGCGAGCACCATCGCCTGCCTGGAGCCGGTCTATGGCACGTTCCTCGCCGTCCTCTGTCTCAACGAGGATCTCCCTGTACGCACCGTCCTGGGCGGCATTCTTATCCTGGGCGTTGCTTTACACGCCACCTGGAAAGGATGAGCCACAGGGCCGATGTGGTTTTCTTGGAATCGCCTCCCGTTTTCGTACCTTGTCCTTTAGCAGCCCTTCATCCATCAAATGGAGACCGATCATGGAAATGCGGCAACTGGGCAAGACGGACATGCGAGTAAGTGTGCTGGGCTTTGGCGGGGCCGAGATCGGATTTGAGAAAGCAGCAGTGCAGACAGTTGCCGAGCTGCTGAATAGCGCTCTGGATGCCGGACTCAACATAATCGATACCGCGGAGTGTTACCTTCAAAGCGAGGAATTGATCGGTCAGGCGGCGGCCGGCCGGCGCAAGGATTATTACTTGTTCACCAAGTGCGGGCATCCCGATAATCCGGGAGTTGAGGATTGGCGGCCTGCATCCCTGGTTTCCAGCATCGAGAGGAGCCTGAAAAGGCTACGTACCGATCATCTCGATCTGGTCCAGTTGCACAGCTGTTCCGAAGCTGAGTTGCGCAAGGGCGATGTGATCGGCGCGCTTGAGGACGCGAGAAAGAAGGGCTACACGCGCTACATCGGATACAGCGGCGACGGCGGCGCCGCTCGCTATGCGATCGAGTCCGGTCGATTCGATACGCTGCAAACCTCGGTCAATATCGCCGATCAGGAGGCACTGGAGCTGACGCTGCCGCTGGCACAGCAACGCCAGATGGGCGTCATCGCAAAGCGCCCCATCGCCAACGCCGTCTGGCGGTACAGTCAAAAGCCCGAGAACACGTATTATCACACGTACTGGGAGCGGATGCGAAAACTCGACTTTGATTTCTTGCGCGGCGAAGCGAAACAGGGGGTGTCGATTGCCTTGCGTTTCACGCTGAACGTGCCTGGCGTTCATACGGCCATCGTCGGGACCAAGAATCCCCGTCGTTGGCGCGAGAATGCCGAGTTGTTGCAGGCGGGAGCATTGCCGCCAGAAAGCATCGAGAAAATTCGGGCTCGCTGGCGCGAAGCCGCGGATGCGTCCTGGGTGGGCCAGATCTAGATTTGTCTCCTCGACAACCATCCCGAAGCGTAAGCGAGGACCGCCCTCGCTTACGCTTCGGGATGGTTGTCGATCGGGCTCGATACTGCAATCACTTCTTCGATTCCGGCACGCGGGCTGGTCCCTGAATCTGTGCGAGTCGAACCTGCGCGATGTCGGCGTTGCGCGAGTTGGGGAATGTCTGAACGATGCGTTCGAGATAGAACATGGCTTGTTGCGGTTCACCCTTCTTTAGCCAGGTTTCCGCCAGCGACAGATACATCGTGGTCAGACGTTCGCCCATCTGATCGCAGGCTTGCTTGACATATTCCGGGTTGGCCTTGATCTCGGCCGCCAACTTGCCCGCCTCCGATCCCTCGTTGAGATCAGAGTAATTGGCGATCAAACCCTCACAGCGGTCGAGGCAAGAGAGATACTGATGCCGTTGATACTCCTCGCGGGCCTGTTCGAGTAGCTCCCGGGCAACGCCGCCGCGAGAGTTTTCGTGCGGCACGACTCGGCTGGCCAACGTCACCAGCAGCTGCCGGCCTTCTCGCGCAGCCTTGGTACCCGGATAGGCACCCACCAGCTCCGTAACCGTCTCGACGGCCTGCGGAACCTTGCCGCTCTCGACGAGCTGCCGGGCTTCGGCACAGCGCCCCGCCGCTTGTTGCTCAAGATCTTGCAGCAGTTGGCGAGCTTGCTTCTGTATTGTTGCGTCCTTGGCGTTCTCGGAAAGCGGCTTCAAGAGGGCAATGGCGCGCGGGTAATCGCCCGCCGTTATGGCGTGTTTGGCATCGTCGATGTCGCGGCCATGGTTCGACGCTCCGTTACCGGCGATTGCCGAAGTGAAGAACAGTTTGGTCAAGCGTTCTTGCAGCGCGGCGGCTTCGATGTAGCCTTGCTGATAACCGAGAATCTTACCCTCGGAGTTGGCGAAAACCAGTGTCGGATAATACTCTACTCGCAGCGCCTCCGCGAGCTTGGCGTGGTGGTCGGCGTCAATTTTGAGGGGAATGCACCGCTCGTTGAGCATGGCGACGACGGCTGGATCTTTGAACGTGCGCAGATCCAGCTGCTTGCAGTAGTGGCAGTTCTCTGTGCCGACGTCTATTACAAGCGGACGATTCTTCTCGACGGCTTCCTGGCGAGCCTTGCCGTAATCCAGCCGCCATTCCACTTCCTGCGCTTTGGTGCTCGAAAGGAAAAACGTGTGCAACAGGCCACAGACGCCGCACAGACAAATCAGACGAAGGAAGTTGCGAGTCCTCATTCTCTCAGCTCCGATCATGCGCGGGGATGGGCTTTATGATAACTATCGCGAAGACGCTGCGTGTTTACGTGTGTGTATACCTGGGTGGTGGCCAGGCTTCGATGACCCAGCAGTTCCTGCACACTGCGGATATCGGCTCCGGCGTCGAGCAAGTGCGTGGCGAAACTATGCCGTAGTGTGTGTGGGCTGGTGCGCGGATCGAGTCCGGCCTGGGCGAGATATTTCTCCATCAGCCGGCCGACGCTGCGCGAAGTCAGGCGGGTGCCGTTGCGGTTGAGGAACAAGGCGGGCTGCTGCACGGCTCGCGGCCCAGCCAGGTTCTGACGCTGGGGCAACCACAATTGGATGGCCGATACCGCCTGTGGTCCCAGTAAAGCCAGACGCTCTTTGCGACCCTTGCCGCGAACCATCGCCACACAGTCACTCAGCTCGACATCCTCGACATTCAGGCCGGTCAGCTCGCTGACGCGCAGACCAGCCGAGTACAGCGTTTCCAGGATGGCCCGATCGCGTATTCCCAGAGGCGTGGCGGCGGGTGGCGTATCGAGCAAGAGCGTCATGTCCTCGCGGGACACAAAATGCGGCAAACGTTTGTCCTGGCGCGGACCGCGCAAACCCGTCGCCGGATTGGCCGAGAGCGTGCCTTGCCGGCACAGAAAGCGACACCACGAGCGGATGGCGGCCAGCCGGCGCGCGATGGTGCTGCGGGCATAACCCTGTTCGCTCAGCCAGGCCAGATGGGCACGCAGAAGCCGCGTCGTCAGTTGTTCTGGACTCGGCGATTGATTGCTCAGGCGCGTGCGGAAGAAGTCCAGCGCCTGCGTCAGATCCTCGCGATACGATTTGACCGTATGCTCCGAGGCGTTCTTCTCCAGAGAGAGATGACGCAGATACTCAGCCAGGGCTTCTTGCACAGTGCATCCTTTCAAAAACGCGGCGAGACCGTCGTCCCCGCGGTGGCGGCCTGCTCGTGAGCCTTCTGCGTCAACACCGCTGCGTCGAACCAATTCAGGCTCAAGTTCGGATCGCCGGCCTGAGTTTGGAACGTCTCCAACAGCGGCGCACGGCTGGCGTCATCATATACGTAAACGTAGCGCTCATCACCCTTGATGAGGGCCAAGACGTTGAACTCGCGTCCCACGCACCACCTCGCCTGTTTTGCCAATAAGGGACCTTCGCCAGCAATATCGTCCGCGGCGAGGCAGACATGGGACGAAAAGAACGGCTCTTCTGTCAGGATCGGTCCATCCGTGCCGTTGCCAGCCTCCTTATCCGAGCAAATCGCGCAAACCGCGCAGTCCCACTTCCTCGCGCGTCACGAACGGCTCGCCGTACCCGGCACCGATGGCCCAGCCCCAGTAACGGGCGCGATCCTTCACATCGTCCAGGACCGTAGGTGGAGTGGTCGGTCTGCCCTCGATGAACTGCGAACGGTAGCAGGCCAAGGCCTGCATTTTCGTTTCGATGTAAGGCGTGATGTCCAGAACGAACGACGGGCGCGGATGAATGCGAAGATGAATACTAAAATAGTAAAGGATTTGTTTGGGATAGTGCGGCTCTCCGGGCAAATCGCAACGTGTGAGCTTGGCCCAGAAACGCGCCGCATCGACAAGAGCGCTCGCGGCGACATGATCGGGGTGAGCGTCGTCCCAGTAGGGAGCGAAGAGAAAGCGCGGCCGCAGTTGGCGCAGCACGCCGGCCAGCCGAGCGCGCGCTTCAAGTGTCGCTTCCAGCCGGCGATTGGTCAGACCCAGATTGCCGCGCCAGGCCAGCCCCAAAATCGCAGTAGCCGCCTCGGTTTCGCGGCTGCGGATCTCCGGGCTGCCGAACGGAGTCGGTTCGCCGTCAGTAAGATCGAGAACACCCACACGCGCCCCTTGTGCTTGTAATAGCAGAATGGTTCCACCAACGCCCAGCTCGGCGTCATCAGGGTGGGGAGCGATGATAAGGTAATCCAAAGCGGTCATGATCTCGTCTCTATTACAGATGCGGTTGAGTCCGTTGGGGCACAGCGTGTCCGCGCGCTTGAATTCGTGTCGCCGCGCCTCTACTATCGTACTGGATGAATCTACCTCGCGCTCGCGGTTAAGGATTTAGCGTTTCGCGCGAAATGCTAAATCAATACTGAGGACGCCATGGCCAAGAAACGCAAATCTGCCGCCAAAACCGCATCGCCAGCTGCCGGCGTCACGCCGGATCGTTTTGTTCGTCTGTACCGTATGGTCAAGCTGCTCGCCGGCGGCGCGCAAACACGCGAAGGTCTGGCGCGCCGGCTCCATCTCGATGTACGTGGTTTCTACCGCGATCTCGACGTGCTGCGCTCCTCCGGCGTATCCGTCACCCTGTCCGCCGGACGTTATACGCTGGGCCAGGATATGGAAGATTCCCTGGCGCTCTTGCCGTTCCCCGATCCGCGACTGACTCTGGGTGGGGCCAAGACGCTGGCCAAGGGACGCAGTCCAGTCCACCGCACTCTTGCTGCGACCATCGCTCAGATCGTCCCGGCGCGTTAATGCTCCTTAACGCCGTTTACACTTTCTCATGCTTCGCTGTTACCTTCACTTCGCGCTCGCTTCACGAACGCCCTCGCTGCTTGCCGTCGCTAACGTCTTTACATGAAAGAAGTTGCTGCCGGAATGGATTTCCATCGCATGGACTTTTCCGTACGGCACAGCTTCTGCACTACCTTACAGCGAAATGCGTGTATCCGATTCGATCGCCCCGAGGGCCAGCCGATGCGAAGATTTCTGAGAAAACTCTGGCGAGATGATCGCGGTTACGTTCCGGTGATGGAGTGGATGCTCGTGGCCAGCATTCTGACTTTGGGGGTCATCGCGGCACAGCTGGCAGTGCACATGCCTTGACGTCTTCGGTTTTCAACTCACGGCCCCCAGGCCTGGCCCGCTTAAACAGGCCGTCTCCATCGTGCCATCACTAATCCGGAAAATGCCGGGGAAACGTTCCTCCCACGGACGATTGGCGGCAGGTACATACTGCCGTGCGTTGGACTCGATAGCCGAGACCCCCGGAACGTGCGCCGCCAGACCCGCCGAGTGAATCAGCGACGCTCCCGGACAGCTCAGGTCTTGCACGCACAGGAACATGCCGTATTTCTTTGCCGCCGCGGCCATCAAGAGAGATTGGCTCTGACCCTTGCACGCCTTGAGCGCCGCGCCGGTGTAGCCCATCTCGCGAGCCAGGCGCAGGCTTTCCAGATCGACCAGCGATTCATCGATGACGACCGGGCGCAGCTTGGCTGCTTCATGCATGACATTGTTGCGATCAGCCTTGAGATCGCGCGCCGTTGGCTGCTCGATGTAGGCGATGCGCTCGAAGCCTTCCGGCGACCGCTCGCGTAGCTTGCGTAGAAACTCCAGCAAGTAGCCGACATTCCCGCAGCGCTCATTGAAATCCAGCGAGTAACACCAGCGCGTCAGACCACGTTCACGCTGCGTTTCGGAGGTGACACGATCGACGCGCACGACACGGTCTGTATCCCAGGCGAGGTCGTCGCCGTTGAGCTTGATTTTCAGATGCGTCAGTCCGTTGAAGTGTATCCAGTCCGGGAGAGTCTCCGGCAAGCCGTCGCCGACGCGCCGCGTCACGTCCGCATCCGTCAGTGGATCTAGAGCGCCGATGAGGTGATACAACGGCAGCTTCGGCGTCGGCTCGCGGCTGATGTATTTCTCCAGCGTTTCGCCCTGAAATTCGGGGCCAAGATAATGGCCGATGTCGTGGTCCAAAAAATCGGGTCCGTAGGTGTGATAGCAGTTGCGCTGATGCAGTTTGCCGTAGGCATCGTGGACAGCAGCATCGAAGGCACTGGCGACGACCATCGTACACAGCCGCGGGATTGGCTCGGCCAGGTTCAGTTCATGGCTGACTTCCGCGGCTGCTCGTTCGTATTCCGGTTCCAACGTCCAGCCGAGATCGACGGGATGCCCGCTCTCTTTGCAGGAGTCGGCGATGCGGCCAATGCGTTCCGCCAGCGTCTTCATGGCGTGGAGCGTCGCATCATAATCGAGGACGCGCGACGGGAACGACCAGACATTGCCCAACGGCATCGAGCCGAAGCCGGCGGCAATTTTGCCATTGCCGCCCTGCACGCGGCACTCGACATTCAAGAGCGTGACACGATCGACGGCGATTCCACCGAACTTAATCGGTGTGCGATAAAGGTAATCCTCGTAAGAATGACGGATTTCCTCGATCCGAATATGGGTCGCTTTCATGGCTTCGCTCCTCGGCTGGCGGCGCTCACGAGCAAATCCGCAGCACGATCGACTTGTTCTTCAGTTGTGAAGCGGCCAACAGTCAACCGCAGCGCTCCGCGGCCGATCGAAGGATGAATGCCCATCGCACTAAGCACCGGCGAGACACTGATTTTCCCTTCATGACATGCAGATCCCGTCGATGCGGCGATTTCCGGCACTTTCTCCAGCAGCTCGGAGCCGATGTGTCCGACGAAGTTGGCATTGAGCGTGTTCGGCAGGCGCTTCTCCGGATGGCCGTTGAGGACGATGCGCTCACCGAGGCCAGCGTGCAAGCGTTCCCATAGGCGATCGCGCAGCTCACGCAGCTTCTGTGTTGCTTGCGGCAAACCCTGCCGAGCGATCGCGCAGGCCGCGCCCAACCCAACCAGGTAGGGCACATTCTCCGTCCCTGCTCGCCGTCCGCCTTCATGGCCGGCGCCGTGCAGCAACGGTTCCAGTGTCACTCCGCGGCGGACGTACAACACACCGACGCCCTTGGGCGCATAGAGCTTGTGTCCCGCCAATGTCAGCAGATCGATGCCCAGCTCATTGACATCGACTGGCACCTTGCCCAACGATTGCGCCGCATCTGTATGTAAGAGCACGCCGAGCGGACGCGTCAGGGCGGCAATCTCCTTGATCGGCTGCAATGTGCCGACTTCATTGTTGGAGTGCATGACGCTTACGAGAGTAGTGCCGCGCTCCAGCGCCTTGCGAATGGCATCCGGATCGACCAATCCTTGTCCATCGATCGGCACCGCGGTGACCTGGCAGCCCAGACGTTTGAGGAATTCGCACGGCTGCGCCGTTGCCGGATGCTCGATGGTACTCGTGACAATGTGAGCATCCTGCGCCCCGTGACCAAAGGAGCCGCGTAATTTGGAAAATACCGATCCTTTCAGTGCAAGATTGCTCGCTTCCGTGCCGCCACCGGTGAAGACGATTTCGTCCGGGTGCGCTCCCACTAGTTGCGCGACTTGCTGCCGCGCCCGTTCGACGGCGTCATGGGCTGCTTTGCCAAGGCTGTGCGTGCTGGAGGGGTTGCCATACTGCTCCTTCAAGTACGGGAGCATGGCCTCGACGACGGCGGGATCGAGTGGCGTTGTTGCGTTGTAATCGAGGTAAATTGGCGTCATGCCGCCATTTTACTGAGTCCAGCATGGAAAAAGAGACTGCGAGGCGAGCGGGGGGCGTAAGCCCCCTGTTTTTTGGAGAAACAGGGGGCTTACGCCCCCCGCTCGCCAGTGCTATTTGCACTGTCATTGGGGTGTAAGGGCAATAGGCGAGGGCGGCGGCGATGCTGGGGCGGAAATCACGGGGATATTGAAGTTCGGCAGCAAGGCCTGCTCGATGATGGGCAACAGAGCATTGGTCAAATCCATGTAACCTTGCTGGGTTGGGTGAAGGTAATCGAACATCATGCTCGAAGAGATGGTGCCGTCCGGTTGCAGGAACATCGGACCGAGGTCCACGAAAGTGGCCTTCGGGTCGCCGGCCAGCATCTGGATAACCAGGTGATTGGTCTGCGCCCCTTCCGAGCGATACGGATCGCCTGGATTCTGCCTGCCCGGCAGGATGCCGAGCACAATGACATGGGACGCCGGGAGATACTGGTGAATCGTGTTCACGTCGGCGAGGACGCCGTCGGCCGCCTCTTGCGGCGTATTGCCTTGCAGCAGATTGTTGGCGCCGATGTCGAGGACAACAACGGGCGGATTGATGCCGATCAGTTGTCCCTCGGAGAATTGAAAGAGCAGGCTTTCCGTCGTTTGGCCGCCGACACCATAATTGGACATGCCCAGCGGTGCCATGATGCCCGCCCAAACCGCTGCGCCCGTGCCATAGACGTACTGCCAGCTGATGGAATCGCCCACGAAGACCACCAGGGGATTCCCTTTCGATTGTGTTGCGAGAGCAATGTCCCACTGGGCAATCGGCTGGGGGATTTCCGAGAGCGCCGGCACGGTCGTGGTCGAAGTCGGAAGACAGCGCGTTTCCAGCGCTTCCACTGTCGGCGGAGAGGAGCGCTGCTCGGGACGCCGCTTTCGGTAAAGCACGGTGAACGCATGTCCTTGTTCTCGGACCCATTCGGCGATTGTTGCGAATAGAGACGAAATCATGGCAGCAAGGATGTTTTTACGTGAGGCGCTAGCGCGAGGTGGTCGGCCCCACTACGTTCGGAAAATCCCCTTCTTCCGAAGCCTAGTTTGACCCTGGAATGTGTCAAAGGATTCGCGGAGATTTCCGCCTGGAAAAGACGTGCGAAATCGGCGCGTTGCGCCGATTGGATCGATAAAGACGAAACTAACGAGTTGATGGGAGTTTCTCGGTTAGCCGCGACGCGCAGCGGAGCGCGAACGCGCTCCCCTTCGGGTCGCGGTTAGCCAAGCAACTCCGAGATCGGCGAAGCTGCGACAAGGGTGCGGCCGTCGATGCCGAGGGCGTGGTAAATCGTGGCCGCCACTTCCGCTGGCGTTACCGGTCGATCTCGCGGTTCGCTGCCGATGTGGTCCGACGAGCCAATGATTTGTCCGCCGCGGATGCCGCCACCTGCAAACAGGATCGACCACACGCCCGGCCAATGATCGCGGCCGCCACGCGGATTCAGAAGCGGCGTTCGTCCGAATTCTCCCATCGCCACCACCAGTGTGGTTTCCAGCAGGCCGCGCTCGGCCAAGTCGTCGAGCAGTGCGGCGTAAGCGCGATCGAAAATCGGACAAAGGATGTCGCGATAGTCGTCAAGTGTCGTAGGCAATGCGCTGCCGTCGGCGTGGCAGTCCCAGGTGATGGTGTTGAACACGGTGTCGAACATATTGACCGTGACCAGACGAACGCCGTGCTCGATCAAGCGCCGCGCCAACAGACACGATTGGCCGAAGGTGTAGTTTCCATAGCGCGAATCAACTAACTCTTCCGATAGATCGAACGCCTTTTTGGCCTGGGGTGTGAAGAACTTTTGGAACGCGGAGGGATAGCCAACGCCGGCATCGCAGGCGCGCTGGACCGCGTCCACCGCATTAACCAGGTTGTCACCGCACAGGAAACGAACGGGACCGGCGTGCAGGACGAATGGTTCATGGCGTGTACCCAGAGCGCCGGCACCCTGACCGTGAGAGACACTGATGCCGGTATGGCCTATCGGGGCTGGCAGCACGACGAAGGGCGGCACTCCCTCGACGCGCTGACCGCGCTGATGAGATAAAACCGCTCCGTAATGAGGATATTCTCGACCCCCGCGGAACAGATGGCCGGTCTGCATCATCTGCTGCCCGGTCTCGTGGACCGGCGCTTCCTGGTGATGGACCGAGCGAACGATGGCATAGCGATGGGCGCGCTCGGCCATTTTCGGGAAGTGCTCGCTGATGTGGATGCCGGGGACATTGGTCGAGGTGGGCCGGAAAGGTCCGCGGATGGTATCGGGCGCCTCCGGCTTCAAGTCCCAGGTGTCGAGCTGGCTGGGACCGCCGACGAGAAAGAGGAGGATGCAGTTAATGTCCTTGACGGGCGCTGCACCGTGCAGTTCCGTCAGCGATAAGCCGACAGCGCCAGCACTCAGAGCGCCGACGCGGAGAAAATCGCGCCGCGTCAAACCGTCGCAGGTCTTGATCCCCTTCGTGCTTTCAAACTGCAACATGATCGCACCTCCAGAACAGCGAACTCTGGCCGTTGTTGTAGCCCGTGATCCAAGAAATGGCCAAGCCCCCTCGTTCCCACGCTCTGCGGGGGAGTGGGGACGAATCCGCCCGCGCACCTGGTGTGGATAATCCTCCAATTAAGGCGTGACATCCGGATTGGCCGTGGATACAATTGTCCTATTGCACCCTGATCGCTCCGTTATCTCTCGCCAGGGAGGCCCCAATGGCCGTGGACTCCGTAAGTAAATTCACAGCCATCCTGCAACGGTATCACTTACTGGAACCTGCTCAACACGCCGAGGCCGTCGGACCGCTCGCCCAAGCCTTCCCCAACCCCAAGAATTTGGCGGGCGAATTGATTCGTCGCGGCTGGCTGACGCCGTACCAGGTCAACCAGATTTTTCAGGGCCGGGCGAGCGACTTGCTCTTGGAATCCTATGTGCTCCTGGAACGACTGGGCGAGGGCGGCATGGGGCAGGTGTTCAAGGCACGCAACTGGAAGCTGAATCGGCCCGTGGCCTTGAAGATCATCCGCAAAGAGCGCCTGAACAATCCCGAGATCGTCCATCGCTTTCAGCGCGAGGTCCGCGCCTCTGCCCGGCTCAATCACCCCAACGTCGTCCACGCCTTCGATTGCGGCGAGTGCGACCAGCGCCATTTCTACGTCATGGAGTACGTTGACGGCCTCGATCTCGCCAAGCACGTTCGCCGCAATGGTCCGCTGCCGATTGAACAAGCGTGCGATTGCATACGACAGGCGGCCCTTGGCTTGCAGCACGCCTACGAGCGCGGCCTGGTTCATCGCGACATCAAACCACACAACCTTCTTTTGGCCAAGGGCAGCGACGGCCAACCGCTCATCAAGATCCTCGACATGGGCCTGGCGCGCCTGGATCGCGGCGAAGACTCCATGAATTCAGGCACCATGACGCACGAAGGCGCCGTCATGGGCACCCTGGATTACATCGCTCCCGAGCAGGCGCGGAACGCTCATTTGGCCGACACGCGGGCCGACTTGTACAGCCTCGGCTGCACGCTTTACTATTTGCTGACGGGGCAACCCGTCTTCCCCAGCGGGACGCCCACTGAGAAACTGCTCAAACATCAGTTCCAGCCGCCGCCGTCGGTCCATGCCCATCGGACCGATGTGCCGGCGTCCCTGGCGGCGGTGCTCCAGCGCTTGCTGGCCAAGCAGCCCGAACAGCGTTTCCAGACTCCAGCCGAGACCGCCGCGGCGATGTCCGCGATCCTCAACAGGGCCGCTGTCCCTGTGGGGCAAATAGCGGCAGGAGTAGCTCCTGTGGACGCACCCCTGAGCGACGACGGGATGTTCCTACCACCCGCGGCCCCCGGGGAGGAGATGGCAGACACCGTCGCCGGATGGTCCGAGATCATCGAAGCCCCTCCGATTGGCTCCAGTTCCTCGTACCGCCGCCGACGCGCCGACCAACGCCAACATCTGGTAATGTGGAGCGTGATCGGTAGTCTAACGTTGTTGGCCCTGATTACGCTGCTATTGATTCTGCTCTGATGGCTGTGAGTCGCCCACGGCATGGAGGAGAGGGATTGGCCGATCGGTTGAACGTTGTCACGGGAGCAACGGGTCTGCTGGGCAGTCACATTGCCGAAAATCTTTGTGCACGCGGCGAACGAGTTCGCGCTCTCGTACGTCCTTCCAGCGATACAACATTTCTGAAACAACTCGGCGTCGAACTGGCTTTCGGCGACTTGAATGAGCCGGCCGGTCTTCACGGCATCCTCGCCGGCGCCAACGTGGTCTATCACTGCGCCGCGCGCGTCGGTGATTGGGGACCGTGGCGAGTTTTTCAGCGCGAAATTATCGACGCCACAGCCAACTTGCTCGATGCCTGCCGCAAGGCAGATGTGGGCCGTGTCCTGCACGTCAGCTCGATCATCGTGTACGGCCATCCCCAATTGAGTGACACTTCCTGCTTCACCGAGGACGAACCGCTCGGCCAGAACTTACGGCTGTGGGATTACTACTGTCGGGCCAAGGTGCGGGCTGAGGAATTGTGCCGCCAATACGAGGGCGAGCTGACCATCGTTCGTCCCAGCTGGATTTACGGCCCGCGCGATCGAACGACCCTGCCGCGCATTCTCAAGGCGCTCCATGCCGGCCGAGTGGCCATCATCGGCAGAGGCGACAATTTGCTTAACATCGTCTACGCCGGCGACGTGGCCGAGGGCGCCATCCGCGCTGCCCATCAACCCCAGGCCAGGGGCCAGGCATATAATCTCAGCAGTGAAGGCGAGATCACGCAGAGGGATTTCCTTGACCTGCTGGCCGACCAACTGAACCGGCCGCGCATTCGCGGGCACATATCCTATCCGATGGCCTACTGGTGTGGCCTTCTGTCAGAGGTGATTGGTCGCCTGATCCGCATTCGTCGTCCGCCGCACCTGACGCGCTACGCCGTGGCTCTTATTGGACGCTCCACGCGTTTCAGCATCGCCAAGGCCCGCGAGCAACTAGACTGGCAACCGCGCGTAGGCGTCCACGAAGGCCTTCGCCGCGCGATCTAATGGTATCGCTAGAGTCGTCCGAGCCGCGCACGCAGCGCAGCGGAGTAAGCGGTCGTCTGTGCAGCCGCTTACTCCGCTGCGCTGCGTGCGCGGCTCAGGAAGAAGCGCCGCGCGCGGCTGGGAGGACATCAGGCATGTTACACTTCGCTGATCGTCTCGCCGCCGCCATCCGGGCCAAGGGCAACGCAGTATGTGTCGGTCTCGATCCGCGCTGGGAGTCGCTGCCCGCTGAGCTGCGCCAGCGTCACGGTGCGGACACCCTGGCATCGGTGGCCTCCGCCTTCGAGGAGTTTTGCAGCCGTGTCTTGGACATCGTGTCGCCGCTGGTCCCAGTGGTCAAACCGCAGAGCGCCTTCTTCGAGGCGTGCGGGCCGGAAGGCATGGCCGTGTTGCAACGTCTGTTGCGCAAGGCCCGCGACCTGAACCTCATGACCATCCTTGACGCCAAACGCAACGATGTTCCCTCGACAGCATCCGCTTATGCCGACGCTGCTTTCGGAGGCACGCGCCTGGCCGACCGAACGTATTCCGTGTGGGAGGCGGACGCCCTGACGATCAATCCCTACCTGGGGCGCGATGCCGTCGAGCCGTTTATCAAGAGCGCTCGCCGCGCCAGAGCCGGGCTGTTTGTGCTGGTGCGCACGAGCAATCCAGGCGCTGGCCAGTTCCAGGATCTTCTCGTCTCCTCTGCGACGACAGCACCGCGACCCTTGTATCAGCACGTCGGCGAGGCGGTGGCCGCCTGGGCGCGCGAGAACGTCGGCGAATGCGGCCTGGGCGATGTGGGCGCCGTCGTTGGAGCGACGTATCCGTCCGAGCTGACAATCCTGCGAAATCTGCTGCCGGAGGTGATTTTCCTGGTGCCCGGCTTCGGAGCCCAAAGCGGCACAGCAGCCGATGTCGCTCCCGCCTTTCGTGCGGATGGTCTCGGAGCCATCATCAACAGCTCGCGCGGCATTGTCTTTCCGTTCAATCCCGATGAGCCGCGCTGGGAGGACCGCATTGAAGACGCGACTCGCGCCACCATCTCTGTTTTGAAATCGTTATTTCCTTGACGACTGCGTGATATTGCGGATAGATAAGCAGAGTCGTGAGAAATCTCTGTTCGGCGATACCCGCGGAGATACTTGATGACTCCAGCAATCCGATTGCCGGTGATCGTTCTTATTATCCTCGTAGCCGTTCGCACCCTTCCAGCCCGGGAACCTGCGAAGGATCAGCCGGATGCTGTTCGTCCGGCAGCCGGGCGCTGGGAGCGCGTCCGCAAGTTGATCCAGGGGCACGTGGACAAGCGTGAAATCGCTGGTGCAGTCGTCCTCGTCCAAGAGCGCGGCAAACCTGTCTACTACGAAGCCATCGGTCAGTCGGACGTGGACGCCAATAAACCCATGATCCGCGACACGATCTTTCGCATCGCTTCAATGAGCAAGCCGATCACGTCCGTCGCCGTCATGATGCTTGTCGAGGAAGGCAAGCTCGGCCTGGATGATCCGCTCTCGAAGCACATTCCCGAATTCACGGACATGACCGTGCTGGTCCCAACCAAGGAAGGCTATCGGCTCGTGAAGGCAGAGCGCGCCATCACGATCCGCCAGTTGTTGACGCACACATCGGGAATCATCTATCGCTTCAGTGGCCGGCTGCATCTTGCCAAGCTTTACACCGAGGCGGGCGTGTCCGACGGCCTGACCGAGACGGAGGGGACGATCGGCGAGAACGTGAAGCGCATTGCCAAGCTGCCCTTGCTGCACCAGCCGGGTACGACATGGGAATACGGGCTGAACACGGATGTGCTTGGCCGCGTTGTAGAGATTGCCTCCGGCAAGACGCTCGACGAGTTTTTCCGCGAGCGAATCTTCGCTCCGATGCAAATGCGAGACACCGGCTTCGTCGTTCCCAAGGAGAAACGGTCTCGCCTGGCGGCCTTGTACACACCGGACGAGAAGAAGACCATCCGCCGCGTCGGCAACGAGCCGATCCGCGTCGGTTCGCTTGTTTATTCCGCGACTTACCCAACAGCGGACAACAGTCGCTACTACTCCGGCGGAGCAGGGCTGGTCTCCACGGCCCACGACTATGGACGCTTCTTGCAGATGATGCTCAATCGCGGCGAACTCGACGGGAAACGATTGCTCAAGCCGGAGACCGTGGATCAGATGACGCGCAACCAGATCGGCGACCAGCAAATCGCTTTTTCCGTCCACGGCGACGGCTTCGGCTATGGGTTCGGCGTCGTGACGGGACGGGAGAAGCCCGCCTCGCCAGCGCCGGTAGGTTCGTATTCCTGGGGCGGCATCTTTAACACGTTCTTCTGGGTCGATCCACGCCGACAACTGATCGGCATAGTGCTGACGCAACTGTACCCATTCGATCATCTGTCACTGTGGAAGAACGTCCAATCCAAAGTGTACGAAGTCTTGAGCGCTGAACAGAACGGAAAGAAGTCGGCAGCGCCTCCCAAGACGAACCCAGATGCTCTTCGCCAGGCGGCCATGAACCGGGGCGGCGATCCCAAGCGCGGCAAGGCGGTTTTCTTTTCCCAGACAGCCAAATGCGCGACCTGCCACAAGGTCCAAAGCCAGGGCGTCGAAGTTGGCCCGGATCTGTCCCTGATCGGCGGCAAGTTCGATCGCACTCATCTGATCGAATCTCTACTCGATCCCTCCGCAGAGATCCTCCAGGGGTATCATGCGACGTTGCTCACTACCAAATCCGGTCGCGTTCTCACCGGCATTGCGAAATCGGAATCCTCCACGAGCCTCACACTCCTGGATGCGGAAGGGAAGTCGAACACCATCGCGTTTGAGGACATCGAGTCTCGCGAAGTGAGCAAAGTTTCGCTGATGCCGGCAGGGCTTTGCGAGGGAATGACTGCGGCCGAGTTCACCGATTTGATTGCCTATCTCACGACGCTGCGTACCGGGCGCGAGCTGACGCCGGGAGAAGGCAACTCCGGAGCGCTCGCGCTGCCCGAATGCTTCAAGGCCGAGGTTGTAGCCGCCGGATTCAACGGTGCCACGGCACTCGAACTAGCTCCCGATGGCCGCATCTTCGTTTGCGAGCAAACTGGGACGCTCCGTGTGATCAAGGACGGCAAATTGTTGGCGAAACCGTTCGTGAAACTGCCGGTCGAGGCGACCTGGGAGCGCGGACTGATTGGCGTGACCGTCGCCCCAGACTTCCCGAAGACGCCGCACGTCTTCGTTTGTTACGTCACCGCCACGCCGTATCCGCATCATGTCGTCAGTCGATTCACGGCGCGCGGGGACGAAGCCGAGCCGGGCAGCGAAAAAATCCTGCTCGAAGGCGACGATCAGACGAGGCTCGGCGGCACCGTTCCGGCGGGCCACCAAGGTGGGGCGCTTCACTTTGGCAGGGACGGAAAACTCTACATTGCTATCGGCGACCAGACAGCCGGCAAGCCTGCACAAGAGTCGAACTCGCTCCTAGGCCGGTTGCTGCGGATCAACCCGGATGGCTCGATTCCCAACGATAACCCTTTTTCCCCCAAGGCGTATGGGAAATATCGCTCATCCTGGGTGCTCGGCTTGCGCAATCCGTTCACGTTCGCCATACAGCCGAAAACGGGTCGGCTTTTCATCAACGATGTGGGCGGGAATGCTGAGGAAATCAACGAAGGCATCGCCGGTGCAAATTATGGTTGGCCGACCGTCGAGCATGGACCGACGACCGATTCACGCTTCCGCGGACCCATTCATCATTACCCGACGGCCTGTATCAGCGGCGGGGCATTTGCTCCAACGGATATTCCTTGGCCGAAGGATTACCGTGGCCAATACTTTTTCGCTGACTTCAATCACGGCTGGATCAAGTTCATCGATCCAGACAAACCGACCGCGGCCAAGCTCTTCGCATCAGGACTCCGACGGCCGGTCGATTTGCGCTTTACCCCGGATGGCAGTCTCTATGTGTTGCTGCGCGATGCCTGGGTGATCGATCATTTGTTCAAGGGCGGCACCGGAGTCTTGCTTCGGATTGGACATACGGTCAAATAGCCGGTTGTGGGAATAATCACGTAAGAAGGAGCGTTTTATGAGTAAAACAGGCGTGGCTCTCGGAATAGCAGGTCTTCTACTGAGCGGTTTGATCGCCGCTGTCGCTAATGAGACAACAGCGGAGTGCGAAACCAAGGAGAACACGAGCGTGAAAAAGGAAACCTTCGGTAAGACAGCCGATGGCGTCACCGTGGATCTGTATACCTTGACCAACGCCGCCGGCATGACGGCCAAGATCATGACCTACGGTGCCATCCTCGTCGAATTGGACGTGCCGGATCGAGACGGCAAAATTGGCGACGTGGTGTTGGGCTTCGACAATCTGAAAGATTATCTCGAAAGGAACCCTCACTTCGGGTCCACGGTCGGCCGCGTCGCCAATCGCATCGCCAAGGGCAAATTCACCCTCGACGGCAAGGAATACACGCTAGCGATCAACAACGGTCCCAACTCGCTGCATGGTGGACTGAAGGGATTCGACAAGAAGGTGTGGAAGGCCGAGCCGAAGACGTCGCCTAACGGGACCGCGCTCGAACTTAGTTACGTCAGCAAGGACGGCGAGGAGGGCTATCCGGGCAATCTCACCGCCACTGTGATTTACACTCTGACGAAGGACAACGTCCTGCGCATTGACTACACCGCAAAGACGGACAGAGCGACTCCGGTGAACCTGACCAATCACAGCTATTTCAACCTCGCCGGGACGCAATCCGGCGACATTCTCAACCACGAACTGATGATTCCTACCGACAAGTACACGCCGTCTGACGATACGCTTATCCCGACCGGCGAGATCAAGTCGGTCAAGGACACGCCGTTGGACTTCACCAAACCCCACAAGATTGGCGAGCGCATCGATCAACTCAAGAGCTATCCGGGCGGCGGCTACGACCATAATTTCGTGCTCAGCAACAGCGTCAGGGAAGAGCCAGCTCTGGCCGCGCGTGTGAGCGAACCCAAGACCGGACGCATCATGGAAGTGTACACGACCGAACCGGGTGTGCAGTTTTATACGGGTAACTACCTCGACGGTAAGTTAACGGGCCGCGGCGGTGTCGTGTACAAGAAACATGCGGGATTTTGCTTAGAGGCGCAACACTTCCCCGACGCCGTGCATCACGACAACTTCCCGTCGATAATTCTCAAACCAGGAGAGACGTATCGGCAGACGACGATCTACAAGTTTTCAGCGAAGTGAACGCTTTTTCTCGGTGCCTGTGGTGCACAGTGGAGAGGCCAAAGCACCACTCGCACCGTAAGAAGTCGATGTGCTTGCGTGACGAGTCACCCCGCATGGCCACTCCACCTTGTGATGAGTGATTCTAGCAAAGTACCTGGAGGTACTGGATTAGTGGCGATGCCGTTACCGGCGTAACGCGCCTCACAGGATAAACCAGTTAGCTGCCGAGGCCCACTGGCCCCGGTCGTTGACTTCCCAATAGAAACTCGCCTACTGACGTTTCGGCGTGGTACTCCGTGCCTGCAGCGCGAACGAACAAGTCGGCATCGCCACCCCCGACGGCGCAAGCAGCCAGACCCATCGCCGTGGCCGCCAGGTACATGGTCTGAAAAACCACTCCCACATGCTTGAGCGTCAGGGCGTAGGCGATCGACTCGTATTTCCAGGCCAGCCGCGGAAAGCGTGCCGCCAGGATGAGGAGCACCTGGACATTGTCCTCGGGCGTGGCCGTGGACAGGGCGGTGTCTCGGAGCAGACTCCCCACTTCCGGCGTTCGCCCACATAACCGGTTCAGGCAGTGGCGCGCTGGGTCGTAATGGTACAGCCCGGGGTCCAGGTTCACGCAGACATTCACGACAGCGTACAACTCAAGCTCATAGAGTCCTCCCCCAGCTGGGTACGGCCGGGAGGCGAAGTCCATGTGGATCGGACCCTGGTTGGTCTCTACCACCGCCTGCCGACAGTCCTTCACTCTCGCGACACGGAAGAGGAACTCACCGAGTTGCCGATCAGTAATCGGGTGTTGCGCGTCGAATTCGCGTACCGAACGACGCTGCTCCAGAACCCGCGCCAGCGGCGGGTCGTCGCGCTCCAATCGCGCCAGGTCGGGGTAGTAAAGTTCCCGCGATTCGCCGTCCGGGGTCGGTTTCAGAGCGGGCGGCGGGGCAAGCCGGCCGGCAAAGCGATAAGTGCCGCCATAGGGTGCATCGAACCTGCCCCGTCGGGTGCGGGCGTGAAACAGCAAGTCGTGAAATGCCCACGTTTGCAGCGCGGGGTCGTTGTCCTCGGCACAGGTCCCCTCGGCGCGGACTTCGGCAAGCATCCCCGCCCGTAAGAGCAGGGTGAGCATACCGGCCACAGCATCTGCCGGAAGCTCAGGTACTCTTGTCGCCAATTCCTCCGTGGTGACCGTTGCCGCCAGTGCAGCGACCAAAGCCCCTGCACGGCAGTCATCCAGAATGATCCTGGCGTGAGCCAACGGCGACTCCAGGACGGCTTCTCCCCCTTCCCGGCGGAGGTAGGCGAACCGAGATAGAACATAGCGGCAGCCGGGAACCGCCCGCGCTGGCTGCGCCACAAACGAGCCAGAAACCGCCACGAGTGTGGCAAGGCGCGTCCCGTTTGCATGTGTGCAATGGCAAAGCAGGCCGCGCCGACTCAGGCACTCCAGGTAGTAGTACCACCGAGCCAGGGAACCATCGCCGCCACCTCGGACGAGTTCGGCCAAGCGGTCCTCGTCTTCTCCCGGAGGGTCGAGCCGGCGCAAGGTACTCAAAAGCACAGGGGCGACGCGGCGCAACGTCACCCGGCTTGCGGGGCCTTGCACCACGAACGACCCTTCACCATCCGCCGCGGCAGTCACGCCTTCCCGCCAGGACAACACCAGGGCAGTTGACACGGTCTTCTCTCCGCGGTGTCACAGGAACATCGCAATGGGATTCAACTCCTCCTCGGCGAGCGGCCGAGGAATCCAGCCCAGATGGACCGGAACATCGTACAGCCTGCCGGGGGCCAGCCGGGGCCAGAAGTGCCGCAGCCCCGGCACAATCACCTTGGCGACCGGCAGACCGATCTCGGGACGGGTCTGGTCCAGGATCAGCATTTCCATCCCCGCGCGCTCGACCCGCGCCTGGCAGGCGCGGATGTCTTCCAGCACGTCGTCGGCCCAGTCGTGCCGGTACGACGCGGCTGTCAACGGCGGTCCATCGGCGGGTAGCAGGTAAGGTTGATTCGCCACCGTCGCCGTCCTGAGCCAGTGGGCTGTCTCCGGGTCGGCGGCCTGGTCGCCGAGTTCCCTTCCGGTGGACTCCAGCAAGGGCGAAGCGAGCATCTGGTTCATCTCGGTCACGGCCCTCAAGAGCGCAACCCTCGGATCGAGGTGGGCGCCGAAGCCCGGCATGAGTTGCTCGGGCGGACCGTCGGTGCGGCGGCAGATTGACGTGAACACGGGAATGTCCAGGTCGGCGGTCAAGTCGAGGACCCAGAATTCGCGCCCGTGTTCGTGCAGGAAGGCTTGCAGCCGGCCCAGGTATGGCTCGCCGAAGCTGTCCAGATCGATACGGGGCCTTCGGATGCGGTTGTACCACCAGAGGGCGACGCTGTCGCGCTCGACCAGTTCCAGGAAGCCTTGCAGGATCGCTTCCTCAACAGTGTTGCCGGCCGCGTTGCCGTTGGAGCAGGCAATGCAGTAGGTCCGCTCGTCCGGCTGCGGGTAGTCGTAGTAACAGAACGCCGTGGGCAGGTAGCGCACTTCGCGGCGCGTCAGCGACCAGACGGGCGACCATTCGATTTCCGCCTCGGAGTCGAAAGGAAAGGGGATGAAGCTGAACTGCGACGCGGCGGCGTTGCGGGCGTCGCGCTCGCGGTACTGACGATCGCTGAACAGCAAGCAATCGCCGAGCGGGATAGCCGCTCCGCCCAGCTCCCGCATCCGAGCCTGACGGCGCGGTACGTCGCCCCGGAAGATGCCCGAATGTCGCTCCAGCCCTTCACACAGTCCGCTGGCGCGGGCCTGCACATCGCTGGTGCCCTTGCCGGAATTCATGCTGCGGAGATCGCTACGCAACGTCGCGAGGTCCCGGTGTTGCCTCGCCACGTTGCGGCCGGCAACATACACATGCAGAATCCCGTCGCCGTGTGGAGCCCGTTGCAGATGAGACACCGCGCCGGTGATCGGGCTGACGTGGTGGCCGAAGCGTGCGAGTGTCTCTTCTGGCGGAACCACGCGGTGCCCGCCGTCGCTGGTGAAGGTCTTCTTGCGGCTTTCCAGGACTGGCGGACGGAACGGAGGCGCTTCCCCGTCGTCGCGTCGGCCACACGCCGGGCAATAGGGTAGCCGTACCAGCGTATGAGTCAGCAACCGCCACGAGGGAATGTCGAGAGTCTGCACCTTGCCGTCCAGCTCCGGTAACTCGCCGCGGACGGTCCATGTGGCGACGGCGTTGGCAGCCAGTCCCCATGCAACTTGCAAGGTGGCCGGCGTGCTAGCGCGGTCGGAGACGACCGCCCCCGCATGTCCGTTCCTCGCCCGCAAGTAGGCCGCGACCGGGGAGTTGGCCCGTAGCCGCTGGGCCAGGCATTCCCAGCACCCGGTTTTCCCAGGACGAAAAAGTGGCCCGATCCAGACCTCGCGGCCACAGGGCTTGATCAACAGCCAGGGTCGCCCGCCGCGCAAAGCTTCGGCGTTGCAGCTTTCCAATTCGCCGCGGAAGTAACTGTCGGTGAGTAACACATCGATAGGACCGTCAGCCGCAACCTTGACGTGAAGGGATTGCAACAATTCGAGAAAAGGGCCAGCGTCAACGCCGACCGCGCGGACATGGACTGAACGCTCCCTCAGTCGCCGCGCTGCCAACTCCGGGGCGACCTGCTGGGACGACCATAAGGCAGCGTGGGTGACGGGAAGCGCCATGTCCTCCTCGCACAAATAGCCCTTCCGCTCCAACTGGGCCAGCGCGTAGTAAACCTCGGCCGGCGAGGCCTTGTCTCCGAGCCGATCACACACGTCTTCGGCCGTGCGCCCGTCCAGCCAGGGGGCCACCAGCTCGTACAGCCGGCCTCGGAGCAAGGTTTGCCTTGAGTCCGACAGCAGGAAGACTCCCTCGCCGGGCACAACCTCGACGTGGTAATGAGGACGAAACCTCGGACGGCTCAGCATGGAGCCTTTCCCTCCTGCATGAAGGTATTCACGGCCGGTGAGCCCTGTTTCCGCGAGACGCTTGAGGCAGAAAGGGCGGGCACGGCGCAGCAACACCCATCGCCGAGCCGCCGGTTCCGACACCACTGTGCGCAGCGTACCTGACAAGAAGCGCGAGCAGAACGCCGGCTATTTGTCAGGCAAGTAGTCCGTTGCAGCTGGTCTGTAGACCAGCCCGAAGCATAAGCGAGGGGCGCCCTCGCTTACGCTTCGGGCTGGTAAGGCTACTATTGAGCTGCAATAGACCACTACCCC
>DATBHJ010000203.1:0-4148 GCA_036557565.1 Gemmataceae bacterium
TAACGGCGATCCCCAGGTGAATAAGCGATGGAGCCAACAAACCATCAGCGATGACCCGCCGAAGGTGCCAAACAAAACCGGCACCATTGTGTTCGCGAAAAGTGGCCAGCCTGATTCCCGCACGACGCAGCTCTTCATCAACCTGCGTGACAACAGCGCCAGCCTCGATCCTCAGGGCTTCACTCCATTGGGGGAAGTGATTCAGGGAATGGAAAACGTAATGAACTTCTACACGGGTTACGGTGAAGGCCAGCCGAATGGGGCCGGTCCCAGCCAGGCGACACTTGAACAGGCCGGCAACTCCTACTTAGAGCAGAACTTCCCCAAGCTCGACTACATCAAGAGTGCGCGGATAGTCCCGTGAAACACGGGACCCCTGGACTTTCGATGACTTTGCTGATCGTTAAGCAAATTACTAATTTGCTCGCCGCTTGTCCTTACCGAGGCGGGCAAGCGATAACAAAGCCGCTATCTTAAGGTGTATCTCGATAGTTTTCCACGAGCATAAGATCAGGGCCGGCTCGATCACTTTGCGTGTAGAGAATCCAGCGGCCATCCGGCGAGACCACCGGGCAATCCACGACATGCGCATCCCTCGGGAATTTCTTGATCGTGGTCAGCCGGCGATCAGCCAATGCGTAAAGCTTGATGTTCGTGCCGACCGACCCCTCGGCCAAGAAAATACCCTGATTCGTCAGAGTCCATTGGCCCATATGTCCCTGGTCAAGCACGTTCGTTTCCTCGCCGCCTTCCGCCGGAACTCGCCAGATTCCGGGAGCAGCAAATAATTTCGCGTAATAAATGAACTTTCCATCGGCAGACTCACGGGCGTCGCGTCCTCCTCGTTTCGTGACTTGGAAGGTCGCGCCCGTGTGAACACTCACCTTCCACACCTGCCAATCTCCGCTGCGATCGGAGCCGAAATAGATCCATTTTCCGTCTCTCGACCAGCTCGGACGCACATCGTTGGACGGTCCAGCGGTTACTTGTCTTACCGGCCCTCCAGCAACATTGACAACGTAGATATTCGAACTGCCTTCTTTTGTGGAATCGAATGCGATTGCGCGTCCATCGGGAGACCAGCGTGGGCTTCCCACCATAGGGCCGTTGAGAGAAGTCACCGGCAGGGGGTTGTGTCCGTCGCTGTCACAAATCCAAATTTCAGGGTTGCCTGTGCGAATCGAAGCAAAAGCGATCGACTTCCCATCCGGCGAGAACGCAGGCTCTCGATCGGACTGCTTCGACGTGGTCAATTTAGTCGGCGGAGCCGTTCTCTCGGGAGAGTTCGGTCCCGGAATTCGCCAGATGTTTGCGACGCCGGTCCCGTGCGTGTAGACCAGGCGATTCCCGGCTCGCGAGACAGAGAGGGAGGAAACATTCTCGGCCGTCAGCGCCACGCGTTGGGGCGTTCCACCCGTTGCGGGAATGCTCCACAGGCTGGAGCTGGAGCTGGAGCTACCAGGCCCCCAAGACGAGAAGACGATGTTCCGGCCGTCGCTGGTCCAATCCAATCCCCAAATGTCTGCTTGACCATCGAATGTGAGCCGGCGGGGTTGTCCGAGAGAGCCAGCAGTAATTGATAATACGTACAAGTCCGCGGACACTAGGTTTCGCAATCTGAGAAACGCGAGCTTCCGCCCGTCTGGAGAGAATTTCGGTAGCTCATCGCGCGTGCCCCTATTGGGTGGAGAAGTAAGTCTCCGTTTCTCACCCGTTTCGATAGAAAGGAGGGCGATGCCGAGGGGCTTGTCTGAAGTCTCTTGGTCAACCACCGCCAAAAACTTTCCATCCGGCGACCAGGAAGCGTCACCATCGTAGGCCGGATCGGTAGTAAGTCGGAGTGGTCTGCCTCCTTCTACGGCCTTCACGTAGATGTCCGGATTATCGCCATTCTCGCCGTCCCAGGTATACGCTACACGTTTGCCGTCCGGAGAGAAAGCGGGAAGCTCCTGAAAACCTGGATCGCTGGTCAGCGGTATGATTCGCGGAGCTCCGTGGGAATCAGGTATTGAACGACCGAGGCGCCACCATAGCCCTGATGCGATGAGAACGAAGGCAGTTAGAGCAGCAAGCCACTTCAGCCGGCTCTTCCTGGAAGCATCCGGGATACCCGCTCGTTTCGGTAATCGGGTGGTACCGTCGAGGTCTGCCCGCATCTTGACCGCAGTTTGATATCGGAGGTCCGGGTTCTTCTCGAGCGCTCTCTCGATAATCCGCGCTATCTGAGGCGACAGCTCAGGATTCAGCCGGCGTAGTGGCGTCGGCGTGCTGTGCAGAATCGCGTCAATTATCGCCGACGGCGTATCACCGAGGAACGGTGGATGGCCGGCCGCCAGTTCGTAAAGGACGACGCCTAGCGAAAAAATATCGGAACGCTGGTCCACGTCGCGACCCAGAGCCTGCTCAGGACTCATGTAACGCACAGTTCCCATGACCACGCCTGGGTTGGTCGTCAGCGTGTCGGTACGCGACGCCCTCGGTTCGCGATGCTCAATCTTGGCTAAGCCGAAATCGAGAACCTTCAGCTGCCCGTCCGCACCCACCATGATATTTGACGGTTTGAGGTCACGATGGATGACCCCAACAGTATGTGCGGCAGCTAATGCATCGGTCGCCTGGAGAGCATAGCTGACGAGTTCATCAACTGTTATTCGATTGCCGCCAATGAGTTGGTCGAGCGATTTGCCAGCCATGTATTCCATGGCAATTACCGAAAACCCGTCATGCTCATCTACCTCGTAGATGGTGCATATGTTGCGGTGATTTAGCGCGGAGGCAGCTCGCGCCTCGCGTTGGAACCGTTCCTGCGCTTTCGGATCAGTCGAAAGTTCTTCAGTCAGAAATTTCAGGGCCACTGTCCGGTTAAGCCTGAGATCTTCGGCCTTGTAGACCACGCCCATCGCCCCTTGGCCGACCTTCGCCAGCACTCGAAAATGCGAAATCTTTTGACCAACCAAATCGCCGGAGGCATGATATTCCTGACAAGGTGAACCAGCTTCCGCAAGTCTGTCCGATGCTGGCTCAAGAGGAAAAATAAAGCGGTAGCCGCGACGGGGCAGGGTCTCGATGAAGCGGGGCTTGTCCGCGGAGTCCCCAAGCGCCATTCTCAGCCGGTTTATGGCGGCGTTTATGCTGTGCTCGAACTCAACAATCGTACCGTTCGGCCAAAGCCTTGCCTGCACCTCTTCGCGACTGACAATCTCGCCGGGCGATTCCAGCAACATCGCAAGAATCTGGAGTGACTGTTCAGGAACGCGGATCCTTGTCCTGCCCTTGGTGAGTTCCAACGCCCGCAGGTCGAGCCGGAACGCCCCAAACTGCGCGGAGCGCGCGGTGTTACTCGCAGGCATGGGCGGACTATACCACATTTGGCCCTGGAATTGGCCACCCCGAAACGCCTGTAACCCGCTTTAATTCCGCCATTTCTGCTGTGATCCCTGTGTGACTCAAATGCGAGTCGACTTGCATCGTGCTGCAGCCGAAAGCCAGCTAGAGTTGCGTGCCGGGACTCTGCGTTTCACCCCGCAGCAGGTTGAAGCCATGCGTCGGGAAGTCGGCCGACGCGCCCAATGTAAAGCACTGCTGCAAACTTCGGAGGCTCTGTCCACTGTCATTGATGTAAGCACACTTACACTGCTGAAGGTCGCCTTCTGGCGTCCGAACACTTGAATCCGAGCCGGAAGCGTAAGCGCCCTCATGGTCGGAAGGTCGCTCACGCTTTCGTCTGCGACCCAATCGCCATTCGTGTTAATCCCTGGGGCCAACTGCTCCACACTCAGACTAGTCAAACTGACTGGTGAACCATGAAGGGCGCAGGTATTGATGCCATCCCGCTCGACCTTCGACGCCGACCTCTCCGCTGCCGCCCACGCCGAATCCGTTCGCCTGATTACTCTTCCTCTCCGATAAGCTACTTTGGTACTTACAACGTCATAACTTCATCGCGTCCATTCCTGAGGTATTCGTGTGAGAAAATCTGCCGTTTTTCGTCTTCTCGTGGCCGCAGTCATCGCGGCCGCCAGCCTGGCCGCGCAACCGCCATCCGCGCCTGCCCTCCCTGCCGGAGTGACACGGGGCGCCTCCGTCGAAGGCATCACGGAGTATGACCTGCAGAATGGCCTGCGAGTTCTGCTGTTTCCCGATCCGAC
>DATBHJ010000204.1:0-28370 GCA_036557565.1 Gemmataceae bacterium
AGGCCATTGCTGCTCGAATGTACCTTTACCAGCCCGAAGCGTAAGCGAGGGCGCCCCTCGCTTACGCTTCGGGCTGGTCAACGAATCAAGTGCAGCGCATCCGCGTTCAATGGACATCGCGCAGGCGCAGGACCACAACCAGAGCGAGAAGCTCGATGCCCAGCATGGCCGCCAGCACACAGCGGCTCAGCGTCGAGGAAGAACGCTGGGCCTGTGGGAAGTAATACTCGGCCATGTCTTGTTCGCGCAACCGTTCTTTCGGGAAGCCGGCGTAGGGTGGGATAGTCGCGGGTGAAGGTTGGAAATGCGGTTGCTGCGCGCTCTCGATCAGCAACATCCCTTCGTAGGCCCAGCGTGACGGCACGGCGGCACAGATAATTCGCGCCGCCTCGGTCATGCGGTGGACCGGCTGCAAGGCTCCTCCCAGAATAACCATCAACAACATCATCACCGGCAAAAGTGACACGGCTGCCGAGGAATTGCGCGCGACCGCGGAGATCAGCAACCCCAGCCCAACGCCGGTCAGCGCGCACAAAATCAAAAAGCCGAACAACGGCGGCCACGGTGCTTGCAGGGCGCAACCCCAGTGGACAATGCCCAACAGAACGGCGCACTGGACCACGCACAATCCGCCCAGAACGGTTAACTTGGCGGCGAGGTAGGAACCGAGGTTCAGACCCACCATGCGCTCACGCTGGTAGACCGCCCATTCGCTGACGATCTCTCGCACAGCGTTGGAGCAGCCGAACCACAGTGCGGCCAACAGTTGCAGAAAGAGCGCAACCGCGACCGAAGTGGCGACATCGACCCAGTTGTTTTCGTGGACGGCGGCGCTGGCCTGCTTGCCGTAAACCAGGATGATCAGAGCGGCAATCAAGGGCGCCTGGATCAGCAAGACGGCCGTGTTTAGCGTGCTGCGTCGCTTGATGGCCAGCGAACGTCGGACCAGCGTCCACCACTGCGTCAGCGCGCCGGGTACTTTCCCGCTCACGGCCGGCAGCGGCGGCAACGGCTGGCGCTTGCCGCGCTCAAGAACGTATTCGCGCTGATAGTCCGAGCCGGTGTATTTGCGAATCCACTCCTCGGTCTTGCGCGTGGTCAGGCCTCGCAGCATGGCGTTGGGATTGGGGACCGATTCTGTCTCGACCCGCGGCCGGCCCGTGAAGAAACGGATCGCATCGGGATAAGCGGGTCCGTAATAGACCACTCTTCCGGGTTGGACTGAGTTGGCATCACGGGATAGCAGGACCAGATTATCGAGCAGGCGGAAGGCTTCTCGCGACGGCTGGTGCAGCGTGAGGACGACCGTTTTGCCGGAGTCGGCCAGCTCGCGCAAGAGCCGCATGACCGACAACGCTTCCTCCGAGGACAGCCCCGACGTCGGCTCATCGAGGAACAGCACCAGCGGATCGGTCAACAGCTCCAGCGCCAGATTGACACGCTTGCGCTGTCCGCCGCTGATGCCGCGCTGGCCGGGTGCGCCGATGCAAACGTCCTCCGTCCCTTTCAGACCGAGTTGCCGCACCACCTCGGCCAGCCGTTCGTTGAGGACGCCGGAGCGGCAGGTAGAGGGCAGACGCAGGCGAGCGCCGTAGGCGAGCACCTGCCGGACGGTGAGTTCGTGGTGGAGAATATCGTCCTGCGGGACATAGCCAAGCCGCCCCGAGAGCTGGTGATAGTGCGCGTACAGATCCTTGCCGTTGTACAACACCTCACCGGCGACTGGCGGCGTGTAGCCGTTGAGCGTGCGCAGGAGCGTCGTCTTGCCCGCTCCACTTGGCCCCATGATGCCGACCAACTCGCCGGGAAAGACGGTGAGCGACACGTCTTGAAGCAGCCGCCGTCGCCCTGCATCCACGGCTACCCCGCGCGCTCGAATGGTCACTTCGCCCGGCGACGGTGCCGGGGCGACAACGGGCGCGGGACGCGGTTTGCTTTCGCTGCGTTCGTATTGCTGCAAGATGCGCCGGGCCGGCACCGGCAGCCAGCCGAGATACACGAGATCGGTCGGCGTCAGCGGAGCACGATTAACCTTACGATGCGGATTGCCCAGCGCCGTGCCGTGGTCTGAGTTGAGATCCTCAATCCACGCTTTCCCCGAGGCGAGGACAACACGCGCATGATACGGCGAGACCACCGGATAATCGAGAACCATATCGTTATCTGCCGCCCGTCCGATGCGCAGAACCCCTGAATCGGCTGCCGACACGGGCGTCGCACTCGGCCACGGCATCGGCACGGCAGGTCCAAGCGTGATCCGATCCGCCGGAGTTACCCGCGCACGGAACCGAACCCGTCTGCCGTTTACGAAAGTGCCGGCCTCGCTTCTCAGATCCTCGATGATGAAGCCGCGCGGCGTGCGTAGCAGCCGGCAATGCTGAGGAGCAATCCCTCTGTCTTTGATAACCACATCACAATCAACGGCGCTACCTATTATCCAGTGTTGTTTCGGCGTCATGCACTCAGCTCAGACATGCTCAATGGTGCGGAATCCTGTAAGTAAGCTATCTGTACATTGTAACAGATAGCAAGGATGCTACAACGACGCAGGAGCGACATGCGACAGCGTCCACGGGTCTATAGAAAAGAACGATTTTGATAGGGTCTCGGATTGCTTCCTTGGTGCAGGCTTTGCCCAAGAACCTCCGAGCTTGCCCATAAACTGGTTCTTCGGCAGGTGACGAAATGGCAGGAGGTTACTTTCGGGACTTGACGTGATGGAGGATGACGAGTTCTCCGGATTCTTTTCCGATAGCCAGAGGACGACTCTTGAGATCACCGATGCAAATGAAAAGCCGTTCTTTCTCTTGGCGGTATAGACCGAGTCCTCCTCTGAAGCTGAGCTTTCCATTACCTTCGTCAATAAAGTCGTCGGACTGCAACACTATCGTTATCCCATCCGAAAGGCGATCAAATCTAATCTTGGGTACGATTCGGATTCGGCAGACTTCGCCCTGTTTTGACCGCCATGTTCCTTCCCACTGACCGCTCAAGTCCAGCCCCCGCTCCATCTCTCCCTTTACCTTCTCCGGTCCATCCCCCGGAACCGCCATCGCCGCTGTCAGGATCATCGCCAGTGCCGTCATCGTGTCTGTCCTCCCTGAGTTTCGATGGGCTTGCTGGCGAATGTATCACGCAGCCTCGTAGCACACCAGCTGATTCGAGCGCCCTACCGGTGCTGTTTCCGCTTCCACCGAGTGAACACTCTACCCAGGGAATTGCCGAATCCGGCCGGTTGGGATAAAGCTGTCATCAGGTCGAAACTTACTCCGGTTAGGAGGTTTATCATGAGACGGCACAACCGACCGGCTTTCACGCTCTTTCAACTGCTGATCGTGATTGCCATTCTTGCCATCCTCGTGGGCTTGCTGCTGCCGGCGGTGCAGAAGGTCCGGGAAGCAGCGAAACGAACACAATCGCAGAACAATCTAAAGCAATTGCTGATCGCCACGATCAATTACGCCGACACCTACGCGATGCTGCCCCCCGGTGTCGATGACAATCACTTCTCGACGGCGAGCAAAATCCTGCCGTTCATCGAGCAGCTGAACGTTTATCAGATGATCGATTTCAAAAAATCGATCGACGACAAGGCCAACGCCAAAGTACGCCAACTGAACATCAAAGTGTTCAACAGCCCGCAAGACCCTATTTTCACCGTGAAGCCCGAGTGGGGCTCCACCAACTATCTCTTCAACGATCAGGTGTTTTATCTCAATTCCAAGCTGAAATTTCCTGCTTCGATCTCCGACGGCACCAGCAACACCATCGGCATCGGCGAGACGCTCAAGGGCGACGGCAAAACGGAGGCGGTCGATGTCCGCCGTCAGTACGTTCTGTTGAAAAAGGAGGAACTCAAGAGCACAGGGCCGAACACCGGCGTTCCGTATTTCAAGGACAACAAGAACATCGCCGGCGATCGCTGCGCCAGCTGGATGGATGGACGTTTTCTGCAAGGCACCTTCAACAGCAAACTGCCGCCCAACGACGACCGGCCCGATGTCAGTTGCGGCGGCGTCAGTGGTGTTTCGGCGCTGCGTAGCTATTCGAGCTATGTTCTGGTCGGCCTGTGCGACGGCAGCGTGCGGAGCGTCTCCAAGGCCATCTCGGACAAAACCTGGAAGGCGGCGATGACGCCCAGCGCCGGCGACCTTCTCGGCAGCGATTGGTGAGCGCTTTCCTACTCTCCGAGGATCTTCTGCAAGGACTCCTTGGCGGCCTCGCGGACATTGGGGCTGTCGTCGGCGAGCAGCGCACGCAGCTGAGGCGCTGCCGCGTGGGCCGGCGCGCCGACCTCACCTAGCGCACGAGCCAGGATGAGGCGCCGGTTTGCCGTGCGGGCGCTTTGGAGTGCCTCCGTGAGAGCAGCAACCCCCTCGGTAGTGCCGGCCGTGGCTCGGCCTAGCGCCAGCGCGGCCATCTCCTGGATGGTGAAGCTAAAGGTCCTCAAGTTGGTGCGGTTGGCACGGCGCTCTACAGCTCGGATGAGCACGGCCACGGCCGGTTGGGCCTGTTTTCCAAGCGTGGACAGCGCGATCGCAGCGCACATGCGCACCGGGGCTTCCTCGTCTTCATCGAGTGCCCGAGCCAGGGCCGGCACCGCCGCCGCGGAGGCGGGAGCCATTTTCGACAGCGCCAGCGCAGCCTGATGACGCGCTTCGCGGTCGGGATCGTCGGTCAAAATCCGGGCCAGGACCGGCACCGCCTCGGCGGCATCCGAACCCATCGCCCCCAGATGGAAAATAGCTTGCAGGCGCTTCTCGGCGTCAGGTCGTTCCAGGGCCCGAACCCAGTAGCCCAGGGTGTGGCCGCCGTGGAGATGAGAGTAGTGAACCAGCAAAGACGGCAGGTAGGCCGGGCTGCCGGGGACCACAAGGCCGACCCAGGCCAGCAAGGAAAAAAGGAGTAACGCATTCTGTGCCCGACGCTTGGTTATCCCGTGCTTTGTCATGAAGAGGATTGCCTGCGAAGGACGCTCGCTCAACTGGTGGGATGCGTTCGAGAAGAAGGCTTGTGCGAAGAGGAATTTCGCGGCCCGCCGGCCTCGGGAGGAGTCGCCTCCTCAACTGCTCCCATGTAGACATCCGATTCCGGATGCACCTGCCGCCAGTCGCTCCAGACCGTCAACTCCGCCGGGTACTCCTGACAAGGCAATGTCGCGCCTCCCTGATCCAACGACTCGGAGGTTTCCTGGCAGTAAATATGTCCGGCGAATCTCAGCACCATTCGGCCGTCCCGGATACCGACCACCGAAAGTTCCAGCGGCTGGCCGGGTGCGGCAGTGAATACCCGCGTGCAGCCGGAAACATCACAGTGCGTCACGCTGATCGGCACACCGCCAAGTACGTCGTTGACGACGTGGGATGACGGGCCATGCTCGAAGGCTTCCACCAGGTAGGCGCGGGCCTTTCCGGAGGCGAATACGCCGATCACCGGCGTGTCGTCGTCCAGCGCCGCCTTGTCAGGCGGGAGGGCAGGAGGCTGGACGATGCCGGGCGTGTCCCATGCTTCTATCTGTTTCGGATCGGGTGGCAGCGGAGTCGGCGGTGAAGACGGGGACGGCATCTGAGGGAGCACCGAAGATTCGAGGGCATCGGCAAGCGCAGGCCAGTAGGCAAGGACCAGGAAACAGTCAGCTAATCCGACCAGAATAAGAAGGAACACGCGCCGGGAATTTGAGTGCGGACGTCGGGGCGCGGAATCGTGGGGCATGTAGCACCTGCGCTGAGGATTTCCAAGGGCGAAAGGAAGTCCGCGACATCAGCCGCTTCTGGGGCAACCAGGGTGCAAGCATCGGTTACGACTCTGAGGGTCGATTCTAAGAGTCAACAAATGAATTAACGATGAGAAAGAACAATATGTACATTTCTTAATGAGAAAATGAGATCAAGAGGAGAGAATGTTCCCGCCTTCGTCCCGTAGCTGGCTGGCTAACCACCTACGAGCGAGTCATTCGGGAAATCTGGATGAAAGGATTTTCAGACAGAAACTATCCATATCCAGAAAACGGTCAATGGGCCAATCTGCCGCCGCCGGACGGCGGCTCGCGGTGGCCATAGAAGCTGTATAGCACTGGCATCAGATAGCGCGTCAAGAACAGCGTCGTCACCATACCGCCGACCACGACGATGGCCAAAGGCCGCTGCGTCTGAGCGCCGATGCGGGTAGAAACGGCCGCCGGCAGCAGGCCGAAGATGGCTGTGAGCGCCGTCATCATCACCGGACGCACGCGCTTTTCCGCCCCTTGCATGATGGCCTCGCGCAACGGCAGGCCCTGGGCACGCATGTGGTTGAAGTACGACACCAACAGCAGCCCATCCATGATCGCCACGCCGAAAATCGAAATGAAACCGACTGCCGCCGAGATGCTGAAATTCGTGCCCGTCAATAACAACGCCCACACGCCGCCCAGGCACAAGGCCACGACGTTGGAGAAAACCAACAGCGCGTCTACGAGATCGTGAAAGGCCAGATAGAGCAGGACGAAAATCGCCGCCAGCGACAAGGGAATGATGTACATGAGGCGTTGCTCGGCCTCCAACATTTCCTGAAACTCGCCGCTCCACTCGCCGCGATAGGCACCATGAAAGAGGTGAGCTGTCTTTTCCTGCGCCTCGGCAACGGCGCCGGCCAGGTCGCGGCCGCGCACGCTGAATTTGACAGCGATCAGACGCTTGCCCTGTTCGCGATAAATCGTCGAAGCACCCGAACGGAGGAATTTGCCGTTGGGATCGGGTAGGCCCGCCTCGTTGACCGGCGTGACCAACTGGGCCAGGCGCAGCCGCGGCACGCTGGTGACGTTGGTGAGGGCGGCATCAAAGACATTGCCCCACAGCGACGGCATGGGCATGTTGGCGCCGAGTGGATTGACGCCGATGCTCGCACCCGTCACTGGCGTCTGCGGCGTGCCCGGAACGTAGCCGGGCGTCACCGTGTTGTTCGTCGCTTCAATCGGAATGTCGAGGATGGCCTGCTCGTTGCCGCGCAGATGTTCGGGCCAGCGCAGGGAGATGTCGAAGGTTTTTTCGCCCTCGACCATTTGTGTCAGCGCTTGACCGCCAACGGCGATGGCAATGGCATTCTCCACGTCGGCCACGCTGACGTTCCAGTATTTGCACTTTTTGCGATCGACCGTGAATTCCAGGTTGGGCTGACCCTTGATGCGGAATACCGCCACGTTCTGCAGGCCCGGCACGGTATCCAGGACCGCTTTGATTTGATCCGCCAGCTTCTCCAGCTCGTCGAGATCCGGCCCGATAATTTTGACGGAGTTGTCGCCCTTGACGCCGGACAGCGATTCCATGACGTTGTCGCGGATGTACTGCGAGAAATTCCAATCGACGCCGGGCAGCTCGCGGTGCATCTGCGTGTTCATGGCTGCGATCAATTCCAGCTTGGTCCGCGGCCGCGGCCCCAGCCACTGGAGCCAACGACTGCGCGGCAGAAGAGCGGGCCACTCCTTTTCCGAATGCAGCGGGATCGAGAATTCGGCATTGTAGAAGCCGGTCGGATCGGTGCCGTCGTCGGGCCGGCCAACCTGCGAGGCGACCAGGGCGACTTCCGAATAGGAGCGGACGATTTGCCTGGCGCGGCGTGCCTTGTCCGCGACCTCTTCGAGCGAGGCGTTGATGGGAAAGGTGCCGCGAATGTACAAATTGCCTTCTTCAAGCGCCGGCATGAACTCGCGGCCCAAAAACGGCAAGAGGGCGATCGTCCCAACCGTCATCAGGCCAAACAACGCCAGCGTGAGGATGCGGTGATTGAGGCAGCGTTCCAGCTGGTGCAGGTAGCTGCGCTTCATCCAGCGCACCAGCCGATTATCTTCGCTCGGCTTCAAGTTCTTGAAGAGCAACAAACACAGCACCGGCGCCACCGTCAGGGCCAGCAGGAGAGCGCCGCCCAGGGCGAAAGCGTAGGTGTCCGCCATCGGTCCGAAGATTTGCCCTTCTGGCCCCTGCATGGTGAACAGCGGGATGAACGCGAACACCATGATGGCCGTCGAAAAGAACAGTGGCCGTTCCACTTCATAAGAGGCGCGGATGATGCGTTCCTTGAGCGGCAGCTCGGCATATTCGCCGGAACTGAGATGGCGATAAATGTTCTCGACCATGATGACCGAGGAATCGACAATGATGCCAAAATCCACCGCTCCGATCGACAATAGGTTGGCCGATTTGCCTCGTAGAAACAGCACCGAAAAAGCGAACAACAGCGCCAGGGGAATGTTGATGGCCACGATGAGGGCGCTGCGGACGTTGCTGAGAAACATGAACAGGATGACCGTCACCAGCACCATACCGAGGAGCAGGTTTTCGCGCACTGTCTCGGTGGTGACGTGGATCAGGCCGGTCAGATCGAAATGCGGCACGACGTGGACGCCCGGCAAAAGGCCGCCCGCGTTCAAATCGTCGATCCTTTCCTTGACCTTGTAGAGAGCGGGCAAGGTATCCTCGTTTTTGCGCTTGAGGACGATGCCTTGCACCTTGTCTTCCTCGTCGATCCACACGAGGTTGCCATCGTCGTCGCGGATGTACTGGCCCTGCTCGTCCAATTTGGGGCGACAGACGCTGACCTTGCCGAGCCGGGGCTGATTGCCGACCACGACGCCCACGGGAACGGAGTGATTGGTCTGCTCTTGCCACCCGGAGACGGGTCCGCCGCTCGTCAGATCCTCAACGCGAACGGGCACATTGTTGACGGTGGCCACCACGATGTCGCGGATTTCGCGCACTCGTAGCTCTTCCTCACGGCGCAGGTAGCGAGCGGCGGTGTAGGGACTGTTCATGGCCATCGCTTGCACCATCGGATCTTGTCCGCGGCCCAACAGACCAATGCCGCGCACGTTCATGGCAATCGGACCTTGCCGCAGATAGCTGGCGCCGATGTTGGAGTTGCTGTTACTGACGGCATTTTGGAACTGCTGCAATGTGACGCCGTAGCGCTTCAAGCGATCGGGGTCAGGTTGAATCTCATAGCGCTTGACCATGCCGCCGAAGCTGGACACGCCGGCGATGCGCGGGACTCGGCGGAGGGCGCGTTCAATTGTCCAGTCTTGCAGCGATTTCAGATCGATGAGGGAGTAAATGTCCCGGCCGCGCGGATCCTTGGGGCCTTCCAGCGTGTAGCGGATCAGCTCGCCGGTCGGCGTGAATGGTGAGATTTGCGGATAGACATTGGCCGGCAGGTTCTGCACGAATTGCAAGCGATTGATGACTTCCTGCCGGGCGGCATAGTAATCGATGCCGTAGTCGAACTGGTTGCGCAGATGAGACAGGCCGGCCAACGATTTGCTGCGCGTATTGGTCAATCCGGGCATGCCGGCCAGCGTCACCTCCAGCGGAATGGTCACGCGCCGCTCGATCTCCTCGGCGGAGAAACCCGGATACTGGGCGATGACTTCGATGATGGCCGGCGCCGGATCGGGATACGCTTCCACATTCACATGATTGAATGAGTAAACGCCGATCGTCGCTAGGCCGATCGCCAGCAAGACCACAATCAGGGCGCTGCCGACCGCCCATTCGATGAGCTTTCGTACCATGATTTTCTATCCGCGTACGCAGCCCGTTTATCCGCACCGCGCATTCTTTCCCAGCCGCGCACGCAGCGCAGCGGAGTAAGCGGTTGTCCCGCGCTGCCGCTTACTCCGCTGCGCTGCGTGCGCGGCTCGGATGTTCTTGCTCCCATACGGTGACGGCTGAGCTGAGCTTGGCGTCTACCAGGAAAGAAAAGCTGCCGGTAACCAGGCGAGGCATGCCGTCGCCGTAGATGTCGCCGGATGTGCAGGTAAAGTGATCGCACGAGACCGTCTCCAGCGAATGTCGTGCGAACTGGCCCGGCGCAGTTTGTTCCATCAAGATCAGGGAATCCAGCCGTTGCTCCTGGCGTTGCGGATAGCGCTCCGAAGCGAGAAAGCTGACGGCGACAATATCTTTGCTGCCTTTGCCCGTGAAGTCCGCCGCCGTTGCCGAGATGGCCCCATACAACGGACTCAACGGATGGTGGAAGAACGGGAACGTGCCGCGGTTTTCCAGCCATTGCACGCTGCCATAGGGCTTGAGTAGGTTGACGGGATCCAGCGAATCGCCGTTGGTGTAGAGCACGTCGAGCTTGCCGTCGCCGTTGAGATCTACCAATTCAGCTCCACAGGTGGCGTAGGCAGGGTGCGGCGCCGTATACAGGGTCTCCTTGCGGAACCGGCCGCCCTCGTTGAGGAAGGCGACAAGCGTTTCGTGTTCCTGGCTGATGACGGCCACGAAATCGGGTTTGCCGTCGCCGTTCAGATCGCCGATCGGCACCCGGACGGTGCCGTGCCGCTCATCCACGACGCGCGGCTCGAAGTGCGGTTTCTTGCCGTCGGTGGTGTGATTCTCCAGGTAATAGACGGCGCCTCGGTTGCGCCAGCCGAAGGAGGCCACGACCAGGTCGGGCTTGCCCACGCCGCGGAAGTCGGCGGCCTGCACGTCGGCCACGCGGCCAATGCCCTCCAACAACGTATGCGGCTCAAAGCGGCCCTCCGGCAAGCCGCGCAGCCACACGACACTGCCGCACGGAGCGTCGGTCACACCCATGTATCCCAGATTGGCGACGAGAATGTCCTTGATGCCATCGCCGTCCAGATCGACAACCTCGGCATGAGCCGGATTGAAGCCCTGATCCGGGCCGTGGCTGTACAACACACGCCAGGTCGGTTCCGGCAGATAGGCTTGCAAGGCCAAGATCTGGCCGCGCCGCATCTCACAGACGAGGATGTCCAGCCGTCGATCGTCGAACAGGTGCACGAGATTGACGTTGCTGACGGCCGGAGCGCCCGCCTCGCCGGGCAGGGAATAGTCTTTGCGCCGCCAGGGTTTGGACAATGGCTGCGCCGGCTTTTCGAATTTCAGCGGGGGCAATTCCTCGGGCGCACGTCGTTCGTAGTAGAGCGCGACCGACTCCTGCGAAGGGAAATCCGGGAACGACAGGTTCGAGTCGCGGAACAGGTCGTAAGCCTGTTTGATCTCGTAGCGCCAGAGCGAGCGCGGGAAGGTATCCGGCGGCGGATAGCTGTGGCAAGCGGTGCCGCAAAAGCGATGCACTTGCTCGGCGTCCGCCTCCCGCGGCGAACCCACCACAGTATAGGAGGGCGGTGGCGGAAGGATAGGCGGCGGGCGAAACCAATACACCAGGACGGCGGCACTCACCAGGACGATCGCCAGCGCCGCCCCGCCTGCCCAGGGAAGGCGTGACGAAGAGCGAGTGGTAGAGAGATCGTGAGGCATGGTCTCACCGGGCCGGGATAGTTTGGGTGGCAGCACGACGGTGACGGGCGGCGAGGTCGGGTTGTCCGAGCTGCTCGAAATAATCGGCCAGCGCCGCATGGGCAGGTCCGTGGCGCGGTTGCTGATCCAGAACGTGATACAGCACGGCCACCCTATCCCGCACGCGGTCCAGGTGCATCAGCTTGTCGGCGATCTCGTAGCGCAGGGCGACATTGGACGGATCGCGGTTGGCCTGAAACGTCAGCAGATCGACCTGGAGTAGGTCCGTTTGCCGGCGATCCAGACGCGCGAAACAGTCGCGGGCTTCCTCGTCTTTGTGTTGCGACTGGAGGCATTGGCCCAGTGCGCGAAGCGGCCCGATTTCGCAGCGCGGAGCAAGGTCCACGGCTCGACGCAGCCACTTCTCCGCCTCGGTCGCTTGTCCCGCGTGCAGCTCCAATCGGCCGCGCTCCAGGAAGGCCTCCCACTGGTCGGGATGCTGCTGGAGCAATTCCTCCAGCAGCATCCGGACTGCATCCACCTCGCCCAGGTTAAAACGGCAGCGGGCCAGTCCCAGTAGCACCTGGGCATCGGCCTCTCCCGGCCCAAGCAAAAGTTGGTACTGCACAAGGGCCTCCAACGGCCGACCCAGACGGTACAAGGCCCGCGCACGGCCCAGCCGGGCCTCGAAGGAAGAAGTTACTTCGAGGACCTTCTCGTAATCGCCCAGAACATCGGCTCCGCTGTCGGGGTTCATCTCCTCCTTGAGGCGAGCGCGCAGCAGCAACGCTTGCGGATGGCCCGGTTGCAGATGCAGTAGCTTGTTCAGACACTCCAGAGCCTCCGTCCGCCAGCAGCGCAGGTAATATCCTTTGGCCAGGGCTTCCAGAATCAGCACGGACTCCGGATCTTCATCGCCCAGATGGTCGCGCAGCGGTCCCTCAACACCGTCTAGCTCACCTTGCTGCGCCGCCAACAGCAAGCGTTCCAGTGCGACGGCCTTCGTAATACCTTGCTCTTGCTGGCACGCCGCGAGGTACTCTGAGGACTCTTGATAAGAATCGCGTCGCCGTGCCGTTTGAGCGGCGAGAAGATAGACGGCGTCATTCCGAAAGGGTATGGCAAGGCATTGATTGAGGTGGCGTTGCGCTTCCTCAAAAGCATAGCTGTCGAGAGCCTGGCGGGCGGCGCGGAGGTGGTATTCTTTCCATAGATGAAGACCCACAGCTCCCGAAGCAAACACGGCCAGCGCCAACACCGAGGTGGTAATCCGGGGATGCTTTTGCAGCTTATGTAGGAGGTTCCCCATCAATTCGATCACGCGCTTCGCTCAAGCTTATTCGATGCTTCTCCTCCTACAAAGTTAACGGGCGGCTAATGATAAAAGGATTAGAACATGATTAATGTTTATTCAGAATGGACGCGTTGATGAGAAAAGCCTCGCGACCGCATGGCGCGGCTAAACGACTTGGAAGCTCTAGCAGAGCTTCTAACCAGCCCGGAGCGCAAGCGACGGGCGCTGCGTCGGACTGGTTGATTGATTTGTTTCGGTCTCTTACTCCAGTCCCAGCAGCATCGGCACTTTCTGGCGTAGCAGTTCGATTTCCTGATGGCTCTCGCCCAGATACGCCAAGAGGCGTAAATCGTCGCGCGTCACGGTGCCGCCGCTCAGCAGCCAGGCACGGATGCGAAACAGCTTGTACAGCTTCACCAGCTTGCGATCGCTGATGAAAATCTTGTCGCCGTTTTGCAGCGTCTTGACCAGGCGGCGAAACTCGTCGAACACATCCGGCGGAAAGAAGACCTCGCGGTCGTTCTGTTCCTGACCACGGCCTGAGCGATGCTTGCGCGAGAACAGGTGTGTCAGATAGCGATTGGCCTTGAGCAGATCCTCAAGCGTGCAGTGCCCCTCGCACCACGGTTTTTGATTGAGCGTCTTGGAAACCTCACCCTCGATGCCGGTATCGATCAATTCCGCGAAATGTTCCTCCTGCACGGACTGGCTCTCGGCCTTGAGACAAAAGCGATCTTTGAGAGCTGCCAGTTCGCTCTGCTCGGGCACTTCGTTGGTGGCGGCGAACAGCACGCGCAGCCGTACCGGCTGCGGCACGCCGTCCTGATAAAACTTGCGCTCGTTGATGATGGTCAAGAGAATGTTGAGGATGGCCGAGTTCGATTTGAAAATCTCATCGAGAAAGGCCCGCCGGGCGGTCGGCAGCTTGCCCTGTTCGCGGCGGATGTAACGGCCCTCGCGCAGCTGGCTGATGTCGATGGGACCGATGATCTCCGACGGCTCGGTGAAGCGCGTCAGCATGTACTCGAAATAATCGTCCTCGCCCAGTCCCAGCGCGTCCTTGAATTTCAGGACGAGATCGGACTTGGCCGTGCCGGGCGCGCCGACGAGCAAGAGCGGCTCCTGAGCGAGGGCCGTCACGACCATGAGATCGATCAGCTCCTGTTTGTGGACGAAGAATCGGCCCAGCGATTTGCGGAAGCGATTGATGCGCGTGCGCAGTTCCTCGGCTTCGTCTTGCAGTTCTTCGAGCGTCCAGTCTTCGCGGAGATCGTCAACCATCGACATTTGTTTATTCTCCAATAGAACGCGGATGACGCGGATGTTACGGATTAGCGCGGATCGGAAAAAAATAAATCCGCGATAATCCGCTGTATCCGCGTCATCCGCGTTCTATTTTTCTGTCAGCAAGCGTCGAACGTCGCCGTGGATGCGTTGCCGCACAAGATACTCGTCTTCATCCAGCCAGCGCCGCGCCTGGGCGCCTTGGGTGAAATCATCGCTGACCACGGCCAGGACCACGGATTCAATGAATTTTATCTGTGAGGGACTGTAGTAATTGCCATAGGATGACGTATTCGGTATGCCTTCGAGGCGCTCGAAGAGTTCCTCCAGCCGTTCCTGGGCGATCGCAATCGGTGCTGCTCCCATTGCTTTGGCATAAGCACATGCTAGTTTGAGATGCTCGGTGGGCACCAGTTCTTTCCGCAGTAACAAAGTGCGGGCCGCCTGAAAGATCGGTTCGGCCAGAGAATCGCGTCCGAAGTCATACCAGCCGGCAGCGATGGGCAGCAGAGTGCACAGCAGTGGCCCCGCGTCCCTCTCTGCTATCAACGTTGCCGGATCACGCCCCTTGAGAACCGTATCGGACATCAGTGCCAGCAGCTCCTGAATCTCCTCTCGCAGTCCGACCTTGCGCAAGCCACGCAGACATTGTTCGATCAGGCGGTCAAAGCCAATGAGGGAGGATGATTCCCGTTCGTGCTGCAACAGTTGCCGAAAGCGGGTCATCAGAGCCTGTACAGCATCGAGTCGCCCGAAATGGGCGGCCACGAAGAGACCCCGTTCCAGCAGATCCATAAGGGATTCCGGCCCCGGTAGCTCCTTATCATTCGCCGAAAATGCGGCGGATTGATCGTAGGCGCGAAGGGATTGGTCGAGCAACTCTTGGGCGATCTCTTCACCAACCCGAGGCGATTGTTCAAGGGTACCCTTGAGGATTCGGACATAAAGAGGCAGGTTCGTCTTGCCCTTCTTGAGCAGCCCGTCTATCTGTTCGACCAACTCCTGGCGGTCCTGAATGTCTGGCAACCGGGCGAGAAACTGCTCAACTTCGCCGCTTCCCGCCGCGATATAACGATATTCAAAGGCAGGTATTTTTTGCAGCGGCTCCAATATCCGAGACATTCCCCGCAATTTGTCAACAACGTAGCTGAGATCAGCGCCAGACTCTTTCTTTTTCGCCGCGCGACGAGCTTGTTCAATCTGGCGCAGCTTGTTCAGTCGCTCCAACGTTTCCGTCTCCAGAGGCGTATTTGTCGCTTGTCCTTCTATCGCCTGACGGATGCGGTACTCGAACAGGCGGAATAAGATGGCATGCGCCTCGTCCTCTTTGAGGAGGTTCTTTTGCGCCCGGAGCGAGAGCTGACGGCTGGCATCGTGCTCTCCCAGGCGGCCAAGGCCGAAGGCGAAAAGCAAATCAATGTAGTCCTTGGTTTTCGCTTCTTTGTACTCAATCGAACCTGAGGGTTGCCGGTCCACCCAGCGGTGGGCCAATTCATTCAACTTGACCATCCACTGCCCAAGACCGCGGCCGCGCCGCCCGTCCGGCTGCCCGGCAAATCGCAGAAAACTCGGCATGTCTTGTTCGGGACGCAGACCATTGTGAAACAGCCGTTCGAGTAACCGATCGCGAGCGCGGGCCAGGGCCAGCACGTCGCCGTCGGTCAACTGAGCGAGGTGATACCAAGCCAGCCAGCACGCGCGCACCGGCAGCAATCTCTCGTGTTTCTCCAGAAATCGTTGCAGCGCCGGCAGACGCTGCATCAGTGCCACCGGCCGCGGCTCGCGCTGCGCCGTCCAGGCGAGAAAAGCGGCCAGGGCGCGAAGATCCGCCGTCGCCGGCTCCGGCACGGCGAGCAGACGGTCGAGAGCTTCCGCTATCTGCTCGCCGCCTTCCGCCAGACTGCGGACTGCGGACTGTGGGCTGCGAACTGCGGACTGCGCCTCGGTGCGAAACCAGGGTGTAATCCATTTGTCGTCGCCGGCATCCCACAGAGCATTTAGCCAGCAAATGCCGGCGTCGTCCCATTTCAGGAGACGCGCGTTAAGGACCGCCAAGCGCGGCCATAAGGCTCGATGCGCTTCTTCGTCCAGGCCGCCCGGTAACGCCAGAAATTCCTCTTCAACGGCGTGCAGCTCTTTTTCGATTTCGCTCGGCTCCACTTTCTCGACTGAGGCGAACGCTTCCAGGATGGAGCTTTCGGGCGTCGTTTCTTCCGGTGTCTCGGACGCAGTTGTCGCGCTTGTCTCGCCCTCCGCGGCTGGACGCGCGGAAGCACCTTTGGGGCCGCGCTTCTTCTCGGAAGCTGGCGGCTTCTTCGGCTTGCTCGACTGCTCCTCGTCGCAAACGAACGGCTCAAAATCGAACTGCATCGCCTGCATCCACGCTTGCAGCTGTTCGCGGTCGCGGTCGAGGATGTAATCGATCCAATCCGTCAGCGGTCGAAACACGTCATCGGGCAGCCCCTCGGGAATGAACGACCCGTTTTCGCCGGGAACTAGCCAGGTGATTTGATTGGGATCATTGGCCAGCAGTTTGCGGACCACATCTCGCCGCAGCGGTGGGTGCAGAGCAAAACCAGCCGGTAGGAACAAATTCGGTAATTTCAGATGGCTTTTGTATGCCTCGGCCGGTAGCACCAGTACAGGCGGCGACTGCTTCGATTGTCGCACGCGCAGGACGACGATGGTTTGTCCGTTCTTCTCGCCGACGGCGAAGGCGAGTCGATTGAGCAACTGGTCCTCGGCGTTCTGCACGAAGCGATTCAACTCGTCGAGAGCGTCGCCGCGCAGCACCCACAGCTCGGCGCCGTCGGCAGGTCCGGCCTGACGCAAGCGCGGCGTGATCGACAATCGATGGGGCAGTGGACTATCCTTCCAGTGTGTGGTTTCGCCGGGGATTTGAAATTCAACGATTTCGTAAATGTCGCGGAACGGCGCATCGGGGAGCATCAGCCACTGGCGCGGCGGACGCAGCAACAGGATTTTGCCCTTGGGCGGCTGGATGTTGGCCGTCAACGGATGACGATACTCAATCTCCACCCAAACGCCCGGCGCACGTTCGACGAACGCATGGGGCGCGATTTCGGGACCGCCAAGCTGATCGATGGCCCGCAGCAACGAGTAATACGGCGGACCAACCACACGCAACAAAGCCCGGCCATTGTTGTCATCTTTCGCTTCTTCGAGCCAGCGGTAACTCTGACGATCGTTGCCCAGGCGCAACATCTCCACGACCAGCCGCGACAGCTCCGTCCCGCTGAGAACATCGAACAGCACGGGCACCTTCTCCAGGGCGTCGATCGGGGCATTGTCGCGGACAAGCGGCAACAATTCGAGCCAACAGGAAACCTGCGTATCCAGGGCAACGTCGGTGGATTTGTACACGGAAGCGCCGAGGCGCTTCAACTCGCGCTGAGCCGTGATCGGCAGCTTGGCCGTCGTCTCGACCCAGACTTGCTCTTCTTCGCCGAAACCAGTGACGGCGGGCTTCTGGGCGACGTCAGGCGGAACGGCTCCGGTGGTCAGCACCAATTGCAGAATATTCAGATCGGGAAAATGAACAATCATGATGAGCCACCACTTTGCCGCTGCGCTTGCCGTTGCGGCTCGGGCGCGGTGCGTTGCGCCTCCGGGGCGGCCGTCTCCTCTTCGCGCTCGATGATGAGGTTGCCTTCCTCGCCGGCCTTGAGGATGCCGCCCTCGATGAGTTTATCCACCAAGGCCCGGTGCAGCTGTTCGTGTTCGTGCGGCAAGGCGTCCTCGTCGGAGCGCAGTTTCACGATGATGTTCTGCTTGCCGGTCTGAGGATCGCGGCGCAACTGAATGGTCATCTCCGGCATCGTAAACCTCCTGAGGCCGTCAGGCGAACGGCCGGCGTAAGCCGGCTGGTTTGAGCCGCACCAGCCGGCTTACGCCGGCCGTTCGCCAATCTTCGCCTTACCTCCAACGGCCGGGTCGCCTTCGGGCCAGGGTTCCTTGGACGGCACTTTCTCGGGGGCGAACCCGGCGAGCGTCTTGGCGTCGATGGTTTTCTTTTCCATCAGCAGATCGCGCAGTGTTTCCAGCAAGGCGCGATTTTCGCGAAGAATCTCCGCGGCCCGTTGCCGGCCTTCCTCCAGGATCGCGCGAACGGCGCGGTCGAGCGCGTCCTTCTGGCTTTCCGACAGATCCGCACGGCGCTGGCGTTCGTCCTTCTCGGAGACGAAACGCGCCACACCGACCTCCGGCCCGCCCAGGCCATGCACCTCGACCAACTCACGGGCAATGGCCGTGGCCGTCTCCAAATCGCCGACGGCACCCATCGACAGATCGTCCAGCAGCAGCGTCTCTGCCTCACGGGCGCCCAGGGCGACGCAGATGGCGTCGAGATATTCGTTGCGCGTGCGGATGTAGCGATGGGCCGGGTCCTGATGGCGGACGTAGCCGAACGCCCAGGGATTATCGCTCTCGATGGTGATGCGCTCGATGGGCGGCGTGTGCTTGCAAAACAGCGAGCAAATAGCATGGCCGGCCTCATGCGTGGCCAACACACGCTCCTCGGCCGGCGTCATCTTCGGCCGGTCGAGATACTCCGTCAGAGCGCGTTCCACGTCGCGCGGCATGCTGGCATCGTCACGGCCTTCACGCAGACGCAGACGGGCGATCGAACGGCACACGGCATTGAGGTGGTCACCGCTGAACGGCGTGCCCTGCGGCGTCAGGTAGCCGTGGCCCGTTCGCTTCACCGTGTATTCCAGCGTTTCCTCGCTCATCTGCAAGCCCATCTTGCGATCGTAAATGCGGATAATCTCCCGGCGCGCATCTGCATCGGGGTAAGGAATGTGCAGATGAAACTCAAAACGGCCCGGACGCAACAGGGCCGGATCGAGAATCTCCACGAAATTCGTCGTGCCGACGACAAACACCATCTCCTCACGATGAAAGCCGTCCATCTCGGTCAGTAGCTGATTGACCATCGAATGCTCGACGCCGCTGCCAGTGTAGGTGCCGCGCGCCGAGGCGAAGGAATCCAGCTCGTCGAAGACGATGATCGACGGCGCCGACTCCCGCGCCTTGTGAAAAATCTGCCGGAGCTGCTGTTCCGATTCACCCACCCATTTGCTCTTCAATTCGGGACCGGAAACGATCGTCACCGCCGCGCCGATCTCCGACGCCATCGCCTTGGCGAACAGCGTCTTGCCTGTGCCCGGCGGTCCCCAAAAAATCATGCCCTTGGGAATGAGATCCTCAAGGGACCGGATCTGTTCCTCACTGGTCAACCGATCCTTGCGCGCCAGGAAGTGGAGAACTTCATTGTTGAGCTGAGCCTTGACCTTGGCATAGCCTCCGATGTCTTTCTCGAAAGAGATGGTTGGCACTTCCAGCGCACCACCGAGCGTGGCCTGGCGGAGCTGGCGATAAGCATTCTGCGGGTTGGCGGGATAATCTTCGCCCTCCAGCGTGGACAATAATTTTCGCAGACGAACGGCGTTGACGCCGGAGACGTACTTGTACAGCGCCCAGGGATTGAACTCGCGGCCGAACTTACGGCTCTCCTTGCGCGTGATCAGATGGCGCAGCCGATCGCGGCGAACGCCGAGCAAACTGACGCGGTGCGGAAACAGGTTCTCGATGACCTGCGGCAACGGAAACGAGGGGTCCTTGAAGCCGATCCACACCAGCTCGGGGTTTTCGTACAGAAGCGGAATGACTTCGCGCGCTTCGCTGGTCAGTCCGCCCTGGCTGGTGGTGAGCAGATCGAGGTGCGGCAACACGACGATGCGCCGCTCGACCGGCCCGCGCACCGCCTCACGCAGTTGCGCGATCATGGTGCCGATCATGCCCATCGGCATGGTGCCGCCCTGCTCTTCTTGACGCGGCCGGCCATCGAGATAGAGGCAACGCAGGCTTACAGCGCGGAGACGATTGCGCAGGTTCGCGTAGAGATACGGCGCCAGATCCTTATCGCACTCGATGAGCGCAGGCAGTCCGCGCTGCACTTTGGAAGCGACTTCGGCCAATTCCGAACAATACGCCGCCTCGACGGCCTGCTCGGCCAACAATTCCTGCGGCAAATCTTTTTCGTTGATGATGACGGACATGCATTTATGATCGCTGACATCGAAAGCAACGGCAACGTCAGTTGAGGCATCCCCAGATTTGCTGCTGCGTGTGAGTGGAGGTAGTTCTAGCCGCCCGTTTTTTCTGGTTTCCTGGTTCCCAAACTCCGTTTGGGAACCCTCATCGCGAAACTCTGTTTCGCCTCTTGTCATGGGCTAGCGGCGCGAAACAGAGTTTCGCGGACGGCGTTCCCAAACTCCGTTTGGGAACGAGAGAAAAATTAGGCCTCGATCAACCCTTAACCTCGTACTTGTAGACCCGACCTCGAAGCACTTGGAACGAGGGGTCCATGCCCTGCTGAGGCTGATAGTTTGACGCTCGCGGCAGAATGAACAGTCCCCGCTCCATAATGTAAACCGACTTGAAAGGGATGAACACACCTTCGGGGGCCACCCGAACCGCCTTCGGCCGAAGCCGCAGCAGTTCCGGGGGCCACTCTTCTTCTGGGATGTTCCACCGGTGGCCGGTGTGGGGGCGCCACCACCTTTCGGCAGCCGCTTCTAGGACGGCGGTGGTGAGTGGGTCCGGCTCTGGGACTGGCGACCAGAGATAGAACCACAATAGGGTGGTGAAGACGATAAGGACGACTACCAATAGCAACAAGCGTAAATGTCGCCGGTCCATGACCATATCCTCGTCTTGTTAGTCCGTCAAATCAAGTATGTCGCACTACTAATGCGTCTGGTAACGGTAAGCCAGACGCTTCGCCTCATGACTCACGAATGCCGGTCGGCGAGCCAGCCGGGCCTTCCGCAGCCGGTGCCGGCGCAGCAATCGTCGCGCGGAGTTTGGGGAGCAGCATCATCGCGGCGATGAAGAAGGCGAGGGCTTCGCCGGTGAGCAGGATGCCTTGAAGACGCGGAACGACGGCGGCGATCAGCGTGATGGTCAGGATCGCCGCTGCCGGAACGATGACGCCGGCCAGGGCCAGCTTCACTCCCATCAGGGTCACGGCACGCACGCCGATGATGGCCAGCGCGACTCCGCCGGCTGCGAGCACGGCTGCGGTGAGCGGGATGTACTCCTGGGCGAAGTACATGAGCGGATAAGCGCCGGCGAAGGTGCCCACGGTCAACAGCAGCATCGAGCGATCGAAGCGAGTGACCTCGAACGCGCGGACGACCAGGCCGACGAATAGGCCGAAGATGAGCACGCTGACGGGAGCGAGCCACGTCAATTCGCCGAGACGGTCGATGGGTGCGATTCCCAGTACGTCGAGGCGGACGGGTTGGCCGAACAGCAACCGTTTGTAGTCCCAGGTGTAGGAAGTAGCGTCGGCGGTGTGCGTGAAGCTCGTCGGCTGGAGGGACAGCTCCAGCAAGCGCACGTCGGAGTCGTTGGCGGTCAGCGTGACCTGGAAGTGATCGAGGATGCCGCCGGGCGGGACCGACAGTTCATACAACCCCTTGCCCACAGCCGTGTAGGTGATCTCCAGCTCCGTCGGCGCAGCGGCCAGGGTGCCGCGCCATACCATCTTGCCGTCGCGCAGGGCCACCATTTCGCTGGGTCTGCCGCCGGCCGTGATTTCCAGGTCCGCCAGGGAGATTGTCTGCGGCGGCAAGGGCAGCTCCAGCTCGCAATCGCCGGCCTCGTTCGCCGGGCGCACGGCCTGGATCTTGCCACTGAATCGAGCCTCGTAGATGGACTCCGGCGTGGCGGTGCCGGCGCTGAGCCGGGGCGTCAGCACGAGGTCGGCGAGGAAGGTCTTGACGCGGGCGCGCGGCCGCGAAGCGGGCGGCTGGCCGGCTGGAGCTTGCGCCAAGTTGTTTGCGGCCATCTGCGGGCCGAAACCGAATTGCGACTCGTTGGCCAACTTCTGGGAGAGGGCTGCCTGCCGCACTTTCTGCACGGCCGGCAAGAGCAGCCCAATCAAAATGGCCATGACGGCGACGACGACCAGTAACTCCATCAGCGTGAAAGCGCGGCGATAGAAATGAGCCATGAGAAAGTCCCTCGGGCGGCACCAGAGCGGCTGACCGGGCCTGGATTTGAGATTTGAATCCATGCCGCTTTTGGCTTTTCGGATTTTCCCTATGCCAATATGTTCATGATACAGCACGAGGGAGGTATTCCGGCAACCCCTGTCAGGTTTACTTCGCGCCAATCGCGTAGAAACTCGGACAAAACCCCTAACCAGCCCGGAGCGCGAGCGACGGGCAGTGCGGCCCGTCGCTTGCGCTCCGGGCTGGTCGGTATTGTCACATTAACTTCGCACGGATGGTCTCTTCGCAGACAGGTTGGATTAGCCCCTTCTCTGTGATGATCCCGGCGATCAGATGATGCGGCGTCACATCGAACGCGGGATTGTAGACTCGGATTCCGTCGGGCGCCGTTTGTCGGCCGAAGCCGTTGGTGATTTCGTGCGGATCGCGCTGCTCGATGGGGATGCCGTCGCCGTTGGGCAAGCTCAGATCGAATGTGCTGGACGGCGCGGCGACGTAGAAGGGGATGCCGTGTGCGCGGGCCAGCAGGGCGACACCGTAGGTGCCGATCTTGTTGGCGGTGTCGCCGTTGGCGGCGATGCGGTCGGCGCCGACGATCGCCAGCTGCACCCGGCCTTCCTTCATGACCTGGCCGGCCATGCTGTCACAGATGAGCGTCACGGGGATGCCGGCGTGATGCAGCTCCCACGCGGTCAGACGCGCTCCCTGAAGCAAGGGCCGCGTTTCGTCGGCGTAGACGTGAAAGCGCCGGCCTTGCTCGGCGGCGGTGAACATCACGGCCAGCGCGGTGCCGTAATCCGCCGTCGCCAGGCCGCCGGCGTTGCAGTGGGTCAGCACGCCTTTACCGTCGCCGATGAGATGCGCCCCCGCGGCGCCGATGGCCCGGCACATGCGGCGGTCCTCGTCTTCGATGGCCAGCGCCTCCGCGAGCAGCCGCCGGGTCCATTCGCGCGGCGTGCCTTGGCGGCACTCGCGCTCGAAGTACCGCTCCATGCGCTCCAGCGCCCAGAACAGGTTCACCGCCGTCGGCCGGCTGGTACGCAGATAGGCCGTCACTTCCCGCAGACGCTCGCCGTAGCGCGCCGCATCCGTGCAGCCTTGTACGCCGACCACGACGCCCATCGCCGCCGCCACGCCGATGGCCGGAGCGCCGCGCACCCGCAGAACGCGGATTGCTTCCCATACGTCCTCGACCGTGCGGCAATCGCGATACACCAGCGTGGTGGGCAGCTGCGTTTGATCGATCAGACGCACGAAGCCGTCGGTGTCGCCAATCCATTCGAGCGTGCGCGGGGTAGGCATATTTCCTCCTTGGGGGCACACCAGCCCGCAGCGCCAGCAAGAGCGGACCTTGCCGACGCTGTGGCGTGGTTGGGAAAGCCGGTTTTTTACTGGCGAAACCATCCGGGCCACGGTACGCTTAGATAGGGAAGAAGGCTGGTGCTTCTATTTTCAACCCGTCAGGGGGAACACCGATGGCCGTAGCGATTCGCCGGAACATTCCGTTTACTCTCTGTGTAACAACTTTAGCCTGGTTCGCCAGCAGCCTACCAGCCCAATCGAACGATCCGTTGCCCGAAGTGCGCGAACGTCTGAAAATCGAGACTCAGCGCATCGAAAAGCAAGTGCAAGATGGTCGCATGAAGGCCTATCGCCTTCTTCGCAGAGATCCGGAAGAAGCGTTCGACGTGCTCAAGGAGCTGATCGGGACGCTTCGGAAGGATACTGTTCTTACGGAGGAACGCCGTACCTCGTTATTGGCAGTGGTGGAGCGCGATCTGGGCAGCGTGCGCGCCCTGGCCAGCGTGCGGCGGGTCGTTGAGCCGGCTGCCGAGGCACCACGCATCGAGCAGCGCCGTGCCCCGGTCCCGCGCGTCGCCGAGGGAGCCAAGTCCGTCTACGACACGGCCACACAGCGTATCCAGCAGATGAATCGCGGCGTCGCCGAAGCGCGCAATGTCCGCGACAGACGCAACGATCGCCACACGGCCACCATGGCCGGCGTGGATCAGGCCACTGTGCCGCCCAGGTCCGATTACGATCTGCCCGATGATTGGCTGGAGAAATCCAAGCGCCGCTCCCCGACCGCCAAGCTGACCGAGAACGAAAAGGCCATCCTTGAAGCGCTCAAAAAGCCCATCAAGGTGGACTACAACATGGAGACGCTCCAGAGCGTCATCGATCACCTGTCGCGGCAGATGGGACAGGACATTCTTCTCGACAAGCAGTCTCTGGAGGAAGCCAACGTTAAATACGATACGCCGATCACACTGCGCTTCAACAATCCCGTCAGCGCCCGCACCGTCCTCAAGCGCGTGCTGGCCGACGTCGGCATGACCTACGTGATTCGCAAGGAAACCATCGAAGTGACGACCCTGGCCCGCGCCAAGGAGATGATGACGGTTCGCACCTACTACATCGGCGACTTGATGGGCGTGGCCAGTCCCTTGTTGCCGGCCGTCGCCAATGATTTCCAGATGATCCAGGCCATGGGGATCATCCTCAACGAGATTCAAAACATTGAGCCGGAAAGCTGGGAAGGAAAAGGCGGAGCCGGCACTGTCTCGTTCGATCCGGTGCGGATGGTGATCGTCGTCAAGCAGAGTGCCGAGGTGCACTACATGCTCAACGGCCTGCGGTGAGAAGCAGCCGCGAAAATTTGGCGAACGGCCGGCGTAAGCCGGCTGGTGTCAGTCTCACCAGCCGGCTTACGCCGGCCGTTCGCCGAGTTTTACATCATGTACCCGGAGGCGGAACAGGCGCCGGGGCCGGACCTGCCGGAGCGGGAACCGCGGGAGCTGCAGCGGGCGGCACCGGCGGCGGCAACGGCACAGCCGGCGGAGCGCCGAATGCGGGCGCCGCCGCGGCCGCTTCCTGCGACGACAATTCGCGCGGAAGTGGGAAAGGCGGCGACGGTGGGATATACTGGGGAGGATGCTCCAAATAACGCGGCGACGGCAAAGTCATGCCGGCCATCCACGTCTGGCAGCCGCACAGGGCCAACAATGCCAAGCCCAAGCCGCGTCGGCGCAGACCTCGCCCTTGACATATCCTGTTCATGGGAACAATGCTCCCTCTTTAGGGTCCCAGCTCATTGGTTTGTTGACGAGGAGTCGTGACAATTATATCGGATGGAAACGAAGTCCGAATTTACTGGATTTGCGGACTGGATCGATCAGGAGAACCACGTGGCCCGGACACCTTCGCTTCAGGAAGAAGTATCGTTGCCGCTAGAGCTGCGCTGGAGCGCGGCGGACAATCCGCTGCCGATGCGCACGGTGCGTTGGCCCGGACGAACACGGCGACCCACGACCGGACTGGAAGCACCTCCCTGGCTCTCGACCGGACCCGTTCAGCAACCGTTCGACTTTCAAAGCCGTGTCCGGGCGCTGTGTGCCGACATCGTTCGCCACTGTGCGGAGCTGGCTCACATCGATGTCTCACGTCTGCTCTTCGGCATGACCCAGGCACGTAGCGGCCGAAGGCACGGTCTGCAAGCGCGCGTCACGCCCATGCGTTTCCGCAACGGCCGGCTGGTCCGGCGACGACGCAGCGGACTCTATCAGGTGCAGCGCTATTTCGTCGAAGGACGCGAGATGCTCTACCTGGTTACGTTCTGCCTGCCGCGTTTTCTCGATCAGGATTTCGACGACAAGTTCATCACGCTTTTCCACGAGTTGTATCACATCAGCCCGGAGTTCGATGGCGACCTGCGGCGCCATGAAGGCCGCTGCTCTCTGCACACGCAAAGCAAGCGCCTCTATGACGCCCACATGGCCCACCTGGCCCGCGCCTACCTGGCCAATGGGGCTACACATTCTCTGTCCGATTTTTTGCGACTCAACTTCGCGCAGCTGCAACATCGTCACGGCAGCGTCGTCGGCGTCGTCGTGCCGCGGCCGCGCTTGCTGCCGCTGCCCGAACCAACTCGTCAGTAGATATTCTCGATGATCAGAACGCGCTTTTCTGCCTGGGTTCGCTGATACAGCTCGACCAGAACAGGAAACCATTCGCGCACAAACGCTAACTCGTCTGCTCGTTCGTCCTCGTCCGCCAACTCGCCCAGCGGCAGCAAATCGTCCACCGCCCATCGCTGCGACTCGACGGCGGCGAGATAGGCAGCGAGCCGGGCCACGTCGTCAGGATCGTTGTAGCCGGCCCGATCGGGACGATAGACCGCGGCGCCGAACGTCACGTCCCGGCTGCCTCGAAATACTTGCTGGATGGGAGCGAATTGTTCGCGGACCATCGCTGGATTGCGATATTCTCCGGGGGCAAGCAGGCAGCAAAGCGTCTCGGCGTTACTTTGAAATTCAGGGATTTCGACAGCGGCGAACAGCAGCACTTCGCCGACCAGATGGCGCCAGCAAGCGCGATCGAAGGGGATACCCTGGGCGACCCGGGCGACGAGAGATTCCTCCTCGCCGGTGTGATAGCGGTGGTTGTACGCCTGGGCGGCGGGGAGAAGATTGAGGCACAGAGATCGACAGGGATCGAAGCTACGCTTCCGCCAGCTGTCGGCGAGGGCTGGCCGGATTCGATTCAGAAATGCCTCGGCGTCGAGACAGACAAAATAATCGGCCATCGGGTGCTAGTTATCACGAGTGAACCGGCTCCGTGAAGTGCAACTCACCGCTGGAACGCCGTTCGTTTCGCAGAACATTCTCGCTCTCTTCGGAGAAAACGCAGACGCGAAAGGCGGTGTGTTCGCCCAGCCGGATCTCATCGCCGTCAAACAGCACCACCGGCGGCGGATGGCTGGCGTCCATGTCGCGATTCACTTGAGACGTGACGCGTTGGCCAATCTTCTTGCCGTTGACGTACGTGCCGTTAAGGCTTCCCAGATCGCGGACGCGCAGGGCCGGCGGTGCGATTTCGAGAACACAGTGATGACGCGATACGTCCAGGTGTTCGGCTTCCTGGGGAAGAGTGATGGTGCAATCACGTGAGCGGCCGATGGAACACGTCGTCGGTTCTGTGAAGACGAAGGTTTGACCCGCGAGTGCTCCACGGGTAAAGAGAAGCGTAACGTTAGGACCCATGACGGCCTCCCTTAGGTTCTACTGTCGCGACGCCATTGCGACAGAAATATATGTAGCAAAAGCTGTGCCCTTTAGCCAGGAGCGACATGCTCGTCCGGCTGCCGGGGGTATGGGTTCTCAATCCATTAAGGGGGGCGGCATTGCCCAGGTGGACGGTGCAAATGCCAGAGACAGGCGGTGTACGAATGCTCTACGTACATCCAGTCCTATATAGTAGATCGTTGTGTCGGCACTTGTCAATGCCGGATGCTCTGGGTAGGAGATTTGCCGCTTCGATTCCAAAGAGAAAAGCATCAAACTCTACCCCTACGCGATTACCTATCTACTTGACAGGGCCGTTGCGCAGGGATTAGCATAAGATTTAGTTATGTTCAACAACGCAGTGTTCGCGCGTTGCTTGACCCTCGCCTGGGCGTAGCCCGAATCCAGTTGTGCCTTCGGTTTGTCCCCAACAACAGCCGGCTACGAAAGCCGTGCTCATGACTCAGCGTCCGCAGTCTTCGCGCCTTTTCCGTAACTCGATGTTGCATTACGGATGGCCGCGCTCAGCAGTGGGACGCACACGATTCGTTTCAGGAACCAAACAGAGAGGGAGCGTATCCTTGCCTTTCGCCCGCTTCGAGTAGAGATGCCATGCACCGCCCCGACCAATGGCAAACAGGCCTGACGTCTCCAATGCTGGAACTTCCGTTACCCGCCATCAATGTCGATGTCCGCAAGCGCGCTTTCGATCCCTTTCTCTCTGGCGTAGCAATTGGAGCAGTCGCCGCCATCTTCGGCATGCTGCTCGGTCTGCTCCTCTTCTCGCCGAGATGACTCGCAGACAGGGCCGAACTCCGCGCCGCCCCAGAAGTAGAAAGGGTCGCCGCTGCCAGCTTCCTCCTGTGCCGGTATGCGCTTCCTCTGGTCGCATCAGCGGCGGTATGATGGTCCCTGTTGTCTGGGGACGAGTCTGGGGATAGGATGGAATTGTCCAAGTTCGCTCCACAAAAGCAAGCGGTTCACCCGTTCAGGAAGAACGGTGCGAAATACCGATGGCCGAACTTGCCACGAAAACCTTGCTCATCGTGGAAGACAACGCCGTCACACGAGAAAGTTTATCCACCATCCTGAGCTGTCAAGGCTACTCCGTCCGCGGAGTTGCCAACGGCGGCCAGGCACTGGAAGCGCTGCGCGCAGCCAAACCGAACCTTATCCTTCTGGATATGCTCCTGTCGGGGGCCGGCGATGATGGATGGACGCTGCTGGACAAGCTCCGGCGCCATTCCGAATGGCATTCGATTCCCGTCATCATTGTGACCGGCATTCTGATCGCCAGCGACGAATGGGCGCTTTCCCTGGGCGCTCAGGCCGTCGTTCACAAGCCGATTGACACGGATGAGCTTTTAAGCAAGGTCAAGTGCCACTGTCCTTGACAACCGCAACGGATGTTGTCCGAGCCGCGGACGCAGCGCAGCGGAGTAAGCGG
>DATBHJ010000205.1:0-28462 GCA_036557565.1 Gemmataceae bacterium
GTGCGCGGCTCGGACACCCCTACTCGCCGAGCTTATTTGGTTGGGAGAGAGGTATGGATAGTGTATAATCGCTGCCGTCCACAAACTCAAGCAGGAAATGTCATGTGCGGCATCGTCGGCTATCTCGATAAGCGCGAACAACCCGACTTCCCCCTGGGACGAACTCTCCTGACCATGCTCCAGGCGCTGTCTTGCCGCGGCCCCGACTCGGCCGGCGTCGCCCTGTTCGGCGGACGCGGCGAGATGCGGCTGCGCCTGAGCGTGCCGACGGGCACAGATCGGCAAACGCTGAGCGATGTCCTGCAAGAAGAAGGACTGACGCTTTTGCGTTCCTATCGCGCCGGTGTCCACGATTTCCGAATCGCCACGGACATCGATCTGGCAAAACTGGAGAAGCGAATCCAACACTGTTTGCCCGACAGCGAGATACTCTGTTTGGGTGAATATATGAGCTTGTTCAAGCAGGTCGGTTCGCCGGATGAACTGGAAGCCGCCTACCGCATCAGCGCCCTGCACGGTACGCACGGCATCGGCCACACGCGCATGTCCACCGAGAGCCGCGTCGATCTGAGTCACTCGCAACCGTTCTGGGCGCATGGCGTCCCCGACCTGGCGACCGTGCATAACGGCCACATCACAAACTATCACAAGCTGCGCCGCCGCTTCGAGCAGGAAGGCTATCGTTTTTACACGGAAAACGATTCCGAGGTCATCGGTGTGTACCTGCGCGATCGCATGGCGTCGGGCCGATCGCTGGAAGGAGCGATGCGTTCGTCGCTGGAAGATTTCGACGGCTCCTTTTGCTACCTGGCGGCGACGTATGACCAGCTTGGCTTCGTCAAGGACAGCTACGGTTTCAAGCCGCTGATGCTGGCGGAAACGGAGGATTTCGTCGCCCTGGCCACCGAGGAAGTTGCCCTTCGACGTACGCTGGGACGCGATTTCACAGCCCACGAACCGGCGCCCGGTTCCATGCGTTTGTGGTCGATCAATGCCGAAGCCGTTTCCCCCGCCGCCGAGTGAATCGAACAAGGAGAATGCGTCCGTGTCTAATCCCATCGACTGCCGCGGCAAGTCCACGCGCGAGATCAATCAACTTCTGCGCCAGGCAATCGCAGAGGGACAGGAGCATATCGACATCTGGGAACCGGATGCCCGGCACAATCTCGCCGTGGCCCTGCTGCATCCGGTGCGCGTCGCGTTCGCCGGCAGTGTCGGTTATTACTGCGGTGGCATGATGGATGGAGCCACGATCGAAATTCACGGCAGTGCCGGCTGGGGCGCGGCCGAATCGATGCTGAATGGCACGATGATTATCGACGGCAACGCGGGCAGCGGCGCGGCCGCGTCGATCCGTGGCGGCACTGTGGTTGTCCGCGGGGACGCCGCGGCGCGAGCCGGTGTCTCGATGAAGGGAGGCACGCTCCTGATCGGCGGCAACTGCGGCTACATGGCCGGCTTTATGATGCAGAAGGGCCGCATCATCATCTGTGGCGACGCCGGCGACGCTCTGGCCGACTCCATGTACGAGGGTATCGTTTTCGTCGGCGGTCAAATCGCCTCGTTGGGCAACGACGCCGTCATCGAACAGCCGACCGCCGAGGACCGTGCCTGGCTCAACGAGATGTTGGTGACGCATCGTGTGCCGGGACCGACAGCGTTTCGCAAGGTCGTTTCGGGGCGGAAACTGTGGAGTTTTGATCGCAGAGAGTTGGAGGTGTGGAAGGCGGCCTTATGAACCTTCCGCAGGACGCTTTGAGAGACGTAAACCGCCTGGTATCATTATCAACGGAAATTGATATGCAACATGAAGACAGCTTTCGACCGCAGCAGAGCGGCACCTACACGCCGGCGATCATCGAAGACATTCAAGCCAAGGCTGAACTAGGTCGCTATCGCATTCGCGGCTTCGGCACGCTGCGGCCGCGCACCTGGGCTACCTTCGATGATCTGACCTTCATTCCCGCCGGTCTGACGCGCATTCCGCTGGAAGGTTACCGTGAGCAATGCTCGACACGCACTGTCCTTGGCGCGCGACATGCTGCCAAGCCGATCGAGCTGGACATTCCCGTCATGATTACGGGAATGAGCTTCGGTGCTCTGTCTTACAACGCCAAGGTGGCGCTCTCTCGTGGGGCACGGATGGCCGGCAGCTCGACGACTACCGGCGATGGCGGCATGTTGCCCGCCGAGCGCGAGAACTCGCGCGTGCTCATTTACGAAGTGCTGCCCAGCCGGTACGGCATCAACATCCATCATCTGCGCCAGGCCGATGCCATTGAGTTGACCATCGGCCAGGGAGCAAAGCCGGGGACGGGAGGACTGCTGCTCGGTTCCAAGGTGTCGCCGGAGATTGCGCGGATGCGCGATTTGCCGGAAGGGGTCGATCAGCGCAGCCCATGCCGGCACCCGGATTTTCTGGGTCCCGATGACATGATCCTAAAGATCGAAGAACTCCGTGAAGCGACGGATTGGCAAGTGCCGATATTCGTCAAGCTGGGAGCCAGTCGCGTCTATGACGATGTGAAACTGGCGGCTAAGTGCGGAGCGGATGTCATCGTCATCGACGGCATGGAAGGGGGCACCGGCGCTTCGCCGGACTTGCTGCAAGAACATACCGGCATTCCGACGCTGGCCGCTGTGTGCGAGGCTCGCGCTGCCCTGGAGGAAATGCGACTTTTCGGAGAGGTCAATCTGATTATTGCCGGTGGCATCCGCCACGGCAGCGACGCCGCCAAGGCGCTGGCCCTGGGCGCCGATGCCGTCTACGTTGGGACGGCGGCGCTGATCGCCCTCAACTGCAACAAGCCGTTGTACGTCGAAGATTATCACGCCCTGGGGGCTGCACCCTACGCCTGCCATCACTGCCATACCGGCCGATGTCCCGTCGGGATCACGACTCAGGATCCGGAGTTGATGAAGCGCCTGGAAATCGAACCGGCGGCGGAGCGCGTGACGAACTGGTTGCACGCCACGGCGTCGGAGATTCAGATTCTGGCGCGAGCGTGCGGCAAGCGCGACGTGCATGACCTGGAACCGGAAGACATGCGGGCGTTGACGCTGGAAGCGTCGCTCATCACCGGGCTGCCGCTGGCGGGAACAAACACGGTTTTCGGCGGCGGTCCCGGATGGAAGCGTGCGACGAACTGACCAGCCCGGAGCGCTAGCGACGGGCGCTTCGGCCCTTAGCTAGCGCTCCGGGCTTGTGAGCAAGCGCAGCCTGACCGACAACCATAGGCGCCGGCGGCCATCCCATCTTGTCGAAAGCACGAGCGGTCCCTTGTCGCTGTAAACGCAGGAAAACACTTCGCCGCCGTGTCCCTCCCTGTTTCCGCTGTCGCGCACACGCAACCGTCGCATGGCTACTCTCTATCGGGACTACATTGTCCGATCCGCTCCCTTATGGCCGCGGCTCTGCTGAACCATGGTTCGTTCTTTGCTTTCACGGCAGAGCAAAATGATTCAAGTTTCCGGGCGGCGAAACCGCCTTGACAGAAATTCCCCATTTGACTATCGCTCCACCCTCCCGTGCGCCAGTACGTACCGGAGCCAGAGGCCCGATCATGCAAGTGATGGAACGCTTCCTTCTACCCGCGGCTCGCTGTGCTGCCGTGGTGTTCGGCCTCCTGTTGGGTGGCCGGAACGCCCTGGCTCAGCTCGCCCCGGCTCCAGGGAAGAGCCTCATCAGCGACGTGATCATCAGCGGCAATCAGCGCATGAGCAAAGAACAGATCAAGGTACGTTTGCGCACCCAGCCCGGCCACGAATACAACCCCTACACCGTCGATGAGGATGTCCGCGAGCTGTATAAGACCCAACAGTTCAGCAAAATCGAAACCGCGCTTCTGCCGGATGGAAACGAACGTGTCAAAGTCTATTTCACTGTGCGCGAAATGCCCAACATGGTGCAGAAGGTCACCTTCCTGGGCAACAAACACATCAAGCCCGACGATCTGAAAAACCTCACCGGCGTTCGGGAAAGCATGCCGCTGAACCCCAATCTGAATCGTCAGGGCTGTCAGAAAATCCTGGAGAAATATGCCGAACAGGGACGGTCCTTCGCCGATTGTCAACTCATCAAGGGCGGCGACCTGGCCGACACCGAAGTCGTCTATCAGATCACCGAAGGCCCCAAGGTCAAGGTGATCGGCATCCAATTCGAGGGCAATCATTTCGTCACCGCCGCCCGCCTGAATACGCAAGTGAAATCGTCGCGGCAGTGGTTCGGTTTCATCGGCGGTACTTACAACCGGCAGATGGTCGATGCCGACGTCAACGAACTCTGCAATTATTATCGCAGCTTCGGCTTTCAGGACGTGCGCATTTCCAAGGAGGAACAGCGATCGGCCGACGGCAGCGAGGTGACGCTCATCTTCCACATTCAAGAAGGACCCCGCTATCGCATTCAGGACGTACCCGATGTTCACGGCAGCACGCAGATTCCCCGCGAGCAGCTGATAACTCTGTCCAGTTTCAAACCGGGAGAGTATCTCGATCAAGCAAAGGTGAAGCGCGACACCAAGGTTCTCACGGACTACCTAGGCGCCAGCGGCCTGGATGCACGCGTCGAGGCCATCCCTGTGTGGATTTCCGATGTGCCCGGTGTGTGCAATGTTCGCTACGAGGTCGTTGAACGTCCACCGGCGCGCGTCGGCCAGGTTTTCATCATCGGCAACGACCGCACCCGCGACAACGTGATTCTCCGCCAGGTGCCGCTGTTTCCGGGCCAGGTCCTGACCTTTCCCGATCTGGACATTGCCAAGGCGAACCTGTCTCGCCTGAACATTTTCACCAATGGCCAGGACGGCCCTGCTCCCGAAGTCAATGTGCTCGATCGCGAAGGCGATGCGGAGTTCAAGGACGTTGAGATCAAGGTGAACGAGGCCAACACCGGCAGCTTGATTTTCGGCCTCGGCGTCAACTCCAATACCGGCCTGGTCGGCAGTATTGTGCTCAATGAGCGCAATTTCGATCTCTTTAATCCACCGACCAGCTTGCAGGATTTTCTCAACGGGCGTGTTTGGCGCGGCGCTGGCCAAAATCTCCGCATCACGGCCATGCCCGGCTCCATCATGCAGATGTACAATCTGTCCTTTATCGAGCCGTTCTTGTTCGACACGCGCAACAGCCTCCATGAAGACATGTATTTCCGCATGATGTTTTTCAACGAATACGAAGAGCAACGGACGGGCAATCGACTCACCCTGGGACGGCAACTCAATCGCTTCTGGAACGTCGCCATTGGCACGCGCGTCGAGAACGTCCATGTCGGCAGCCTGCCCACCGGCGATCCCGTCGATTATACTTCGGTGGAGGGCAACAATTTTCAGATTGGCTTCCCCCTTACTGTCACGCGCGACAGCCGCGATTCGCTTATACGTCCGACCCAGGGCAGCCAATTGCAGTTATCCTATGAGGAGCTGACCGGCAAGTTTACCTTCGGCGTCTTCAACATGCTGCTCAATCAGTTCTTTACGACCTTTCACCGCCCCGACGGCAGCGGCAGGCAGGTTCTGGTCTATCGCGGCCAGTTCGGTGTGGCCAGCGCCCAGACGCCGGTTTACGAGCGCTTCTTCGCCGGTGGTTTCACGACCATTCGCGGTTTTCAGTGGCGCGGCGTCGGCCCGAACCAAAACGGTTTCTTCACCGGCGGCGACATGCTTTTGCTCAACAGTCTGGAATATCAGGTGCCAGTCACGGCCAACGATCAGATCTTCTTGGTCGGCTTCGTGGACAGCGGCACCGTGTCGCCGCGCATCAACGAATTCTCGAACTACGCCGTGTCGGCCGGCTTCGGCATCCGCTTCACCGTGCCCATGCTGGGGCCGGTGCCGATCGCACTGGACTTCGGCTTCCCGATCGTCAAACCGGCGGGCGACATCACGCAAGTGTTCAACTTCTGGATGGGCTTCTCGCGCTAAACTCAGGGCGCGGGCGGACCGGCGGGAGCAACCGACGGCATATTTCTTCCGGGGTGAGTGTATACGTAGGGATAGGGCGCGCCGTTGTAGGCCCAGAAACCATATCCATCGTAGGGATTTTGAATGACGCGCGGACGCAGCCAGCCGTTGTACGTCACGCCGTAGTTTTGCCAGACCTGGTAGGCGCTGCGCTGATAGCCGGGGACGGGAATCGGCGAGGCAGCCAGGGGCAGCGTCGGGATCGGTTTTCCGGCCGGAGGCAGAACGCCGACGAATGGAGGAGCCGGCGGCAGGACGCGGGGCGGGGGCAGCACTTGAGCATGAACGTCCCCGTGGGCCAGCGCGAACGCGGCGAACACAGCAAGCAATACGGGCTGAAGACGCATGCGAGACCCTCCCCCGGATGATGCGATCAAGGAAGCGGAGCTGGGAACCTTTCGCGGTTATTCCATTCTCGCATCCGCTGGGCCGCGTGCCAGCCGTCCTCTCGGCGGCCGGGGGAAAAACAATCCTCCTCGCCTGCGGAATCGCTATTATCGTCAGGACCGAAACGAACGAGCCGGAAACGTGGGCGACGGATGCTTTGCCGTCGCTCACATTTCCGGCTCGTTGGGTTTTGTGAAGCTGTTTACTTCTGCTCGCCACGGGCGAAATAAGTGCGTTCCGACTCGGGTGTAGTCCGGCGCGCCCTTTCGCCATACGCGGGATAGGTCCACTTGGGTGCCGCTTTCGGCAAGGACACGGCGCGGCCCTCAAGAGGAACGGAACGCGGCGTCGATGACGGTGCCGCTTCTTTTGGATTCGGCACAGGGCTGTTGGGTCCGCCATCGTAGGGGAAGGTGCCGTCGTTACGCGGCTGTGCGGGAGGCATATTCGGAGCACCGGGTTGCACGGCGCCCGGCAGCGGCGAGTCGAATGTGATCGGCGGAGCGTTCAGCGTGTACACGCTGGCCGAAACACCCGCACAGGGCCAGAATCCCCCGTAGCCGAGTCCTCCCCAACCGACTCCCCAACCGAGTGGAGAGCCAAGACCGAAGCCGTAGAACGGGCGAGACAAGCCCCAGCCACCCCAACCCAGACCGCCCCAACCCAGGCCGCCCCAGCCCAAGCCCAGGCCACGACCGCCCCAGCCCCAGCCGCCCCAGCCCAGGCCACGGCCACCCCAGCCCCAGCCACCCCAGCCCAGGCCACGACCGCCCCAGCCCAAGCCGCCCCAGCCTAAGCCACGACCGCCCCAGCCGCCCCAGCCCAAGCCTCGGCCGCCCCAGCCACCCCAACCGAAGCCGCGATGCCAGGTACGGATGGTATCGGCACCCTGGCCATTATCGACCAGGCCCTGCGTCGGTGTGTTGTCCACCATGTTCAAGCGGATGGTATCGCCGGCGCGCGACGATCCTCCCCAGGCGAGGACACCCACAGCCGCCAGAAAACCAGCGACGAACCAATTCCCTCTCATGGTCATGCCCTCCTCTCAAGAATGAATGGCTAATCCCCTGCCTCGAATTCCGCCGCGATGCGCTTTCGCAAAACATCGCCTTTGTTAATTCTACGGAATTTGCCGTCTGCGCGTCAAATGCGCGAACAGGTGCGGAGGCTTCGGGAGGGAATCTCAGCCGATGAAGTCGCTCAAGAATGAGCGCGCGATCGAGAAATAGATGATGATGCCGGTCACATCGACGAACGTGGCCACAAAGGGACTGGAAGCAATACCCGGATCGATGCCGATGCGCCGGAAGAACAACGGTAGCATCGAGCCAACCAGCGTGCCCCACAAGCAAATCGCCGACACAGCCAGTGCGATGACCAGCGACAGCCGGTAACGATCGACCGGCGGATGATAAACCTTGCACTTAGGCGGGAAGTTCCAGAGTGTCTGCTGCGGATCGTTGGGATCGGGAATGGGGGTCACCGTCGTACCCTCCGGCAGGGCGACGGTTGAATTGTGCTCTTCGACCATGCTCTGCTCGACCCCTCGGGGAATCTCGACGATTTCGATGTTCTTCTTCATCCACAGCCAACCTTCCGGGACGGTTCGCCTCACCAGCGGAGTATCTTTGGGGAGCTTGGCTTGAAAGGACTCCTGACGCGGAGGCGAGCTGCTGCGTACGCTCTCCGGCGTCAGGGCGGCGCGTCCGAAACCGATCAAACCCAGGGTGATGCCGAGGACCAGTCCCATGAGGATCTCATGGCGGAGAACGCGCAGCCAATCGCGGTTGGTAATTTGCCCCAGCGCCATGGCACGGGTAATCAGCGTGGCCGCTTGCGAACCGGAATTACCCCCTGTGGAGATGCACAAAGGCACAAACAGGCTAAGCACGACCACCGCGGCGATGGCGTCCTCGAAACTGGACAGCGCCGTGAACGTGAACAGCTCGGCCAGGAACAACAAGGACAACCAACCCGCTCGCTTCCACCACAGCTTGACGAAACCCGTTTCGAGATAGCTTTCTTGCAACGGCGCCACGGCACCCATGCGATGCACGTCCTCGGTCGCTTCCGATACCACCACGTCCATCACGTCGTCGTAGGTGACGATGCCGACGAGCCGGCTTTCGGCATCGAGGACGGGGATGGCCAGGAGATCCAGGCGCGTGATCTGCTGGGCAACGATCTCGCGGTCGTCGTTGACATTGACCGTTACCGGCTGGGCATCCATCAGCTCGCTGACGAGAGCCCGGCGCGGCGCCAGGATCAGCTCGCGCAGCGTCACCACGCCAAGCAACCGCCGTTGGTCATCGACAACGTAGACGTAATAGATGGTCTCGCTGTCGGGCGCTTGCAGCCGCAAACGGTCCAGCGCCTGATCGACGGTGATGTTGGCCGGCAGCCAGGCGTAATCGGTGGTCATGAGGGCGCCGGCGGTGTTCTCCGGATACTTGACCAGGGTGGCTATGTCGCGGCGGTCGGCCTCATCGACCAGACGGAGCAGGCTCTCGACGACCTTCGGTTCCAGGCGGCGCAGCAGATCGGCCCGGTCGTCGTGCGACATCTGCTCGATGAGCCGGGCCATGTGTGGCCGGCCCGTGCCCTCGACCAGCTTTACCTGCTCCTCCAGGGGAAAGTACACGAAAATCGCCGCCTGATTGGTGATCGATGACGTGTTGAGAAAGCGCCAGACATCCTCGACGCTGATCGTGTCGTCGGTGAGAGATTCCGCTACGGTGGCCGGGTGCAATGTGTCGCAGTACACTTCCATCGCTGCCCGATCGTCCTTTTCCAGCAGCAGACGCGCTTCGGGAGTGAACAGGGGGTGCGACATGGTATCGTTTTGAGTTTCTCCGTAGGGTGGGTCGCGCGTAGCGAGACCCACCGGCAGGGCGTGGTGGGTCGAGCATGGCGAGACCCACCCTACCACCGGATGAGGAGATTATCGATCAAACGCGTGCCGCCGAAGCGAACGGCGAGGGCCAGCAGAACGGAGTGCTCGGCATCGATCCGGCTCAGAGCTTGCAGCGAGTCGGCATCCACGACAGCGGCATAATCGAGGACGGCGCCGGGCACGCAAGCGATTCGCTTCGCCATCGCCTGCTGCACCGCGGCCGCATCACGCTCCCCCGCTTCGATCCGCCGTCGCGCTTCGGTCAGAGTGTGGTAGAGCACGATCGCTCGGCGGCGCTCCTCTGCTTCAAGATACTCGTTCCGAGAACTAAGAGCCAGACCATCCGCTTCCCTCACAATCGGACAAATACGGATCTCCACCGGCACATTCAGATCGCGCACCATCTGCCCAATGATGCGCGTCTGCTGGGCATCTTTTTGGCCGAAATAAGCACGGTCGGGCTGAACCTGATTGAACAACTTGAGGACGACCGTAGCCACGCCGCGGAAGTGTCCGGGCCGCGATGCGCCGCACAGTACATCTTGCAAGCCGGTGACTTCGACGAAGGTGCGATAATCCGGCGGATACATGACCTCCGGTCGCGGATGAAACACCAGATCAACGCCGGCTTCACCGCACAGCTCCAGATCGCGCTCCAGCGGCCGCGGATAACGGGTGAGATCCTCGTTCGGTCCAAATTGCGTCGGATTGACGAAGATGGAGACGACGACATAGCCGGTCTCGGCGCGGGCGGCCTTGATCAGACTGAGGTGTCCGTCATGGAGTGCTCCCATCGTCGGCACCAGTCCAATCGTCCGGCCGCCCCGCCGCGCCTCGGCCACAACCTGGCGCAGCGGAGCGATGTCGGTGACGAGGGCGGCTTTCATGGAGTGTTCTCCGGTATGTCGGCGGGCTGTGGCGTTCCTTGCGCCGTCAGCAAGAGATTGAGATAGGAACGCTGCTCCAGATTGGTCAGTCCCAGTTCAGCGGCGGTGTTGGCGAGCACACTTCGAGCCGCGTCCACCCGCTCGTCGGGGGCAACAATCTCCACTTCGGCGAAGCGGCCGAGCTTTTCGACTTCATCGAGACAAACAGCCAGGGCGAAACCGCCGCGCTCCAGGTGATACGTCCGCCGCTGCTTGCGGACAACGGCGACATCACGATAACCGAGATGACCAAGCATTCGCATGATCTGGTCCGCCGCCTCCTCACCATCACGCAGCGGGATCTCCAGCTCGGTTCGCACCTTGACGGCTCCAGGATGCTTCGGCCCCTTGTAGGTCAGAAAATTGGCTGAACCGATGCGACGAAGTCGAAACGCTTCGTCGGTGCGAGCAAAATCGCGGTCGGGAGCGTTGAAGTAGTGATCGGCCTCGCTGTGTTCTTCGCCAAGACGCGCCTCCCATTCGTTTAGTCGCTTCTCGATGGCGGCGAAGTCGGCGTTGGCGAATTTTTGTTCGATTTCGAGCATGACGGGCAAGTCCCGGGACCGACAAGAAGGAGGATCTTAGAGAACGGCTCAGGGATGCGCACGTCGCAGCCAGTAGCCGAGCCGACGTCGCGCATGGGCGCTTGCGTAGATCAATACCGGCAAGGGATCTCGAATCTCGTAATAAAGTAAGTAGGGATACCGCTTCACTTGCATCCAACGAAAACGCCGAAGATAAGGAGATCCCAGTTCCGCATTGCTGGCGATACGCTGAAGCACATCATCCACGGCTTGCAAGAAGCGTTGAACCGTCCTTGAGCCGTATCGCCGATACCCGCGCTCTGCTTTTTTCAATTCGCGCCGTGCCAGAGGATGAAATTCCGCCGCACGAGTAGGCATATCGCTCACTTATCTTCCCAAAGATGTCTCCGAACCTCCTCCCAAGGGATCGGCTTGACCAATCCTTGTTCGACCTCGGCGCGTCGTCGCTCCAATTCAGCGAGCATTTCCTCATCACTCAGCGGTCCCGTATCAGGGGGCAAGCTCTCCATTAAGTCGTCAATCAGGAAGACTCGCTCCGCCTCGGGCAGAGCCAACGCGGCTTTGAGAATGCTCTCGTATCGATCATTCATGAGTCAACTCCCTACACGGTGCCCAGGATCAAAGCCGGACGAGCACTCGCCCCCATTGTAATGTTCGGCGTCGCTTATCGCAAAGATCACTCCACTTGGTCAAAGGTGTATTCCGCACATACAACAGCAGAGAAGGGGATCGCAGTCGCGGACCCGGAGACGAGGACAATGCTGGAACAACTGATCTACTCGGTTGAATCGGGGTTGAAAGACCTGGGCCGGCGTCTGATGCAGCCCAGCACACGCGAGCAATTGCTCGACGAGATCGATCGTCTCAGCACTCAGCTGCAACAGCGCTGCGCCGAATTGACGAGTTCGCAGCGCGAGTTAGCCGGCGTCAAACGTCGTTTGCGCGACAACCCGACCACCGCCGCCTTACTGCATTCGCGTATTGAGACTATGCTACGCACCGGCCAGACGGACCAAGCTTGGCGCGCCGCGCTGGAACTGGACCAATTCCGCCAGGCTCTTGCTGCCGATCAGGAGGCCTGTCCAGGCCTGGAGCAGCGCTGCTGGAGCCTGCACTTCAACGTGCGCCAACTACAACGACGGCTCGACCGACTCCTCGAACAACTCTCGCCGTCGTGATCGGATTGTGGAGTTTATGCCCCCTCAATTCCCACTTCCTTCCGTGGTATTTTTCGACGCCGTCGGCACACTTATTCACACTGAACCTCCTGCGCCGGCGGTCTACGCGGCCGTGGGACGACGTTACGGCAGCCGTCTCGACGAGACAACCATTCGCGTTCGCTTCCGTGCAGCCTTTCGCCGTCAGGAAGAAGCGGACTACGCTAGCAACCTCCGCACGGATGAGGCGCGCGAAGTTGCTCGCTGGCAAGCCATCGTCCGCGAAGTGCTCGACGACGTGACGGATGTCGAGATGTGCTTTCGGGAGTTGTACGATCACTTCGCCCGCGCCGACGCCTGGCGTTGCGAACCGGAAACCGCTGAGGTGCTTGCCGCGCTAACGGCGCGCGGGCACATGCTCGGCATTGCTTCGAACTTCGATCAGCGACTACGTGGCCTGGTCGAGCAGCAGCCCACTTTTCGGTCGATTCGTCATCTCATCATCAGTTCGGAGATCGGCTGGCGCAAGCCTGCTGGCGCGTTTTTCGAGGCGATGTGCAAACAAGCCGCCTCTCCGCCGGAGCAGATTCTTTATGTCGGCGATGATCCCGTCAACGATTTCGAGGGAGCGCGGGCCGCCCGGATGCGAGCTTTACTGTTCGCTCCAGATGAGCGCAGCTCCTGTGCGATCGATGATCGGATTAAGTCTTTGAGCGATCTGTTTGATCGAAATTCAGCGTTCTAGCCATGGAACACCCAGCGCATCATTTCGCCGATTTTCGCGCCTTTGCCTTGCATGAGAAGGCCAACACGGAAGATTCGCCCCGCCGCCCACACACAAAACAACGTCGTCAGCACAGCCAAAGCAACCCCAAGGAACGGCTGCCAGGCCGGCACGCCGGGCGGCACCGACTGACGCAAGATCATCAGCATCGGCGTTGCGAAAGGAAAGAACGACAGGCTCACGGCCACGGTGCTATTGGGCTCCTGCAAGACGCTGCCCATGAGGAACATCGGCAACATGGCCAGGAGCATGACCGGCCATAACAGATTTTGCGTCTCCTTCATGTCCGTGCAAGCGGCGCCGATGGCGATGAACAGCGAGCCGTACATCAGCAACGCCAACGCCTGATACACCACGAACCAGGCCAACAGATCGGGCGGGATGTACGCGGCGAAACCGTACTGCCGCGCCGCTCCGTAAGCACAGCCGAGGTAGACGGCCGTGATTGTCAACGACACGGCGGTCATGCCCAGCAGCTTGCCGAGCATGAGATCGAATGGCCGCACCGAGCCGAGAAGCACTTCGGCAATGCGCTGCATCTTTTCCTCGACCACGCCCTGCATCAAGGGCGTTGCCGTCATCATGATGATCATGAACATCAGGATCATGAAACCGACAGGCACCGCCACGGGCGCGATTCGGTCCACTAACGTAGCATCCTCAATGGCACCGGTGACGGGATTGCGGCTCGTAAGTCCCAGTGTGTCTACGGAGACCGGTCTCATGATTGCGTGAATCGTTTCGCGCGGTACCTTCAAATGCGACTCATCCATGCGCAAGTCCTGGATGGCGAACAGCAGTGGGCCCTCGATCAGACGCGGAAACTCAAGGCTCGTGGGTCGGTTGGATTGGTAACGAACGACGCGTTCCTGTTTGCTTGTTTCGCCTTGACCTGGTTGGAGCACTTCGGCCCCGATGTCAAGAAAGCCGAACAAATCGCCGTTTCGGACACGTTCGGAAAGTTCAAACCGCTGCTCGGCGATGGCTTCCGGTGTGTTCGCCGAGGCCGGCACCGGCTCCAGATCGAAACGCGGCAAAATCGGCTTGTTCGTGGCGGGATCGATCGTTTTCTCGTTGTAAGCCTGGACCACCTTCTCAATCGAAGGGTACAGGCGTCCGCTGGGAGTTCGATCGACAACGACGAATTTCTTTGTCTTGGTGTCGTGAGAGTCGCGTAAAAGCCACTGAACGAGGATACTGCCGCTCATCAGCACGGGCATGATAATCAGCGTGACGAGAAACGCCTTGGTGCGGACAGCGGCCAAGTATTCGCGCACGGCGACGACGAACATCTTACGCATGGCTCTTTTCCTCCGAGCCCGCATCCGGTCGGGCGATTCGCACAAAGATATCGTGTAGCGTGGGCCGGTTGATCTCGAAGTGACGCAGACGGCCGCGCTGCATCAGAGAGGCCAATATCGCTTGCGTGTCGGCTTGCGGTGCCAGCCGCAACTCCTGAAAACGACCGAGATCCGTCACCTTGGCGACGCCCGGCAGATCGTCGAGCGTCGCTGTTCCATCCAGGTACACGCGGATCGTATCGCTGCCGTAGGCGTCCTGGATCGACTCCAGCGTGCCGTCGAGCACTTTGCGGCCCTTGTAGATCATGAAAATGAAATCGCACAGCTTCTCGGCCACGCTCATGTCGTGCGTCGAGAAAACGATGGTCGCGCCGTTGCGGCGCAGCTCCAGGATGGAATCGCGCAGCGTATCGGTGTTGACGGGATCGAGACCGCTGAACGGCTCATCGAGCAGAATCAGCTCCGGTTGTGCGATCACCGTAGCAATGAACTGGACTTTCTGCGCCATGCCCTTGGAGAGCGCTTCCACCCTCTTGTCGGCCCAGGCGCTGAGATCCATGCGTTCCAGCCAGGCAGCGATCTCCGGCCCACTGCGGCGAAACCCTTTCAATTCGGCGTAAAAGCGCAGCACGTCGCGCACCTTCATCGTCTTGTACAGGCCGCGTTCCTCCGGCAAGTAAGCAACCCGATCGAGGATCGATCGATTGTTCGGATCGCCATCCGTTGGTTCATCCAGGACGCGGATGACGCCGCGGTCGGGATAGAGGATGCGCATAATCATGCGCAGCGTCGTCGTCTTCCCGGAGCCGTTGGGTCCGATGAATCCGTAAATGCTGCCGCGCGGCACCTGTAGACTGAGATTGTCCACGGCAACGTGCTGGCGAAAGGTTTTGGTCACGTCTTCGATGACGATGGCGGACATGTGGGTCTCATATCAGCTGAAAAGAACGAATAACCGAACCAGTTCTCGCTTCGTCTCTACCGTTTCTTCGGCGAGCGTGACAACAAATTTGGCAGAGTGACCGCGACGGTTTCGCCGATGAGGTACTGGACGCCCTCGTCAGCGAATCCCGCCGGCTGCTTCTTTTTCTTTCGTTCTAGCTTCGACATTATTGCTTTTTTTCGCATCCCTCATGCGCGCCTCGGTCGGGGCTCGCATAGTTGGAGAAAGTCGGCAGCATTCCTCTAAATCCCAGTTCGCCGACATCGTCTAACCTCTTGTTTCTTAATCGATTCTGTTCATCCTCGCTCACAAGACGTGTAATTAGGGCATAGCTGCTCCGAGAGCTCACGGCCTGTTAGGATCCGCGGGGACGGCAGGCACCAGAAGAGTGGAACGCTCAGTTGTAACATCTCGAACGCAAAGCCTGACATCGTCACGCTTGCAAGTTTTGCAGCATCTCCTTGCGTGAAACCAGCCGATGACCGCGGCACTCGTCGATGTGCAATGCCTTGAGCAAGCGGCGGCGTAGCTCGCACTGCATCTGCTCGATGGCGCTGGGGGCTGTGCTCGTCAGGGGGATGGTGCCGCCGGCGCGGCGGTCGTGGCCGCCGGCGCGGCCCAGTTTACCCACCACATGACGCAACATCTCGCCGGCCTTTGCGTTCTCCACCGCGCTGCGCACCGACAGAATCAGCTTGTCCTCGAAGACGCCGGCGCACACGGCCCAGTCGATCTCCTCAAAGCGGATCAGGAAATCGACCACCTCGGCGGCCAGCTCCGGCTGCGGCAATTCGTTGACCCAGCTGATAATTAGGCGATCGTAGATGAACGAACTTTGCAACGCTTGCAGGATGCACTCGAAATGACTCTGGGGCAGCCGGGCGTTGCGGATGCGCGCCAGCAGATCCTTCGAGGCCAGCGGATAGAGGTAGAGCAAGGCGCTGTCGTCCAGCGAGCTGGCTTCGCGCGGGTAGCCGCTCAGCTCCGTCTCGATGCCGTAGAACAGGGCGGTTGCCAGGCGCGGTGGCAACTCGATGTTCTGCTCCATCAGATAGCTGGTGACAAGCGAACAGGTAGCGCCGAGTGTGCGGCGGACATCGACAAACGGGACGCCCTCCAGGTCGCCGGGCGTATCGTGATGATCGATGACGGCGTAGAGGGGAACGCGAGGGTCGAGGGTGTGCCGGCCGGTGTTGGGCTGGCTGTCCACCATGACGATGGCGTCGCCTTCATGCCAGCTGGCGGTTTCGACGGGAACCAGATCGATGTCGAGCAGATCGACCATCGCCCGGTTCTCGGCCCGACTGATGAGGCCGTCGCGCGTCAGGCGTGTCCGTTTGCCCAGAACGGTTTCGACCAGATGAGCAAGGCCCATCATGCTGCCGAGACTGTCCGGGTCTGGGTGAACGTGGGAAACGAAGGTGACGGTGGCCGTCTCCTTCAATCCTGCCAGAAAACGATCAGAACGACGGGTGGGCGTAACTTTACCATTAAGTCCAGAGTCGGCGCTGCGACGCGCCATGACGGTTGTTCCTCCATCAGGAGCAAGTCAGGGCAGCCCTCGCATCGATGCTTTGCCGTCGCTTACGCTTCCGGCTAGTCATCAATACAAAGATCGGCTGACGCCCGGGGCCGCCAGCCGAAGGGGGAAAGTCGAAGTTACCTCCCTGACTCTGACAGAAATTGTAACTTTTTTTGGGACTCCTGCCAAGCCAGTCGCTTATCCCTGCTCACTCAGTTGCTCAATCCGCTTCCACTGTTCTTCACTGACGGCCATCACCGATAGCCGGGGCAGGCGAACCAGGTCCCATTTGGCCAGCAACGGATCCTCCTTAATCTGTGCCAGCGTAACCGGATGGGGCAGCGAGCGCACCGCCTCGACCTCGACCAACACCTCCTTGGGATCGTCGGCATGTTCATCCGTCCATGAATCGCTCACCGCCCGCATCTCGCCGACAATCGCTTTCTCCTTGCCGGTGTGATAGAAGAGCACGCGATCGCCTTTGCGTACCTGACGCAAATGCTTGCGGGCCAAAGCATTGCTAACGCCATCCCACACCGTCCGCCGCTCGCTTGTCAGTTGGGCGAAATTGTAATGCGTTGGTTCTTCCTTGAATAGCCAGAGGGCCATTTTTCGATCCTTCCTCCCGAATTCTTCCTCTCATCCGCCCGGTCCACGCAACCGGAGGAGTTTTCCAATCAGTGGACGAAAAAACAGAACTTTTCCCCTTGTCCGGACACCTGGGAGCCTCTCACATGCCTACAATCCCATTGCCCAAGTGGCGAAGGTCGATTCGGAATCAGAACCAGTCTCGGTCGTTAGCCAACACATTTGCACGTCTCATGCCGGAACTGTTCGCAAAGAGTTTTCTCATGGGCGGCGCCGTTCTCCGCTGCAATTCAACCTTACGGCAGGAGGTAACCATGTCGTACCTTAATCTTCTGTTCGCATCGGCAGCGCAGGGCATTTTGGACAATGGCGGAGCGGGGGGCGTAAGCCCCCTGAGCGAACTCAGGGGGCTTACGCCCCCCGCTCCGGGCGAGGTGCGGAGCCCCTACACCGGCTCTGGGCGTAATACGGACGATTATCAATTGCCATCGGGAATTGCTTCGCTGGAGCATTGGCTGGACCTCAACGCCTGAGCGCCAAGGCACATGGATGGTTCATTCCACCGAAAGATCGCCCTTCAGTGTAACCAATTCTGGCAGGCGAGCAAGCTGCAATGGATCAAGCGCTGGGCTTTATGGCCGCGCGGACGATGGCCAGGAATTGATCCGCGTTGAGGCTGGCGCCGCCAATCAATCCGCCATCGACATCCGGTTCCCCGAACAACACCGCGGCATTGTCGGGTTTGACACTGCCACCGTACTGAATCGTAATTGCGGATGCCGACTCCTCGCCGAAGCGTCGGCGAATCTGACTGCGAATAAATGCATGAGCCTCTTGCGCCTGTTGCGGCGTGGCATTTTGGCCGGTGCCGATGGCCCAGACCGGTTCGTAGGCAAGCACAATATGCCGTAGCGCCGCCGCATCGAGATCGGCAAGGCTACCGTTCAGCTGCGTCTGGAGGACCGATTCTGTGTGATTGGCCTGCCGTTCTTGCAGTGTCTCACCCAGGCAAAGAATCACTTCCAGTCCCGTCGCCAGAGCTGCGCGTACTTTGCGATTGATAAAGGCGTCGCTCTCGCCGAGTTTGTGCCGGCGCTCGCTGTGACCGAGGATGACGTAACGACAGCCGACATCAAGGAGCATGGCCGGGCTGACCTCGCCCGTGAATGCCCCTTCCTTTTCGTGGTAGCAGTTCTGCGCTCCCAGCGCGACGCGACTGCCTTTGAGCGCCTCGCCAACTACAGGCAAATACGGAAAGGGTGGACAAACCGCCACGGCGACGCCCTGCTCGTCGCCGAGTCCGCGCACCACCGCCGTGGCCAACTGCCTCGCTGTGGCACTGGTGGTGAACATCTTCCAGTTACCGGCAACGAATTTCTTTCGCATGATGAAGCCTCATGGCGAACGGCCGGCGAAAGCCGGCTGGTTAAGACACCAGCCGGCTTACGCCGGCCATTCGCCGCTACATGGACTTGCCCATCAATTCGGCGAGGCGGCGCAGGTCGCGGGTCAGGGCGGCGTATTGCGCGGGCAAAAGTGCTTGCGGTCCATCCGACAACGCCTTTTCCGGACAGCTGTGGACTTCGACGTGGACGCCATCGGCGCCGGCGGCAATCGAGGCACGGGCCATGGCCGGGATCAGATCCGGCCGGCCGGTGGCGTGACTGGGATCGACGATGATCGGCAGATGGCTCTGCCCCTTTACGTTGGGCACCGCGCTCATGTCCAGCATGTTCCGCGTCGAATCCTCGAAGGACCGCACGCCGCGCTCGCACAACACCACATCGGGATTGCCTTCCGACAAGATGTACTCCGCCGACATCAGCAGATCCTTCACGGTCGCGCTCATGCCGCGCTTGAGCAACACCGGCTTGTGCGCCTGACCGACCTCGCGCAACAGATCGAAGTTCTGCATGTTGCGGGCACCAATCTGAAACATGTCGGCATAGCGAGCGACCATGTCGACTTGCCGCGGGTCCATGACCTCGGTCACGACCGGCAAACCGTGGCGATGGCCGACATCGGCGAGGATCTTCAGCCCGGCCTCGCCAAGTCCCTGAAAGCTGTAAGGACTGGTGCGCGGCTTGAATGCGCCGCCGCGGAGAAGGTTCGCCCCCGCCGCTTTCACATGTCCGGCGATGGTTTCGAGGACTTCGACATTCTCGATGGCGCAGGGTCCGGCAATGAGCGCCAGCGATCCGCCGCCGATGCGCACCGACTTGACCGGAGGGCCGCAATCGGCGCCTACGGTCACAACGGTATCTTCGCGGCGAAACTCGCGGCTGGCCAGTTTGAACGGCTTGAGGACGGCCAACACTTGCTCGACGCCCGGAATGGCCGACAGCGGCTCGGCGCGCAGCTTGTCTTCCTCGCCGATGACGCCGATGATGGTGCGTTTCTCGCCCTGGCTAAGGTGTGGCCGAAATCCCAGTTCGCGGATTCGTTCAAGAACGTGCTCGATTTGCGCCTCGGTGGAATCGGGGCGGAGAACGATAATCATTACTTAATTCACCACGAATAACACGAATAACACGAATAAAAAACAAAAAGAAAAAGAGAAACTGGTGAGATACAGCCGGTCCTTTATTCTTCTTGTTTTACTTCTTTTTTACCTCTTTTTTGTTTCTTATTCGTGTTATTCGTGTGATTCGTGGTGACCTTTCTTTTTGTTATCCACTTGTTAGCGCCATCGGGTAGGAGCCGAGGATGGTCACTTCCTGGCAGTACTCGCCGAGCAACTGCAAGGCCTTTTTGAGTTTGGGATCCTCGACGTAGCCTTCCAGATCGACGAAGAACATATACTCCGGCTTGGGCGCCTTGGAGGATTTCTCCTCCTCGCCGACAGCACGGCGCGGACCGGGGAACGACTCGATCCACGTCAGGTTGATCTTGTTTTGCTTGAACACTTCCAGCGCTTCGGCCAGCGAGCCCGGCTGGTGCGGAATGCGGAACAGGATCGTTGTTTTATCGTGGCCGGTCTTACCGCTCTTCTGATGGCCGATGATGGCGAAGCGCGTCTCGTTGTACGGCGAATCTTCGATATTATCGAAGAGGATACGCAGGCCATACTTGACGGCGGCTTGCCGGCTGGCAATGGCTGCGGCGCCCGGCTCGTGCTGGGCCAGCTCGGCCGCCGTCGCCGTGCTCGAGACTTCCTTCCACAAGGCTTGCGGCAAGTTCTTGGCCAGCCAGTTGCGGCACTGCGACAGCGCTTGCGGCTTACTGTAAACGCGGCGAATCTCCTGCGGCTCGCACTTGGCCATCAGATTGTGATGGATCTGCAAGCGCACCTCGGCACAGATGACCAGGTGCGGCATGCGCAGGAACATCTCCAGGGTGTCGGCGATGCGGCCATCCGTTGAGTTTTCCACCGGAACCACGCCGAACTCGACGTGGCCACGGTCCACTTCCTCGAAGACGGCGGCGATGTTGTTGACGCCCAGGAACTCGACCGCCTGTCCAAAGCGATCGATGGCGGCCAGATGGCTGTAACTGTATTCCGGGCCAAGATAAGCGACTTTCAGCACCTTCTGCAAGGCGCGTGAGCCGCTCATGATCTCGCGGAAAACGGCGCGGATGGTGCTGCCGTCGAGCGGTCCTTTGTGTTTCTCGTTGAGCTGCAAGACGTTTTGCAGCACTTCTTCTTCGCGGGCCGGCGAGAAAATCTCCTCGCCGTGATCGTTTTTCAGCTTGCCGATCTCCGCCGCGACGCTGGCTCGTTCGTTGACCAGCTTCAGTATTTGATGGTCGAGCTTATCGATTTGAGCACGGAGGCTCCGGAGGGCAGCTTGAGCACGGGCAGGACTCAGCTGGGTGCTCGTCGTCGCAGTGCCCTCGGCTTTACGCGGCATGGGGCCAATCTCATCGAAGTGGGGAGGGTCAAATTAACATTTCCGTAGTCTATTCCCGCATTATAAGAGCGTCAACAGATTTGCCACAAATTCAGGTATATTCGACACTTTGGCTGCCCCTGTTTGTATTCCGAGCGACCCTGACTGCCATTTTGGCAGCAACCGCGACCTCCACGCCGCAGCCAGAATGGACCAGCGAGAAGGGTCTTGTATTAAGTCCCATCATTTCAAGGCATTATGTCATGCACGCCCGAACGGACGGTGACGGCATGGTCTTTGCTTTAGAATTCGCTAGTTTCTCACGGGGACGATTGAGAAGCGGCATTTCCAACCGCTCGCTTACGGTCGCGGCTCAGCTAAGATAAGTAAGGGCGCGGTTCAGAAAGGAGAATAAACCAGATGGCAGAGGAAAAAATCATTGGAATCGATCTCGGTACGACTAACTCGGTCGTCGCGGTCATGGAGGGCGGCGAGGTCAAAGTCATTCCCAACCAAGAAGGCAACCGCTTGACTCCCAGCGTGGTCGCGTTCACGGATAAAGGCGATCGATTGGTCGGCGACCCGGCGAAGCGGCAAGCAATCACAAACCCCAGACGGACGATCTACTCGATCAAGCGTTTCATGGGCCGTCGGCGCAAGGAAGTGACCAGCGAGGAAAAGCTGGTGCCCTACAAGATCGTCGGCGCCCCCGACGAACCGGCCATGGTGGAGATCGACGGCAAGCAATACGCCCCGCCGGAGATCTCGGCGATGGTCTTGCGCAAACTCAAGGAGGCGGCCGAGGCTTACCTGGGGCACACCGTCCGCAAGGCGGTCATCACGGTGCCGGCCTACTTCAACGACGCTCAGCGCCAGGCCACCATCGAGGCCGCCAAGATCGCCGGCTTCGATACCGAATGGGACATTGAAGACAAGGCCACCGGCGGCAAGACCCGGATGCGCATGCGCATCATCAACGAACCGACGGCGGCGTCGCTGGCTTACGGGCTGGACAAGAAAAAGAACGAGGTCATCGCCGTGTTCGATCTCGGCGGCGGCACCTTCGACATTTCCATCCTCGATGTCGGCGATGGTGTGTTTGAAGTGCTCGGCGTCAACGGCGACACGCACCTGGGCGGCGACGATTTCGACCAGGTATTGATCGACTGGATCGCGGATGAGTTCAAGAAGGAGAACGGCATCGATCTGCGCAAGGATCAGATGGCCTTGCAGCGTCTCAAGGAAGCGGCCGAGCGCGCCAAGAAGGATCTGTCGCAAGCCAACAGTACGGACATCAATCTGCCGTTCATCACAGCGGATGCTTCGGGACCGAAGCATTTGCAAATGTCGCTGACGCGGGCCAAGTTCGAGCAGCTGGTCGATCACCTGATCGAGCGCTGCCGCGGTCCAGTGCTCAAAGCATTGCAGGACGCCAAGAAGAAACCCAGCGACATCGAGGAGGTGGTGCTGGTGGGCGGCATGACGCGCGTTCCCAAGGTGCAAGCGCTGGTCAAGGATATCTTCGGCAAGGAAGGCCACAAGGGCGTCAATCCCGACGAGGTCGTCGCTGTGGGCGCGGCCATCCAGGGAGCGCAAATCCTGTTGGCCAGCAAGGCGGAGGTGCAACTGCTCGACGTGACGCCGTTGTCGCTGGGTATTGAGACGCTCGGCGGACGGTTGACGCGCCTCATCGAGCGCAACGCCACCATTCCCACGGACAAGACGCAAGTTTTCTCGACCGCCGCGGACAATCAGACTGGCGTGACCATCAGCGTCTACCAGGGCGAAAGCGAGATCGCCAAGAGTCCGAGCAATCGGCTCCTGGGCGAGTTCAACCTTGAGGGCATTCGTCCCGCCGCGCGTGGCGAGCCGCAGATCGAAGTGACGTTCTCGATCGACGCCAACGGCATTCTCACCGTCAAGGCCAAGGACAAGGACACGGCCAAGGAAGCGAAGATCGAGATCAAGGGATCGAGCGGTCTCGATCCGCACGAAGTTGATCGCATGCGCAAGGAGGCCGAGTCGCACGCCGAGGAGGATCGTCGCAAGGTCGAGCTGATCGAAGCGCGGAACCAGGCCGATCAGGTGATCTTCGCTATCGAGAAACAACTCAAGGAGTTGGGTGACAAGATTGGCGCCAACGATCGTCAGGCGATTCAGTCGGCGATCGAGCGGACGAAGCAGGCGGCCAGCGGCGAAGACGTGCAAGCGATGCGTCAAGCCGTCAGCGATATGCACGCCGCCGCCCAGGCGATGGCGCAGCACATGAATCGTCCGGGCGATGGTGGAGCTTCCTCCGGTGCGGGCGGTGAGCCGCCGCCGGGCGGCGGTGGGGGCAAGGACGACGTTATCGACGCCGAGTTCGAAGTGAAGAAGTAAGAAGGATTCTAACTAACCAGCCCGAAGCGTAAGCGAGGGCCGCCCTCGCTTACGCTTCGGGCTGGTTTGTTTTCATTGGAGCATATCTGTGAATCCCGAATGGCGCAACCGTTACGAATTGGGTGTCGAGAGTGCACAAAAGGCCGGACAGCTAGCCCTACGCTACTTCGATGGCTCCTTCACTGTCGAATGGAAGCCGGATGACAGCCCCGTCACCGTTGCCGACCGCGAAGCCGAAAAACTACTGCGGCAAAAACTGCTCGCCGCGTTTCCCAACGACGGCTTTCTCGGCGAGGAATTCGGCGACACTCAGGGCACATCGGGTTATCGCTGGATCATCGACCCCATCGACGGCACGCGCAGCTTCGTCCGCGGCATTCCACTATGGGCCACACTGGTTGGACTGGAATACAAGGACGAGCAGATCGCCGGCATCGTCGCCGCGCCGGCACTGGGGCAGACCTACCGTGCCCTGCGCGGCGACGGCGCCTATCGCAACGACCGCCCGATCCGCGTCTCCGATGTCAACGACTTGTCACAAGCGCTCGTCTTCTATTCGAGCTTGTCGTGGTTCATCAAGGAGGGCCATCAGGAGACGTTTCTCGAAATGGTCCGCCGCACCGAACGCACGCGCGGCTTCGGCGATTTCTACGGCTTTGTGTTGGTCGCTCAGGGATCGGGCGAACTGATGGTCGAACATGGCGTGCATGCGTGGGACGTGGCCGCCCTCAAGCCGCTCATCGAGGAAGCCGGCGGCCGCTTCAGCGATTGGCAGGGCGGCACCTCCATCCACCGGCCCGATGTGATTGTCAGCAACGGCAAGCTGCACGATGCAGCGCTGGCGATATTGCAGGCGACTTCCAATACCTGATAAACTGCCAAGGTTGGGTTCTAAAATAGGGGATTGCCGATGATAAAGCATAGTCCGAACACAGACAAGAGGATTGAAGCGATGGATGAGCCGCACTTCACGATCACGGAAGTCCAGGATGAGCAGGAGATCGCCCGTTTTCGCGCCCAGGAGGAGCAAGCGCGGCGTAACAGCGAGTGGTTACAGGCGCACTGGCAAGACCTGTTGCCCCAAGCGCTGGGCAAGTTCGTCGCTGTAGCAGGCCAGCAAGCGTTCCTCGCCGACACCTCCGAACAGGCTTGGCAATTGGCTCAGGAAGCCCACCCAGAGGATCGGGGCATCTTGGTGCAGTATGTCCGTCCCGAGCGCGGGCCGCGCATTTATGCAAATCATCGGTGAATGGCTGCTGTGTCCTGACAGCGTGTCTCGCCCGGTCGTGCGCGCCCAGGTGGCGGGAGCAGCAGGGAGGATAATCGACGAACATTTTCTGGTGGACAGCGGCGCCGATCGAACTGTTTTCAGCGCGGACCTCGCCGCTCGCCTGCAATTGCCCTTCAAGCAACCCCCTGGAAGCACTGCTCTTCTAGGAATTGGCGGCGGTAGCGATTACGTGCTGCTCACCACGTCGATCGAATTTACCCGCGACAATGGTGCTCCGGCTCTCGTCCGGGGCGAGTTCGCTTCTTTCACGGACCCGCTGGCGACAGACATGAGTATTCTCGGCCGCGATATACTCAACAATTTCGATGTCGTTATCAGTCGTCCGCGAAATGAAGTCTTGCTGTTGGCGCCCAATCATTCTTATCACATTATGCGATCTTAATCTTTTTCCGGTCAGCCCGCAGCGCCGGCAAGGGCGGCCCTTGCTTGCGCTGCGGACTGGTTAAGAAGACGCATTTTAGCGCTTGCCCTTGTCCGGCAGGCCGAGGATGACCTTTTCCATGCCCGCACCCTTGGCAGCGTCCTGGAGGTATGCCATGAGGCTCTGAGGCACATCGTCGTCAATTTTGAGTAGCACTTGGGTCTTCTTTGTCACTCTACGGACCCGGCGCAGCTCAGACGCCAAATTGTCCGCATCGACCGCTTCATCTTCCACCCGAATCACGGGCTCGCCGCCATTCATGCCCACGATGACATGGATCGACCGTTGATCCACGTTGTCCTTGTGCTCTGAGGCTGAATCTCGCGGCTTGTCCGGCTGCATCTCGCGGCGCAGCTTGTCCATCTCTTTTCGCAGCTCGTCGAGCTTCTTTTCCAGTTCTTGCAACCGCTCGGGACTCTTGGGTTTTGCCGGAGTGGCGGGAGGCTTCGGCGGTTGGAGACGAGCAAGGCGGCGCTCGGCTTGCTTGAGCCGAATCTGCGATTCTTGCAGCTCTGCCTTGTTAACACGGAGTTGGCCTTCCTGAACAATCACGTTTAATCGCGCCTCCTGTACAACAGCTTCGGGAACGGCGCCCTTTTGATAACCAGCTTCCCGACCCTTCCAGCGCCTTCGATGTTCCTCCAACGTCGTCCGTGTGGCCTCGACCTGAGCTTCCTTGAGCTGCACCTGCACTTTCAACAATTCGATCTCGTCTTGCAGTTTCTCGATCTCTTCGGTGCGATCAGGCGCTGCGGCAGCCGGCTTCGGGTCAACGAAATCACGGAATTCTGCCTGGCGCCGGTGCAACTCGTCCATCAAGCGAATGATTTCATCGTGGGCGTGTTGCCAGGATTGCGGCTTGCCTTGGAAGTCGCGGCCATGCACTGCCGCATCATGGCAAGCGAGACAGCTTCGCATTTCATCGGCGACAATGACCGGTTTTGCAACGCGATCTGCGATAGGAAAACCGAAATCCAAACTTGAGGGCAGGCTTGCTGGTTTCTCGCCCTGTGGCTCCTCCGGCGCTTCGGTCCACGCCGCACGAGGCGCTAATGGCAAGAGCAAGGCGCCCAAGCCCAGCACGATCCAGAAGCCGATACGCGACGGCTTGCGGGAGGATGGTTCCGTCAGAATCATGGTCAATCTCCTTTTCAACAGAGGAACGTGCCCGACGCCGCTGGCGCCGACGAGAGCAGGGCGGCGCGTTTGCGAGAGAAATGCCACGGTCTCTACGAGAGCGGCCGCGTAGGATGGTGCCTCATCCGGCAGCACGGCAATGACGAGAGCGTCGCAGCATTCTTCCTCCGCTTCTTGCAGACGCCGCTGCGCCCACCACACCACGGGATGCCACCAGTACAGGCCGAGAACAAGTAGCTCCAGTCGCCGGGCCCAATGATCACCGCGCCGCAAATGAGCCAGTTCGTGAGCGAGAAGCGTGTTCTGCTGCTCCGTCGTGAGCTTTTGCCACAGCTCCGCCGGGATCAACAGACGCGGCGAAAATCCAAGGGCCCATAACATCGGCGACAGCGGCGCCGCCACGAAAACGATCGGCGGACAATCCCGCAGTCGCAGAAGCGCGGCCAGGCGTTGCCCTTGTTCTTGCACGTCCGCCGTTGCCGGCCGTGCTAGCCGTAACAAGCGGCGAAATTTCCATAGGCGGGCGGCGGCAACGGTCCACCACGCCAACGCGCCGCCCATCCAAACAGCAATAAGAGCCGGCATCCAAACATCAGCGAAGGAAGGCAACGAATGGTCGGCATCAGCTGACTCAGCGAGCACTTCATCCGTCGGCTGGTGAAGCGCTTCAGTAGACGGCACACGCGGGAGGTTCGCCGTTTCTCCAAACGATTCTGGAAGAACTATTGCGGACAGCGTTGATTCCGCCGGCAATGGTTCGATCTCGTCGTTTCGCGGCCAGGATACCGAGATCGGTACCAACGGCGGCGTAATGAGTTTCAGTAGCACCAACAGCCACAAGGCATGACGCACGGCCGAACGGCGACAGAAGCGCGACAGAACAGCCACGAATGCGGCCAGCAAGGTCGCCAGGATGGCGTTACTCAGCGCGAGGCACAGAAGGGATTGCATGACAGCACCTCTCAGCGCGGCTTATTGCGGGGACGACGTTGTTTGCTTAATTGCTCAAGGAGTTCTTGTATCTCTTGTAGTTCGCGCGGCGTCAACGGCTTGGCGCGGACAAGGTTCATGAGTAGCGGCGTCAGCGAGCCGCCGCACAGCTTCTCGGCCACATCGAGCAAGCGGCGGCTAATCAGCTCCTCGCGGTCGGTGATCGCTGTGAAGGTGACAGGACCATCGCCGCAGCTTCGCTGGACGTGTCCCTTTTTTTCCAGTCGTTCCAGCAGTTTTTGCACGGTCGTGATGTGAGCCGGCCCGCCGTCGGGATAAAGCACGTCCGTAATCTGTCTACGCGTGGAAGGGCCGCGTTCCCACAGGACTTGCAGGACCGCCAACTCCATGTCCGTCACATCTTGGGGAGTACGTGCCATGAGGGCCCTCGTAGTTAGACAGCATGACTATATTAGACGAATTGTCTAACGTGTCAAGCTCTTTGACCGTGACTACAGAGGAAATGCTTGGCTGGTCAGTCGCTCGTACGCCTCCCGATACTTGGCGGCCGTGCGTTCAACTACCTCATCGGGCAACGGCGGCGGCGGGCTGTTTTTGTCCCAGCCGGTCGTCTCCAGCCAATCGCGCACGAATTGCTTGTCGAACGACGGCGGACTGATCCCTTCACGGTATTGATCTGCTGGCCAGAAGCGCGAGCTGTCCGGCGTCAGCGCTTCGTCGATGAGGATGATTTCGCCATCGGGCAACGTTCCCCACTCGAACTTGGTATCGGCCAGGATCAGTCCGCGCAACTCGGCGAAGGCGGCTGCTCGGCGATAGAGGTCAAGACTGTGCTCGCGCAATGTTGTCGCTAAGTCGCGGCCGATGCGATCGGCCATCTTGGCGAAAGATATGTTCTGATCGTGTCCACTCTCCTCCTTGGTCGCGGGTGTGAAGATTGGCTCGACCAGACGGGCACTTTGAGCAAACAACCCCGGATGAAGAGGTATGCCGCAGACGGTGCCATGCTGCTGATATTCCTTCCACCCGGAGCCGGCCAGGTAGCCGCGCACGACGCACTCGATCGGCACCACCGATGCTTTGCGCACCAGGCAAGTGCGGTCGGCCAGGTCGGCGGCGCAAGCGGCGAAGGCCGGCCCCATGTCGGTCAGGTCGGTGCTGAGCAGGTGATTGGGCACGCCCAGATAATCGAGCCAAAACAGCGTCAGCGCGGTCAAGATGCGGCCTTTGTCGGGAATGGCCGTCGGCAGCACCCAATCGAAGGCGCTGATGCGATCCGTGGCGACGATAACCAGACGGTCGCCGAGGTCGTAGACATCGCGGACCTTGCCGCGGCGGCAAGGATAACCAGATACGTCACTGCGTAAGAGGGTCGTCATGCGTCCCATTATATCCCCTTCCATCCGAGCCGCGACTGTAAGGGAGCGGCATTCCACCAGCGCTCCCT
>DATBHJ010000206.1:0-55033 GCA_036557565.1 Gemmataceae bacterium
TGCATGGGTGTAATAGCTAGAGCATTTGATCTGACCGGCCGCGAGTTTTCCCTGAGTCTGGGATTGCGCTGGGAGTTCGCCGTCTGTCTGTCATCGACGTGGCCCACGACCGACAGCCGCTCTCCAACGAAACGTGCAATATCTGGGTCGCCTACAAGGGCGAGTTGTGCGCGTATCCCGAAATCCGCGAACAGCTGCGAGCTTCCGATGTGGATGCGTCCGACCTCACGAGGACGCGGGTTTATGCTAGGATGGATACACCTCGCCCCGAAAATGTCGTCTGTTAGCAAAGGATCAGTCTCCGGCGAGCAGGGTGTGTGAACTACCCGGTGCTGAAAATCGGCGCGTTCACACGCCCCGCTCCCCTGGAGGCTTGTGTTCGCCATGCGCAGGCTCTACTCGCTGAAAATCCTCTGGCACGGGCACCAGCGCTTCCTGCCGGCGGTGCTTGCTGTCGCCTTCAGTGCAGTGTTGATCGCGGTGCAGTCCGGCGTGCTGCTGGGAACCCTGGCCGTCACGTCGCGACCCATCGATCATGCGGCCGCGCAGGTCTGGGTGGGCATCCGCGATGTACCCAGTATTGAGCTGGGACATCCCATTCCCCAATCCTGGCTGTTTCGCGTCCAGGCGGAGCCGGAAGTTGAGGATGTCGAGGGATACCTCTACGAATTCAACTACTGGCACAAGCCCACGGGTGGTTCGGTTCATTGCTGTATCATCGGTGCGCGCCTTGAGGACCAGGCGCTGGGTGCCGTTTCCGATCTGACTCCTGAAATGCGGACGCTGCTGACCGAACCGGGCGCCGTCGTCGTCGATGAGACGGAGTTGGACCGTCTGGGACTGGAACACGGCATCGGCGAAACGGCGGAGATCGTCGGACACAAAGTTCGCGTCGTCGGTCTCGTACACGGATTCAAGAGTATCTGGGGACCTTATGTCTTTTGCTCGATGCAAACCGCCCGACGTTTGCTGTTTCAATACCGTGCAGACCAAACACAATATCTGCTGGCGCGCTGCCACAGCGGGGCAGATGTGCCGGCGTTGATCGAGCGTTTGCGCCACAAATATCCCGAGATGACAGCCATCGCCGACCACGATTTCTCGATCCAGACACGGGTCTACTGGCTGACACGCACGCGGATCGGCCTGGCCCTGGGTCTGACGTCGATTCTGGCGCTCGCGGTGGGTCTGGTGATCACGAGCCAAACGCTGTACGCAGCCACCATCGCATCGTTGCGCGAGTATGCGGTCCTCCGCGCTTTGGGTCTGCCACGCTGGCGCATCGCCGCGCTGGTGTTAGCTCAGTCGTTCTGGATCGGACTTGCGGGTGTTGCCGTATCTCTGCCGATGAGTCTGGGGCTGGCGCGCCTGGCCGGCGTCATCGGCGCCGAGGTCACGTTACCGCCGTGGCTCCTGGTGGGTACGATAACAGTGACAATGACGATTGCCCTTGTGTCCGGCTTGCTGGCCCTGCGCTCGCTGCGCCTGGTGGAGCCGGCCAACCTATTACGTTGAGAAAACATCACGATGGAGGCGAAGGTCACTCTCAGCGCTCGAAACCTTACCCGCTCCTTCGGTAGTGGCGAAGAGCGGACCATCGCCGTTCGTGAGGCGTCTCTGGAACTGCGGTCCGGCGAGATGTCGCTCTTGATGGGTCCGTCCGGAAGTGGAAAGACCACGCTTCTGGCGATGTTGTCCGGCCTGCTTCGGCCCGACACCGGGCAGGTGCTGGCCCTGGGCTTCGACCTGTGGGGCCTGTCCGATGCGGAGCGCGAACACTTCCGTCTCCTGCATTGCGGCTTCATTTTCCAGGGGGCGAATCTGATGCCTGCTCTCAACGCCCGCGATCACCTGGAGATGGTGCTTCACTGGGGCACTCGACTACCCTGGCCCGATGTGAAGCGCAAAGCACTGGACATGCTCGCCGTTCTCGGCTTGTCGCGCAAGGCCAAACTGCTGCCAGAGCATCTCTCCGGAGGGGAGAAACAGCGTGTGGCCATCGGTCGAGCGCTTATCAAGGAGCCAACTCTGTTCTTCGCCGACGAGCCGACGAGCGCCCTGGACTGGGAGCACGGCAAGCACGTCGTCGAGTTGCTCCGCGACACTGCCCACCGCGGTGCGACCGTGGTGATGGTCACGCACGATCATCGTATACTTCCCTATGCCGATCGCGTTTATCAATTGGAAGATGGCCGGCTGACCGGCGTGAACGCTACGGTGAACTCGTCGATAGTCGGTGTGTCATGAACACAACGAAGTGGTTTCTCCTCGTGGGAGTCGTGCTTCTGCTCGTCGGCGTCGGTGCCGCGATTCGCTATCCCCTGTCCAGTGTCCACTATCCTTACGATAAGGCTGTGACAAAAGGCCAGGGGATCGAGGACAGCGGACAGAAGTCGGTGGCAGGGGTGGTTTGCACGGGCTACGTCGATCTGGAGCACGGCATCCGTTCTCTCTCCCCCCTGCGGCCCGGCCGCGTCGCCGAGATTATCGCCAAGGAGAACCAGCATCTTGAAGCCGGCGAAGTGATCCTGAGGCTGGAGAATGAAGATGCCAAACTCCAGGTGGAAGCCGCGGAATCAGCCGTAACAACAGCGGAAGTCCAGCTGGAAGAAGCACGCAAGCTGGAGGACCAGCAGCGAGCCCGTCTGGCCCAGCAGCAGGCTGCCTTATCAGCCGCCGGTTTCCGTCTCGATGCCGCCCGCCAAATGCTCCGGCGGAAGGAGGATCAACTCAAGGACAACGTGGTCGCGGCTGATGAAGTGACCATGAGGCGGGCGGAGGTCAAGGCGCTAGAACAGCAAGAACACGCCGAGCGCGAAAAGCTCGCTGAGTTGAAGACGCTTGATCCCGCCCTGGCGGTTCGCAAGGCTCAATCCCAGCTGAAACTATCGCGCATCCAACGCGATCTAGCGCTGCACCAGCTGGAGGAATACACTTTGAAGGCGCCGGCAACAGGCACAGTCCAACACATTTCCGTAGGAGCCGGCGACATCGTGACAGGCAATCCCGCGCAGCCGATTGTGCGATTTGCACCGGATGAAACCGTGCTGATCCGCGCCGACATCGATCAAGAATTCGTGGATCGCGTCCAGGTCGGGCAAGAGGCCATGATCCGCGATGATACTCATGCTGGCGCGAGCTGGCACGGCAAGGTCCTTCGCATAGCCGGTTGGTACGAGCAACGCCGGCCGACGTCGCAGGATCCCGCCGCATTCAGCGATATACGCGCGGTCGAGTGCTTGATTTCAATCGATCGCGGCCAGCCGCCGTTGCGCATCGGCCAACGCATGCGCGTGATGATTGGCCGCGTTCCTTCAATGGGCGCCGAGTAATCCTGTCAGCGGCCATCTCCAGACGCTAGCACGGCAAACGTTTCGCCGCTACTGGCTTGTGACTTGCTGTGTTCGAGGAGGTGCAGGTCGCAGCAATAGTGAAACACCTGCTTTGCTCCGGTCTTCTGTTCATGTACCAGGAAGCGTACCTGACGGGTATCATGCCAGTTCTCGCGCTCAATCTGAGGCGATATATCGCGTGGATCGCGAACGGGAGGTTCGAAGATGACTGGTGCTTGATCCACCATTTGATCGATGAACCATAGACGGCCGGCGTTTCGTTCAAGCTGACGCCAATCAATCCGGGCAAAGTTGCAGACTTGCTCGCCGAAGGGAAGCAGTTGCCAGCGTAGGCAATTCAAAGTAAATCGCTCGGAAGAGGCTACGATGATACGATCTTGCGGGCGAACTTGACCCTGAAGATGTCGTGCGATAGCTGCGGCCCAGGCGGCTTCCACATCCTGATAGGGACGCATGACATCGCCGATCGAGCCGCTCAGTCCGACGAAAACAAACAATCCCGTCAAGGACGCCATCGCTGCCCGTCGGCAGGCCGGCAGTCTCTGAATCAGCTCGGAAGCTCCCGATCCCATCAATAAGCAGATGCCCGGCACAAGATGCTGTTCCAACCGTTGATCTGCCGCGTAAGGATAGCGCCGCAGAACGCCGCCAAGAAAGGTCAGCGAGAGCGGCAGTAGACACAGCCCAAGAAGATTGAACCGCCGCTGCTGGTGCAGTGAGAACGCGCCGGCAATGACCAGACCTAACCCTATCAGGCCGCCGCCGTTGAACGCCAGCGGATAGGAGAACAAATGGCCGGTATGACAATGAACGAGCCATCGCGGAATCGTCCGCAATTCGTGGGGAAGAAAGCCTCCCTCCCAGAACCCGGCCATGAACGCAGAGACCGTAGGCAATGTCGGATCGTGCCCACCGTGGCCGACGAACCGCAACTGGGCGGTGAACGTGGCCAGGCATAGTGCGTTGAAGGCGAGTAACCAGATGCGAGCCGTGTGGCCTGCCTGTCGCCACACCGTGGGCAACAGCACCAAACTGACCGAGGCGGCGACGAAGATCACAGGATAAGACACGGTAACGAGCAAGGGGACCAAGAGAGTCAGTGCTATCAAGGCCCGATTTCGGTGCGGCCAGTCCAAGAATGTGACGGCCAGCGTGAGAAGAGTTGTGGCCGCGAACAGATCAAAGCTGTACGGCTTGACCATCGATGTAAGATGAATCGGCGATTGTGCAACGGCCAGGAATCCCACGGCCAATGCTGCCGCCGACGGTGTCAAACATCGCCGTGCCAGATGCCAGAACAGCACCAACCCGGAGACACCTGCCAGCATCGGCGCCAGTCGCAGAAGGGCCGGCGAACTGCCCAGGAATTGATAGACTGCTTTCTCGATCCACAAGAACAGAACAGGAGCGACCTGGAAATTATCCAGCTCGTTGAGCAGGCCACGGTAATCGCGGCTGTCGAAATTCAGCGCCAGTGACGCCTCATCGCGCCAGATGGGCAACGACAAAAGATACACGCTCAGCCGACAGGCGACGCCCAACGCCAACAATCCCAGTCCGATCCAAAATGCCCAATCAGCCGGCAGACGCCGGCCGTTGGCCGAGAACCACGACCGCATTGGGACTCCTCGACGTGTACCCCGAAACGAGGCCAACAAATCGGACCGTGGAGTTGAGTCTGTGGCGTTATCTTCTTTATCGGCTCTCGGGCCGCAGGAACTTTAGGGCAGTGTGGTTGGGAGAGAATCAATCCGAACGAGAGGGGGCGCGTTCCGCCAACTTTGTTCGGACGGCGGACAACTTCTCGAGCCATTGCGCCAGTGCCTGGATGTCCGTCGTAAGCGGCATCAGCGCGTGCTCGGCATCGTGTTCCGCCTTGTCGAGATAGGATTGCAGTCGTTTCAGCCGCTCGCCAAACTGGTTCAGGACGGCGGCTTCGGTTTGACACGGCGTCGGTTCAGACGGAGGCTCAGCAGCACGAGCCAGCCACTCCGTAAGGCTCTGCTCAAAGACAGCGAACAACTCCGTCCATTCCTTAGTCATGGGCAACCTCCGGCGGGCGCGGAGAGCATAATACCCGCCGGAGGAAGATTTGACACGATCACTTTTTCGACAGGCTTCGCCCGTCAATGTAGGTCGGCCTCAACGCGTCGATTTCGGATGACCTTCTTCTCATCCGGTCTCGTCGTTTGCTCACGATCCGGCGATCGATTGACGTCGGGCATCGTGAGCGTGATTTCGCGCTGGTCGCCTGCACTGACGTCTACAGTACGCTCAGCATTCACTGTCTTACCGTCTCGCTCCACGCGCGCCCGGAAGGTGTAGTGGTAGGTTCTGCCGGGTTCCAGTGGCGGCGAGTAGAACCGGCGCGTCGCGGAAGTTGAAGTCGTTGACTTGCCATCGACCGTCAAACTGGCCGATTCCGGCAAATGGACAACGATACTCGCTCGATTGTTGGCGGATGTGTCCGGGTACATCGAACGTGTGGTCGCAGGGCTCGTGGCGGGTAGCGTGTTATAAGCATACGCTGTTGGGATAGCGTACGTGGTAGCTACGGGGGCGTACACGTAACCCAATCCGCCATAACCTCCCCATCCGCCCCAGCCCCCAGCATAACCTCCCCATCCGCCGTAGCAACCGCCGCCGCAACCGTAGCAGCCACCCCAGCCACCGTAGCAGCCACCCCAGCAGCCGTAACAGCCGCCCCAGCCACCCCGACAGCCATAGCAGCCGCCCCAACATCCACCCCAGCAACCATGACAGCCGTGACGCCCAAAGTCCGGCATATCCGTGCCGGTCGTCAGAGCCGCCATCAAGACCATGCTGTACATAGAACCTTCCTCCTATCAAAAGAACCGAAAGGTTAACATCCTGTGTGGGTAATGGCGAGGCTTAGGTAGATTAGGCAAAATGAGTGCCACTTGCAAGAGAAAATGGATGGGACTGAACGAATCGTGGTTGTTCTTTGAAATAGAACCCGGATGAGGCGGATATGACGGATCTATCCGGAGAAGAAACACATTTAATCCGCGAATATCCGTCGCATCCGCGTCTTCCGCGTTCTATGATGGAACAGGAAAAAGCTGAACGCGCGGCTCTCTGCGCAAAGCTGTGCACACTTCGTCGGCTTTCTCTCGCGGGGAACATCCATGCCGGCACCATCTCAGAAAGGCGGCCGGGCGGTCCTGGGAGGATCGCTCCTTTTCTTGGCAATCCTCATTGGTTTCATCCTTGGTGGACTGAGCGCCTACTTTTATCTCGGCGAAAACGAAGCTAAACCGACCACAGACACGTCATCATCTCGCAAGGGTGCGGAACTCGACTCCGACAAGGTCCCCGCCCTGGGGCGTATTGAGCCAAGGGATGGCATTCTCTCTCTCGGCGTGCCGGTTCCGGATCGCATAACGAAAATCCGGGTCAAGGAAGGCCAGCGCGTCAAGAGCGGCGAGCAGCTGGTGGATCTGGAAAGTGAGGCCCTACGGCGCCTCGAAGAGAAAGCGTCCGAAATTCAAGTGGATGAAGCGGAGAAACGTCGCAAGGCCATCCGGGCCGCGGGTAAGGCTCAGATTCGGGTAGAAGATGTCCGACTTCAGCAGGCGAAGCAACTCAGTCCACTGGAGCTTGAGGGACAACAGAGCAAGATAGAATTCCTCCGCATACAGGAAGCCAACGCAAAGAGAGATTACGAGCGATTGGTGAAGACGGGGGATACCATCGCCAAGCAAGATATAGAAAAACAGAAACTACTCTGGCGCCAGGCCCAGGAAGAGTTGAACGCTGCGGAGAAGCAATACCAGAGGTTGCTCGTATCTCAGCCGTTGGATTTCCAGATGGCCGATGCCCGTCGAGAGGCTGCTCAGGCCGAGTTGGAGCGCAGCCAAAGTACGATCTCTCAGGACCTACTGAGCAATCAAACGGCCCAGGCGAAGGCGCGACGCGAGGCCGCCCGAATAATCGCTCCCAGTGACGGCACAATTCTGCGCCTGTTGGCTCGTGAAGGCGAGCTAGTCCAGGGCCGACCGATCCTGCAGATGGCCAATCTCGACAAGATTATCGTCGTCGCCGAGGTTCCCACCACTTTCATTCCGCGCATCCAGCTCAAGGACAAGGCAACGATTACCAGCTCGGTTTTCACGGCGCTGGGATACGAGCAGCTGGAAGGTGAGGTTTATTCCATCGGAGAAATCGTCGGCAAACCGCAAGTCACAAACCCGGATCCTTTAGCCACCACGGACTACCGCATCGTGCAAGTGAAGATCTTGCTCAACCAGAACGAACCGGCCGCCAGGTACATCGGCCATGAAGTCGATGTCTCGATCTATCCGAAGAAGCAGACGACAAGTAAGCACTAAGCCGGCCAGGCCGAGGGCTGCCGATGAAAACGCCTTTGGTATTGCTGAACTTTTTACATCAGCCAGTGCGGACGACCGTGGCCATTCTCGGCGTAGCTTTCGCGATCTTGCTTGTGTTCATGCAGTTGGGCTTTTATGGCACCGCCGAATTGTCGGCCACAACCGTCTACGATGCTCTCGACTTTGACCTGCTTGTTCGTTCGCGCGACTATGTGTGCGTGACCGACGCGCGTTCGTTTCCGCGTTATCGACTCCAACAGGCGCTTGGGCACGCGGATGTCTCCAGTGCCTCTCCGGTGTATCTTGGCTGGCAGCTCTGGCGCGACCCTCAGGGAATAAAATACTATGGCGACACGGAAAAGCGCAATTACCGACGCGCCATTCTGGTTTTCGGCTTCAATCTCAAGGAGCACATCTTTAATGCCACGACGACTCATGGCGAACCGCCGACTCCCGACAGCTTGAGCAAACTGTCCATCCCGAACAGCGTTCTCGTGGACACCTACACACGTCGCTATTTCGGTAAGCACGATGTCGGCACACAGACGGAGTTGAACGGCGTCGCCATCACGGTCGAGGGTGCGTTCACCATTGGTCCAGGATTGGGAGCCGACGGTCTGCTGGTAATGAGCGATCGGACTTACGCACGACTGGCCGGCGCGTCGGCGCTGGAGCGACCTTCGCTGGGGCTAATCAAGCTCAAGTCGGGTGCCGGCGATCGCGCCGCCGTAAGAGAGGAGCTCAAGAATTATCTGTACTCCGCGAGTGGAGAGGTCGACATCCTGACACGCGACGAGGTCGAGCAGAAGGAGCGGGATTACTGGTTGAAACGCACTCCAGTGGGAGTTATTTTCAAAATGGGAGTCGCGGTCGCCTGTCTGGTGGGAATAGTTTTCGTCTACCAGGTGATCACAACGGACATCACCGATCACAGCGCCGAATACGCGACGCTCAAAGCGATGGGCTACAGCTCGCTGTACCTCTCAGGCGTGGTGCTGCGCCAGGCGGTGGCCTTCGCGGTCCTGGGGTACGTTCCGGGCTTACTGGCCTCTCTGCTGCTTTACTGGCTGGGGCGGCGCTACGAGCAGATTCTTCTGTTTGCGACCTGGGAGCGGGCCGCAGGAGTGCTAATCCTGTCGATCGCCATGTGTTCGCTATCGGGCTTACTGGCCATTTATAAGGTGAAGGCTGCCGACCCTGCGGAACTATTCTGACATGCTGATATTCTCGCGCGTGCCGCTGCCCTGGCTCAATCTCACTCACGACAAATGGCGTCTTTTTTTCCGCGTGATGGGCACAGCCTTCGCAGTCCTGCTTTTATTCGTCGAGTTGGGTTTCTGGAACGCCCTGCAAGAGGCTCCCGTGCAATTGATTCAGCAATTCAACGGACCATTGATTATTGTCAGCCAGGCCCATTACGCTTTGAATATCAAGGAGACTTTCCCGCGCCGGCGCCTCATCCAGGCCCGCGCTGTGGCCGGCGTACAACACGCATTCCCCGTCTATTTCGAGCGTCCGGCGGCCCTCTGGAAGGATACCAGCGTCCCGGAGGATCAGCGGACGGCCAGCCAACCCATCCGTGTGATAGCCTTCCATCCAGACGAACCCGTGTTGAATAATGACGAAGTCAATCAGTATCATACCGCCCTTCGAGTTCCTTATAACATTCTGCTCGACCGGAAATCCAAGGAAAAGAACTACGGCCAAATCCAGGCCGGTATTGATCGGGAGCTGGCAGGGTACACTGTCTACGTCGTCGGCCTGTTCACCCTGGGCACCGACTTCGCCAACGACGGCAACGCCATTATGAGTGCGGAAACGTATGCGCGTCTTTTCGGCGGCAGCCTGCCGTCCGACACCGTGCTGGAGATGGTCGATATGGGTGTTGTGCAGATAGCAGAGAATGCGGACGTGCAAACGGTTTACAGGTCGCTTCAGCAGGTCTTGCCCAAAGATGTGCGCGTTTTTACCAAGGAAGAGTTCGTCAAACGGGAGAAGGCGTACTGGGGTAAGACGACACCGATGGGCTTCATTTTCTTTCTTGGCATGTGTGTTGGATTCATTGTCGGCGCTGTCATTTGCTATCAGATCATCTCCGCAGACGTATCCGGATATCTGCCCCAGTTCGCCACCCTCAAGGCGATGGGCTACAGCGACGCCTTTCTCAACGGCGTTGTGCTGCGCGAAGCGCTCTGGCTGGCGGTTCTTGGGTTTGTGCCGGGATGGGGATTGAGCTGGTTGTTGTATCGCCGGTTAACACAGGATATTGGATTGCCCATGCACATGACGGTTTCTAGTGTTCTCTTGGTAGCTTTCTTCACCATTCTGATGTGCGTGGTTTCGGGTCTGCTCGCGCTGAGCAAAGTGCGGACGGCCGATCCCGCGGAGGTATTCGCATGAGTTCCGCGATTCCCGCTCGGCGCACTCGGTCTTCAAAGCTACGCAAAGGTCCGGCGGTCATTCGCATTGCCGAGCTTAACCACTGGTATGGCGACAATGCCGAGACGCGCAAGCAAGTCCTGTTCGAGAACGAACTGCAAGTGGCCAAGGGCGAGATCGTCATCATGACCGGACCGTCCGGCTCGGGCAAAACGACGCTACTGACTCTTCTGGGTGCACTGCGCACGGTGCAAGAAGGTGAGGTCGAAGTACTGGGTCGGAGCCTGCACGAACTTCGCGTCAAGGATTTGGTCGAGTTTCGCCGCGAAATCGGCTTCATTTTCCAGGCTCACAATCTGTTCGGCTCGCTGACGGCTTTGCAGAACGTGCGCATGGCCCTGGAGATGAAATCGACCGACCGAGGATACATCAACGAACGCGCAGTTGAGGCGTTGACGGCCGTGGGCTTGGAGCAGCGAATCTACTACAAGCCGGCTCGCTTGTCCGGCGGACAGAAGCAGCGCGTCGCCATCGCTCGTGCTCTGGCAAATCGTCCGCGCTTGATACTCGCCGATGAACCAACCGCGGCACTTGATGAGGAGTCCGGCCGCAAGGTTGTCAATCTGCTCAAGAAACTGTCCCAGGAAGAAGGCTGCACTAGCTTGATCGTCACGCACGATAATCGCATCCTTGACGTCGCCGACCGCATTGTCAGCATGGCCAACGGCCGAATCAAATCGAACGTTCTCGTTCAGGAGGAGATCGAGATTTGCGAGTTCCTCAAGCAATGCGAGGTATTCTCGCACTTGACGACGAGCACGCTGACCAACATCGCCGAGGAGATGGAACAAGAGACTCACTCGGCCGGCGCGGTTCTGATCCGCCAGGGCGACGAAGGCGACAAATTCTATCTGATCAAGCGCGGTGTCGTGGACGTGATTGTGAATCGCGACCGACCCGAAGAGGCAAAGCTGGCGACGTTGACGAAGGGGCAATTCTTCGGCGAGACGGCCTTGCTAACCGGCGCGCCGCGCAATGCCACGGTTATCGCTGTGCAAGATGTTGATCTCTATACGCTGGATAAGCCCCGCTTCAACTCGGCGATTGCCTCCAGCGAGCCATTCCGCAAGGAACTGGAAAAGATCCTCTTCCAGAGGCAGTAGCATTGCGATTCTCTACTGCGAATGGCATTCCGCATAACCGCATTCGGCCGGCAGAATGCCCTGGGCCTGTTTGAGCTTGACGGCGGCGATTTTCCAGCCCAAGAACTCCTTGACCACCTCGCCCCGTGCCTTGTACCAATCCAGATAAGCGGAGGCCAAGCTCAGAGCGCCTTTTAACCCCTCGGCCTGCTGTTTTTCCAAATCGCGAATGCGTTCCTGCCAGCTCTCGGCCGCCTGACGTGCTCTCAGGATCGTTTCACGCCGCGCTCCAATCTCATGGGCAGCCTCGCGGATCTCGGCCTCGACTGTTCTTTCCCTCTCATGCAGGAGGTCGCAAAGCTGAGTCCTGACGCGCTCCAGTTCATCGTCTTGGCCCGGTTCGATGTGTAGAATTTTGCCGAGGAGCTTAAGCAATTTGCAGCTCGGTCCCGGACTGGACATGGCCAGCAGGGGATTTATCGACTGGAGCAGAACTCGCGCCGAGCCGAGCGTGTCCGCGTCAAGATTGGCAATCATGTTTCGCAAGAGCAACAGCTGCGGCCGCTGGTGGAGTCCGAGTTGAACCGCGGCCTCGACATCAGGTACCAAGGGGACCAGCGTTGCGGAAGGCGTCCCCAGGGGCATGCCTGGATCTGGCCAGATTCGCCACACATGCCTGGAATCGTATCCCATTGCCAGTCGGAGCTTGGTGTTGAGTTGTTCGATCGTGAGTTGGTTTTGCCCCTGCTGCAGTTTCAGTTCGACGATTTGCCGTTGATATTCCTCGATCGGCGCCGGCAGGGGAATGCCCAGGTTCCTCAGCTCCTCGATACGTCGAAGAGAATTGCGGCCTTGCTCCAGGCTGTCATTGAGCAAATCGGCCTTGGCCTCGGCGCCGGCGAGTTGAAAGTACCACTCGAGCGCCACGCCCGCCGCCTGATCACGGCTCTCCAGGGCGCTATATAGCAACATCGATTCCTGGAATGCACGTTGCTTTGCTTGCTTCTCGAATTTATGGCCTTGGCGACAGGACGAATTGGCTTGCTCTTCTTCGAGTTGCCGTCGCTTGCTGTCGAAGCCGTCGGCTGTCGGAGCGTGTTTGGCAGACAAACACTGGCACATCATCGGTGCGACGGCACGGTAGGCTTCCGGTGGGAACGGCTCGTCGAGAGTTTGCGGCGGCAGCACGGATGCGGCCAGATCTCGGATTGACGACTCCTGGGCGGTACGCAACACGGCGGGAGGGGGCATCTCGTCCACTCTGGGAGGACAGGACGCGCAGGAACTCTGGCAATGATGGCCGAGCGAACAGCCCCCCATCATCACCAGGAGCGCCCCACTCGTCAGCAGCAGGATGCCTCGCCGCATGAAAAACCCTTGTAGACGCCCGATCACACGGCCCGCCGCAGTTCTGAGCCGTTGGAACTTCTAACGGAATTCAGTGCTGCCTCCAGTCGCGGCCAGACCGATTCAGCGCCGGTAAGTCCGGACATGCGCTCGCGCGCTCGCTGGGCCAGCGTTCGATAGCGTGCACGGCCGTGCTTGGCAGTCTCGTAACTCGTTCGAAGCTGGTCGTGCAGCGATTGCCAGACCAAACGGTGCCAGGTCGTACGATAACCGCCGTCGATTTCCTGCGGCCAGGGTGCCGGCTCCGGATGCGATTGCAAGGTGAAGCCGCAATGCTCGTCGATAGAATCGGTCATGCCTGTGTGCGGCGGCGCCAGCGCCGGTCGGCCCGCGGCCATGAAGTTTTGCAGTGGCAAGCAGGATCCCTCGGCCCGCGACGTATTCACGTAGTAGGTGCTGGCCTTCGTCAATTCGACCAGTTGTTCGTCGGACAAGTACGCCGTCACAAAGACAAGTTTGCAGCGATGGCTCAGACCGGTGCCACGGTAGAAAGCGAACATCTCGTTCAGAGCCGCTGCTTCCCAATCCGCTGACACAACTAACTTGACCACCAGTGTTGCATCCGCGCAGTCCTTCAAGGCCAGCAGGTACCCGGAAAGTAGATCCTGCCAATTCTTGCGAGCATCAAATGGATTCAAGATAGCGGTGTAAACGACTCCGGTTAGTTCCAGATTCGGTCGCGGTGGATACAGCTCGCGGATATCGGTTTCTTTGAAGACCTGGCGGGCCGACAAGAGCGCGGCGCGAACGGCCTTCGCCGAGCGGAGGAAGGCCTTGCCCAGGTGTCGCGGCATGGCCTTGGTACATTTCTTGTACAGCTGGCGTATGGTGAGACGCGCCGGTAGATGACCAGTCTCACTATTAACCCACGGGCGCGTCGGTCGCGGCAGAGCAGCCGGCTGAGGAAAAACGTAGCAAGGACAATCGAGGACGATGCGATGCTCCGGGCTCCAGTCCGGCGTCTCGAAATAAGCCGCGGGAGTCGGCACCGGCACCACATGCACTGGGGTACGAACGCCGGCGCGCAAGAATGCGGATCGCGAAAACTGCGTGTGGGTGATGATGAGATCTGTCTCTTCCGCCCGGCGTGCCCAGTTCTGTCGTGGATCGTTTTCCAGATCGAGGGCGGGAATGTCCGGGAACTCCCAGGCGGGTACGGCGACGTTGGGCGCGTTGGGGACGACTTCCATCAGATGTAGGGGTAGAAAACTCAGGTGAATCGGTTCGCATTGCTGAGACCGCGCTTCTGCGACAGCATGCTTGAGGACGCCATGCGGACCGGACGCTTCCCGGTGCTTCCCCCAGCGATCCAGAAGCGGGGCGAAGGCGCGATAAACATAGCGATACGAGTAAGAATCACGTCCCAGAAGACGAGCCAGGTTGCCTTCGCTGTACATCGAGGTGACGAGCAACATCGGGTCGCCGCCCGCATTTTGCATTTGCTCGTCGTGCATGACACTCTCTCCTGGATAGTCACAGATCAGCCGCTTGCCCTCAGCGCGCATCGACGCGCTCGCCTATGGTTCACCTCTAAATTTGAAGCTCGATTGGAATTGCCAGGGTGTTGTCGGGCAAAGCTGAGGCTGTCACATCTAGCAATGAGCCGTCGGGCGACAGGTCGCACAAGCGGTAGTTCAGTCCTCGCAGGAAGGTCTCGATTTCGGCAAAGACATCAGCGATACCGTTGATCGTCAAATGACTCGTGCGGAAAATCTCCAAAGTCTCAAAGAGCACCACGGGACGCAGCGATTCCAGCGCTTTGCGGCCGCCGTGCAGCACTTCCAGCTCCATTCCTTCCACGTCGATCTTGATGAAATCGACTCGCTTCCACGCTTGCCGGGCAAGTACGGCATCCAAGGTCGTGACGGGGACGCACAATTCGCCGGGGACGGCCGTGCTGTGCACCTGCGAGAGTCCCGCGTTGAACGGGTGATTGGGGTCAGGCCGCCACAACAAGGATGCTTCCTTGTCGCTTAACCCGGCTTGCAGGATGACTACGCGGCCAGCAAGCTTCGTGTTGGCTTGCAAGTTGCGCTGCAGGCGGGCGACGTAGGGTGGACCGGGCTCGATGGCGAGAACTCTACCGGACTCTCCCACGTGTCTTGCAAGTGCCAGCGTAACAGCGCCAACGTTGGCGCCGACGTCGATGCAATGGCTACCCCGAGAGACGAAGCGTTCGACGGCCCTCAGAACGCTCGGTTCGTAGCCACAGAGCATTTTCCGCTCGATGGCGTTGGCCGGATCGATCCAGACGACGACATCGCCCAGATACCTGCTCCAACGTAGCGATCGTCCTGCGGGTACGCGGTCGAGAAGTGCAGGGCGGGCCTGGGCGATGCGGCTGAGCAGCCAGCCGGGCAGTAGGGGGACAAACGGCTTGAGATACTTGCCAACGCGCATGGCGGCCTTTCTCATCCTCTGTTACGCCGCAAGCGGCTTACGCGGCGCCAGGATGTCGAGCAAATCGAGCGCCGCACGCAACCGCGGCCAGATACTTTCCTGGCTCGCCCACTGCGACATCTTGCGCTGTCCACAGATTGCCAGGGCGTCGTACGCCGCTCGGTCGTGGCGAGCGACGTGGTAGCTCTGACGCAATTGTTCCACAAGCGAAGGCCACACGACGCGGCCCCAGGTAGTACGAAAACGCAGCCGGTTGTCGTGCGGCCAGATTGCCGGCTCGGGATGCGCTTCGACGATAAAACCCATCTCACGAGTAAAGTAATCGCTCAGGGCAGTGTGGCAGGGAGCCACGCACGGTCGTCCCGCGGACAGGTAGTTCATCACCGGCAGGCAGTTGCCCTCCGCGCGTGTAGTCGTCAAGTAGTAGGCGCTGGCTCGCACCAGCTCGAGCATGTGCTCGGGCTTGAGGTAATCCGTGAGCAGGATGACCTTGCAGCGATGGGCCAAACCCAGACGGCGATAGTACATCAGGATGCGCTCGATCCAGATGCGCTCCTTGGTCACGAGCTTGACGACCAGAGAAGCATCGTCCCGTTCGCGCATTCCCCATATGAAGCCGCTGAACAGATCCTCCCAGTTCTTGCGACCGTCGCCCGGATTGAAAATGCAAGTGTACACCACACCCGAAAGGTCCACGTACGGCCGACGACTGCTTTCGACATAGCGTTCCCAGGCGTTGCGCCCCGCCTTCCGCGCGATCGCCTTGATCCAGGTATGGGCCGTTGGCGGCACCAACGGCTTGACGTATTGGCTGTACGTGGAACGCATCGTGTCACGCAAGCGGGACGAGGGAGGTCCGGCCGATTGGCTTTCTTCCTCCGCACTCGGCTCGGGGGCATCCCACAGAGCCGACGCCGGCACGTCCGGATGGGGAAACACGTAGGCTGAGTAGGGAATACGGATGGTCGAGTCGCCTTGCCAGGCGGGGATGCGGAAATACTCATCCGGCGTGGGCACCGGCACGATTCGAATCGGCGTGCGGATGCCGGATCGCTGCAACGTCTCCACGGTGAATTGGCCGCCGACGATAATCAGGTCGCACTGCCCGGACGCCGCTATCCAGTTGTTGCGCGGGTTGCCGTCGAAAACGTGATCGGGCGTGTCGGGGAACTCCCAGGCGGGCACGATCACATTGGGGATCGACGGGGCCGGGCAGAAGTCCTGGAAGGGCAGGAAACTTACGTGGACCGGATCGAGGCCACGCCGGCGGGCATCGCGCGCGGCTGCTTCCAGTGGCCCGGCTTCCCGAGACACAGGGATGACCTCGCCCCAACGCGCCAAGAGTGGAACGAATAGTTGGGCGACCAGGTCGTAAGAGTATCCGGGCACGCCTAGATTCTTGCCGCGTGTTGCGCCGGTCTCGTAGGAGGTTAGGAGAATCGCCCGCCGTCTTGGCGACTCGGTGGGCGCGGCTTCCAACTCAGGCTGAGGATCGCGCGGACTCATCGTCACGAAACTCCTGGATCGATAGGAATCTCACGCTCGTTAGCGGTGATTGGTCATTCCTTGTATCGATTGCTGCGGGCGCAGAGTTGAGGAAAAGCTCCGAAGATAACGGATGCTCCGGTCATTCATGTCTGTGCCGGCAAGAGACGAAGAAAGGGAAAGACAAGAGGTGCTGCCAAGTGAGGCATTCCGGTCAGACTGGATCTGCTTGGCTCAGGCACATTTGCAGCTTCTGGGCCAACACCTGGACATGCGGTTCCTTGACCATCGTGTGATGCAGTCCTGGAACGAAATGGATATCCACTGTTTCGGCCAACTTGCCCCAGTTGCGATCCGTTGCCGTCTGCACCGGTACGGGCGATTCCAGTGGACGAAACAGCGTCAGCCGGCCAGGGTAGGGACAAAGTGCGTACTCGCTGCCCAGCTGGATGTGCAAATGAAAGAGACGTTTTAGGTCGTTGAGGATCTGTTCCACCAAAGGCAAGGGCGTGTCATCATCGATCAGGCCGAGTTTCCGAACGTGGTCCCACAAGTAGGGCAATTGCTCCTCCGGGCCCAGCCGGTCCAACTCTTCCAGTGTCAGGTCGAGCCCGTATTCACGGGCCGATTCGGAGGCGTCTTCTGCATAAGAGGCATTGTTGGCGTTGTAGGGAATGGTCGTGTCCAGAAGCGACAGCAGTCCAACCGTTCGACCTTGTTCGCGCAGTTGTTGCGCCATCTCGTAGGCAACGACTCCACCCATCGACCATCCTCCGAGATGATACGGTCCTTGGTGTTGCACCTTACGAATAGCTGCGACATATTCGGCAGCCATCTCTTTCAGTGACGCCGGCAATTCGGACTCGCCGTGCAGGCCCCGCGAGCGGATACCGTACAGCGGACGCGCCTCGCCCAGGCGATGAGCCAGCGCCTGATAGCACACGACGATGCCGCCCGGTGGATGCACCAGGAAAAAGGGTGGCCGCGTGCCCTTTGGTTGCAAGGAAAGCAGGAGTGAATCCGAGGCGCGACCGTTAGGGAGCGGTTGGGCCTGCCGGTCCCTGACGGTCGCGGCTCGGACGTCCGCGGGCAACGATTCATCACCGAACAGTGCACGGATAGTATCGGGACGGAGTTCTGCAAGATACTGGGCGAGTCCAGCAATCGTTGGCGAATCGAACAGCGCGACGGTGTATACCTGCTGACCGAGCTTCTCCTGAATCCGGTTGATAATCACCGCTGCCTGAATGGAGTTGCCGCCCAGTCCGAAGAAATTGTCGTGGATGCCGATTTGCTGCACGCTCAGCAACTCCCGCCACAGGCCAGCAAGGTATTCTTCCAGTGCCGTTCGTGGTTCGACGAAGGGGTTACTCGTCGGTCGCTGGGCGAGTGGAGCCGGTAAAGACTTGCGATCCACCTTGCCGCTGGGCGTACGCGGCATAGACGGCAACAGCACGAACGCAGCCGGCACCATGTATTCCGGCAAACGCTCTTGAAGATAGCGCCGCAACACCTCGGCAGTCGGGAGGCCAACGCCAGTGCGCGCCGAGACGTATGCGACCAATCGCTGATTGGATCCATCCTCGCCATACGAGATGACGGCCGACTCATGGACGGACGGATGGGTCGCAAGAACAGCCTCGATTTCGCCAATCTCGATGCGGTAGCCACGCAACTTCACTTGCTGATCGAGTCGGCCGAGAAACTCAAGACTTCCATCGGCCAGCCAACGGCAGCGGTCTCCTGTCCGGTACAACCGGCTTCCTTCCCCCCACCCCAGCCCTCCCCCACAAGGGGGGAGGGAGACCCTGTCCTCCCTCCCCCCTTGTGGGGGAGGGCTGGGGTGGCGGGAGAACGGGTCCGGCAGGAAGCGCTCGGCTGTCAACCGAGGATCACCCAAGTAGCCGCGGGCCAGTCCCACGCCGCCTATGTACAGTTCGCCCGGCACGCCGATGGGGACGGGGCAGCACTCGGAATCCAGCACATATGCACGGACGTTGGCGATGGGCCGGCCGATGGGAATAATGGGGCGATTGTCGTCGCGGCGGCAGGTCCACCAGGTCGCATCGATGGCCGATTCGGTCGGACCATACAGGTTATACAAGGGTACGTCGAGGAGTTCGAACAAGCGCGCCGGCAAATCCGGCGGCATGGCCTCACCGCCGCAGTACACGCAGCGAAGCGTCCGGCCGGCCTGTCGCAATCGCTCATCCAACATCAGCCGAAGCACGGACGGTGTCACGGGAAGGATAGTCACACCCTGGCCACGAATGCAATCCAGGATACGCGCGGGATCGCGCTCGTCGCCCGGTTCGGCGAGAACCAGTTCGGCTCCTGAGGCGAGCGCAGGAAAGATGATCGCAAGAGAGGCGTCGAACACGTAAGGAACGAGCAGAAGATACCGATCGTCTCGCCGCACCCTGAGAGCGTGCATGTGCCAGAATATCGTATTGCAGATAGCGCGATGCTCGATCATGACTCCCTTCGGACATCCAGTGGATCCCGAGGTGTAGATGACGTAGGCAAGATCACTCGGACACGGCGGACGGCCAGCAAAAGCAGGAAGTCCACCATCAAGCGGCTCATCCATGCAGATGATCTGCGTTTCCGACACAGGCAGACGATTCACCATTCGCCGCGATGTGAGCACCAGCGGAGCGTTCGTATCGTTCAGAATCGATCGCACGCGCTCGAGCGGACTTGCCGGATCGATGGGAACGTAGGCGCCACCAGCCTTGAGAACGCCGAGAATGGCCGCAATCATCTCCGGTGAGCGCTCCAGGCACAGCGCAACAAGAACATCAGGACCGACAGCCCGTTGTCGCAGAACATGCGCTAACCGATTCGCCCACGCATCCAGTTCACCGTAGCGAACCGTTCGCTCTCCGAAATGCAAGGCAATTGCCTGGGGAGAACGTGCCACCTGTTGCTCGAAGAGCTGATGCAGACATAGGTCTCGCGGGAAGTCGAGACGGTTGTTGTTCCATTCGTGCAACAAACGACGCTCTTCATCCGGCGTCAAGAACGGCAACTCCAGCACTCTCTTTTGAGGGCTAGCTGCGGCGTTCGCGAGAAGCGTACGGTAATGATCCACCAGCCGGACGATCGTCTCATGATTGAATAAATCCGTGCTGTAGCGCAGCATTCCGAAGATGGCGCCCTCGCCTTCTTCAAGGACCATTTCGAGGTCCATCTGGCAGGTTCGATGGTCCAGACGATAGGGTTCGGCCTGCAATCCGCCGACGTTGAGGTGCACTTCCGAATGCGGCAGAAAGAAGCTCCAACAGCCCAGGCCGACGGGTCGATGCGCTTTTTCCAGCGTGAACGACGCCTGTACCAGTGGCGTGCGACTCGGATCGCGCGGAAGGTTCAGACGCTCGACCAACAGTGGAAAGGGATAGTCCTGATGTTGGAGCGCCTCAAGCACCGTCGCGCCGGTCTGAGGCAGCAACTCGCTAAATGTGGGGTTGCCGGACAGGTTCGCCCGCAAGGGTACCATGTTGATGAAGCAGCCAACGACACGCTCGAACTCCGAGCGGCTACGGCCGGCGAACGGCGAACCGATGACGAAATCATCCTGTCCGCTATGCCGGCCAAGCAGCACCTGGAAACCGGCCAGCAGCACGGTGTACAAGGTCACGCCTTTTGCCGAAGCTAGCGCTTTGAGACGTCCGGCCAATTCCGGCTCAATACAACATGCGACCGCTGCACCGCGATGACTGAATCGCGGCGGACGCGGACGATCGGTTGGCAGTTGCAGTATCGCCGATACGCCAGACAGTACCTTCTCCCAGTACGACAGCAGACGCTCGCCTTCACTGCTTGCCAGCATTTCCGCTTGCCAGCGCACAAAATCGCGGTAGTTGGTAGCCTCCGGCGGCAGTTCCCGGGTCGAGCCGGCGCACTCGGCGGGATACACTTCTTGCATCTCCTCCATGAGCAGCACCAACGACCAAAAATCGCCTATGATGTGATGCGCCGTCAGCAGAAAAACATGCTCCTCTGGCGAGCATGTGAATAAGTGCATTCGCGCCAGCGGGCCGTGCTCCAAGTCGAAGGGACGATGTCCTTCCTCTTCGATACGGTCATGCAGAACTGCTTCGCTCCACATGGCGGCATCGTGCACTTCCAGCCACCCCGTCGCGCACTCCGCAGCGGAATGCACGCGTTGATGCGGTTCGCCATCGAGTTGCTCGAATGTGGTCCGTAAGCTAGGATGACGTGAAATCAGAGTATGCAAAGCCCGGCGAAAGGCCGACACATCGATGCGCGAGCGAATGCGAGCCGCGAAAAAAACATTGTAGGCCGCACTGCCACGCTCCAGTTGAGAGAGAAACCACAGGCCGCGTTGACCGTGGGAGAGGGGGAATGTGGAATCCCGTTTCACCTTCTCCCGCAGCAATTCCGCCAATAGCATTCGCTTTTCCGTCAGCGAAAGTCCCGTCAAATCCAAATCCGAACTCTGAAATCCGAGATGCGAAACCGGAGTACTCTCTTGCTGTTCGGACGGCCTTTCGGATTTTGGGTCTCGAATTTCGGACTTGTGGTTCATGGGATCGCTCGCCTATTTCGCGATTGTTCGTCGAGTAGAGCGGTCAACATAGCATTGATATCGTCGTCGGACATATCCTCTATCTTCGTCATCAGATCCTCGGTAGGTTCTGGTTGTTCCGTTGGGCGAACCGGGGCCGTCATGCTCTCGGTGTTTGCCGTGAGTTCGCGTAGATACTCCGTCAGCCGTGACAGGCTAGGGCTGCGCATCAGCTCCATAATTGGCACGTTGATGTTCAGCTCCTTCTCGATCCAGTTGCGTAGCTCGACGGCCATAAGCGAATCGATGCCGAGGTTGAGCAGCGGCTTCTCGGTGTCGAGTCGCTCCGGTGAAGTCCCCAGCACGCGAGCCACTTTGTCGCGAATGAGGGTTTCCAGTGAAGTCGTTTGCGGTTTAGCGGTTCCATCCGACGAGCCGCAAACGGCGGCCTGTTCTTCCCGCAGGAGATGAGCGAATCGCGGCGAGACTCGACCTGTCAGACATAAGCCGCGCCAGCGCGACCAGTCCACGCGCATGACGCTGATCTGAATCGGCTTGCGCTGCATGGCCTGTTCCAGCGACGTGAGAGCTTGACGCACCGTGAAGCTGAGCACGCCCTGACGCTCCAGCCAGTCGCCCAGCCGTGGCCGTTCGGCGAGGTAGCCGACCTCGCCGAGATACCCCCAATTGATCGTCAAGGCAGGCAGTCCGAGCGCCCGGCGATGCCAGGCCAAGGCGTCCAGAAAATGGTTGGCCGCCGCATAGTTGCCCTGTCCCCCGTGTCCAAACACGCTCGACAACGATGAGAACATCACGAAGAAATCGAGCTGACAGCGCAGGGTCTGCCGATGGAGGTTCCAACTGCCTTCTACCTTCGGCGCCAGCACGCGACGCATCCGCGGCCAGTCGAGGTTGGGCAAAAGCGCGTCTTCAAGGACCATCGCGGCCTGAATGACACCGCGCAGCGGCGGCCCGTCGCGCTCGATGGCGGCAAGCACAGAGGCGAGGTCGTCTTCCCTGGCTATGTCGGCGCGATACACGGTGACAATCGCGCCGCGCTGTTCCAACTCCGCAACGGCCTGCCGGCTCTTGTCGGAATGGATGCCGCGACGACCAAGCAAAGCCAGATGGCGCGCTCCGCATTCGACGAGCCACTGCGCCACCGCCAATCCGAATCCCCCCAGACCTCCCGCGATCAAGTAAGTGGCATCGGCGCGAAAAGCGATCGGCTCCTCGGAGGGGGCGACAGAGGTAGGCCGCTCACGCAGCGACAGCACAACTTTGCCGATGTGCTTGCTCTGTTGCATGAAACGAAAGGCCGAGACTACATCGGACATGGGATAGACGCGACACGGCAGAGGAGAAATCCGACCCTCGTTCGCTTCCTGAACGAGCCTCCGCAGCAGATCGCCAAGCAAGGCGGGACGTTCACGAATCACGCGATCAAGATCGATGGCGTGGAAGGACAGGTTCTTACGAAAAGGCCGCAGTCCCAGCCGGCTATTCTTGTAGACGTCCCGCTTGCCGATTTCGAGAAAACGGCCATAATCGGCCAAAATCTCAACGCCGCGCACAAGCGCCTCACCAGCCAGCGAATTCAGCACGGCATCGACACCGCGGCCACCTGTTTGCTCCATCACTTCGTCGGCGAAGCCAAGCGTTCGCGAATCCATGACATGCTCAATGCCCAGTTCCTTGAGATGCTTGCGTTTCTCGTCCGTGCCGGCAGTGGCGAAAATCTCGGCCCCGACGCGTCGAGCCAACTGCACGGCGGCCAGACCGACGCCGCCCGTCGCCGAGTGGATCAGCACACGCTCGCCGCCGCTGAGATGACCCAGGTACTCCAGGGCATAGGCGGCTGTTAAAAAAGCGATGGGGAGTGTAGCTGCTTCCTCGAACGTCCAGTTCGATGGTTTGGGCGCCACTAGCTCGGCGCGCGTGATAACATGGCTGCCGAATGCGAAAGGCGCCACCGCCAGGACTTCATCGCCAATCTGGAGATTGTCCACTCCCGAGCCGACCGCCGTGATGCGGCCGCTGCACTCTGCGCCGAGAGGAATCGGACCGTCAGCGAGTCCGGGATAAATCCCCAGCGCCTTCATGACATCGCTGAAATTCAGGCCCGCAGCGACAACTTCTATTTCAACGTGCCCTTCTGGAGGCACTTTTCGCTGAAGAATGCGCGGTGTCAGATCGTCGAGGCTACCCGGACGCTTGATCGTCAAGCGATACGACTCGTCCTGACGAGCATGATAAGTATGCCCCGTTGTTGCCGGTACAAAGCGATGAACATAGCGACCGTTCCCTCGTAGGGCGATCTCATCCTCGTCGTCGTGCGTCATCAATTCATCGAATAGCGCCGCGGCGATGGCTTGTCGGTCCGTGGGGTCAAGGTCCACCATCTTGCAGCGCAAGCGCGGATACTCGTTGGCAATCACGCGCCCCAGTCCGATCACGGGACTCTGGGCCATAGCCACTGACATGGGGCTGTCACCAACCGACTGTGCTCCTCGCGTCACAAGAAGCAAGGACGCGGAGGCATCGATTGTCGTTTTCTCCCATGCCTGGACCAAATGAAGGACGCAGCGCAAACCCGTCTCCTGCATCGCTTCTAGTTCCGCCAGATCGAGTGCATCCGGGGATGGTGCATCGATGCTCCACAGATGGACGATGCCTCGACAGAGCCGATGCCGCGCATAGAAGGCTCGCAGTAGCTCCTCAATATCTTCGCCGTAGCTCGGGCGAATTTCATAACGGTCCTCGCCACTGTGCGTGAACTTGCTTCCAGCGAACACCAGCGTGCATTCTGCACCGGCGTCGCGCAATCGACACGCCAATTGTTCGCCGAGTCCTGTTCGGTCTGCGAAGATCAGCCAATGGCCCTTTGTAGATCCGTTCCTTTCGGCGATCGGCTGCGGTCGCCACTCATAGGCGTAGAGCAGTTCGTCCAGCTTCTCCCCCGCGTCGCTGCCGGCAACCTGCCGACTGTGCAGTCCTCGCACCTGGACGACCAGCCGATGTTTTTCATCGTAAACATCGACATCGGCGGTCAATTCATGAGCCGTCTTCTCACGGATTCGAGCATGACTGCACAATCGAAGACCCGGGCGGCGATAGAAACGAACCTGCTCGATCTCGACCGGAAGATAGAGTTTGCCGACATCCTCGCGGAATTCGTCAGCCGCGGGAAGGACGCTCTGGAAACAAGCATCGAGAAGGGCGGGGTGAAAAAGATAATCCTCCAGTTTGACCAACTCCGGCAACCGGACATTGCTCAGCGCTTCTCCCGCGCTTCGGCGCCCCCCCTCGATTCCCTGAAAAAGCGGCCCATAGTCCAGACCGATCCTGCGGCAAGAATCGTAACAATCCTCGCGACCAAAACAGGAGTGGTCCCCGTGGCCGTTCGAGAGCGAAGGGCAGTGTAACTCCCTTCCGTTCGCTGGCTCAGAGTCTTTTTCAACCGAGCGCAGCACGATGCTTGCGTGAGTCGTCCACTCTTCTTCGGAATCGATGGCCCGGCTGTAGATCCGAACCGCCGCATCTTCCGCATGGTATGCGGTACGCAGGCGAAGCGGTCGATCCGCAGCCAGAAAACAAGGGTTCGCCAACGTGACGTTTTCCAAGACGGAGCCGGTGTTGCCGAAGACCTCGCGAGCCACCGCAAATGCAATCTCCAGGTAGCCGGTCGCGGGAAAGATCGCCGTACGCTGAACGCGGTGATCGTTCAAATAGGGAAATAATCGCAAATCCAGGCGCGTCTCCCAGGTGGGCTGAGGTGCGTTAAGAGCGGTTCCCAACAGCGGGTGTGCAGGAACCGCCTGCCGCGTCCTCAGTGATTCTTCACTTTCTGACCAACACCGTTCGCGCTGCCAGGGATAGCGCGGCAGTCGTAGCGTCCGCGCGGGACCAGGAGTAGCGCTGTTCCAATTAATGGGATGGTCCGACTCGTAGAGCCGGCCTAGCGAGCGAAGCATGGTACCGCGCTCGTCCTCGCGGCGGCGCAACGAGGGCAGGACTTGCACCGTCTTGCCCAGAGGTTGCGCGCATTCGTTAACGGAAATCGCCAGCACCGGATGCGGACTCAACTCCACGACTGAATCGCAGCCCGAGTCGAGGAGTTGATCGACAGCGGCGGCGAACTGCACTGTTTGCCGAACATTTCGCCACCAGTACTCCGGCCCCATCTCCGGTCCTTCGATTTGCTGTCCGCGCACGGTCGAAAACAACGGCAGTGTTGCTCTTCGCGGCTGGATGCCACGTAGCGAGGCCAGCAATTCCTTGCGGATAGGATCCATCTGTGCGCTGTGGAAGGCGTACTGGACTTGCAAAAAACGGCAAAAGACTTGTCTTTTTTCCAGGACGCGGGCGACGTCCTCCAGCGGTCCCGCTTCGCCTGAGAGCGTGACGGAAACGGGGCTGTTAACGGCGGCCAGACTGAGATGCTCGCCGAAAGGAGCGATTAACTGTCGCGCTTCTTCCGGTGTGATGCCGGCCGCGACCATCCTGCCGCGCGATGGGGCCAACTCCATGCAGCGGCCGCGTTGATAAATCACACGGACGGCATCTTCCAGACTGAAAATGCCAGCGAGATAAGCGGCAGCCACTTCACCGACACTGTGTCCTAGAACGGCTTCGGGCCGCACGCCCCAGGAATCCCACAACGCCGCCAACGCAACCTGGAGCGCGAAAATGGCCGGCTGCGAAATGGCGGTAACGGCCATGCGCGAATGGTCCTCGTCGGCCGTTAACTCCTCCAACAGCGACCACGAACCCAGACTGCGGACGATCTCATCGCAGCGCTTGATCGTCGCACCGAAGACCTGATCCTGTTCCAGGAGTTGCCGACCCATCGCCCACCACTGCGGACCCTGTCCGGAGCAAACGAAGGCTAGACGCGGCCGTTGTTTTGCTGAACTGAGTTCCAAGGACGCGCTTGCAGCGAGCTGCTCGGCCAGCTCGGGGCGAGAACGAGCGACAAGGGCCAGGCGATGATCGTGATGAGTCCGGCGATGGGCGGCATTGTAGGCAATCTCGGAGAGCGAAACATCCGCAGGACAATCGTTCACGAATTGCCGCCAGGTGTCAGCCAGCGCTCGCAGCGCCTGGAGACTGCGCGCGGACAATGGCACAATGACCGGTGAGCAAGATGTTTGAACGCTCCCATTATTCTTGATGGGACGTTCGGACGGCTTGCTCGTCGAAGGTGCTTCTTGCAACACCACATGGGCGTTGGTGCCGCCATAGCCAAAGGAATTGACGCCAGCTGTCGCTGGGGTGTCGCTGACTGGCCAAGGTTCAGCGTGCGTCGCCACATGGAGCCGCAGCTGGGCGAAGTCAATTGCCGGGTTAGGGTGGTGGAAATGCAGATTGCCGGGAATGCAGCGATGATGCAGGGCCAGCGCCGTCTTGATAACCCCGGCAATGCCGGAGCCGGCCTCCAAGTGGCCGATATTCGTCTTCACCGAGCCGAGGATGCAGGGCCGATCCTCTGGACGATTCGACGACAGGACGCGACCCAACGCTCGTGCCTCGATGGGATCGCCGACGGGCGTGCCAGTGCCGTGTGCCTCGACGTACTGGACGGCCTCCGGCGCCACTCCGGCATTGTGATACGCCTGACGCAAGAGCGCTTCCTGCGCCTCTTGGCTGGGTACGGTCAATCCGGGTGTTCGGCCGTCCTGATTCACGGCCGTGCCGCGGATGACGGCATAGATGCGATCATTGGCCGCGAGCGCCTGCGCCAGCGGCTTGAGGACGATCATGCCGGCGCCTTCGCCGCGGACGAAACCGTTGGCTGCCGCGTCAAAGGCATGACAGCGCCCATCGGGCGACAGCATGCCCAGGCGGCTAAAACCGACGTACCAATCGGGTAACAGCAGAACATTCACGCCACCCGCAAGGGCCAGCGAACATCCTTCTTCCCAAATGCTCTTACAGGCCAGGTGAACAGCCACGAGGGCCGATGAGCAAGCTGTATCGACGGCAGCGCTAGGGCCCCGCAGGTCGAAGCAGTAGGAAACGCGGTTAGCGGCAATGCTCAGGGAGCCGCCGGTGTTGGTGTAGGTATCCATGCGGGCTCGATCGCGGAAGTCGAGCTGCGCCGAAGCATACTCCCAGCTGGAGATACCCACGAAAACGGCAGCCTTGCTACCAGCCAGCTGTTCGAGGACTTGACCGCCATCCTCCAGGGCCTCCCAGACTGTTTCCAGGACGAGTCGCTGCTGTGGGTCCATGTGTGCTGCTTCACGCGGCGAAATGCCGAAAAAGGCAGCGTCGAACTGGTCGATGCCGTTCACAAAACCGCCCCGACAAGCATGGCTCTTGCCAGGTTTGCCTATTTCCGGATCGTAAAAGGATTTTTTGTTCCAGCGCTCCCGTGGCACATCAGCGACTGCATCGACACCATTGATCAGCAAATTCCAGAAGCTCGAAGGATCGTTTGCATTTCCCGGAAAGCGGCAACCAATCCCGATGATGGCGAGCGGTTCGCTGTAGCAAGGTAGGTCTGGCGAGGGAACGAAGGAGAATTGGGAAGAAGCCCCGTTGGTGTGGTCACTCATAAGTCTCTCTGCTCCGGTGCTCTCTCTGCTGTCCGGTTTCAACTGGGTGAAAAGCAGAGAGATCATACTAGAGACAACGGAGTGTCAGTCCGGTGATCTCTCTATAATGATCGTAACAAATCTTTTGTCTCCGGACAATTTGCCCTTAATAAAACTAACAATCTATTCATTTCTTGTAATTATATCACATGCGAAGATAGAATGGGGAAAAACGCGGAGGCTGCTCTCGTTCCCACGCTCTGCACGGGAACGAGGAGACATTACAGTGAGACTACCCTACTCCCTGATTCTTCTCGGTCGAGAGCGCGGCCGATACCTGCCGGCCATCCTCGCAGTCGCTTTTTGCGCACAGCTGAACATCTTGCAGTGGGGCGTGCTTCTGGGAACGTTATCGGTATTGTCGATCCCGATCGACCGCAGCGCGGCCGACGTGTGGGTAGCGTCGCGCGACGTTCTCAGTCTGGAATTGGGACATCCCATTCCAGCAGAGTGGGAGTCGCGCGTCGCCAGCCAGCCGGAAGTCGAGCGCACCGAGCCTTATCTTTTCAGCTTCGGCTTCTGGCACAAGCCGACGGGCGGTTCGGAAGTATGTACCGTCGTCGGCTCGCAGCTGGGCGAGCAAGCGCTCGGGGCGCTGGCCGATCTGACGCCGCAGATGCGTGCGCGCCTGACCGAGCCGGGCGCGGTCGTCGTCGATGCCGCAGAGCTGGAGCGCCTCGGCATCCAGGGCGTCGGGGACGCGGCCGAAGTGTTCGGCCATCGCGTTTTTGTCGTCGGAATCCTGCACGGATTCAAGAGCGTTGGCGGCCCGTACGTGTTTTGCTCACTGCGCACGGCGCGGATGATATTGCCCATGTTTCAGGAGAAACCGCACGACACGATGTTCTTATTGGCGCGCTGTCGCGACTCCGCGGCAGCACATGAGCTGATCGAGCGTCTGCGTCAGTACCCCGGCTTGTCCGCGTTCACGCGTGAGGATTTTTCATTACGAACGCGCTGGTACTGGCTGACGCAGACCAATGCCGGCCTCGGCATGGGATTCACGGCGGCACTGGCCTTGCTTGTCGGTTTGGTTGTCACCAGTCAGACGTTGTACGCAGCCACCGTTGCCTCGCTGCGCGAATATGCCGTTCTACGTGCCTTGGGCATTTCGCGCTGGCGCATGGGAGCAATGGTGTTGGCCCAATCGTTTTGGGTGGGACTGTTCGGCATCGCGGTCGCCATGCCGGTGATCTTCGCCCTGGGTTCCGCCGCCAATTTCGCCGGTGCGCGCGTTCTCCTGCCGACGTGGCTTTTCGCCGGGGGCAACGCGCTGACAATGGCCATGGCGCTGGTGTCCGGCCTGACGGCGCTGCGCTCCTTGCGGTTAGTCGAGCCCATCTCGCTCCTACGGTAGTGTCGTCGAGGATCCAGTGTGCATGTCGTCGTCGAAACCAAGGTTGGAAGCGCATCATCTGTTTCGGTCGTTCGGCTCCGGTGATACTAATACGACTGTCCTTCATGATGTATCTCTCGACTTGCAAGGAGGCGAGGTCTCGCTGATGATGGGCCCCTCCGGCAGCGGGAAGTCCACGCTGTTGGCTGTGCTGTCCGGCTTGCTCCGGCCCGACAGCGGCGAAGTGATTGCCCTGGGACAGAACTTGTGGCAGATGTCAGAGAGCGAACAGCGTCGGTTTCGCTTGCGGCATTGCGGTTTCATCTTCCAGGGTTTCAATTTGTTTCCGTCCTTGACCCCGCGCGAACAGCTGGAGATGGTATTGAGATGGGGCGAAGGATCATCGCAGCGAGAAGCCGGCCGGCGCGTCGAGGAGGCACTGTCGCGGCTGGGATTGGGCCAGCGCTGCGATTTGACCGCCGATCAGCTGTCCGGTGGCGAGAAGCAGCGTGTCGCCATCGCCCGTGCACTGCTCAAGGAGCCGACCTTTTGTTTTGCTGACGAGCCAACGAGTGCGCTGGACTGGAAGAACGGCGAACAGGTGATTCAGTTGTTGCGGTCGGCGGCGCATGAACGCGGTGCCACGATTTTCATAGTCGCTCACGATGCTCGAATCGTGCCGTATGCGGATCGCGTGTACAATTTGGAGGATGGGCGTTTGTCTGGAAAATCCGAGCCGCGACCGTGAGGGAGCGGCCATCCCAACCGGTCCCTGACGGTGGCGGCTCGGATTACAGCGCTTGCATTCGGGGAATTCCATGAAGCGTAGTTCTGCCCCTCATCGTGCGTGGTGGCTGTTGCTGGTGGCCCTGTTGGCTGCCAGCACGCCTGCTGCCGGTCTGCTCTTCAGCTATTCCTCGCGCGGGGCGCCTGCCTCGGCCAGCGAAAGCAATGAGAACAAAACGGTCGCTTCCCCGTCTGAGGAAAGTGTTGTTTGCTTCGGACAGGTCGATCTGATCCACGGGGTTACCTCTCTCGTGCCCGTGCAACCCGGCCGCATCGCTGAGGTGCTGGTTGAGGAAGGCCAGACCGTGGCAGAGGGAACGCCCCTCATCCGTCTGGAGGACAAAGCTGCGTCCAGTCGTGTCGCCGAGGCGCAGGCGGCCCTGGACGAGGCAGAAATACGTCTAAAACAGAGCCGTAAACTAAGCGATCAACACGGCAGCCGTGTTGCCCAGCAGCAGGACGCAGTCGATGCCATGCGCAACCGGCTTTCCGCCGCACGTCATCAACTCACTCGCCAACAAAAATTGGTCACGAATCAAATCGCCGACAAGAAGGATCTGGACATCAGCGAAGATCACGTTCACGAGCTGGAAGCAATGCTTCGTGGCGAAGAAAGGCGCCTGGACGATCTAAAAAAGCAAGACATCGCCGACGACATTCGCAGAGCGGAGAAGGAAGTAGAGGTCATGAAAGCGCGCCGCGAACAGGCGCAACTCGCACTGCAAGACTGTGTTCTGAAGGCTCCGCGGCGGGGCACTGTCTTGCGGCTACTCGCAGGGCCGGGCGACGTTCTCGGTAGTCCGTCCAAACAGCCGGCCGTTCAGTTTGCCGTCGAAGGCCCGCAGATTGTTCGTGCAGACGTCGAACAAGAATTCGTCGGCCGTATCTCCGTGGGACAACCGGCGACCGTCCAGGATGAAACACATGGAGAACGTACATGGAAGGGCAGAGTCGCACGGGTCGCCGACTGGATCACGCAGCGCCGATCCGTCATGAATGAACCCGTTGCATTCAACGATATCCGTACGGTCGAGGTTCTCATCACGCTTGATTCTGGTCAACCACCTCTGCGCATCGGCCAACGTGTACGCGTTCGTATCGGTGGTTAACAGTTCCATCGCCTTAATCGGCGCCGCCGGACGTTCGGCCCATTGCCACGTCGAATTCGCTCAAGAGCGGCACGAGCATGGCCGCCACCGCGAATCCGAACGCTGCGGAGATCACCAGGAAGGGAATGAGCGGATCGGCCGACTCCTTGGAGCCGGGCTTGGCGACGAGAATGTTCATAACCGTGTACAGGACGGCCAAGGGGCAAAACCAGCTCGCCCACGTGAGAGCGCCCGAGGGGCGATCGCCTGACAACACCCACCACAGGCCACCCACGCCGGCCACCAAAAAGAACACGAAACTGCCCCACTGATACTCGAAGCGACCGTTGATCAGAATCAGGGCCACGCAGACGAGTGTGCCCACGGAAAGGAAGAAAATCGTACTTAGCGTGTGGATGATGGCCAAGCGACTATTGGGAGTGCGCAAGGCGACGTGGATGCCCAGTAGCATGGCGAAGGCCAGGAGCACCAGTCCTGCGCCGGAAATGCAGAGAAAAGAGGTCGCATTCATGCTGGCGCGCAGTTCGGGATGACTGCCAGGTGGCGAAGCAAGGAAACCGTACGCAGCATAGACTGCCGTCAAGATCAGCGGCGGTAGCAGATACTCCTTGGTGTTATAGGCGATGCCGCCCAATTTGCCGAAGATGAATTCCGTGGCCGTCAGGTCGGTGACAAGCAGCAGATCGAGCGCTCCTGTATCGCGCTCGGAAGTGATGGCCGTCACCGCCTGCGCCGCGACCAGGAGCAGGCTGAGTACGCCGACCGGAATCAAGCCGTAGGCGGCTGCGAAATCCATGCGTTGATGCTGTAAAAGGAGCGGGGCCAGGGCGAACCAGCAGATGAATGCAAGCACGACGAAGTAAGCCGTCTTGACCAGCAAGGGACGGCGGCCATAAGCCCGCGTGTAGATTTCACGCCAGAGAATCGGATTCGGACCCACACGGCGGAGGGCTCCGGGAGCTGCGTGAACACTCGCCCGCGCCTTCGCATCGCCGGCGAGCGTCCTTTCCTTGTCCTCGGCATCCTCCGCTTGCTCGCGCTGCATGATTGGCTCGCCACTGGGGTTCCACACCCGCAGACGCAGCAAGCCCCATAAGTTGAGCAAGAAGCTGAGCAAGATCATGACCAACGTGAAGCCGTAGGCGGGAGAGAGGCCGGATTCGAGCAAAGTCGCTGGATCCTGCACCGATCGCAGCGCGCGAAAGGGATCGAGCCATTCCTGCCAGCGCGCGACCTGAGTCGCGGATAACCCAGGGATCAACGCCGGCAATACAACCAGGCCGTTGACGACGCATAAATAGAGGACAAGGAACAGCACCGTCAGTGCCAACGCTTGAAAGGTGCGATCACGCCAGAGCGCGATGAGTCCACCCAGCGAGCCGGCCGCCAGCGATGTGGCCGCCACGATCAGCATGGCCTGCCACACCTGACGTGCATCGATGCCGCCCAATAATACCAACAGCATCAGCAGAGGAAACGTCGCGCCCAATAGCAAGACCATCGGCAGCAGACTGCCGAGCAGCTTGCCCAGTACAATTTCATCGTTGCGCAGGTCCGTGATGAGGAGCAAGATGAACGTGCGGCGATCCTTCTCTTGCGATACGGTGCTGGCGGCAGATAGGGCAGCGAAAAAAAGAAACAGCGCCAACTCGACAAACGTGAGGATCTGAAACAGCAGCGGACCGAGCCGGGCCGTTTCCCCTAGCGTCTGCGAGCGCCACAGTCCACCGGTGGCCATCCAGGCCGTCACACAGATGATCCATAGGGTTCCCAGATAGGATGCGCGCGACAGGTAATGGTTGGTGCGCCGCGGCACCGTCAGGAATTCGCGATTGAAGATAGGTCCGAGCACAATTAGCAGCCCGTGGTTGGTGTTCCGTTGCCTGTAGATAGTAGTACGAATTTGCGGCGAAAAAGGATCGTCGCTAAGCCTCATTGGCGAGAGGCTTGCCCGCATCGATGACGAGCCAGGCGAGGGCACCAAGGAACCACGATGCCGCCAAACCGGCCAAGATGATGCGCCAACTCATGCGGTGATCAAAATGGGCATGCAGCATCTCATGAGCATGCGGCAATAAGGCGGGACTGAAGACGGCGCCAAGCCCGCCGATCATATTCATCAGGCCGGATAATGTGCCAGCGAAACGCCCACCCACATCGGTGCATACGGCCCAGATGATCGGGACAGTTAAATCGTTGACGAAAAATGCCAGGCACAGCAGCGTTTCCGCTTGCCAGACGGTGGTAGTGAAGCCTGTCGCCAGAACGCACATCCCGGCCATGATATATCCCGAAAGGCCAATCAGGGCGCGGCTCCAACGACGACTGGTGCCGCGGCGTAGCATTCGATCCGACCAGCGTCCACCCAGCAGGTTGCCGGCGGCGCCGCACAAAAAGGCGGCCCCGGTCAACCAGCCGGATTCGGTATCCGCAATGCCGTGGACCTCATCCCAGTACTTCGGTTGCCAGGTAGCATAGAAATACCATCCGAAGTTGAGGAAAAAAGAAGCGCCACACATCGCCCAGACCGTTGGACTACCCACGAGCACGCGCCAGGATGGCCAGGCGTGGCCGACGGATTCTGAAGAACTCGAACCATGACGGATTAGCGCCCGCTCCGCCTCGTTGCAGTGCGGGTCTTCTTCGGGGCGATCTCGGAAGCGGCTGTAAAAGATTAAGGCCCAGGCCACGCCGACCAAGCCGAAAAGCCAGAACGCCTGTCGCCATCCCAGCATCAGGGTAATGGAGCTGAGGACGACCGGCGCCAACGCCCCGCCCAGGCGCGCACAGGTCCAGACCCAGCCCAGGGCCGAGGCGCGTTCGTTAAGTGGGAACCAGTCGCGGATAATGCGCGTCACATTGGGGAAGGCGCCGGCTTCTCCCAGACCGAATAGAAAACGGATCAACAACATCATCGCCAAGCTGTTGATGGCCAAGGGAACGGCCAGACTGCCAATTTGCAGTTGACGGCCGCTGTCCCATACGAACGGCCAGACGCAACCTGTCAAAGCAGTGAATAACGACCAGGCCAGAACGATGCCGGCCACGACGCGCCGCGAGCCCCAGCGATCTCCCATCCAACCTCCGGGCACCTCCAGGAGCAGATAACCAACAAGGAACGCGGCGAAGATCAGCCCCATGTCCGTTTCGCTGAAACCGAGGTCGTTCTTTATCGACTGCCGGGCTTGCATGATGCAAATGCGATCGAGATAGGTCAGCAGAGCGAGACTACAGGTAAAGCCCAGCACACCGTAGCGTGCGCGGCTGGGACGGAGTCCCGTCGGAGAGTCGGCGAGTGTTCCCATGCACCTATGGTAAGGGCATTTATCTCGGGAGGAAAGCAAATCTCATAGGAAGAATGCGGCCAGCATCTCGTAGGCATAGTCGGCGATGGTCAACGGTAGCGGCGCGTGCAGCTCCCATTCAGGATTGAAATCGGGCTGGAACAATACCTGGTCAAGCTCGGCGAGCACAGGGGAAGGACCGAAGATGACGCCCAGCTCGCGATTTCGATACAGGCTAAGGAGATCGAAATTGCCGCTGCCGACATAGCCCCAGCAACCGTCGATCAGGCCCGCCTTGGTGTGGACGCGGCCCGGATAGAGATAGACGCGCACGCCGGCGGCCAAGAGACGATTGGCCGTCACCTTGTTCGTGTGGTTGATCGAGGATGTGTCGGACTGGATCGTGAACAGGATGCGGACATCGACTCCGCGCCGCCGGGCGCGAGCCAGCTTGACGATAACGCCATTGTCGGTCAAATACGGATTCTCCAGGTAGACGAAGCTGCGTGCATGATCGATGGCGTGATAGAGCGAGTGACGAAGGCTGTGATCCTCCGGCGCACTTTCGACCAGACGCGCATTGGCGTTGACAAGAGGTGGTGGCATAAGCTCCGGGCTGGTTTGAGTCTGAACGCATTCCGGCTTACCGCCCTGTTCGCGCCAGTAATTCTCGAACATCATTTGCCACTCGGCGACGAGCGGTCCCTGCATGGTCAGCGACAAATCATGTCTCACGAAAAAACCGGGCTGCGTGAAGTTCCTCCCTCCCGCCCAGGCGGCCTGTCCGTCAATCAAGACCAATTTGCGGTGGTCAAAGTGTGCACAAGGATTGCGGATTCGGATCAACTCCACTCCGGGCTGATGAGCGAGCCAGCATACGGCCCCGTTGACTTCGCCGGCTGTCTTGGGTTTCTCCTGCCGCGCGGGAATGGAGGGAGGAGAACCAGGCTGAGGATCGGTCGCCGGTGAGGGTGCGAAGATGAGATTGGCACCGCCGTCCACGAGAATGCGGACACGGCGATTCGCTGCCGCCGCGGCTGCCAGGCGCTGAGCGATACTCTCACCGACCGCGTCGTCCTCCCAGATGTACATAATCACGTCAATGCGACACTGCGCCGAATCGATGAGGTGTTCGAGTGCGGCCAGCGCCGCTCCTCCTTCACGGTACAGCTGCACGGCCGCCGGTTGCAAACCCGGCTCTGTCACAGTTGAATCGAGTCCATTTGCGCAGGGACACATCGGGGGCACATGGTGCAAGCGCATACCGATACGTTTGCCGAAGATGCCACGTACCGCCGAGCTGAACCATGCTGCCTCCCCGGCAAGCATGGTACGGCTGGCGCGCAATGGATGCTGCGCAATCTCGGCACCCGTATCGCTTAGGATCTGCCGTGTGAGAACACGATTGCGAGGGGCATTCGCGGTTGCCGGTGCACATCCCGACGGCTGAGCAGGCGAGAGTTGGCAACCACTGATAGACAGCAGCAGCGCGGGAATGACGCGAATCCACCCAACAACGTGCTGTTGGTAGCGGCCCTTGCTCAGCATCGTCATGGAGCCAATCCTGCCCGGTAAAGATGCCGATTTCCTTCATTCTGCGTATTTCCAGAAGTATCGGTAATTTCGTCACCGTGCGCCAGATAAAATCCCGTTCGTTTTGGCGGAGCCTGGAACCGTTCGAGAGTCGCACGTCGGAGGAATGCTCAAAATGACCTTATTGGGGTGGAAGCGGTTAGTGAGTGGCGTTCCCTGGTTCCGCAAGGCGGGCAGCTATCCCATCGCCGCTTACTCGGAATTCATGCCGTCACCGCGCGAGGTGCGCAAACCATACCGCGGATTCATGGTGAACGAAATGGATGAGGAGGATCCCTGGGGCTGGCCGGTCAGCGAATGGGAAGAAGCGCGCGAGCTTCGCCCCGGACTCGGCCATGTCGCCGACGTCGTGGTGCATGGCCTCAAGGAATTGGCACACGGCCGACCAGTACACGGCTTTTCGCGGAACAAGTTATCGGGCAATTCCGCCTGGCCGCCGTCCCTGGCCGATAAGGGCCCGCTTTCTCACGAGCGTTATGTCACACTCCTGGCGCTGGCACTGTCGAAAACGCTGGATGACAAGGGTCGCATACGCTGGACCGTGTTCGGTTCGAGTGAACAAGGCCCGGCCCGTGCGTTCTGGCGTAGTTTCTTCCTTACGCCGCGACGTCAGACGCCGATCGAACTGGGCGAAAGTTTCATTCGCCGCCTCTTGCACACCGCCTATGACATTCCCCTCAGTGAGTTGACCGATCTTCGCAAGGCGGGCTTTCGTGTCCTGCCACTGGAGCATCATCGAGGCTGGCCGCACGGACGCGAAGAGCCGCTGCCGGACTGGACCAAGCCGTATCTGTGGGCCAGCAACCAATCGCTGCGGTCGGTTCGATTTCTACTCACCTTCCGCCCCTTTGCGACGCTGCCGAATAACGTTCAGCGAGCTTACCTGAGCGAACAGCTGCACTTGCTGCCGTGCCCGGCCAGTTTGCTGTTCTGGCAAGTCCCTGGTACCCAGAGGTTGCAGCACGACTTTCCCTTCGCCGCGCAAATTCCATTATTGAGCCTCCTGCCACGTCGTGAGCAGGTTTTGGGTCTGCGCATCCCACAGTCTGGTTGGTTGCACGAACCGCATCCCGACGAACCGCCGCCCGACGATCCGCAACTCGCGCTGAGGAATACCTACTTGCGAACTCATCGCTGGGCAAAGGTACACCGACACGAGGACGAACTCTCAGTACTGGAGGACAAGAAGAAACTAGCGCGTGAAGAAAAGCTTGTACACGTCCTGTTCAGCACCGAAGAAGACGATCTCGGCCTGTACGGCAAGCCAATGGCTCGTAATGCGCAGTTGTGGACGCGCGATCATCATCTGCTGCTGGATGGCCCGCGCGCCGCCCGCGAGGATATGCGCAAGGCGGAGAAGCGTGTGCTGGAAGGCGGTCTGTTCGGCTATCGTTTTCAGTTTCCGCCCTTGCGTATCGGGAAGCACGAGATTTACTGGCATCGCCCGCTGGTAGCCTATCTGGACCACACAAAGAACAGTCCCTCCATTTTACCGGATGCGCCTCTGGGCTATTTGACAGCTTATCCTACAGAGCACTCGGACTTGGCTCGCCCTGTCGAGTTGTGGCCACGGCTCTTGCGTCGTGAACCTTATCTGGAAACGATTGCGCTATTCGAGCACATGTACGATCACCATTATCGCCAGACTGCCCTCAACTCGCGTCTGTTGCTTGACACATGGCACCTGCGCGGCGAACGGCCCTTGCCGCGTTCGCTCGCACGACAACTGCTCTTGCCCGAAGCGGAACATTCCCTGGAGTCGTGGCTCGGATCGCTCCCGGCACGATCGGTAGATCCCACACGCGGACATAGACTTGTTGAAATGCTGGAACATTGCCTGGCACCGGCGGTCTTGGAGCCTCCCGCTGGGCAGACTTTCCGGCTCACGACGCGCCGCTCCTTCGAGGTCAATTACTGGAAGAAGATCGCTTTTCTCTCCGAGGGACGCTACCTTACCAAGTGCAACGCCGACTACATCGACGATGTGCCGACAAAGAAACTCCTGGATCACCTGTCGCGCGATCTCGACCCTCTCGGCGACTACCTGCTGAAGTATTATCACCGCGTCGTGGCCAAGGCCGGGCAGACCGGCAAGGCGCTGGTCGGCGAACTGCCGTTTCAGTGGCAGACAGATTTCGATTTTCCGTGGATGACGGGCTGGAAGAAGAATCAGGAGCGCAACCTCCACGAGCGCGATCTGATCGTTGTCATTCCGGGCCGGGATCGCAAGCGAGCCGTCATCATGGCCGACCATTACGACACGGCGTACATGCTGGATCACTATGATCCCAACTACGGAGGCAGCGGAGCACGATTGGCGGCAGCAGGTGCGGACGATAATCATTCCGCGACGGCAGCCCTGATGCAAGCGGCTCCCATCTTCCTGGAGATGAGTCGCAAAAAACAGCTTGGCTGCGACGTCTGGCTGATTCATTTGACCGGCGAAGAGTTTCCCGCCGACTGTTTGGGAGCACGGCACCTGACGCAAATGCTCGTCGAGGGACGGGTCAAGATGCGTCTGGCTGACGGTCGATGGCACGATCTCTCGAAAGTGCGCATTCAAGGCGTATACGTGTCCGACATGATCGCCCACAACAACGACAAGGAACCGGATGTTTTTCAGATTTCTCCGGGCACAGGTCGGCACTCCTTATGGCTTGCGGAGCAAGCGCATCTGGCCAACGAGGCGTGGAACGCGTCCTGTGAGCGACTCAATCGGCAGGCCAGCCGCCGCGATCTGGGCCGAGGCCAACGCAGTCCCGATGGTAGTCACACTCCGCTGATCGCCGCTCACCTGCCGCTGCGCGGGGAAGTCCGTCTGCCGCATAATCCCCGCAGCACTCTGTACAACACGGACGGCCAGATCTTTTCCGACGCCGGCGTGCCGGTGGTGTTGTTCATGGAGAACTACGATATCGACCGCACGGGCTACCACGACTCCGCTGACACGATGGCCAACATCGATTTGGATTACGGAGCGGCACTGGCGGCAATTGTTATTGAATCCGTGGCGCGGGCGGCAAATGAGTCCGCATGACTGGCAGATTTGAGACGCCTCCGCACAGTATGGCAAAACTTCGCTCACCCCCTGTTGTCGCATCCTTCAGGTCATGCTTACAATAACAAGTGGAGAGTCAACGGTGCCTCTCGCCGTTGAAAGATCACCAGCCACCCAGTCCTCAGCCACGAGGGCTCTTTTCTCTGTCCGCATCGCGGAGAGGCAGCGAGGTCGGAGTGAATCTGTCCATCGTCAAGAAAGGCCTGATCCTGGCAGCGATCCCGCTGCTGGCGCAGCTAATGTTTCTTGGTCTGGCGTTCCGAATGGGCCAGAACCAATTGCGCGCGCAACAGATGGCCATTCACAGCAAGGAAGTTCTCGCTGAAACGGAGGGCTTCTTTCGCAAGGTCGTGGAGGCACGGGCCGCGGTCGCCAATTTAGCCCTTGCAGGGGATCGCAGCTTCTTTTCCGCATGGGAAAAGTCGCGGCACGAAGCGGAGGCACAGCTGCTCGCATTGCATAATCTGGTGAGCGATAATCCGCTGCAACAGACCCGTATCGACCGTATCATCCGGCAGACCGAGGACTCTCTGACGCGTCTGAACTCTATCGCTCAGCTCGCACAGCAGCCACAAACTCGGAACGTAGCTATTGCCGCTCTGGGCGAACCGTGGACCCGAGGGTTCGTCGATGATCTGCGTCGTGATGTAAATGATTTTCTGCACGAAGAAGAGCATCTCGATAACGAGAGGCAGATGAGCCTGGAGCGCGTGCGCAAAGAAGAAACCTGGGCATTGATCGGCGGAGCGCTGCTGGCATTACTGAGTACGAGCGTACTGGCTTTCCTGTTTCGGCAAAGCATCTCCGCCAGGTTGGCTGTGCTGATGGAAAACGTCCACCGCCTGGCCGCGGGTGAGCAATTGGCCACGCCGCTGGGGGGAGTCGATGAACTGGGTCGCCTGGACCGCGTCTTTCACGAGATGGCCGAAACCTTGACTCAAAAGGACCGCGAAAACGAGCTGTTTGTCTACAGCGTGTCTCACGATCTGCGCTCGCCGCTTGTCAACTTGCAGGGTTTCAGTCAGGAGTTGACACTGGTCTGTCAAGATCTCCGCCGCGTCATCAACGAAAACAATGTGCCGGCCTCGGTGCGCGAGCGCGTCGCCTCGCTGCTTGATCGAGATGCCGATGAGTCGATCCAGTTCATCCAGACAGCGGTGCGCCGACTGGCGACGATCATGGACGCTCTGTTGCGCTTGTCGCGCGCAGGTCGAGTCGTCTTTGATTGGCAGCAGGTAGATGTCCGGGCCACGATCGAGCGCGTGATTGCGGCGCTGGGCAACACGATCTCCCAGAAAGGAGCACGTGTAACCGTCGGCGAGGTTCCACCTGCGTGGGGCGATCCCACGGCAATCGAGCAGATTTTCGCGAATCTTCTCGTCAACGCTCTGAACTATCTCGATCCGGCCCGACCCGGCATTGTTGAAGTAGGCAGTCTGGGTACCAGCGAGATCGACGACAGACACACGTACTACGTCAAGGACAACGGTCTGGGTATCGACCCGGAGTATTTGCCGAAGATCTTCCTCGCCTTCCAGCGTCTGCATCCTACGGTCGCTCCAGGAGAGGGTATCGGCTTGCCGCTTGTTCGTCGTATGGTCGAACGACATGGGGGGCGTCTCTGGGTCGAGTCGGTTGTGAATCAGGGCAGCACTTTTTTTGTGAGCTTGCCGGCGCCTGTGTCCAATGGAGCGGCGCACATTCCCACGCAGAGCAACGTAACGAGGAATGAGTCGGCATCGGGTCAATCCAACGGAGGAGAAATCCACACATGGCAGCAGAGCCGATCAGCATAGTTTTGGCCGAGGACGATGACGGGCACGCAACGCTCGTTCAACGCAATCTGCAACGCAGCGGCGTCCTCAATGGCGTTATTCGCGTCAAGGACGGTCAGGAAGCGCTGGACCTGATCCGCGGGGAAGGGAGTTTTGCCGGTCAACCGCCGCTTGGTGGTATTTTGTTGCTTCTGGACATTAACATGCCACGAGTAGATGGCGTTGAAGTCCTGCGCCGTCTCAAGTCCGAACCACGGACCAACGCCATCCCGATTATCATCCTGACGACCACCGACGATCCGCGCGAGATCGAACGCTGTTATCAGCTGGGGTGCAGTGTATATGTCACCAAGCCGGTGGAATACACTGCCTTCATTGAGGCGATCAACCGCCTGGGGTTGTTCTTGCAAGTCGTTCGTGTGCCGCGCAGCGCGCCGGCCGGATAAGGAGCAGTCATGGATCCCATCCCGCGTGCAACCGTGCTGATCGTCGAGGACGACCTCGGCCTTGCGCGCTTGCAGCAGCGGCGGTTGGAGCGCGCCGGCTATGCAGTGCTTATCACGGCCAGCGCCGAGGAGGCCGCTCAGCGAATCGAGTTCAGTGACATCGATCTGCTTATCCTCGATCAACGGCTGCCCGGAGGAGTCAGCGGCCTTGATCTCTATCAGCGCATACGGGAAGCCAATCAGGATGTGCCGGCCATCCTCGTAACGGGTTTGCGTCAAGACGAGCTCTTGCTGCAAGCACTGCGCGCCGGCGTTCGCGATTTCGTGCTCAAAACGCCGGAGTACCTTGACTACCTTTTGCCCGCCGTCGAACGTGTCCTCAAACAAGTGCGCACCGAGCGCCAACTCGTCGAATCTCGCGCGCTTGCCCGCGACGCGCTGCGGCGTCAGCGCGAGCTGGAAGTTGAGATAACTCAGCGGAAGCGGGCCGAAGAGAAGCTGCGCGAAGCCGATCGCCGTAAGGATGAATTCTTGGCCATGCTCGCCCATGAACTAAGGAATCCACTTGCACCCATCCGCAACTCTTCGCATATCCTCCAGCTGCGGATGCCGTCAGACGAGTCTTTGCGCCGGCCGTTGGAAGTGATCGATCGCCAGACCCGGCAGCTGGCCGGTCTGGTAGACGATCTGCTCGACGTCTCGCGCATCACGCGGGGTCAGATCAACCTCCGCATGCAAACTCTCAACTTGACCGATGTAATAGATCAGGCTGTGGAAACCAGCCGGCCCCAGCTGGAAGAGCGGCGGCATCATTTCGAGGTGCAACTGCCGGACGAAGCGATCTACGTCAACGCGGACGCGACTCGCTTGGCCCAGGTGATCCTGAATCTGCTGAATAACGCCGCCAAGTACACCGATGAGGGCGGATCGATTCGTTTGGCCGTGGAACGTAGCGGGAACGAGGTCATTGTGCGCGTCCGCGACAATGGCATAGGCATTTCGCCGGAGATGTTGCCGAGAATCTTCGAATTGTTTGCCCAGGGCGAGCGCACGCTGGATCGCTCGCAGGGAGGTTTGGGCATCGGTCTCACATTGGTACGGCGCCTGGTGGAGTTGCACGGAGGCAGCGTGCAAGCCTTGAGTGAGGGACTGGGACGGGGAAGCGAATTCGCCGTTCGATTGCCGGCCGTTCAGAAGAACGACGAGCTGCCAACACGGAATGGTGCTGCACAGAACCCGCTCGACGCCTTCAAGACACCCGTTGCTGCTCGCTGGCGAGTTCTCGTCGTCGATGATAACCGCGACAGCGCCGATAGCTTGTCCGTACTGCTCCAGATGCTCGGCCATGAGGTGCGTGCGGCCTACGACGGCGAGACCGGTTTGAGTATTGCCAAGCAGTTTTCCCCGGACATTGTCTTGTTGGACATCGGTTTGCCACGTCTGAGCGGTTTGGAAGCAGCGCGGCGGATGCGCAAAGATCTCGGTCTGCGCGACACATTTTTGATTGCCATGACCGGCTACGGCCAAGAGGATGACAAGCGCCGCTCGCTCGAAGCCGGCTTCAATACGCACCTGGTCAAGCCGGTGGATCTCGGCGAATTGCAAGCGCTGTTGGAACGTTCCGCGCCTGCTGTCCCGAGCAACTGACGAACACTTGATATGTTCAATGAATTGGCGACCCGCGCGATGCGGCGACTGAGCGGCCAGCCCTGCTTTCAGGTCTTCGGCAAGGCCCGCAGCGAAAACGCCTGGCGCATCATCGGTGTTTACGCCACGCACCGCCGCGACTGGGATAGTCGATGGCCACGCTATCTTTTTCGTGGGACCTGCATCACCTGGACAGCGGAAATCATCTCCGTCGGCTGGGACTTCGCCGAGGAAGTGTTGCGCGAACAGGCCATTGTGCCGGCCTCTCGCGAGCATCCTGTCGAGGTCGCTGCCTGCCGCATCCGCGACTCCCAGCGCCGTGCCGCCTTGGGAGCAGCGCCCTTCGCCAGAGCCTGCGAGGTGTTGGCCCATGAATGCGGCCACACCTGGCAAATGCTGCGTCTGGGCTTGCTTTACTGGCCGATTGGAGGCGCATTCACTCTCTTTCGCGAAGGGCCGTACTGGTGGAATCGCTTCGAAAATCAGGCGAGCGAAATCGGACAATTCGGCGGCATCGTCAACGGCTCTGTCTGTGAGGCGATGATGCGACGACTTCGCACGGAGAAAGGATGAGTAAGTTCAGAATTCTGAACCTATTTGCCAGGTGGCCAGCGACGGGCACAGTTAAAAACGCTTGGCGCGAGACGCCGCCGCTGGAACTGTTGGGCGGTCAGTAGCCGCCATGCGCCGCGCCAACATCGATCCTGCCGTGCCGCTCGCACAGGCGCTGCTTAGCAAAGTCACGCAAGCCGAGATACGATCAGCTACCTTTTATCCCTTGGCAACTTCCGCCATCAGCTCCTCTGTCATATTTAGGTCTGAGTCAAAACTGTAGAGAAGCAACGGCCGGTAACGATCACTTCCGCTTTCGCTTCGGCCTGGTCGCCGGCTGCGGTTCTGGATTGAAAGCCGTGCAGTCCACACCGAGACCCTTGCACAAGGCAAGGATATTAAACCAGCCCGGTTCCCGCTCGCCTAATTCCCACTTGATGATGGCTCGTTCGGACAGCCCCGCGATGTCGGCGAGCTTCTTGCGGCTGAGTCCCTTCGCCTCACGTAGCTCCCGCAACCGTTGGCCGAATTGTACCGCTCTCACGTCTTTCGCCATCGATCGATCTCCCATGATGGGAAACGGATTGCTCAACTATTTCCGATGAATTTACCCAACTGGGGTTGACTCTCTTTACCCAGATGGGTAACATACATTATACCCAGGTGGGTAACATAAGGCAACCCAAATCGACAGGAGAGAAGATCATGACCGCAACCGCAACACAACGGCGAACCTGCAAGCCCCGGCAGAAGCCCGAACGCTCGGCCACGCTGAGCACAACCAACAACGGAAAGATGGTCTTGTGGCTGACCCAGGGCGGCGACGCCCGCGCCTACATCTTGAGCCAGGTCCAGGGCTACATCCTGCTTGGGAAGGCCGATAACGGCGATGGGCACATGGAAGGATATCAGATTTTCTTCGACGATTACGGCACGACCTGCACGTGCAAAGGGTTCGAGTTTCGATCCAAGTGCAAGCACGTCGAGGCCCTGCAAGCCCTGATCGCTGCCGGCAAGCTGCCGTCGCCGATCGTGAAGGACCAGGCCCAGACGGACTACGAACCCATGCCCCTGGAAGACCTGTAACGAACTACAACCACGGCGAGCGGAACGCCCATCCGCTCGCCTCGGAGGAACCCCCATGCAGCTCTTGATCGATGTTTACGCCATTGGTCCCCTTGGCTTCGTTGCCCAGGTGCAGGAAGTGCTACCCGACGGAGCCGTCGGCGAGGTCCTGTACAAGACGCGGATCTATGCCGAACGAGAGGTCGTCCTGGATCTGGCTCGCGCCTGGGTGGCTGAATCAGAATGGCCACCAGCTGCTTGACGAACAGGTTACACTTGAATTATCTGGAGGACTGACCATGAATGCGAAAGAATTGTCCCTTGCCTTGACCGCTCCGTTTGCGATCGAGGCGATCCACTTTAAGCCCCTCTGCGTGAAGGGCAACCGGGCCCTGGCCGCGGCCTATGTCGATGTGCGGGCCGTGATGCAACGGCTCGATTCCGTGTTCGGCGTCGGTGGCTGGTGTGATGCCTATCAGCTGGTCACCGGTGGAAGCGTTGTGTGTACGCTCCGCGTGAAGGTGGGTGACGAATGGGTTGAAAAGTCTGATGTCGGCTCGCCCAGCGAACAGCCGGACGACGGTGACAAGCTGAAAGCCGCCTTCAGTGATGCCTTGAAACGAGCCGCGATCAAGCTGGGCATAGCCCGGTATCTGTACCGTCTGCCTTCGCAATGGTGTGATTACGACCCTCAGGGCCGGAAGTTTGTGAAGACGCCCCAGCTCCCGGCCTGGGCGTTGCCTTCGGTTAAGGCGACGGCCTGAACGATCTTCGGGACGACCGGAAGGGGCAAGGGCCGGCGGCACTGGAAACCGTTTCCAGTGCCGCCGGCCCTTTGTCGTTTCAGGCGTTCCCCTCGTCTGGCGGCGGCCAGAGCTTTTCGCGCTCGAGCATCTCTCTGACGGCGCGTCCGACTTCCTGGGGAACGCTCGTCGCGTTGCGGTGGGCCAGCTTTTCGAGCTGGGCGGCCAGTCGGATATTGAGCCGAATCTGCCGGGCCGGCTTGTGTCTGTCGCTGTCACTTTTCTTCTTGCGGCTTCCCATCGCGCCATTGTGGCTTACGCGACTCGTCCTTGCAAACGCTTGTGACTGAGGTTTGCTCGTTTCCTCTTTGCTTTTCCCGATTTCGCAGCTATAACGGTCACAGTGGATGCCACAAGTCTAACGAAAGGAAGAACCATGCTCGAAACAACCCCCAGCCGAGAAATCGCCAAGGTCACCGCCTACCTCACAAGCCGCAAGAGCGATCGCCTCTCCGAGCGAAAGCGGAACATTCTGAGGCATGATCTGCTTGAATGGGCGGATGCCGCCCACATGCTGCGCTGCCGCGATCTGAGGCGGCCGACGCGCCGACACCTGACACAATTTGAGAAGCTGCTCGCCGGAGTGTTCAAGCTGTCGGCGCCAACTGTTACCCGCAAAATGGCAAACGTGGAGGCGTTCCTGGCATCTGTCAACCAAGGATGATCGACATGGCCAACTGTAAAGCGCTCGAACGTGACCTCCAGAATTTCCTTGCCTATTTGACGGCGGAGAGACGAGCAAGTAGGAACACGATCGCGGCGTATGGCCACGACCTGAAGAAGTACCGTGACTTCGTGGCGGGTGGCGGGGTGGCGAATCATCTCGCCCCAAAGGTCCGCGAGCTGACGCGCTACCTGGAGCAACTTTATAACCAGCGGCTATGCACGTTCAGCGTTAGCCGCAACCTGTCAGCGGTGCGAAGTTTCTACCGGTTTCTGCGGCTGGAAGAAAGAACCACTGACAACACGGCCAGTCTGATCGAGGGCCCAAAGCTGTGGCAGCGTTTGCCCAAACCGCTCTCGGTGGCTGACTGCATCAAGCTCGTGGAGGCGCCGGAAAATCAGAGGTATGCCGACCGGGACAAGGCCATCCTAGAGTTCCTGTACGCGACCGGCGCGCGGGCCTTCGAGGTGTGCAACCTGCGAACGGAGCACCTGAATTTGGTGGAAGGCTGGTGCCAAATTCAAGGGAAGGGTATGCGGGAACGCATTGTTCCGGTCGGCTCTTACGCGATCGAAGCTATCCAGTATTACTACAAGCATGAACGTCTCCGGCTACTTCGCCAGAACCCCAGGGCTCCTTGGGTCTTCCTGAGCAAATCGGGAAAACGACTCAATCGGGAAATGATCTTTAACGTCGTCAAGCGTTACGGGCAGATGATCGGCAAGGACATACACCCGCATCATTTGAGGCACTCGTTCGCCACGCATTTGCTCCGTGGCGGTTGCGGCATTCGTGTTGTCCAGGAGTTATGCGGCCATGGGAACATTGTGACCACCCAGCTGTACACGCAACTGGATATGTCGGACTTGAAAGCAACGCACGCGAAATATCATCCGCGCGGGGGCGCCTCGGCTGAGGAAAAGGATCCGACGCCCTTGCGGCGCCCGGCGCGGTCAGTGCGTCGTGAATAGCACTCCCGTTTTCATTTCCCTTTCTCATCCGCAGGCGGCCAAAGCCCTTCGCGCTGCAGGAGCTCGCGGACTTGTTTCGATCGTTTTATGGCTATCATGTGCTATCATGTGCTATTATTTGATATACATATACTCTCTTTCTCCGTTTGCCCTATATAATAGGGATGTGGATGTCACTCTTTGATTGGAGCACTCTATGCGCACTCTCATTTCCCTCGTGGCAATCGTCGCCGCGCTTCTCTTCGTTGGGGGTGTGGTCCTGATCGTGTCGAGGGCCTTCGATTTATCGTTCCCGGCAGGGAAAGCGCATCAAGAATTGACGCCAGGCTCCCAGTACGACGCCAGCCGGCCGGCCGGCCAACGCTACTATCGGCCCTGACCAGCCATGCGAACAATGCCCAGCGTGGTGACGATCTCGACCTTCGCAAACGAGGCGTTCACGGCGGCCATCACTCCTGGGTAATAAGCCGCATAATCGTGGAAAGCGAGCACGGCGTCCGCTGTCGCCAGTGGCAAGGCCAGCTGGATGTCCTGCCGAACGCTGGCTTCATCGTGAGAGCCGTCAATGAAAATGAGATCGAACGAGCCGTCCAGCTTCGGCAGCACGTCGGCAAAGAATCCGCGATGAACCTTCACCTTGTCGGCGACGCCATAGCGAGCCAGGTTGTCGAGGAATCTTTGCTGCGTGTTGCCCTCGACTCCGGGCGTGCCGGTACACTCGAACGTATCGACGGCAACAACCTCCCGAGCCGATTGTGCCATCACAATGGTCGAAAGCCCGCAATAACTCCCCATCTCCAAGACGCGCTTGCCACGGGCCAATTCGTAAAGTTTCTGCGGCTCGCCTTGGAAGAGCCAGCCCTGCACGTCGGTGGGGTAATGCATCTGCCAGCCAGTCCAAATTTTATGGGGCGCCGACACCACGTGAGTCGGCGCCGGATTATTCTGGCCGCGCCCACTGATGTCGCTTGGAGAGCCGCTCGGCTCAATCAGCCACGGATGAGGGGCGTAAACGCGGTAGTCCCTCTGCATCTCGGCAAATGTCGCGTCGATCTGGTCGATGCGGCTCGGTAACGACCACTCCCGGTACAGGTCGAGCAACAATCGCCCCCGCACGGCGTAGGCAAGCGTGTAGTGCGTGTACGCGCAACGGACGACACCGGAACGTGGCGGCTGGACCTGCAGCCAGGTAAAATGACCCGTTGCTACAAACTCCTCTGCGAAGGCCTGGCGCGGAGTCTGGCAATGGGCCCCTCCCAGCATTAGACCGTCCCAATCGTTCGGCACGTTGTACAGGAATCGCTCACAGCGCTCACGGAAGTTCTCGCACAGCACAAGATCATCTTCAAGGATGAGAACCGGCGCTGTTCCATTCAGGATGCAGCTTTCGAGGATGCGCAGATGAGATGCCCGGCAGCCCCATGCCCCGGCGGCCAATGTTTCCATGCCGGCCCGACGAAAGCCCTCAGTCCAGGCCCCCGGAATTGGCAGGGCGTGGCCATCGACGGCAGGAAAGATGATCGGCTCGGCAAAGGGCCAATCGTGCTTGCGCAGCTCCTCCAGGGCCGCGGCCAGCCGATCCGGCCGGCGTTTAAGGTTAAGGAGGAAGACGGCTGCGAACGTGTCTAACATTATGGATGCCTATTGGGGGAAATCCCCGAACTGTGCGCGGCCCTGTTGACTCCTTTCCAGCCGGAGCCGGTCAAGCTCGTTCTTTAATTCTGTGTCGAATTGCTTGGCGATCTTGCGAAACTCCGGCGCGAGCGCCTTTGTGAGTGCATCGGTCAATGATTTATCCATGCCCTGAACGTGAGCGACGATCTCCTGGCGAATCTTGATTTCCTGTTTCTCCAATTCCTTCTGGCGGTTTTGCAGTCCCAGGACGGGCAGCTTGCGCAGCTGGTCCATGATCGGCTGGCCGCGCTCCGTGCCGCGCCGCTGGAGCACGTTGCCGAAGATGTCGGAGTGCTGCTGCTCGAATTGCTGTTCTCGCCAGGTAATCCGCTGGCCGCGCTGCTCTTTCTGGGCGATCCTGAGGATCTGCCTCTGCTCCATCGGATGGGCCAGGCCCAGATGCTCGGTGTCCTGGATCTGCTTACGGCGCAGGGATTCCTGTTGCCGCTGGACCATCTCCAAATTGCCTCTGAGGATTTCCTGTTCCTTCTGCATCTGGTCGCGGATCGCTTGTTCGCCTTCTTTGCGGATCGCTAACGTGCGCTCCTGGGCCGCCATCACGTCTTGCTCGAGGCGCTTGGTTTCCTCGACCGCAGCCCGCCAGAGGTTGGCGGTCCGTTCGATCTCTTTCGGCCCCAGGTTCTGATTGATCGCCTTCTCGTGCTCGGCGCGCATCTCGGCTTCTTTTCCCAACGAGCCACGGTATAAACTGCCGGTTGATTCCTCCTGTCGTGTGGCCACGCGGAGCTGCTCGGCGATCGTCCGCTGCCGGGCCTGGCCGACGGCTCCTGTCTCGGAGAGCGATCGCCGCATCTCGATCTGGCGGAGCTTGTCCTCGATCTCGGCTTCCCGGTTATAGCTCGGCCGGCCCGCGACCTGATTGATGACTCCCATACGGGCCGCCCCGCCCTGGATGGCCAGCCGGTTCTGCGTGTCGCGAATCGATCGGGCCGCCCGTTGCTCGGCCCGGATCTGTTCCTCCTCGCGCTCCAGCCGATATTTGCCGTTGCGTTCGACCGATTCGAGCGCCACTTCGCGCGGGCCGAATTGCAGCTCCTGTTGGGCCTGGAAAGCCCGATATTCCCGGCGCCGGCCCGACATGCGGCTGAGGTTGAATTGCGCTCGCGTCATACTGCCGCCGCCGCGAACGAATTCGGCATAGGCACGGTCGGAGCTGTCCCTGTCTTTGCGGTAGTTCTCCTCGCCGTATTCTGTCTTGAAGCCCTGGCCCTGGAGGAAATGGAAAAGCTTGTCGGCCAGCTGTAGACCGGCGCCGTAGTGGCGCTGCCGTTCTTGCTTCTGCTCTTCCAGCGTCACGGGGTTGGCCTCGGCCTTGCCCGTGCGGACGTTGTAGGACAGTGCCGCATAATAACGGTCCGTGTCCCGCTGGATTTTGTCGATGGCCATCTTGCTCAACGCGGCGATGCCGGCCGTCGCAACACCCCAGGGGCCGGCAGCTCCGGCGATCGGTCCCATCCCCGGAATCTGCCCGGTGGCCTGGATCAGACCCGATCCGGCCGCCTGGCCGCCGATCCCCGCCTTGGCCAGGTCCTCCTTCAGGCGCTTGGCGGTCTGGTAATCCTGGATCCGCTGCTTGAGGAGCTTCTGGTATTTCTGTTCCTCGGTCAGCTCGGCGCCGATGCCGGCCTTGGCCAGGTCCGTCTTGAGCCTGATCGACAAATGGTAGGCGTCGATCCGCCCTTTGAGGATGGTTTGATACTTCTGCTCGGCCTGCGCCCCCTCGGTCGTCAGTCTCGACAAATCCTTCAACGGCTGGGTAAACGACGCATCGGCCTTGCCTGAAAACTTCATCGTCAATTCGCGTTGACTGGCACCGTAGTCCATTTTTCTATCTCCAATGTATTCTGTCGGATCACCGACAGAATACAACTCAGGTAGTAAATTACCTGTTACTCGACGCGCTCGCCATCACTCAGGGGCGCTACCTCGATGAACGCGATATGGTCATGCTCCTGGCCGCAGAGCGGACAGGCGAGGGGAATAGCCGCTATCTGGGCCTCCCGCTCGGAAGGTGTGCCCTGGACGAACAGCGGAGGCGGTCCTGGGCACTGATATTCCTTGGAACGCAACGCGCGATGTAATGCATTCAGCTCGCTCTTGATGCTCATCCCACGACTCCTCGAATTCTCTTGCTCGCCTGGATTGCCTGCACCTTCTCCCGCAACTCGGCGACCTGCTCTGCCAGGCCAACCAACTCCGTCGCCTTGACTGTCTGGTGGAGAATGGCATTGGAGGCTCGAATCTGATCGCTCGCACGCGGCGCCTTCAGGCATTTTGAGAGCGTCCTGACGGCCCGCGAGTTGAGCTTCAACAGCAAGGTCAGTGTGCCGCCGAGCATCTCGGCGCGGGCCTCGGCACACGCGGCCCGCAACGCTGGCTCCTGTCTCCAACGCCGGAGCGTCGAGACGGACACGCCTGCCGTCCGTGCGGCATCCTCCAGCGTCGCGGCAGTCAGAAGCGCGGCAACAGCCGCTTCCTGCCTCCGCGTCAGTTTTGGGCCTTGTCCAGTCATCTGTCTGAAACCGCCTATGATCGCCTATTTCCGCTCATCGCCGACATCACCAAAGGGCAAGGATTAACGTCGCCGTCGTCCCCGTGCTCTTCACGGAAGACACACTAATGGGCAGGAGCGTTCCGGCCGCCACGGCAGAGAACGTCACAGTCTGCCCACTGATGGTGATGACGACCAGGTTGCCCGCACCGCCTACCCACAGCGCCGCGGCGGCCTCGGTTAGAGGCGTCGAATCGCTGGGCGTCACCGCTGCCGCGTTGCCGAAACTGCTGCCACCGGCCGTGATGTTTACCGGCGCGGCATATTTGCGGTCGTTTGCCATGACATCCTCACGCCAATGGAACAATGCCGGTCAATCCGTTGCTGCCCAATCGCAGCAGGATGAGCATGCTCATCTCATCCCGCAGTTGCCGAATGGCCGTGGCATCCGTGGCTCGGGAAAGATACGACTCGGCGAACTGTACGCGTTCCTGGGCTGTCCGTGTTCGTTTTTGGATGATTTGGCTCCTCCTCTTGTCCCATGACGCCGCGGCCGCCAAGCGCCGGACTTCCACCGTCTTCGCTAAGATGCTCCTGCGCTCAGTGACGATCGCCTCGCGGGCCTTGGCCTGGGCGTACACCTTCTCGCTGTCGGACGGATCGCGGCACGCTTCGAGGTCGTGTGTCCATGCCTCGCGGGCCCGCTGCATTTCGAGGACACATTGCGCCGATTCTGCGTCGGTCTGGGCCAGCATCTCGACGGCCGGGGCCAGATCCTTCCATTCCTGGGCCATGTCCTTCCACTCCGCGAGCTTCTCCAGTAACTCGCCCTCCAGCACGTGGCGCGGATCGGGCAACGGTGGAGGAATGCGAAATGTCAGTACCACCAGGTCGTTTTCTACCGCTGTCGAGGCCAGCATGACGCCGGCCGGAGTCGCTTCCGACATGTCTGCCAGATTGGTGATGGCCGACGGTGCTGCCTCAATGATCGATTGCGTTTGCATAATTACAATTACTCCGGACAAAATCGCGCCGGGCCGCTTTCCACCCCCGAGGTGGAAGCGAACCCGGCGAGTCAGCTCCGCGACCGAGCCGACCGCGGTGCCGACGTGGTTCAAAACCTCGCCCCGCGTAACCAGCGCTGGGCGAGGTGCGTCCCAACGACGAGTTGGGCGCGTTTGATCGTTAACGGCCGTGGCCGATAAGCTGGCGCGCTGTGAAGTTTTGGTTGATGATGGCGCCGGCAAAGGTGCGTTTCATGTCTTGGACGTTGGCACCCGCGGTCTCAAGTGCCTTGCGGTTGGTCTCAAGGTAATCGCAAACTTTATCGAATTCCGATCGCTGGCTCTCCGAGAACCTGCTCAAGCTGGCCTTGCCGCGACGATCGCCATGCATGGCGAGAGCCCCGCCGTTTGCTGGGAGATTGGAAGTCGCATTTGGCGCCAAGCCATCATCCGCATCATCGAAATCGTCGGCCTCGCCACCGTTTGCCCACCGCCAGAACTCCATCAGGGCCTCGGGAGGACAGCCGCGGAGTTTCGACACGTCGAGACCAGCTTTGCCCAGCTGATCGATGATGTCATCGGTCGATGGAGTATTGTCGTCGAAGCGGCGTTTCGGTTGCCGTGTGGAAATCATACTTTTTGTCTCCGAAAAAGAGGAATGATTGCATGTACAATGCTTGGAGTCGGCGCAGGAGCACTGCGGGACGCAGACGATCTGGTCGCCTACCGGGAAACAGACCGCGGTGAAATTTCCTGGGGGTGGCGGCTCTCGGAACTTCGCAACGTTCGGTGGATCGGCGAAGTTCAACACGGCGCCGCCCTCGCTGAACGAGTGGAAGCGCATACCTTGATGCCGCTCGATTTGGGCTATGAGCCGCTTTACCGCTTCCTCCTCGGATCGGCCCGTGGCCTTGATGACGGTTCCCTTGTCGTCGGTGGCAGCTGCCTCAAACATGCTGTTTGCCTTTCAAAACCGGGGAGCGTGCCGGCCGAGCCCAGAACCGGACACGCCCCCACAGGTCAAGCCGCTTCAATTGTGCGCGCTACGGTGCGCGTGATCCAGTGACGCTTTGACAAATGGTGCTATTTTCCTCGGCGACCCGGCGCCGGTACCGGATTTGTCTCACGCTTAACTTATAGCGATTGGCGAGCACGAGGTCCTTGACGCCCTCTTCATCGTGCAGCCGCTTCAACTCCAGATAGTTCGCAAGAACTTCCGGCGGTATCTTGCGGCGGCGCCGTTCTTCCTTGGCCTCCAGCTCGCGGACCCGGTCGAGCAGCACGGCCTTGTCGGCCAGCAAGACTGCAACCTGATTTTCCAGTTCGGCAATTCGCAGTTCGTGTGCGTGATTCACGAAGCCCTCTCAGTACGCGTTGTGCTGGGGATACCCCTCTCTTTGCCGCGCCTCACTCTCCAGTCGCAGACGGCTCCGCCGGCGATCGCTGATAATGCCAGCCAAGGCATCGCGTCTGCGCGCAGCAGTGTCTGGGTCTATACCCTCGTTCTCGGAATCACCGACTGCGGCCGTGAGGTAGCGCTGGTGCAACTCGCGTAGCACATCATCCAAGGACCTGGGGTGGCTCATCGTCGATCCTCCACAGGGAAAAGGGCGGCCATTCCCCACACCACCAAGGGTGAGGGGCGGTAGCTGCTCGGGCGAGGTTGGCTGATGCTGCTGGGTCTGCCCCCGGTCTGTTGGTGATGAGTTTCCATCCTCACGTCCGACGATTTATACCAGCGTTTTTTCTTGCTCGTGATTTGGACCTGGACGTATGGCCGCCCCACATTTAGCAGATCCACTACTGCCCCGTTGCCAGGAAAACCGCGCGCACGCACGCGCGGACGCTGTTTCCTCGTCGTACACCGAACATTTGGCGCCGCGTCCCTATGCAGGTCGTGTGGCAGCGCCCCGAGCGACGGGGAGGTTTCAACCCGTCGCCAGTGCCACCGGTACCGCCGATGGCCGCTTCCTTTTTGGTTCGGGAGAAAGTCCGCGTTGCTCGCAACCCGTCCGCCGAACGTCGGCGGAAGCCAACCTCTCCTCGGAATTGACGAGCAGCGCAATTTGTGGTATCATTGTGCTGTCTCGTCGTCAGTCAGTCAGTCAGTGCTATGTCGATCATGGCGAGCCGCTCCTCTGGTCGGGAGCGGCTCGCGTCGTCTTCCCTTTGGCTTACCCTTTGGCTTACCCTTTGGCTTACCCTTTGGGGTCACCCTTAAAGGCGCTCTGCTTACGATCTAAGGGGCCAAAGCCAGGGTTTTTGTCACTTCTTCGCCGGCGCGTCGCCAGCGCTCGGGATGGCTTCATAAGCCCATTCGCCGCGCGTCATGATGCGTAGCAGCCACCGCCCGGCGATGTCGTTCGTGTCAATACCCATTTGTTCCAAATTGCGTCGAATCGCATCTTCGTTGCGCGCTGGCGGTCGCTGAGAGATCCGGTTGTCAGTCACGGTGTGCCTCCCTCTCTTTCGACATCGGCCCGCGCCGGCCAACCGTGCCGCGCTGGACGAGTGCGACCCGAAGTAGCTTTCGTAGGGCTACTTCACGGCGGTCGCACTCGTCCAGCGCGGCACGGATCGCGTCAATGTCGAGGCTGTCTATGAGTTCGATCGGTGAGATTGTGGAGTCCATGACTCCATTTGAAATGGCGGGAAGGCGCTTCGGTAGACGTACTAACTAGTCAGTGCGTTTTTTCTTGTCCAGTTCGTTCTTATGGCGCCGGTAGGCCGCTCTCGCGCCGCTTTCCGTCATGCCGAAGTCTGCTCCGAGCTTTTTCCAGGACCACTTACGAGGATCGCTGTTCCGCCTCTCATAGATTTTCTGATCCTTCTCGATGGTTTCCAGGTCCCTTGGACGATTGCGTTTATGTCTGGCAACAGCCGACCGACAGAGAATTAGCATCTTCTCGAAAAGTTCCTGCTGCCACTTTTCCTTCGCTTCGTCTCGTTCTTGCGTGACCTGTACGATCTGGCGGCGTAGGCGCTTAACGATTGTATCAACGGATATGCTCTTGAGACGTGCCATTGTAGCCTCTTGATGATGACGCCGGCCGCCTGTCGTGCTCATCACTTCACGACAGGCGGCGCGGCTAAGATGCTTTAAAGA
>DATBHJ010000207.1:0-21411 GCA_036557565.1 Gemmataceae bacterium
GCGCACGCAGCGCAGCGGAGTAAGCGGCCGAATGGCCAACCGCTTACTCCGCTGCGCTGCGTGCGCGGCTCGGACTCCGGAAACGAGAGTGCCGACATGAATGAGCCGCGTCAAGAAACGACGCCCTGGTATCGCGAAATCAGCCGTTATCAATGGCTGGTTCTGATTGTGGCTTCGCTCGGTTGGGTGTTCGACGTGTTCGAGGGGCAGATTTTCGTCGCCAGCATGAACGAAGCGATGCCTGCATTGACTCCTGTGGAGGCAAAGCAGGATATTCCGCTGTATACCAACATCACCTTCGCGGCTTTCTTGTTCGGTGGGGCATTGGGCGGTGTGGTGTTCGGTGTGCTCAGCGATCGTCTGGGTCGCAAGAGAACCCTGACGTACACCATCTTGCTGTATTCTCTCTTCACCTGCCTGTCGGCGTTCGCCTCGCGGTGGTGGGAGATGGCGGGTTATCGCTTTCTCGTCGCCCTGGGTGTTGGCGGCGAGTGGGCCGTCGCCAGTGCCCTGGTGGCCGAGGTTTTCCCGCAGCGCGCCCGCGCCTGGTCGCAGTCGATCTTTCATGCCTCAAGCGTGTTGGGAACATTCCTGGCTGTGGCGGCCGGAGCGTTCATCGTCGCCAATCCGATGCTGACGCGGACGCTATCGCTTTTCGGCCACGAGTTTTCGCTCACCGGCTGGCGCGTAGGATTCCTTCTGGGCATTGTTCCAGCGCTGCTCATCATCTGGATTCGCGTGAGTCTGCGCGAGCCGGAGCGCTGGGTAAAGGCGTCGAGCGCGGCCGGCGAAGCGAAAGCATCGGTGCGGCAGTTGTTCGAGGGCGGCCTGTTGCGGCGGACATTGATCGGCGTGGGGCTGGCCGCCATTGGACTGGCGACGTTTTGGGGCACGCACATCTACGGTAAGGACGTTTTGCAGCAAGCATATCAGCAGAGCACAGGCGAACAAGACCCCGTGGCGCTCAAGCGCGCGGAAATGCTCGGCATGTTCCTGGTCACCACCGGCGGTGGACTGGGGTTGATCGCTTTTGGGCCCATCTGCGAACGCCTGGGTCGGCGCGGGGCCTTTTTGTTCTACCACGCCGGCGGCCTGGCGGCGTCGCTGGTTGTCTTCAAACAAGTGTCCGGAATGACGGCGGCTGCCGTGCTCTTGCCCATCTTCGGTTTTCTGACACTGGGAATGCACGCCGGCTACGCCGTGTACTTCCCGGAGCTGTTTCCCACTCGCTTGCGCAGCACCGGCGGCGGTTTCTGTTTCAACGTCGGCCGCATCCTCGCCGCGCCCATTCTCGCTCTGAGTGGCTGGATGCAGACGAAACTCGTAGACGACGGGATGACCAAGGCTGAAGCGCTGTCCAATGCCGCAGCGCTTCTGAGTTTGCTGTTTGTGCTCGGCGTTGTCTTGTTGTTGTTCGCTCCGGAAACGAAAGGGCAAGATTTGCCGGCGTAACGAGCCGCTCATGCCGCCCTACGTCGCACTGCCTCTCGCGCCGCCGGTTGACGGCGATTGGAGGCGGCACCGAATGCCAGAACGGTGACGACCGCGATCGCGCCGGCGAGGAACTGCGCCGGCTGACCAAACCAATCGATTGCCAGTCCCAACAGCGCCGGCCCGCTGAGGCTGCCTGCACAATTGCTCGCCAGATAATAGGCGTTGGCGCGAGCCATTCCGGCCGGCGGCACGCGCTCTCCCAGCAAGGCCAGTCCCAGGGGATAAAGCGCACCGCAGCACGTCCCTAACACGAACAAAGACACGGCCAACAACGGCGTTCCCGGACCCCAGCGCACCGACACGAGCGCGGTCATCAGTAGCACATGGCAGCCGAGCAAAACGCGGAATCGTCCGAGTCGATCGGCCAACCAGGCCAGAGGCACCTGACAGAGTATCACACCCGCGAATAAGCCGCCGACCAGGAGACTCACCTCCCTCTCGGTGTAGCCGCACGTCAGCAGGTAGATCGACAGAAACGTGATGAGTCCACCTTCGAGGAAACCCTGGACCCAGGCAGTGCCGTAGCTGAGCGCGTTCCGGTAGGGTGGGTCGAGCGAAGCGAGGCCCACCGGCGAGGCATTGTGCAACTCACTCCCTTCTACCGACCCTGCGGGCCAACCGAGCCAGGCTACGAGCGCCGATGTCAGCGTTACAAGACCCCCCAGAGCGAAGGCCAGGCGCGGCGCGAGGGGATACAGCGGCAGTCCAACCAACGAACCGAGGGCGACGCCGAGGGCGACGCTGAAAGCATAGAAACCGAAATCCCGTGCCCGGCGTTCCGGCGGAGCATTGTGATTGACCAGCGTCTCCATCGGGATGATGCTGAGTGCCGTGGCCATACCGCCCACGATTCGCAACATAGACCAGGCAAGCAGGTTGTCGATCCACGGAAAGAGAGCAGTGACAACGGCGTCGATGATGATGCCGCCCACGACGCACAGACAGCAAAAGCGCCGCATCAACCGCGGCACGATGAACGCGGCCAGGGCGACGCCGAGATAGTAGAGGCTAGTATTCAGCCCAATGACAAAGTCACTGTAGCCAGCATCGTGCAGCCACAACGATGCCAGGGGAGCGCCCAGGCCAAAGCCAAAGGCCCATCCCCCACTGGCCAGACAGAGCATCAGTAGCGTTCGCTGGGTATTCTTCACGTCGTTTGTATCGACGGCGAAGATACGGTGGAATCAGAAAAAGCGGCAAGGTGCGTATCACATCGAAGCCGCACCCACGCCTCGCCGGCGCGGTCTGCGGAAGATGGGAGGGAAGAGTTGACTGCCGAACCAGCCGCCGACCAGGCTGAGAGAGAAAGCCGCCAGCGCCGTATAGCCCGCCATCTGCAGCCAGCGTTCGACGTAATTTATCTCGATGCCGATGAGAATGACCGTCGAGGCCACGCCGACGCATAAACCTTGTTTGAGTCCGTTGCGTGTGGTGGCCCCCGCCAGAGCGCCACCGAACAGGAGCGCGAGCGCCTTGATTTCCAGGGTGATGAGACGATCTTGCAATTCATCGGTGGTCGCCAACGTGCCGTGGCTGATGTCGAGGATTCTCTCAAAAACCAGCGTGGCCGTCAGCGTGCCGACGACAGCCAGGATCACGCCTGCGCTTACGCGGACCCAGGCCACGGGGCCGGTGAAATGGTGACGGTTGCGGCGAAGGAAGTGACGGGGGCGCGGCGGTGGCGGCGTCTCCATGGGACTCGCTTCGGATACTGGTTTCCATAACGTGGTTCCAAGCCAGCCTCCGATCGCGCCCATCACTGCTTGCAGCACGGGTTGACCCAAGAGGGCGATGAGCGTCTGGGAGTGCGCTGCATCGGTCAGGAGAAGCACAGACAGCACGCCATTCCAGGCGCCGATCATGACGCCGAGAAATGCCGCTCGGTGCTGTCCGGCTGCCGCGAAGACGGTGCCCGCAAGGAGCGCAAACATGCGCAGGCCCTGCAACAAGAGTATCCCCGCCGCCGACGTCCCCAGCTGCTCGACTGCTTCCCGCCCCTGGCCCGCCAACAACCCGGCCGTTACGAGGTGACGCAGTCCATAGAACAAGCCCTGGGACAAAACCAGGCCGATAAGGATGCGTCCCAACGGTCGTTGCCGCCAGCGCAGCGACCGATCAGGTAAACTTTCGGGTAGACGGCGGACTTCGTGGAAGAGTAAACGCGTCTCGCACAGCGGACATTGCCAGCGCTGCTCATAGGTCGTGTTGCACTGCGGACAGTACATCGCCATGGCCAATCTCCCTGAGCAACTATAGTTCAGGTTTGCCGCGTTGGCCTTTTCTCACCAGCCCGATGCGTAAGCGAGGGCCGCCCTCGCTTACGCATCGGGCTGGTGGGGAGGGTTGAAAACCGGGGTTTCGACATGACGACTCGCTGCGTACTCGCCATCGATCAGGGCACAACCAGCACGCGCGCCGTGGTTTATGACGTGGCGGGACGCAGTCTCGGTACCGCAGGCCGGGAGCTGACGCAGCACTATCCGCAGCCGGGTTGGGTCGAACACGACGCCGAGGAGATCTGGGCGTCCGTCGCGGATGTCGTCCCGCGGGCGTTGGCCGCGGCCCATGTCGAAGCCAGTCAGCTGACAGCGATCGGTTTGACCAATCAGCGGGAAACCGTAGTGCTCTGGGAGCGAGACAGCGGCCGACCCGTAACACGGGCCATCGTTTGGCAAGATCGTCGCACCAGCGATTTCTGCCGGTCGCACCAGACTGAGGAAGCCTGGCTGCGCGAGCGCACGGGCTTGATCCTCGATCCCTATTTCTCGGCCACAAAATTCCGCTGGCTCTTGAAGGAAGATGCCGCGCTCCGCCGCCGAGCCGAAGCCGGCCAGCTGGCGGGCGGGACCATCGACAGCTTCCTCCTCTGGCGACTCACCTGCGGCCGAGTTCACGCTACCGATCGCACCAACGCTTCGCGCACGCTGCTGTTCAATCTCCACAGCGCCGCGTGGGATGAAGAACTGTGCCGTTTTTTCGAGGTGCCGAGCTGTTTATTGCCGCAGGTGCGGGCCAGCCGGGATGACTTCGGACAGACAGGCGAGTTATCATTTCTGCCGGCCGGTCTGCCGATCGCGGGAGTGGCCGGCGATCAGCAAGCCGCCCTGTTCGGCCAGTGTGCCTTTCAAGAAGGCGAGGCCAAGTGTACCTACGGCACGGGAGCGTTCTTCTTGCAACACCTGGGGCCGCGGCCGATTCTGTCGCGTCATCGTTTGCTGACCACTGTCGCGGCCAGCGGCGCGGAAACACTGCAATATGCCCTGGAGGGCAGCGTTTTCGTGGCCGGCGCGGCTGTGCAATGGCTGCGCGACGGCCTGCGTCTGTTCCAGCAAGCGCCGGAAGTCGAGGCGTTGGCAGAACGCTCCGATGCGAGCCAGCCGGTCCTTTTCGTTCCAGGCTTTGTTGGTCTGGGAGCGCCGCACTGGGCGCCCAGGGCACGCGGCGTCCTGTTCGGTTTGACGCGCGGAACCTCGGCGGCGGACCTTGGCCGGGCGGCGCTCGAAGGTGTCGCGTATCAAATCGCCGATCTCATCGACGCCGCCGGACGCGACGCCGGCCAGCGCTTGCACAGTCTACGTGTGGACGGCGGCATGGCGCGCAATGCCTGGTTCTTGCAGTGCCAGGCCGACATCCTGGGTCTGCCCGTCTTGCAAGCGCCTGTATCCGAGGCGACCGCTCTGGGCGCGGCCTACCTGGCCGGTTTGCATACGGGAGTGTGGTCGAGTGAACAGCAGTTGCGTGGGTTAGGTGGAGAAGCACGGCGATTTGAGCCGCGTCTACCGGATGAAGAACGCGAACGACATTTGCGACAGTGGCATCGCGCCGTCCAGGCGGTGATCGCGTTCTACTCGGAAGAAGAATAAAAACCACGAATCACACGAATTACACAAATAAGAGAAAAGAGATCAATAATTCTTCTATTTTTTCTTCTTTTGTTTTTTATTCGTGTGATTCGTGTGATTCGTGGTTTTACTCTTCTCTTTTACTTCGGTCGGGGCAATGTCAGGTGTTTTGGTTTCGACAGGTGGCATCCAGGTGGGGCGGTATTGTTCCATGAAGCCGAGAATGTCCAGCTCATCGTCGAGATTGGTGTAGCCGCATTCCTTCATCTCCGCAATGGCCTGGGCATTGGTCCAGTGTTCAAATTCCATGCGATAGATGGCGCAGAACGATCCTGCGCGATGGATGCCGGCGAAGCAATGCACCAGCACTGGAAAATTGTGTGGATCGCTCATGATTTCGCGGAAGTGCTGCACGCCTGCCTCGACCGGTACGGAGCCGCCCTCGTCCCCCCAGCGACTGGGCAGAATGCGCACGAAGTTGATTTCCTCGCTCTTGCAGAATTCCTCTTCCGCCCGGTCGCGCTGCGATTGTCCATCGCGCAAACTGATGACGGTTCTGATGTGATGCTCGTTGACCGCACGCTGCAATCCTTCCTTGGTCATCTGCCCGCTGCGATAGAGAACGCCCGGCCGTACCACGCGAAAATTGCGCATCTGCGACTGTTGCCGAACCGCGTACACGGCCGGCGACACGATCAGAGTCAGGACGATCAAGCTGCCTACGGCAACCTGGACTATGCGCGACATGAAAACGCCTCCTTGCACCTTGTCCGCCCCCGGACTATCGCTATTGGGGCAGCGATTGTAGCGAGAGGTCCACTGGAAGAAAAGGCGTTTTCCGGAAGTCTCGCTCTCTTTCCTGTCCTTCTTTTCTTGACATCGAAGCGGCAACAGGAGTACGGTTGAATCACGGAGGATGCTTTCCGCACATCGCGGAGAGTTTCCTCGGGGAGGGAGGAGCGTCTTTGGCTCGCTTGATCGTCACCACAGGGGTCGATGAGGGCAAACAGTTCGATGTGACCGGCGAGCGTGCCGGCATCGGACGCGACAGCTCCAATCGCATCAAGCTGCACGATACTGAGGTATCGCGTCGCCATGCCGAGATCGTCCGCACCGCCGAGGGCTATCGCCTGGTTGACCGCGGCAGCGCCAACGGCACCTTCGTCAACAATCAGTCCATCCGCGACGTGCTCTTGCAAGCGGGCGATCAGATCCAGATCGGGCAAACGATTCTTGTCTATTCCGCCGGCGCGCAGCAAAGCGCCTGGGAACCGCCGCCGAGCAGCGACCTGGCCGATCGGATCAGCCTCATCAGCCGCCAAGACCTGGAATTATCCTCCGCCATTGTCCAATCCATCGGCGAGGCCGAGGGCAGCCGCATCCTGGCTCACCCGGAGCAGGTTCAGGGACCGTGGCTCAAGAATGCCCTGGCCAATCTCATGTACCAGGCCACGCAGGCCGTCAGCCATATTCTCGATCTCAACCAACTTCTCGATCGCATCCTGGAGCTGATTTTTCTGCACCTCGACGCCGACCGCGGCTGCATCATGCTGCGCGACGCGCCGGCAGGCGAGGAAGAAACGGCGCCAGCAGTGATCCAGAGCGCCGAGTTTCATCCCAAGGCGGTGCGCTGGCGCGAGGGCATCAATCGTCAGGAAAAAATCTCCATCAGTCGCACTATCACCGATTACGTCCTGCGCGAGAAACAAGGCATTCTCGTGTCCGACGTTGCCCGCGACGAACGCTTCCAGGCTGTGCAGAGCATTGTACGTCACGGCATCAGCGAGATCATCTGTGTGCCGATGAAGGGCCGGCACGAAACCCTGGGCGTGCTCTATCTCGATGCCCGCACGCTGTCGCGCGATCCGTTAGGCTCTACGATGCCCGGCGTCAAATCGTCTGGCAAATTCACAATCGAACATTTGTATTTGGCCAGCGCCATGGCCCATCAGGCGGCCCTGGCTGTCGAGGAGACGCGCTATTATCAGGCGATGGTGCAAGCAGAGCGTTTGGCAGCGGTCGGCCAAACCATTGCGGCGCTCTCGCATCACATCAAGAACATTTTGCAAGGACTTCGCAGCGGCAGCGAAATCATCAAAATGGGCCTCCAGGACATGGATGCCGTTTTGCTCCAGCAAGGGTGGAAGAATATCGAGAAGAACCAGGCCAAGATTTACGCCCTGGTCATGGATATGCTCAGCTACTCCAAGGAGCGCGAGCCGAACATTGAAAGCACTGACCTCAACGCCGTGGCCCGCGACGTGATCGAGCTATTAGCGCCGCGCGCCAAGGAGCTGGGCGTCGAGCTGACATCGGCGCTGGACGAGACATTGCCGAGTTGTCCAGCCGATCCCGAAGGAATCCACCGAGCGCTCTTGAACATTATCGGCAACGCCCTGGATGCCGTCGAAGGCGCCGGTACACCGCGCGTCGTTGTCGCGACGATGCGAGAAGAGGATGGCGAATGGCTGCGCTTCGAGGTGCGAGACAACGGCGGCGGCATCCCGCCGGAGAAAATCAACGATATATTTCGTCCCTTCGTCAGCACCAAGGGAGCGCGCGGCACCGGGCTGGGCCTAGCTGTCAGCCGCAAGATTTTGCGCGAACATGGCGGCGATATTCTGGTGCGCAGTCAACCAGGCCAGGGCAGTTTGTTCATCTTCCGTCTCCCGCTACGAAGCCCCATTACTCCCGAGACGGGCCGTACGCACACCGATTTGTCTATCCCACCCCTTCCTCCAGAAGGATGACTTTACACTGCGGTCTCCAACCAATCCGTCGCTTACGCTCCGGGCTGGTGATGGTACGTTTTTTGCGATTTTGAAAGCCGTTTTTTATTCTTGCAATTCTCTTCATACATTGGTTATGTTGATCATACTATCGACACATAAAAAATATTGCCCAAACGGGACTATAATTGCGTCTTACTTCGAGAACGCCAGTCCCTCTTCATCCGGGCTTCCGCAGTCTAGCGCCGAGATGAGGGGATTGGCAGACACCTTCGAAGAGGGTTTATCTATGTACCAGTTCCGCCGTTCCTCGTTCCGTCATCGCTCGCACTTGCTCTTGGAAGAATTGGAATCGCGAACTCTGCTGTCGGCCTCGACTTTGGATACACTTGTCGCCTCGCCCCAGTCCTCCCCGAAGCTCGATTCGCAGGCAAATGTGTCCGTGACCCCAGATGGACTCGGCAGCGGAAACGGCAACAATGTCACCAACCCAACGCCCCACGGTTATACTCCCAGTCAAGTTCAGAACGCCTACGGCTTCACTCAGATCACCTTCAACAATGGCGCGATCAAGGGCGATGGCAGCGGTCAGACCATTGCCATTGTCGATGCTTATAACGATCCCAATATTAAGAGCGATCTGAACGCGTTCGATTCCAAGTTCGGCCTGCCGGCGGCGAACCTGACTGTGGTCAATCAGAACGGCGGAAACCAGCTCCCGCAAACAAACTCCGGCTGGGCGCTTGAAATCTCCCTCGACTTGGAATGGGCGCATGCCATGGCCCCGGGAGCCAGGATTCTGCTTGTCGAAGCCAGTAACAGCAGCCTCAGCAATCTGCTCAGCGCCGTCAATTATGCTTCGCAACATGCCAGTGTGGTATCGATGAGTTGGGGCAGCAGCGAGTTCTCAAGCGAAACGTCCTACGATTCGTATTTCAACAAGTCGGGCGTCACCTTCGTGGCTTCCTCGGGCGACAACGGCGCCCCGGCCAGTTGGCCCTCTGTTTCACCCAATGTCGTCGCCGTCGGCGGCACTACCTTGAAGCTCAATAGCAGCGGCGGCTACGGCAGCGAAACCGGCTGGAGCGGCAGCGGCGGCGGTTCTAGCATCTACGAGAACGAGCCATCGTATCAGAATAGCGCGCAATCCTCCGGCGTCCGCACCAACCCCGACGTGGCCTACAACGCCAACCCCAATACCGGCTATGCGGTTTTCGATACGGTTTCTTATTCCGGCCAGACCGGCTGGTTCGAGGTTGGCGGCACCAGCGCCGGCGCACCGCAAGTGTCCGCCCTCGTTGCCATCGCCAATCAAGGACGTACATTGGCCGGCAAAACCGCCCTCAGCGGTGTCAGCCAGACACTGCCCGCTCTGTATAACATGTCCTCCAGCGACTTCCACGACATTACGAGCGGCAACAACGGCTCCGGTGCGAAATCGGGTTACGACCTGGTCACGGGACGTGGCAGCCCCATCGCCAACTCCGTGGTTGCGGCCCTGGTGAGCGCCACGAGCACGGGAAGCGTAGGCGACCTGGTCGCCAACACGGGCTCCACAAGCTCTTCCACCACTGCGAAGAAAGCTGACATTGTTGCCGGAGATCCTGGTCCGTCTTTCTCCAGCTCAGGCGTTGTTTCCCTCATCATTCAGCCTGTGGCTACATCCGAACCTGTGGTACTGATCCTGCCCACACACGCGAACACTACATCCATTTTCCCGTTCGGCACCGCTTCCGTGCTGTCCTCTGCCTTCGGAATCGGTCAGAGTTTTAGTGTTCCCAGTGGATTCGCCATCAGTCAAGCATCGGCCGCGCTGTCGGCCGTTTATGGCTACCAATTCCTTGCTCCGGCGCCCAAATCCATCTCCAGTCCGCCGCCAGAGAATATGGGCAACTACCTCAGTCCGTTTGCTCAACAATCGCCGGACGGCGTACCCTTAACCGGAGCGGAAGACGCCGACGAACTCGGGGCCGACGGTACGCCGAGTCCCCGTCGAACTCTCCCCCTCCCGTTACCGAGCGACATTGGATTCGGTCTGTCTCCAGCTTTCCTGTCCCAGAAGCAAGCCGAGAGAGCGCTGGCTGACGATGCCCTCTTCGTGGACGAAGCCAGCATGGCCTTTCTCGCTGAGGAGGGCCTCGCCGCGGCGAACGGCGAGAATGAGGGATCGTGGCGACTTCGCGTTCCAACGATTGCCTTGTTGGGCATTCTCGCCAGCAGTTTCTGGATGGTGCCCGATGTCACGGAGGAGCACCGCAAACGCCGAGCGATCCTTTCCGTTTATCCCGATTCATCGGTTCGCGCGAAACGATGAATCGCGTTAAACGGTTTGCGTCGCCAGCGCCAGTGCCATGCGGCATCCCGCGAGAAACGACGGCAAATTCACATACTCATCAATGGTGTGGATATTGCTCTGTCCCGCACCAATCGTGATGGTGGGGATGCCGTGGCGCACCAGCCAGTTGGCGTCAAGTCCGCCGTTGCTGACACGCAGAGTGGGTTGCATGCCGGCACGGATGGCGGCGGCCTGCGCATGTCGCACCACGGCAGTGTCTTCCTTCAAACGGAAAGGGTAATAATCCAGCCGGGCCGTGAATTTGACCTTGGCCTTCTTGCCCTTTTCGTTGCGGACCTCTTCGGCGGCGTAGGCGAAGGCAGCACGATAGGCACGGGTGATCGCCTTGGCAAAACGCGCATCGTGGCTGCGCGATTCGCCGTGGATGTGGACGTAATCGGTGACGACGTTTGTGGCGTCGCCGGCGCTTTGGCCGTCGCGTCCTGCGAAACGGCCGACGTTGGATGTGCCGTCGCCGTTCTCCTGATGGACCTTGCCGAACCAACCGCCGCGATGGATTTCGGTCAGCGCCAGCGCCGCTACCATCGTGGCCGAGATGCCTTGCTCCGGATGCACTCCCGCATGGGCGGCGCATCCGAGAATCACCGCTTCCCAGCGTTCGGCGCCAACGGCGCCCACTGTCAGTTCCGATGGTGAGCGGCCATCCACGTTGAAGCCCATGATGGGGCCGCCCAGGTCTTCAGGGTTGACATGACGCGCACCGAACAATCCGCTCTCCTCGCGCACGGTAAACAGCAGCGTTAAGGGCGGATGCGGCAGTTGTTTTTGCACCAGTGTCGCCGCCAGAGTCACCAGGCAAGCGACGCCAGTGCGGTCGTCGCCGCCCAGCGCGGTGTTGCCGCACGAAAGGATACGGTCCCGAACGCGCTCCGGTTTGACCCCGGCACACAAGGGCACGGTATCGAGATGGGCGGCGAACAACAGGCGCGGTCCCGGCTGTGTGCCGGGCAGGTCCACCAGCAGATTGCCGGTCTGCGTCGGCAAGGGAATGCGCTCGTTGGCGTTGTCGTGGCGGATGGCGCGGCCCGGCACGCCGACCGATTCCAGCTCGCCGGCCACAGTGCGGGCGATGGCCTGTTCCTGTCCGGTTACACCTTCCACAGCCAGGAAACGCTGCAAGCGCTCGATGGCCGCGTCCTCGTCAAAGGACAGGTCCGAAATAGATGACAAAGAAGACCCCCTAAAGAGAACACCCATTGGCGAGCGGGGGGCGTAAGCCCCTGGTCGCTATCAACAGGGGGCTTACGCTCCCCGCTCGCCGAGCTTGGCTTGTCAACGCGGAGACACGCTTTATATAATACGAACCCATGTGTAGCCGAATCGTGTGCGCCTGCTCTGTGAGAATGGATTTATGACCACCTCCCCGGCAGGGCCCACCCCCCCCGGAGATCCGAACACCAACCGGCAGGGAGCCCCCAACACGGCCAGTTCCCTTGCGCGCCGTCTGAAGCGGCCCACGCAGATCATCATCGTCAGCAGCGTGATGTTCTCGTTCATCGGCTACTGGCGAACCGCCGCTGTCGTCCTGTGCGACCTGGCCAGCACCGCCTACTACATCGGCGGCATCGTCGAACAATCGATCGGCTCGGCCGCGCCTTGGTTCATCCTCGCCGTCATGTTCTTTAGCTATGCTGTGCGCTCGGTGTACATCGAGAGTTGTACACTCTTCGTCCGCGGCGGCGTCTATCGCGTCGTCCGCGAGGCGTTGGGCAAGTTCATGGCCAAGCTGGCTGTGTCGTCGCTCATGTTCGACTACATCCTGACAGGGCCCATCAGCGCCGTTTCCGGCGGCCAGTACATCGTCGGCTTGATTACTGAGGTGATCGCACGTTGGTTCAACGTGGAAATCGATCCGTCCACGCGCGATTTGTCCAAGCGCGTCGGCTCCGTCATTCTAGCCACGACAGTCACGTTATATTTCTTTCGCAAAAACATCATCGGCATTCACGAATCCAGCGAAAAAGCCCTGAAAATCATGATCGTCACCACGATCATGGGCGCGATCATGCTGACCTGGTGCGGCGTGACGCTGGCCGTGAACGGCGTCGCCAAGGACAAGAATGGTGTGCCCAACACGTTCGGCCCGATGCCGGACTTCCAGCCCCACTTCAACGCCACCACCCAACAATACGAGGATCCAACAGGCTTTCTGAATCATGCCCCCGTCGCCCAGAAACTGCGTGACATTTCCGGAAAGCCGTGGAGGGATTGGCTTAGCTTGGTCGGGATGTTCGGCATCTTCATCGCCTTTGGCCACTCGATCCTGGCCATGTCGGGCGAGGAGACGTTGGCCCAGGTGTATCGCGAGATCGAGTCGCCCAAACTCGTGAACTTCAAGAAAGCCGCCCTCATCGTCTTCCTTTACAGTATCGTCTTGACTGGAGGTATTAGTTTCCTGGCCGTGCTGCTGATTCCCGCCGACGTGCGCATGCACGACTATTCCGACAATCTGATCGGCGGCCTGGCCATGAACGTCGCCGGTCCGCTTTGGGCCAAACTGCTGCTGAACGGCTTCGTCGTAGTGGTCGGTGGACTCATTCTCTCCGGGGCCGTCAATACGGCAATCATCGGCTCCAACGGAGTACTCAATCGCGTCGCCGAGGACGGCGTCATGCCGCAGTGGTTCCTCAAGCCGCACCCACGCTATGGCACCACATATCGAATCCTGTGGTTGATCTTCCTGTTGCAACTGTTCACGATTTGGGCCAGTTTCGGAGATGTGTTGCTCTTGGGCGAGGCATACGCCTTCGGCGTCGTCTGGAGTTTCGTCTTTCAGGCGCTGTCGATGGTCGTGCTGCGCTTCACCAATCCTCGACCGCGTGAGGCCAAAGTGCCTCTCAACATTCGGATGGGCAAATACGAGGTGCCCATTGGCTTGATGATTATCCTTGTCCTCTTGATGATCGCGGCCGTGTGTAATCTTCTCACCAAGCAAGTGGCCACTATTGGCGGATTGATCTTCACGGGCGTTTTCTTCACCATGTTCTTTATTTCGGAGCGTTTTCACGAGAGGAAACGCGCCGGCAAGCGGCACGAGCACCTGGAGCAGTTCAACGAACAGCGGGCCGAAGAAGTAAGCGCCTACAGTCTGAACATCCTCAAGCAATACCGCAAGTTGGTGGCCATCCGCTCGCCGCACAACCTGTTCATGCTGGAAAAAGCGCTGGCCGAGACCGATCCGGAGACGACCGGCATCGTGGTGATGACGGCCAAGCTGACCCCCATGGGCGCCGACCTGGCTCCGGAAGGCGAAGCGGAGCTAGATTCCTACGATCAGCAATTGATGACGGCTGTGGTCGAAAAAGCCGAGAGGACCGGCAAGCACGTAACGCCGCTCATTATTCCAACCAACAATCCGTTGCACGCCGTACTGACCCTGGCCAGGGACATCCAGGCCAACGAAGTCATCATGGGCGCGTCCAACCGCTACACCGCCGACGAGCAGCTCGAACAGATCGCCTTTTACTGGATCAGCCTGCACGGCGGCAATCCCGCGCCCATGACGGTGCGCATCCTCAGCCGCGAACGCGACATGTACCTGGACCTCGCCGGCGGCAATCGCATTCCCAAGATCAGCGAACGCAAGGCGCGTTCGGTGGCCGAACTGCGCGCGGCCGGCGTCGGTGTCGATCGAGTGTTGCTACTGCACGACGGTAGTCCCGCCAACAGCGATTTGTTCCAAGCTGTCGTGACCATGCTCGATGCGCAGGTGGCGCTGGGCATAGTGCCCGTGGTGCCGTCCAGCTCTGGGCCACTCAACGGCCGCGGCGTCGTCCATCAAGATGAAGAACGCGCTCGCCAGCTCGGCCGGGAATTGCAGGTGATCTCGTTACCGGAGCCGGATGGGCGAGCCATTGTCGAGCAGGCCAGCAAGGAACAATTCGATCTCATCATCCTGCCGCTTTCGGACGAATCACCGAACAATCCTCTGGGCACGCTCGACGATCGCGCGCGCTACATCCTACAGAACGCCCACTGTCGCGTCTTCTTGGCGGCCCATCCCGTCATCCCGCAAGAAGTGGTCGATAAGACACCCAGTCGTAGTCCGTAGTCCGTAGCAAAGTCCTTCCAAATCGAGTAGTCTGAGTGAAGTAAGCGTTGTCAAGCAAAGCGATAGCTGTTGCCTTTGCTACGGACCACGAACTACGAACTAAGGACTCAATGAGGAATCCCCCATGCGAACCTGGCGATGGTTCCCGATCGTTCTGGTTGTGCCGCTACTCGTCGCGGCCGAGAAAGCGGTTCCGGCTCCGGCCACCGCGCGCACGGAATCCGAAGTGCGGATGCGCCGCGATATTACCTTTCTGGCTTCCGACGAATGCGAGGGACGTGGCCCCGGCACACGTGGCATCGACAAGGCCGCCGACTACATCGTCGAGCAATTCAAGAAAGCCGGCCTCAAGCCCGGTGGCGTGGACGGCGGTTATCTCCAACCGTTCACGATCAACGCAAGCGTCCTCGATGAACCGGCTCGTCTCTCGCTGATCGGCCCGCAAAAACAGACCATCGCCTTCAAGCAGGGCGTGCAATTCTGGCCGATGTCCTTTGGAGGCTCCGGCAGCGACAAGGCGCCCGTCGTATTCGCCGGCTACGGCATCACCAGCGACAAGGCGAAGTATGATGATTACGCCGATGTCGATGTCTCGGGCAAATTCGTCATCCTTTTGCGCGGCTCTCCGCAGGGCGCACAGACGAATCAAAACAAGGAGCTGCTGAACAGCGCTCCGTTCGTCAAGAAGATGGTCAACGCCGAGAAACACGGAGCGGCGGCGGTCTTTTTCGTCAACGACGCCGGCACCGCTCACGATGGTGACGATCTGCTCGATTTCAACTACAGCGCCTTTCTCCGAAGCACCGGCAAATTCCCCGTCTTCCACGTTCGACGCTCGGTGTTGGAGATGATGCTACCCGGCGGCGCCGACATGCTGACCAGGCTCGAAAAAGACATCAATCGAGAGATGAAACCGCACAGCCTCGAATTGTCCGGCTGGACGGCTGACGTTTCGGTACGCATGCACCGCGGCAAGATCGAGGCCAAGAACATCGTCGGCATGCTCGAAGGAGCGGGATCGCTGGCCAACGAGACCATCGTCATCGGGGCGCATTACGATCATCTCGGCTACGGCGGCAGTGGCAGCCTGGCTTCTTCGAGGAAAATGGCCATCCACCACGGCGCGGACGACAACGGTTCGGGCACAACAACGGTGATGGAGCTGGCCCGGCGCCTGGCGGCCATGAAGGACCGGCAGGGCAGGCGGCTGGTGTTTATCGCCTTCAGCGGTGAGGAATTGGGGCTTCTTGGCTCGGAATACTACTGCAAACATCCCCTCTATCCGCTCGATGAGACGGCGTCCATGTTCAACATCGACATGGTGGGTCGGCTGCGGCCGGACAAGACCAGCGGCAAAGCCAAGTTGCTCAGCGAGGGCTGCGGCACAGCGAAACCATTCCGCGAGCTTTTGGATAAACTCGGCGATAAGTACGACTTCAAGATGGTCAACAAGCCGAGTGGCTTCGGTCCCAGCGATCATGCCTCGTTTTGCAGCAAGGATGTGCCCGTTCTGTTCGTGTGGACTGATTACCACGACGACTACCACCGGCCCAGCGATACGGCCGACAAGATCAACGTCGAGGGCATGCGACGCATCGCCGATTTAGGCCAGGAGGCTATCCTGACCCTGGCCCAGATGGACAAGCCAAAATACGTCAAAGTCAAGGACGATTCAGGCGGTCCAACCAAGTACGAAGGCCCGACGCTGGGCATTCGTCCCAGTTACAGTGATGAGGAAGAGGGATTGTTGATCGGCGACGTTGTCGAGGGCCGGCCGGCCGCCAAGGCCGGGCTCAAGGCCGACGATCGCATTATCAACATCGACGGCAAACCCATCAAAAACATCCAGACCTACATGACCGTCCTGGGTGGCCACAAGAAAGGCGATACTCTCGAAGTCGGCTTCATCCGCGATGGGGCGAAGAAGACCGTCAAGGTGAAGCTGGAGTAGTTTCGAGGTGCTTCCCACAATGCTGGGTGGCACAGGCATTCCTGCCTGTGTCGCAAAATGCCCCTTCATTTCCCCGTACGCTCTTGCCGAATCTTTATTATTATGATAAAGATGGTTATGTCGGTGTTCAGTCGGGTTGCGAAGAGCGCCGGACAGGAATGTCGAAAGGGGAAATGATGATCGAAACGAGAATGACGACGGAGGAGATCGCCGACGCCAACGAGCAGCTGGCCGATGCCTCGGCGGAGACGATCTTGCGCTGGGCTGTTACTTCTTTCCGCGAGAAACTGACGATGGCGACCGCCTTTGGCGCCGAGGGCTGCTGTATTATCCACATGTTGGCCGACATCGATCCGAGCGTCCGGATTTTCAACCTGGACACTGGCTATCAGTTCACCGAGACACTGCAGCTGCGCGAACGCATCAAGGAACGGTACGGCATCGAAGTTGAGTACGTCCGTCCGGAGCTGACGGTGGCGGAATATGAGACGGAACATGGCGGCCCATTGTACCATATTCGTCCAGACCAGTGCTGCCATGATCGCAAGATCATGCCGCTGCGTCACGCAGTGGCCGGCTACTCTGCCTGGATCAGCGCCATCCGTCGCGATCAAACGTGCCATCGCGCCGCTGCCGATGTGGTACAATGGGATGCCAAGTTCAGCCTGGTGAAGGTTAATCCGCTTTTGTCCTGGACGCGCCAGGACGTGTGGAGTTTCATCCTCAAACACAGCATTCCGTACAATCCCTTGCACGATCAGGGTTTTCCAAGCATCGGTTGTTGGCCGTGTACGTCTAAGGTAAGTGACGGGCAGGACGAACGGGCCGGTCGCTGGGCCGGCAGCGCGAAAAAGGAGTGCGGCCTGCACGTCATCGAAGTGCAAGATGGCGGTGGTATTTAAGGAGCGGTCATGCGCATCTCCGCCAAGGCCGAATATGCCTGCGTTGCCATGCTGGAGTTGGCCGCCAACTTTGCCGAGCCGCAGCCGTTGCCCATCAAGGTCATCGCCGAGGCCCAGGAGATTCCCCAAAACTTTCTGGTGCAGATCTTGCTGCAATTAAAGACGGCGGGACTGGTCGTCAGCGTGCGCGGCGCCTCCGGCGGGTATCAATTGGCGCGTTCGCCGGACGCGATCACGATGGCCGACATCATCAACGCCATCGACGATCGCGCCGCGGCCCCACGCTCGGCCCTGGCCAAAGGACGCCTTTCGCGCGCCGTCGGCGTCCTGCTCGGCATCTGGCAAGAGGTGCAAGCGGAGGAACAACGCGCCTTGCAGCGCATCACGCTGGCGGAACTGGTCCGCCGCATTCAAGAGGATCACGCCTTGTCGTATCAGATTTAAGGAGAGTATTGCGATGTCTGATTTGATTCCGCCGCACGGCGGAGTGAATGAACCCATCAATCGTAACGTATCCAATGAGGAAGCAGCCGATTACCGCGCTCGCACAACATCCCTACCGCGCGTGTCTGTCAGCGAAGCTGACCTTTCAACGCTGTATCGCCTGGGCGATGGCGGACTCAGCCCATTGACCGGCCCGATGGACCGCGAGACATTTGACAGAGTCCTCGACGAGGAAGTGATCGTCCACAACGGCAAGAAATACGCCTGGACCATTCCGCTGTCGTTCCCGGTGGATGAAGGGCAAGCGAAGACGTTGAAACCCGGGCAAACGGTCGCCCTGATCAATCCGCAGAATGAGGTTGTTGGCTTGCTGGAGATCCGCGACATTTTCCCGTGGGACAAGGCCCATTATGTCCGCAGCGTTTACGGCACCGAGCGTTTCGATCATCCCGGCGGCCGCATGAGCGAGCGCGATCCGCGCACGCATCTCTTGGGTGGCACCGTGCGCGTCATGCCGCAACCCAAACACCCCGAATATGGTCAATTCATTCTCTCGCCGCGCGAGACACGGGCGCTGTTTGCCAAGAAAAGCTGGAAGCGCGTCGTCGCTTTCCAGACGCGCAATCCGCTGCACCGTGCCCACGAGTACGCCCTGGTTGCTGGTCTGGAGCGCCTGGTGCGGGAAGGACATTTCGCAGGCGCCGTGCTCAATCCGCTGGTCGGCGAGACCAAGGGCGACGATGTCAACGCCGTGACGCGCATGCGCACCTATCGGGCGCTGATCGAGAGCAAGGCGCTGGGCGAAGGCGACAAGGACGAAGCCTTGTGGAAGAAGACCGGGTGCGACATTACGGATCGCATCATTCTCCTGGGTCTGGACATCAAGATGTTTTACGGCGGGCCGAAGGAGGCGATCATGCACGCCATCTATCGGCAGAACTTCGGCTTTACCGACATCATCATCGGCCGCAAGCACGCCGACGCTCCGTATGAGGACGGCAAGGACATCTGGGACGGCCTCGCCGCCCAGCGCAAATTCGACGAGCTAAAGGGCGAGCTACTCATCAAGCCGGTCAAGATCGGCTTCGCCGCCTACTACGAGGAACTGGGCCGCGTCGGGTTGGTCGAGGAATGCGAGCCGAAGGGCTACAAGCAAGTGACCATCGCCGGCCGCATCCTCCGCGAGACACTACGCAAGGGCGAACTGCCCGACCCGCGCGTCATGCGCCCTTCAACCGCACGCATTCTCATCGAGAGCATGAAGGGGCGGTAAGCCCATCCGAGCCGCGATCGTGAGGGACCGGGCGTTTCCCGTCCCGCACGGTCGGCGGTAGAATGGATAAGCAGAACCATGCCGGCCAAGAATATTTATCATGACGCTGTCGTCCATGCGTTGATGGCGGACGGCTGGACGATCACGGATGACCCGTTGAGGATCTCCTTCGGGGACAGGGATCTTTATGTCGATCTCGGCGCGGAACGAAGAACGATTGGGGCGGAAAAGGGTGAGCAGCGAATTGCAATTGAGATCCAGAGTTTTCTCAATCCATCGCCGGTGCGCGATCTCCAGGAGGCGGTTGGCCAATATGACATTTACAGGGCTATCCTGGCCGAGAACGGATCGGATCGTTTGCTGTACCTCGCTGTCCCTCTTCGCGTCTACGAGGGATTGTTGACGGCACGATTCGGGCAGCTTATTGTCCGACGCTTGGATCTACGAGTGCTGGTTTTTGATCACCAGAAGAGGAGTGTCGTCCGATGGATAAACTAGAACGCTATCGGGGGATAGTCCGCCGCGTAATTGAGGATTACGCCAACGGCAAACCTTCGAACGGCCAAATCGAGACGGAAGCCATTATCGATCGAGAGCGCGATCACTACGAAGTCATGCACGTCGGTTGGGATGGTCAACGCCGCGTGCATGGCTCGGTCGTGCATATCGACATTATCGGCGACAAAGTTTGGCTCCAATATGATGGCACAAATCGCCCCGTCGCCGATGAGCTGATCGCAGCCGGGATTCCTCAAGAGGACATCGTGCTAGCCTTCCATCCAGCCGACGTGCGGCCGCTCACAGGCTTTGGTATAGGCTGACTTCGACGCGGACAACTCATGTTCGGAAGTCCTCGGCCGCTTCGCGAATGTCGGCGTCTGGACTGTTCAGACCGTGGGCGATAAGCCGCTGAACTAGGCTGCTATTGAGCTGTTGAAATAGCTCGAGTAGCCGCCGGTATTCCCACTCATCGGTTAAATCCAGAGTTTCGTATGCCACCTGCTCGATGAGAGCCAGCACCCAGGATCGCGGCATGGCGAGCACCTCGGCTCGTCCCTGTGTGATCCTGGGAACAGACGATGGCTCGCAGGCCAGCGAAACTGCGGCCTTGAGCGCATCCAGCGATGGCATCACGTCGGACATCTCATGGCCACTCCACGTTCGTCCGGCTGAGCGGCTCTTCTACCAATCCGCATCGCCAGCAAGGACACCCTTTACTGGCCAAGCGGATTGGCCATCATTCATCTTCATCTACGCCGAGTTTGGCCTTGCTGACGATCTGTTGTTGCACGTTGCCAGGCACCACGTCGTAGTGCTTGAACTCCATACTGAACGAACCCTGACCCTGCGTTATGCTGTCTAGCTGTGAAGCATAGCGCGTCACTTCGGCCAGGGGTACCAACGCCGTGATAACGGCCAAATCGCCTGGAAGGCTGTCCTGGTTCTCGATGCGGGCGCGCTTGGTGTTCAGATCGCCGAGAATCGAGCCGGTATACTTGGTCGGTACGGTTACCTCCACTTCGACGATCGGCTCCAGGAGCACCGGACGCGCGGCCAGGAATGCGTTCTTGAAAGCGATGCGGCCGGCCGTCTTGAACGCGGCTTCCGAGCTATCGACTGGGTGATCCTTGCCAAAATACACTTCGACGGCCACGTCCTGTATGCGATAGCCCGCCAGGGCGCCGCGCTCCAATAGCTCCTTGCAGCCCTTTTCGACGGCCGGTACGAATTGATTGGGAATGGTGCCGCCGACGATGGTATCGACGAAGGCGAAGTTGTGCGTGGGATCGTAATGGGCGGAGCGCATCTTCTCGAATTTCGTCTTGTTGGCGAATTGCTCCAGCAGAGTTTCCTCGCTATCGATTTCGCGCGGCAACGAATAGACGCGCAAGTGGACCTCGCCGAATTGGCCGCGGCCGCCCGACTGCTTTTTGTGCCGGTGATTGCCCTCGGCATGCATCGTGACCGTCTCGCGGTAGGGGATCTTCGGCTCCTTGGTGACGACCTCCAGATCGAAACGGCGTTTCAGCCGGTTTATGAGCACGTCGAGGTGAAGCTGACTGGTGCCGTTGATGACCAGCTCTTTCGTCTGCGAATCGCGGGTGACGTGGAAAGTCGGGTCTTCGTTGGCGATCTTTTGCAAGCTGCCGGAGATTTTCTGCTCGTCGCCGCGCGCCTTGGGTTCGACAGCGAGGCCGAACATTGGCGTGGGGAAGGTCGGCACAGGCAGCTTGGGAACCCCGGCGTGGTTGCTCACCGTGTCGCCGATGTGCAGATCCTCAACCTTGGTGACGGCAAAAATGTCACCCGGAACTGCTTCCGGAATGTTGCTGTGTTTGCTGCCCTGCATGAGCAAGAGGCCCGCCACT
>DATBHJ010000208.1:0-6354 GCA_036557565.1 Gemmataceae bacterium
TTCCACAGTGAGAGCAGAGAGATCCCCAAGCTGTTGGCCGAGTACATCCGTGAAAACCGCGAGGAGTTCAAGCATTTGACGTAGCGGTTGGGCCGATCAAGGCGCTGCACTTGTAAGATAATCGCGGAAAGTACAGCTTAAAGTACAAGTTTTCGAGTTCAACCTGATATACCCCAACTACTAAAGTAGGCAAGGAGAATCGCGCTGTCAAAATAATCTTTTTTCGCGGCGACAGAAAAAGTTATCAATTATTCCCCCGGTTTAACGGTGTAATATGTATATAGAGATTATCCACATGCAAATCTGGAGAACAAGTAAGATGATTCAAGAGAGTGCCGCTAACTACATGCAGCGCGGCTACGGCGTCTGCCGAATTCGACCGGGAGAAAAAAGACCTACCTACAAAAAGTGGAACTTGAGAAGCCTTTCTGCCGAGGACTTCCACGAAGGGGACAATCTTGGCCTCCTCACCGGCCATCTCAGCGGCGACCTCGTCTGTGTGGACCTCGATAGTCCGGAGGCGCTGCGTCTGGCCGACGAGTTCTTGGCGCCGACTAGCATGGTAGATGGTCGCCCCAACAAGCCGCGCAGTCACCGCTGGTACAGGGTTGTGGAGATTCCGCCGGAACTGACGAGCAGCAAAGCTAGTGGCGGTATGGGCGGCCCGAAAACGAAACACTTCAGGCACGCGGAAAACGGACAGAACATTTTGGATTTCCTCGGCACAGGCGGGCAAGCCGTCGTACCTCCCTCCCTGCACGGAAGCGGTGAGCGCCGTGTCTGGGATGAAGATGGCGAGCCAGCGATTCTACCGATGATGGAATTGTGGGAGGCCGTCTGTAGGCTTGCAGCAGCGTGCGGCTGGAAGAAGGAGAAGGTGAGGCTCCAAAACCGACATGCCATTCAGGAGGCCAAACGGTTCATCAGACAAGCGAGGCTCGCCCGCACCGGGCACGGAGGCCACGATACGACCTTTTACGTCGCCAGCGTCCTCCGCAATGACCTTTCTTTGCCGGGGCCAATTGGAAGGCGTTTGCTTGACCAATACAACAAGCGGCTGGCTAAGGCCGGACTCGAAACCTGGACGAAAGCAGAACTGGACCACAAGTGGGAGAGCGCCGGTGGCGACTGCCCCCGTGAATGCCAACCAGCTCCAGCACTACAAAAGCCCGCGAACGACCCACATCGGTTGGCCAGCGAGTTCATCAACAAGACTCCGTGGGTGTACTGGCACGGACTGTATTTCGAGTTCGATGGCGCGAAGTATGTGGAGGTGCCGGACTACGATATTCGCGCTCGTCTTAACGGGCATGTCCAGAGACGCCTGGATGCCGATTTTCAACGACAGTTACAGGAAGATTCTCAACGCTCAGACCACTTCCCTCGACGCGCGATGCGACCGCCGACGCCGCTCTCCGCGACCTCTTCATTGACGCGAAACACGCTCCAAGCACTGGAAGGCTTGGCCCTGCAAGCAAACACAGTCCGGATGCCGAGCTATCTGCCGAGCGGCGAAACTCCGAAGTGGCTTTCGTTAAGTAACGGCCTGCTCGACCTCGACGCCGAGGAACTACTTCCGCACTCGCCCGACTGGTTTTCCACCGTTTGCTTGCCCTACCCCTACGACTCACAGGCGAGGTGCGACAGGTGGCTAGCCATGCTCCAACAAAACCTTGAGCGCGACACCGAGCGCATTTCACTTCTTCAGGAGTATTTTGGGTACTGCCTCATTCCTTCGACCGATGCTCAAGCATGCCTCATCCTGGTTGGCGAGGGCGGCAATGGCAAAAGCGTCGTTCTGGCGGGCCTGCACGCCCTGCTGGGCGACGGCAACGTCTCGACAGTCCCTCTTGAGGACTTCGGCAAGCGGTTCGCAATGGCGCAGACGCTGGGCAAGCTGGCCAACATCTCAGCAGAAATCGGAGAGTTGGACCGGACAGCCGAGGGCACTCTCAAGGCTTTCGTGTCCGGTGACCCGATGACCTTCGAGCGGAAGGGCAAGGACGCGTTCGCGGCACGACCGACAGCTCGACTGGTCCTATCAACGAATAACATTCCACGCTTTGCTGACCGCAGCGAGGGTGTTTGGCGGCGGCTCAAGCTCGTGCCCTTCAATCGTCGCGTTCCAGAGGCCGAACGAGTTCCCGGCATGGATAAGCCAGAATGGTGGCTGCGAACTGGGGAAGTGGCCGGAATACTGAATTGGGCGCTCGAAGGGTTGCGGCGTCTGCTCGCCAATAATATGCAGTTCACACAATCAGCCGCTTGCCGAACGGCGATAGAGGCCCACCGTCTGGAATCGGACCCGTGCAGAGCGTTTTTGCTCGAAAACTATGTCGCTGAAAAAGACGCCAAACCGATTGCAGTGGATGAAGTGTATCGGCACTACCAAGGTTGGTGCGAGGAGGGCGGCCATCGGACGCCGCTGTCAAAGCAGAAATTTGGCCGGGAAGTGCGGCGTGTATTTCGTTTGGAGGATTCCCACACTCATCGCTTTGGCTCGACTTCCGTGCAGAGAGCGTGGTCCGGACTGTCACGGAAACTGTAACAATGTAACGGTAACGGAATGGCTTTGCTCTCCCCCATACCCCTGTTGTTAGATTACCCAATGGATTGTGGTAGAATTGCGTTACATCTGTTACAAACCAACCCAACCACTGGGTAGATAGGGGGTTAGGGGGTAACGGGAATCGGTTCAATGCGTTACTGAACCGTTACATCCGTTACGGCTGGCAGGTTGGCATGGTCTGCGCAGAAATCCTATTCGCGGCTGACAGAAGGTTATTCTTTCCCCTCACCTGCGTCCGTTGCCGGTCGAGCGGCCTGAGCCAGACGAGCCTGACTTTCCATCGCCTTCGCTATCCCTTCTGGCGTTGATTTAGTAACAATACTGGTGGCTGCATGTCTGAGCAGGTCGGCCCAAGTAGTTTCCTTTTCACGGATTGCCCCCACCTTCAAGGCGAAGACTTTCAATTTTTCGAGCAGCTCAACTGACAAAAGAATCTTCTGTTCTGTCTTTTTCATGGCCGTATCCTCCCTTCTATCCCCATTCTACCGTTCCGGCCAATGGTCCGGAGCCAGACGGATGTCCGGAGAGTCAGGCCGAGAGTTTCATGGATGGGTTTGGGCGATGGCGTGGACGCTGTTGCTTCGGTGAGGGTTGACCGCCACCTACACCCACCACGAGCTGCGCACCACTTGACTAGACCGGTATAATGCTGGTGACACCTACGATTCTCAGCTCCGGAATCGGAAGAGGCATCAGTGAAAACTGGTGCCTTTTTCGTTTCCTATTCTAGACAATTCGACTTGGTGTGGCTGCGCCTGCCAAAATGGCAGTATAAGTGTGTCAGAAACGCACATCCCGGCCCGCCAGGGGATTTAGCCGATTCGCCTTCGGCGAATAAATGATTATTTGCATTTCCAAAGAAATTTCCCGACACGGGAAAATGGTCATACGACCGCGAGACTTTTGGTGGGAAAAACGTCGATATTTCAGCAGTTCCGAAGATTCTCCTGACAGGTAAAGCGAACTGAGCTATTATAGTAGTAGGAGAGTTAGGTATCACTTTGGGGTCACTCCCCAATGATTACCTTGCTCGATGTCCTTCGCGGTGAATGCACCAAGGACCAACTATCTCTTGATGCGGCCTACTGCCATCCTCTCGACATCGTAACGGTTGAGGAAGTGATGGCCTTGCGCCGATGTAAAAAGTCCCACGTCTATTGGCTTCGCGAAAAAGGTATTTTGAAGGGTCCAGCCGGAAGCCCCATCGTCTTCTACGGCTCATCCGTCTTGGCACTGCTCAGTCCAGCAACGCCTCCTAACAAGCCTCAGAAGAGCGAGACTCCGGCGCAGCCTCCGATACAACCACCACGTCGCCGCCGTCGCCGGACGGTGACGAAGAATCGGTCGTTTCAGTTCCTGACCCCGCCTCCCACGAATGCGCAGCCAAGATGTCAGTCAGCTTCTTAATCTTCCGGCCGAGATGTCCATAGTGCTTGTAGAGCATGGCTGTGTTGGCATGACCAAGAATGGCCGCCACGGTCGCGTCGGGAACGTCTGACTCCAAAAGATGGGTAGCCCGGCTGTGACGAGCCGAGTACGTCATAAGTCGCCCTTCCATGCCGAGTTTCTTGGCGATGAAGTTCACGCGAGCGGACAAGTTCACTTTGGTCCAGGAAAGACCGTTCTTTGTCCGAAACAGCTTGCCTGTCGGATGCTGTTCCATCAAACGACGGCATATCTCAACCACCTTGGGCGTCAGGGGGACAACGAGCGGCCTTCCAGTTGTGCGGAAGGTTTTGTGTTTGTCCAGAAGCCAGATACCGCGCTCCAGGTTGCAGTGACGAGCCTCAACGTATGTCACGTTTGACGGTCGCGTGCCCGTCTCGTACAGCACAATCAAGACATCGCGTAGGTCAGGGGCAGCGGTCGCCAAGACCTTTTGGTATTCCGCTGGCTCTAGGACCACTTCGGCCCCGCGAGACCTGGTCGCCGGGAGGTGCATACCGCGAAGGGGGTTCTTGGGAATCATGTTCCCGCCATCGGCACCTTCGGCCCAATTCAAAGCGCTGATAATCATAGCTGCCGATTGTCTGTGGGTGGACGGTCCCCATTTTGGCTTCGTCTGCCACCACTGCCGTATGTGCTTTGGTTTGAGTTCCCGGACGATTAGGCCGGGATGCGTCTTGTTGAAGAGTTCGTAGAACCAGCGCGCGTCATCAATGGTTTTGGGAGCGGCCTGCTTCTCAGCTAGATGCTGTAGATACAGCTCCAGGATGACGGCGACAGGGTGATTATCATTCTCGCCCCCAGAAATGGCCTGGTCCAGGGTCATGTGTTCGTGCCAGGCTTGCATAGCCTGTTCTTCGTTGTCGGCCCCGTCGATGAAGTCGCCGTTCTTGTCAACCAATGGCGTGGGCTTTCCGGCTGTAGCGCTGGTCGGCAGATACCATCGCATGGTGCCATTGGCGAGCTTGCGGAGCCAAGGTAGGCCGTTCTTAGTGTTGTTTCGTCGTGGCATGATTCACCCCTTTGTGAGCTTCCATTGCCATTATAGGGGCGTAGCCGGTTTATGACAATCCTCTGACAATAACTTTTCTGATAGCGCTGTAAATACTTTTAATAAAAAGACTTTACGCAAATGACCGTAACTTTTTGCATTTTAGGGCGATGGTGAAGGGATTGCAAGCAACTCGCAACCAGCCAAGCGAGGAAACGGGGGTTAAAGAAAGGCAAGTGCCAAGGCCGATGACCTTTCTGATCACACCCTTGAGTTTCCGAGGCCGCGTATCTTGCATGAACACCGTTGTTTGCCTGCCCACCCTGGATGCTCTGCGCGAGCATGTTCGCAATACCTTGTGCGCCCACGATCAGCTCGATCCGACGCAAACACCGATGCTCCAGGCGATCATTAAGCGCTCAGGGCGTGCGTGCGGCCTGTTCTTCCAGGTGCAGGGTCCGCGCATGGTCAAAACCTATGCCGTCTGGGCCGGCGAGGAAGACCGTATCCTTTTTTACGATTCCAACGGCCAACGCTTCGCCGAAGTGCGCCTCAGCGAGGCCCCCGACCCGCGCAAGCTGGCGGCGTGAACCAATTCCCCGGCGAGCGGCCGGCGTAAGCCGGCTGTTACAGCCCAACAGCCGGCTTACGCCGGCCGCTCGTCTTTCAGCTCACCCAGCAGTTTTTCCAGCGCGGCAAGTTCGATGGGCTTGACGAGATAGTCGCTGAAGCCCGCTTCCTGGGAGCGGCGTTCCGGTGACCGACGCCGCCTGTAGCTCATGAGTGGGCCAGCCCGATGATACGGCGTCAGCGGGATAGAAACGGGAGAAATGAAGGCCGACTCAAAATCCCCAGCATCGTCCCCTCGCAGCTGCGCCCTCGAAAGCGTTCATCCGGGATCGATGAGCGGCCCGCCTGCGCCTGGCAGTCGCTTCTTATCTGAATTTTGACAAACCTATCCGACGCTCGGCCATCGGTGCGGTTCACCGGGTATTCATCCAGCGCACAATCGTTACAACCGATACTATTTATGTCATTCTCCTCGCCACCACTCCGCGCCGCGAGAGTTGGAGAAGTTGGGCGGGAGAAAGCAAGAGGGTTAACTAGGGTCTTCGCGGAAGGAAGCCGGACGAATGATGTCGATGCGGTACTGGCTCTGGCCGCTCGGACTCATCGCGCTCAGTGGCTGCGGTTTCCTGCTGCGTCACCAGGTCGATCAAGAGATCCGCGACCTGGGGGTAAGGAACGAAGACGGCGTAGCCCCGTGCGGGCTGGTAAATTCGCTGCCGCCTCCGCCGCCGTCGAGTTCGAATGTGATCCCGGCGAGCGGGGGGCGTCAGCCCCCTGT
>DATBHJ010000209.1:0-13614 GCA_036557565.1 Gemmataceae bacterium
CGTGCATGTTGGTCGATGCCCAAATAGAACATCATGGCGGGTCTCCTGTTGGGCGACGGGTAAAAGGGTTCGATACTTTACCTTACCCGATGGGAGAACCGCTTCTTCTCGACGAGACCGCTCTTTCACAGATACCATAGCAAAAAAGGCTTCAAAGCGCATTTACCTCGACGTGGCGGACCGTAGCGCGCAGGTGTTCCACGGCCGCCGAGTTCCTTGCGTAGGGAGATTCTAGGTTGACACTTCCGGCGCGGTGGCGCCCTCGTCACGCTGCTTTTCATCGTCAGGTGGTTGTTCGCCAGCAAGCTCGAACGGTTCGAGCGCTACGGGGTGTTGGCGACTACGGCAGTCGGTGAGTTGGCGTTTGACCATCGGTCGATCGTGCCCTTCCTGATCCCGCTTGGGCTTCCCCTCGTTTTCACGATTGGGCCGCGCTCTTCGCCAGCGGGCACTCGACGCCGCCGCGATGGTTTGCGGCGCCATGCCATCGTTGCGCCGCGTCCCCTGTCCTGCTGATCGTACAAACACGGCACGGTTTCAGTCGCTTTCGTTACTAGAGAGGGATATGATGTCTTTCTGCGATTCAGAGGAGAACGAACCGCAACAAATCATTGTCGTTGAAACGATTCGGGGTCTGCTGAGGTAATCTCCCAGCTAAAGACACCCTACTCGCGGAGGATTGGTTTCATGAAGCCGCATGTGGAGCGACTGCTTGGTAATGCCATCTCTGTCTCTTCGGTGATTGCGTTCGTCCTGGCGCTTGGAGCGCTCATGGTGCCGACGAACAGCGGAAAGGCGCAGAAGCCTCAGGACAAAGCCGAACAGGCCGAAAACGGTGCCGCAGCGCCGAAGTCTGCAGCAGCCAAGGTCGGCCTGTTAATCAACGATCCGAGGGCCTATCAAGGTTACACCTTGCATGCTCCCTTGATGTCCAAGGAAGCCTATCTGATCGACATGCAGGGAAAGGTGGTGCATTCGTGGAAAGCGAATTGCACTCCTGCCGCATCCACGTATTTTCTGGAAAACGGGCATTTATTACGAACCGGATCGCTGATGGGCGAAGAACAGAAGTTCGGGGGTGGGCCGGGCGCGGGCGGCCGGGTCCAAGAGTTCGATTGGGACGGCAACTTGACCTGGGACTTCAAGTTGTTTAACGACAAGCAGCTTCCCCATCACGACATCACCGGGCTGCCCAACGGCAACGTGCTGATGATCGTTTGGGACAAGAAGACGCCGCAGGAAGCCCTCGCGGCCGGACGCCGACCCGAATTGACTCCCGACAACCACTTGCTGCCCGACTCAATCCTTGAAGTCAGACCGACGGGCAAGACCAGCGGCGAGATCGTCTGGGAATGGCACCTCTGGGACCACCTCGTCCAGGACTTCGATAAAACCAAGGCCAACTACGGCAGCGTCGCCGAGCATCCCGAGTTGGTGAACATCAACTATGGGGAGGACGCTCTGGCGCCAGCCAAAACAACCAAGGAGCAGCAGGAAAAACTCAAATCGATCGGCTACGTGGGTGCCAACACGCCCACCGGAAGACCGCCGCGGCAAAACGCCGATTGGACGCATTGCAACGCCGTAGCCTACAATCCGCAATTGGACCAGATCATCGTTAGCGTGCATGGGTTCAGCGAATTCTGGATCATCGATCACAGCACCACGGCCAAAGAGGCAGCCGGTCACGCCGGCGGACGGTACGGCAAGGGCGGCGATCTGCTGTACCGCTTCGGCAACCCGCTGGCGTATCGGGCCGGCACGAAGCAGGATCAGAGACTGTTCGCTCAGCACAATGCTCACTGGATTCCACCAGGGGTGCCGGGGGCGGGGCATGTGATGGTGTTCAACAATGGCAACGGACGGCCGGACGGCGCCTATTCGTCGGTGGATGAGCTGGCGTTGCCGGTGGACGCGGAGGGGAAATACGCGCGCGATTCCAGAGGCGCGTTCGAGCCGGCCAAACCTGTTTGGAGCTATACAGCACCCAAGAAAAGCGACTTCTATTCCTTCTTCATCTCCGGCGCGCAGCGACTGGCCAACGGCAATACAGTGATTTGTTCCGGGGCCAGCGGCACCGTTTTCGAGGTCACGCCGGACAACGAGACCGTTTGGAAATACGTCAACCCCGTCAAAGGGACCAACCCCTTTGCTCCCGGTCGTCCGGGCCAGCTCTTTCCGACGTTTGTGCTCGACATGCTCCAGTTGTCTTCCGAGCAGAAAAAACAGGTGGATGAGCTGCAAAAAGAGGCTGACACTCAGTTGAACATGCTTTTAAGCGACGAGCAGAAGAAGCAGTTGAGGAAACCAGCTCAAGGAGGCGGACCGGGCGGTTTCCGAGGTCCGCCGCCGCGAGCCGGCGAGCTTCTTTCGACAGCGGAGCAGTCCCGACTGAAACTGAGCGCCGAGCAGAAGAAACAACTCGGTGAAAAGCAGAAGGATGTTGATGGCCAGTTGGCCAAGATCCTCAACGATCGGCAAAAGAAGCAGCTCGAAGATCTCAAGAGTGGGCAAAATGCCATGTTCGGCCCCGGCGGTCCAGGCGGCCCTCCCTTTCCCGCTGGACCGGGAGCGTCTCCTCAGCTCGGCCAACTGATGATGCCCTTCCTCCAGGATCAGTTAAAGATGACCGCCGAACAGAAAAAGCAGTTGGCGGGCTTCCAAAACGAGCTGATGGCCAGGCTCGACAAACTCCTCACCGAGGAGCAGAAGCAACAGCTGAAAAAGCCGCCGGCCGGCGGCCCCGGAGGACGCGGCGGGCCAGGAAACATGCCCCAACCCGGCCAGATTCTGTCTCCGGCGCAACAAGGAGTCTTGAAGCTGACTGCCGACCAGAGGAAGCAGCTCCGCGACCTGCAAAAGGAAGCGGATGACAAGCTCGACATGATCCTGGTTGCCGATCAGAAGAAGCAGTTCAAGGAAATACGCGCCAATCCCGGCCGCGCTGCTGGCGGTAGAGGATTTGGTCCTCCCGGCATGCCCGGAGGTCCTCCCCAAATGGAAATTGCGCTGTTCCGTGCGTATCGCTACGCCGCGGACTATCCGGGACTTGTCGGCAAAGAATTGAAGCCCGGAAAAAGCCTTGAAGATCTACAGGCGAAAGAGAAATCCAAGGCAACGACTCGATGACGATATCATTTAGCCACGAGCCGTAGGTGAGCGCTCGCCTACGGCTCGCGGCTAATTGGAGGACAAGGTTGCCATGCGCAAGACGGGCTTGCCTTTGTTTCTTATCGGGCTGTGCATCGTGCTTCTGGCACCCAGCGCGGCGCATGCCTACATTGGCCCCGGTGCCGGTTTTGCGCTGGCAGGATCCTTTCTCGCGGTCTTCGCCGCGTTCTTCTCCGCGCTCTTGATGGCGATCACCTGGCCGATTCGCCTGATTATGCGGTCTCTCTTCGGGTGGAAGGCGCGGCGGCGAAGCCGCGTCAAGCGGGTGGTGATTCTCGGACTGGACGGCCTGGACCACGCGTTGACGACCAAAATGCTCGCGCAGGGACAACTTCCCAACCTGGCCGCGCTGCGCGATCGTGGTTGCTTCAAGTCGCTTGGCAGCACCCTGCCGCCGATTTCTCCGGTCGCCTGGTCTTCCTTTCAGACGGGAACCAATCCGGGCAAGCACAACATTTTCGATTTCCTGATTCCCGATCCCCGGACCTATCAGGCGAAGCTCAGCTCCGTGGAAATCCGGCCGCCGCGCCGCGCGCTTCGTTTGGGCAAATACCAGGTGCCGCTGGGTAAGGCCGACGTGCGGCTGCTGCGCAAGAGCAAGCCATTCTGGAGCGTCCTGAGCGAGCATGGCATCTTCAACTGCATCATTCGCGTACCGATCACCTTTCCCCCGGAAAAACTGCGCGGCGTGCAGCTGTCGGCCATGTGTGTTCCCGACCTGCGCGGCACGCAAGGAACATTCTCCCACTACACCACCAGGCCGCCGCGCGAAAAAGAAAAAACGGGTGGCGAGGTCCATGTGGTTGCCCGAATCGGCAAGAAAGTGCAAGCCGATCTGATCGGACCACAACATCCCCTTCGCGCCGATTTGGGGCCTTTGAGGGCGCCCTTCACGGTCACGATCGAGGACCGTGACCGGGCTGCACTCAAGATCGGCGGCAGCAAATACAAGCTCAAGAAAGGCGAATACACCGATTGGGTCCCGGTTGGTTTTTCCGTCGTGCCGGGCATGAAGGTGCATGGAGTCTGCAAGTTTCTCTTGCTCAATACCGATCCCGAATTTGAGCTTTACGTCACGCCGATCAATCTCGATCCAGAAAACCCGGCGATGCCGATCAGCTATCCCTCGGTTTATTCCGTCTACCTGTCGAAACGGCAGGGGCCTTATGCGACCTTGGGACTGGCGGAAGATACCTGGGGCCTCAACGAGCATGTTCTCGACGATCAGGACTTCCTTCAGCAATGCCTCGACTTCGACCGCGAACGTGAGGCCATGTTTTTCGATTCGCTGGAGAAGGTGAAACAGGGCTTGTGCGTGTGTGTCTTCGACGGGACCGATCGGATGCAACACATGTTCTGGCGCTATCTCGACAAGGACCATCCGGCTCGTCCCAAGGAAATACCCGCGTCCCTGCAAAACGTGATTGAGGATCTGTATCGCCGCATGGACGATCTGGTCGGCCGAACCATGGCGCTCTGCCAGGATACCGACACGTTGCTCATGGTGATATCCGACCACGGCTTCAACACCTTCCGTAGAGGGATCGACCTGAATCGCTGGCTCGAAGAGAACGGCTATCTCAAAGTGGATGACGCCCAGCGGCATAAAGAGCAACTTGCCGGCGTGGACTGGTTGCAAACGCGAGCCTTCGCCATCGGCCTGACCGGTATCTTCCTGAATATCAAGGACAAGTACGCCAACGGCATAGTTGAACCGGGCAGCGAGGCGGACCAGCTTCGCGAGGAAATAGCTCAACGGCTCGGAGCGCTGATCGATCCGCAAAGTGGCACCAAGGCGATCCGGCGCGTTTACCAGGCGCCGAAGGTTTACCGCGGACCGTACAAGGACCAGGCTCCCGATTTGATCGTGGGGTATGAGCGCGGCTATCGGGTGTCGTGGGAAGCAGCCATCGGCAAGACCACGACGGAAGTCTTTCACGACAACACCAAAGCCTGGAGCGGCGACCATTGCGTCGATCCCTCCGTCGTGCCCGGCGTGCTGTTCTGCAATCGCCCCATTGAGTCGGAGAAACCGCGGCTTCTGGACTTAGCCCCCACGGTTTTGGATCTGTTCGGCATCAAGACGCCCGATTACATGGACGGCAAGCCCTTGATCGTAGCCGACTGCGCTCACACGACGAACGGGGAATGTGTTGATGTTCGTGCATCCACGGCTTGACGGGAAGTTACTCCGAAACGACGCAGGAGCGAATTCGCCTGCTCGAGCAATCAACGGCAGACGATTATCAAGCGCTTCCCTTTTGTTGCGGTTGACTACGGAGGCCGCAATGTGAATCGCTTGGGAGAACCGCAGGCATCATTTGAAGCTCTCCGCCTTTGTCGCGGCTGACTACGAGAGGTCGCAATGTCTGAATCGTCTCCTGGAAAAATCAATCGCCGGCGTTTTCTTAAGCGCTCCGCCGTTGCCACGGGCGTGGCCGGCGCATCGTATTGGCTGGGCGGCTGTACGCGCGTTTCTCGAAGCACCGGCAAGAAAGTGATCGTGATCGGCATCGACGGCATGGACCCGCGGCTAACGGAGCGCATGATGGCCGAGGGACAGTTGCCGCACCTGAGCAAGCTTCGCGCCGCCGGCGGATTCAGTGATCTGGGCACCAGCATTCCGCCGCAAAGTCCCGTCGCCTGGGCCAACTTCATTAACGGGGCCGGACCGGGTTCGCATGGCATTTTTGACTTTATCCACCGCCATCCACACACGCAGGCCACTCCGGTTTACTCTGCCGCGGAGGCCATGCCCGGCGAAGGATATTGGGAAGCCGGAAATCACCGGCTTCAGCTCGACTTTTACCCGTTCAATCACAAGCCGCCCACGACCGTTCTCCGTCGTCAGGGGGTGCCTTTCTGGGAATATCTCGATGCCCAGGGCATTCCCTCTACCTTCTTCGATTTGCCCTCGAACTATCCGCCCAGTCCTTCGAGTCACGGCCACCACCGCTGCCTCTGTGGTATGGGCACTCCCGACATGCGCGGCACCTACGGCACGTACCAGCACTACGCCGAGAATTGCCCACCGGAGGGCATTGACTCCGGCAGCGGCAAGCAGTCGCGGCTCGTATTTGAAAACGATACGGCCAAAGGCGCTCTCAGCGGACCGGAAAACAGTTTTCTGAAAGAGCCGCGGCCCGTGGAGATTGAATTCCTTGTGCATCGAGACCGCCACGCCAACGCCGCGGCGATCGAGATCCAGGGCCGGAAGATTTTGCTCAAGGCCGGTCAGTGGAGCCAATGGATCAAGTTGAATTTCGAGTTCGGCATGCCGTGGTTTGTGCCGAACGAAAAACGGAGCGGCATCTGCCGATTCTTCCTCCAGGAAGTCGAGCCGAATTTCAAGCTCTATGTGTCACCCATTAACATCGACCCGGCCGCTCCGGCCCTGACCATCTCCGAGCCGTCCACTTTCGTCGAAGACATTTCCAAACGTCTAGGCTCGTTCTACACCACCGGCTTCCAGGAAGATTACAACGCACGCAAGGACAATGTCTTTATCGATGATGAATATCTCCGGCAAGCCAACATGGTCCTGGAAGAACGCCTGGCGCTTTTCGATTATGCGATGGAAAACTACGACGACGGCTTGTTGTTCTTTTACTTCTCCAGCAGCGACCTGCAATCACACATGTTCTGGTGGGACTCCGACGACAAACATCCGATCCGCTCCGATGACGAAGCGAAGAAATACTTCGGGCACGTCAAACGACTCTACAAGCGCCTGGATGCCGTCATCGGCGACATTGCAGATCGCTATGGCAGCCTGGCGACGATCATCGTCATGAGCGATCATGGCTTTGCCAATTTCGGGATGCAGTTCAACCTCAATTCCTGGCTCCGCGCCCAGGGCTACCTCGGCCCGCCGGATTGCAAGTCGATCCTGAAAGATGTCGATTGGTCGCAGACGTTCGCTTACGGGCTGGGAATCAATGGGCTGTACTTGAACCTCAAGGGCCGCGAGCGCGACGGCATCGTCGAACCCGGTGAAGAACAGGAAGCGATGCTGACAGAGCTGGCAAGTAAGCTGGAGGCGGTCACGGATGACGACGGACAACGCGTCATTCGCAATGTCTATCGCGCGGACAAGATATACTCCGGCTCGGCCACCGCCCTGGCGCCCGATCTGATCGTGGGTTATCGCCGCGGTTACCGCGCTTCCTGGGATACCTGCCTGGGCGATCTTTCCGAGGAGATTCTTTCTCCCAACAAACTCGCCTGGAGCGCGGATCATTGTGCCGACGCCCTGGAAGTTCCCGGAGTGCTGTTCAGCAATCGCCCGCTTGGCAGCAAGACGCCGCGACTCGTCGATATCGCTCCCTCGATCCTGGCCGAGTTTGGACTTGCGACTCCCGCGAACATGACAGGCAAGAACGTGTTTTCGTAACGACGAAGGAGAATCACCTCATGGCAAAAATACAGATTGAATCCGCTCTCTACGACCGGGCCAAACGCGCGGCGGAGGCGGCCGGTTACAGCAGCGTGGAGGAGTTTATCGCTCACTGCATCGAAAATGAGCTGAAAAAAGCAAAAACAGACGACAGCGAAAGTCAAGTTGCCGACCAGCTGCGCGGACTGGGGTACATCGAATAATGGGTCTGCTCACACAGATCGTCGTCTGGTTGAACAGCGTGGCCAATGCCCTGGGGCGATGGGGCCTCGCTGCCAACGCCGTTTTGCCGGGTTGGCTCTCGGCCACGCTCGTCTCCATCGTGAGCGGCGTCCTGTTCCTGATCGTCTTCAAGTACGCATCCAATCAACGCGCCATCAAGCGCGTCAAGGATGACATCAAGGCCAATTTGTTGGCGCTCAAATTATTCAAGGACAGTGCCAGAGTAGCGCTGCGAGCCCAAGGGTACATCCTGTTCGCTGCTTTGCGGCTAATGCTGTTTTCGCTTGTGCCGATGGTGGTGATGATCGTGCCTGTGTTTCTGATCCTGGGACAGCTTGCCCTGTGGTATCAAGCTCGGCCGCTGCATGTGGACGAGGAGACCGTCGTTACCTTGACGCTAAATCCAACGAAGAGTGCCACTGCGGCCCCTGTCGAACTGGAACCGACGAGTGCCGTTGAGGCAACGATTGGTCCGGTGCATATTGGCAGCAAGCACGAAGTCTGCTGGAACATCCGCTCGCGCCAAAGCGGCTATCATCGTTTGGTTTTTCACGCCGGCTCGCAAAACGTCGAAAAAGAGCTGGCCGTCGGCGACGGTTTCATGCGCGTCAGCAAGCTGCGTCCGGCCTGGCGCTTGCTCGATGTTCTGGTCAACCCCTGGGAGAAGCCCTTTGACGCCGACTCTCCGATCCAATCGATTCAAATCGATTATCCGAGTCGTTCTTCGTGGATCAACGGCACGGATTCCTGGGTCATCTATTGGTTCGTCGTGTCGATGGCTGCCGGTTTCTGTTTTCGCCGACCGTTCCATGTCAATTTTTGAGATGGGACCGGGGCTGCGACAAGTTGGGGATGCCGAGCATGGATACCGAGATCGTCATTGTCTCCGGTTTGCCGCGTTGTGGTACATCGCTAATGATGCAGATGCTCGCCAACGGGGGCATGGAGGTCGTCGCCGACCACATCCGGAGTGCCGATGCGGACAACCCGCGCGGCTACTATGAATTCGAGAGAGTGAAAAAAATCAAGCACGATGCTTCCTGGCTGCCCGAAGCGCGCGGCAAAGCCGTCAAGATGGTATCGCAACTCCTGTACGACCTGCCGCCCAGCGAACGCTACCGCATTCTCTTCATGGAACGGGACATCGATGAGATGCTCGATTCCCAGGAGAAAATGCTCAAGCGCCTGGGCCGCAAGGCCGCTCCGCGAGAGGAAATCAAGCCCGCCTTTAAGAAGCATCTGGAACGATTGTTTCAATGGCTCGGCCAGCAGCGAAACATGCAAACCCTCCGCATCAGTTACAACGACCTACTCCATCACCCCCAGGAGCAAGCGCGACGTGTGCGCGAGTTTCTCGCCAGTAAGGTAGATCTTGAACGAATGATTCATTCCGTAGATCGCTCCCTGTACCGAAATCGAAAGGAGTCGTCCGAAAACGAGGCTCGCGTTTGAGTTGGCTGGCAAACCCTACCCCTAATTATCGACCGTGGCGTTGCAGACCTCAGCAGGTTGCGCAGAGTGACTTGCGCCCCCGGTTGAGAGGACCTCGGCGCACAACTGCTCCTTGTACTGGCGGTTCACGCAGGCAAAATGCGCCACTGACACCGGGCTTTGTACACGGAGTCCCAGCGATAACTGCTTCTTCGGCGCCGTCGAACGGGATCAAGGCTTTCGCCTGCCTGTCGGCAAGTCAGAGAATCACGTCATTGGGGATGGCGTCATCGGCTCGCGGGTCGTTCGCATCTCTAGGCAGCGGTGATGGAAGAGCTTCCAAGTAGGTGCGGCCGATAATCCACCGGGGGGCTATATCGCCGGCACCCTACTCCCTAAGTGCGCCCGTCCTAGGGGACCTGACGCGAGTTCGTGGCAGGGGTGTCAGGGCAGATCATGCGGATCGCCCGGGGCAGTCTGCGGCGGCTGCGCTCGCCGCAGTACGGCGCGTAAGGCCACCTGGCTCAGCGCCTCACTCGGAGTTCGATTGGAGCGGATTGCTTCCACGACCTCGCTGGATCGTTCTTCTCGCGCCACAACTGCTCGACCAAGCGTGACGTTGGCAGGTTGCTACTGCGCTGCCGCCAGCAATTCGTCCACCACCGGCTTCAATTTCTGCACAATTCGACAAAATCCTCGCCCCGAAAGTACCTATTTTGTGCCTTCTCCTATAGACCCTGACGCGCCCAACTGGAGATTGAAACGCCGCTGACCAGGCAGGCAGAAGAGGGGAGCATACCACCGAAGGGAGTACGCCCGGAGACGGCGATCGATCGGCGTCCTCAACCCGGATGCCGACTGCATCGTTCGGAGGCACAAACAGATCGTCCGGAAAGCAGAAGGCGTCGAATGATAGGCAAATCTGACCAGAATCGGTCCGACGCGGCACGGTTGCATTGCCTTTGTGCGGATCCGGTCCCGCGAGGATCAATTCCGCCCCTCGTGTGGGACACCATTACGCAACATAATTCGAGGGATACCAAGAATCCACGATGTAAGGATCGAGAAGAGATGAGCACTTCCGCTATGCCACGGATGGCGATGTCAACGACGAGGGACCGGGACCTGTTACTGCGCTCGCAGTCTCAGGTTTTGCATTACTTCCTGGACAACCAGACGTCTAGCGGACTGGTTCTGGACCGCCAGCGCAATCATGGTTCGATGCGCACACGCGGATTGTGCAGCCTGGCGGCCACGGGCATGGGCTGCATCGCCTTAGCGTTGGCCTCGGAGGAGCCGTATTGGCTTCTCAGTCAGCGTGAGGCTATTTCGCGCATCCGTGCGGCTTTACAATCGGCCCTGCATGAGCTACCTCATCAGAATGGAATTCTGCCGCACTTTATCGATTCGCACACCGGCCAGGTTTATGGCATCGATCACTTCAGCACCATCGAGACAGCCTGGATGGTGGCCGGGGGGCTATGGGCTGCCGCCTTTCTACGCGATAGCGGTCTGGAACTGCTGGCCAAACAGCTGGCGGAACGCATCGACTGGTATTACTGGACGGCCCCCAACGAGTCGGAGACGCCTCTGCTCCGACATGGTCAGACGCGGGACGGCCGGTTTCTACGTTCGAGTTGGGACCGCCTCAACGGCGAAACCGTTTTCATGTACGTCTTGGCGGCCGGATCAGTTGAAGACCGCGCGGTGCCGATCACGGCCTGGTCGCATCTGCGGTCCTTCCACGGCACTTCTGCTGGATTGCACTTCAACAATAGCGATCTCGGTCTGTTCGTCTTTCAGTACGGCCTAGATTTGCTCAACCTGAGCGCTTGGCTGGCTCCCAACCGAGTTGATTTGGCAGCGGAGTCCAGCATTGCCGCCGAGGCCAATTACCGCGTGTGCCGCGAGTTGGCCAGCACTTTCACGACCTACCGCGATTACTGGGGCCTCTCGCCCGGCGACGGACCCGCCGTGCCGCCTGCGGAACTCGCCTACCGCTGTTATGCACCTGGCGGGCCAATCGATGGTACCGCCCACATCACTGCTACGCTCGCCTCCATCGCTTGCCGGCCTGATTTGGTATGGGAGAACGTCCATCGCGCCATCCACGAACGGCGCTGGACGCTTCTGGGTCGTTATGGCTTCAGCAACGTCAATGCCGATTATGACTGGGTCGGTTCCGATATGGTGGGTATCGATGCTGGAGCCGCCGTCTTGGCACTTGATAATTATCTGAACGAACATCGCGTGCGCAACGTTTTTCACACGATTCCCTGCGTTCAGCGCGGTCTGGAACGCTCTGGATTCCGACTTCCGCTCCGCCCGCCGCCTGTGCGTGCCGCCTAATTCTCCTGTATCCATGCGTTGATAGACTTAACACCTTGTCGTGCAACTTCTCTTCCAACTCTTCTGCGGTATCGTCGATGACCTGCTCAACGGCCGTGCGGTCGGCAAACTCGGCGGCTTAACCAACTTGCAAGGTGCTGAGAATCGGCACCGGCAGGACACGCCACTCTGCCTCCGCCGCTTCGAGCGTCTCCGTCGCTGTCCACGTCCCATCGCTGTGCAACTGCAACAGTTGATCATGATATTCCAGCAGATCCGGCCCGGATGAGGTGCTGATGTAAGTCGCCACGGTTCGTGACAGCAGCCCATAGAGGTCGCGCACACGTTCCGCAGGCAAGGCGCTGAGTGCCTCGTCCAGGAAGGCGACCTCCAGCTCGGCCAACAGCAGCCGGGCGAAGGCGAGGCTCTGCTGCTCGCCCAACGAGAGAATGCTCGTCCAGTCGCGCTGTTCGGTATCCAACCCGCCGCTGCGTTCCAGGATGTTTCCCAGCTGCACCTCTTGCAGCACCGCCAGCAGCCGCTCCTCGGCGACAGGCACTCCTGGAGAAATGGTATAGAGAAGTTGATCGCGGAGAGAGCCGAGCGCCAGGTAGGGTTGCTGGGGTAAAAACATCATGGATCGCAGCGGTGGGCGAATGATTCGTCCCTGCCCCGTTTTCCACAAACCTGCCATCGTCCGCATCAGCGCCGTTCGTCCCGGACCGTCAGGGCCAAGGACTAGCAACCGTTGGCCGCGCGGAATCTCCAGCGATAGGTCTGCGATGAGAAGCCGGCCGTCGTCTGCTGAAGCTAACGTCAACCCCTCATAGGCCAACCGCGACTTTTTCTCGACAATTTCGATAGGCGAAGGCGCCAAAGACGATTGCGGCTCGGTCGCCTCGTAGAAGTCGCCCAATCTCTCGACGACGGCGGCGAAAGTGGTGAGGCTCTGAAACTCCTTGACGAGCAACGAGAAGGCGTCGAGAACGAAGTTGAAACCCACCTGCGCCTGCATCACTTGCCCGAACTCAATCTCTCCACGGATATAGAGCGGAACGGTGATGAGCACCGGGATCAGCTGAGTCATGTAACCGTACCAAATGGTAAAAAAGCGGAGATTGCGATTGATACCGATGATGACGCGGAAATTCTTCAGCACCAGAGCGAACTGGCGAAGCAAGCGGCTCTTCTCGCGCGCTTCGCCTTGTAGTAGGGCGACAAGGCCGGCCTGTTCGCGGAGACGGACCAATTCATAGCGAAAGTCTGCCTCCTTCCTGAACTGCTGCACGTCCAGACCAACGAGGCGCCGTCCGAGCAAAATTGTGGTGAGCGTCCCGAAGGCGGCGTAGCCGACCGCTCCAGCGAGTAGCCAGGGCGTGATCGACCACAACACTCCCGCAAAACCGATCAAGGCGACCGTAGCGTTGGTCAAAATAAGGAAGATCGAGAGCGCGCTTGCCGCGAAAGTCTTGACATCCTCGGCGATACGCTGATCGGGGTTGTCCAGCTGTCCGGATTCCTTGATGCGGTGATAAGCCCGGCTGGCAAAATAGCGGTCGGTCAGATGATGCGTCAGCCAGTCGCGCCAGCGTAGCCCCAGGAATTCTTCGGTGAAGCGCAGAAAAGTGGCAACGATGGCCGAGCCGGCGTAAACCGCCGCGTAAAGCAGGGCGAGTCGGCAAACCAGATCGGCCTTGCGCTCGGTCGCGGAAGTGACAAGGTCGGCCCAAACATAGCTGTTGCGGATGTCGAGTCCCTTGACGATAAGGACGAGCGCGAAGAGCAGTGCCAGAAGACCAACGCCCCACCAGCCGGCCTCCGAAAGGAAAAAGAGCTTGAGGACAAGGCGGAACCGGGACAACTCTTTACGAGTTTTCGATTTCATCCATGTTCTCCATTGAGCCGGCGAGCTGTGGCCACTTCCCAGGCATCTGCCTGATCAGCGGCGTTGCTATGTCCAGATGGTCGCGGCGGGGCTGTAAGAGAAGGCACCAAATGGGTACTTTCGGGGCGCGGATTTTGTCAATTGTGCAGATGATGAGCACTGCTGCGACTGAGGGGTAATC
>DATBHJ010000210.1:0-6376 GCA_036557565.1 Gemmataceae bacterium
GCTTACGCCGGCCGCTCGCCGCTATACCTACCTCGAAAGCGCTCTAGCTCTAAACTTCCGCTGTCGTCCCCTAGTTCATAAAGTTGCTGAATGCTAAGGCCTGGCCGTCCGCCCTAGCAATGAGCCCCGCAACTATGCCCATGGGGGCGCTCTGGTTAATAAAGTGAACCGAGCCGTCACACAAAAGAACATTGGCGCCCCCAGTGTGGAAAGCATAAATGCCGACGGCGCCGTTGGCGCAATTGATCGCGCAAGGACCACCTACTAACCAGTTGGCTTGGGATCCCGGGCCCCAGCCAATCATCCAGAGAAAGTTTTGAGAGCCAGAGGCAGCGGCCCAGAATCCCCCTTCGTAACCGTCAGCAACAAGCGGTCCAACATTTTGGCCCATTATCCAGTGCTGGTCGCGGCCCCCATCTTCGGACAGCAGCATGGTATTCGAGGCCCCATCGGTGAGGCTGGTTATCGGGCGGCGGATGTTTATCCCCATCGCGGCAATGCCGGTAGCGTCTGAGGTCCCCGGGATTGTGTAACCCACGTAGGGCAAAGCCGCCGTGTACACACCATAAAAGGGCACGTAGTCCAGCGGCCCCCAGCTACCGAGATTGCGTGCCGAAGCACTTAATCCTCCCGGCGACGACGGACAAACGTATGTTCTTATCGGTATGTCACCGACAGTTTGGTTGCTGGTGCCGTTGGTGCCCAAGTTCAAGTTATATTGGCTGTAAATGCTCTGTAGTTCGATGTAGGGCAGCAGTTCCACAGTCCAGCCCCATGTACCCGCCCACGGCCCACCAGAACCTTTCTGGGTATATTGCAAATAGGGGAGCCCTTCGTAGGTATCGTGGAAGTTGAGGCAGCCGATGCCGAGTTGCCTGAGATTGTTGCCACATTGCGCGCGCGCGGCGGATTCACGTACCTTCTGTATGGCCGGCAGCAGCAGGCCGATCAGAATGGCGATGATGGCAATGACCACCAGCAACTCGATGAGAGTAAAGGCCGATGGTCGGTTGCGTTTGACCAGAATCATGACTGTTCTCCTTTTGCGTGAAAAGATGGTAAACCAAAACTTGGCGTCAACACCCCGCTTCCACGCCGAAAGTGGGCCGTTTTTTACTTCAATTCAAAGGGCGGCAGGACGTTTTCTCCGTCCTTGACTGTCGCCTGTAGCGAGGAGCGTTCCGGGTCCGCATAGCGTCCCTCCAACTTGTCTGTGAGCGGAGCCTTGCCGACCGAAAGAGATTTGCCTGACAAGGGGAACCAGTCGATGGTGACCCGGTATTCTCCGGACGTCGCGCCGTCGGCATAGTCTCTTCGGTTCCCCGGGACGTAGGTTTTCAGGTGGAACGAGCCGTCCTCCTCAACCAGGGCCGACGGTTGGAGCTGGTTTGGGGTTTGCGGGATGGGGTGAAAAATCACGCGGGCGCCCACAGGGGGTTTGCCGCGCCAGAGTACCTTGCCCTGCACCGGATTGAACCGTGGTCCCCCACCGGAGCATCCCGCCAGAAGGACAAACCCCATCAGGGCCAGCGCCGGAAGTTTTGCTCGCCGCATGGTCAATGCCTCCGTCCGCCAGACCGTGGCCCTCGCGCCGCGAGGGAGTTGGTTGGGGAGCCGGTTTCAACGGCATAAGAACACGGGTCGGCCGTAAGGTCGCCCAAGTACGATCAGCACGATTGTCACGTTTCTAAGGTGAAGTAATTGGATATACTATAGGCGGGACTGTTGGAGGCAGTCTATTCTAAAATTTCGTAAATCAATGCTGGTTTTCCGACGAGGCGGCGACTTCGGCGCGTGGCCCCACCGATCGAAAACTCGGCGGCCCGGACATCACCCCTGGACGGAGCCCCGATAGACTCCCGGTGTCTGACCGAATTTCTTCTTGAACAACGCGACCAAGTTCTGTGGATACTTATAACCAGTCCGAGACGCGATCTGTTTCAGCGAGAGATTTGTCTCCGCTAATAATTCCCGCACGCATTCGAGTTGAAGGCGCAGGATTTCTTCTTTAGGTGTCCGGCCAATGGCCTGCCGCATGCGTCGTTCCAGCAGGCTGCGCGACAAGGACACCTCGCGCAGCACTTCCTCGACTGTGACGCCGTGACGAGCGCGATCGCGGATGATGCGCAGGGCTGACGCCACCTCCTGGTCGTCGATCGCCAGGATGTCCGTCGAATGGCGGGTGACGACGCGCAGCGGCGGAATCCACAGGATCTTTCGCGGCACCTTGCGGCCGTTCATCAAGCGGTCCAACAAGGCGGCGGCTTCCCAACCGATTCGCTCGGCGTTCAAGGCGATACTGCTGAGTGGCGGTTGCGAGAGGTTGCACAAAAACTCGTCGTTATCCACGCCCAGGACCGCCACCTCATCCGGGACGCGCACGTCCGCGCGCCGGCAGGCGTCGAGCAGCTGTTGCCCCTGATCGTCGTGGCTGGCCATGACGCCGACCGGCTTGGGCAAGCCTCGGACCCACGCGATAATCTCTTCTTGCTCGTGTTCGTAGCTCCCTTCGCGATGATGACCGCTCCGCGACGTGAAGACCGAACAGGAGTAACCGGCCATCTCGATCAGTCGCACGAACCGCTCGCTGCGGAAATCCGACCAAATGTTCTGGCCGTGCGGCATGCCGATAAAGCCGAAATGACGTAAGCCGCGTTCCAACAGATGATCGGCGGCCAGTTGAGCGACTTGGTAGTTGTCGATGCCGACGCCCTGAATGATTTTGGGGTTATGGATGGCGAGGTCCGGCACGGCGAAGCGCAAATCGACCACAGGAACATTGCACTGCGAGAGTGTCTCCGCCATGCGCCGGTCATTGATGCGGGCCAGGATGCCCTGGCCGTGCCATTGGTGCAACCAGCGGGGCGCCGGCTCGTCGAGACCGTGAGGCCGAAAAAAGATGGACCACGGACCATGCTGCCGTTGATACGCGATCACGCCACGCAACAGGCCGCGGCCATATTCGCGTGAAGTTTCGATTAACAAGGCCACACGCGGAAGTCGCTTCATCGTAGCAAACTCCCCGCCTTTTCCACTCGGCTAAAATGTTTTATTATACAGATTTGTTTTAATTTCACAATAGCATCAGGATTACTCTAGCGCACGGGCGGAATGCGCAGCAGGGTGAAGGGGTAAATCGTCGTAGCGTAAATGGTGCCATCGTGGCAAACGATCATGGACATGAGGACGTGCAAGGGCGTCAGCGTTCCGTCGGGAAGCGTGTGGAAACCGTGTCGCGGACGCAGGGAGCCATCGGAATTTTTGGCCTGCGCTCCCTTGAAATCGAAGAAGTTTGGGTTCTTCACGGCGATCACACCCAGGTCGCTCATCTCTCGGCTGAACGGATCGAAGCGGACCAGATGGTGCAGATACCCTTTGCCGAACCCGGTTTCGTTGTCGATGCGGAGAGCAGAGTAAACCCATCCATCCGGCCCAATGCTGATCGAGCCGCGCGAATCGGGATTTTTGCCCTCCAGACGCTTGCCCCGCGATCGAGCTACGACCGGCTTGCCCATCGCTCCGCCCAGATCGATCTGGAACAGGCGCAAATCATTGAGGAGCTGGAGGTAGGCGGTGTGGCCGTTCGCCGCCAACCGCCAATCGGGGTGGACGGCTTTCGGCCCGATGACCTCGCGGAACGGTTTGCCGTCTACCAGCAGTTCGTCGATGGTCACCTTGTCCTTGGCCGGATCATAGCGCGCTACTCGGTAGTCCTGGGTGATGGCGGTAGCCCGTCCCTCTTTGTCGATCAAGGTATTGGGTTGGTCGCGGAGAATGGGGCCGAGATCGCGATAGCCTTTCTCCGGATGCCGGCTGTCCAGTAGCATCCAGTGCTGATGCTCGCAGGTGATGACATAGATCAGCCCGCGCGACTCGTCGGCTGTGACGTCGATGACGCCCTCCCCTTCCTTGGCCCCCTTGGGTTGTCGTTTGTCATCCAGGGACATGGGCATGCCCAGGTTGACGGCTTTGTCCGTCGCGGGATCGTAGGTCATAACGTAGCCGCCGCGATAGGTAGCGATTTTGCCGGTCTTTTTCTCCTCGGCGGTCGGATAGCCCTGCTTGGAGCCAACGTAAATCTTTCCGGAAGGCCCCACGAAATTGCGCGTGTGAATCTTCGACTGGGCCGCGTAGCCGGTCGGCGTCCTGGGCAGTCCGACCAGCTTGTGCGTGTCCAGCACGATACGCATCTTCTCGGTGGCCGGATCGAATTCGACGAGGTAGGAATTGCGGCCATAGGCGGCGCAGCCGACGTAGATGCGGCCATTCTTGCCCTCACACAACGAGAAGTAGCCGGACTCCTCCGTGGTCGTCTCGGGCGGGAGGTGATACGCCTTGGCCCAGAGGTATTTCAGCGAGGCCGGCGGTCGTTGCGGAGTTTTTGCCGGCTCAGCGGCGGGCAGCGCCTCCGGCAGCACAGAAAAGGTGGCCAAGCTGAGGAAGAAAAGTATCATTCTCATGGTCATGGTCCTTCCCAATCCTGGTGGTCTCCCTTCGACAACCTTCTCTTCGGCTTATTCTAGGGCGAAGCCCGGCCTCCGGCTTCCGCTCGATTCTCCGCTCCTCGCTGTACGCAGGTCGCCCTCGGCCTGTGAACGGCTACGGGAGAGCCAGGCAGAATCACCAAGGGCGAGTGAGCGCATACCTTGTCTCCCTGGCAGGCAACCGCAGCCGTTTTCTGGCTCACGCAAATGCCGCCGCGACGGCATTGGACAGATGCACCAGCCGCCACGGTGCCCTGGCCCGCAGGTAGTTCGTGAAGAGGACGCAGAAACCCTGCGTGCGCGGGTCCATCCAGACCACGTTGCCCGCCGACCCCGTATGGCCGAAGACCTGCCGGTCCAGCAGGTCGCTCCAACTGTCGGGCATCCCCAGGTGATTGAGTCTCCAGCCCAGCCCCCACGGCTGAGTGCGTCGCACCGGCTCCGGCAAATCGGGCAGGTCATTCAGGCGGTTGCTGGTCATCATGCGAACCGTTGCCGGGGATACCAACCGCACATCGCCTAACTTCCCGCCGCCGAGCATTAGGGCACAGAGGACGGCGAAATCCTCGGGCGTGCTGAACAGGCCGCCGGCCGGCGAACCAAACTCCTGCCAGTATTTGCTGTTCCAACTGGAGTCGGGATCGACCTGGTAAGCAGGCACCGTGGTACGCACCAGCCGCTCCCGAGCAAACCCTTGCGATCCCAGGCCGGTGGACTTCAAGCCCAATGGCTCGATAATCTCGCGGCGTACGAACTCCTGGATGGACCGCCCCGACAGCCGCTGCACGATCTCCGCCACAAGGATGGTGGCCGAGCTGGAATAGCGGAAACGTGTGCCGGGCTTGAAAAGCAGTTTGGCCTTGATCGAGCCTTCGATGAACTTCTTCAACGGCGCATGCTGCCGCCGCAGCTCGGCGTTGTTGGGCAGCTCGTCCGGCAGCCCCGATGTGTGGGTGAACAGATGGAGAACCTGTGTTGCTTCCTTGCCCTCGCCGGTAAATTCCGGGATATAGCGCGTGACGGGATCGCTGAGGTTCAGCCGGCCGCGTTCGACGAGGAGCATCGCCCCCAGGTAAATCACCGGCTTGGTGACAGAGGCCATGTAGAACATGGCATCGCGGCGGATTGGCTCGGCGTCGGCTTCTGGCCCCTGCCGACCGAACAGGCGGGGAGCAACTGCTTTTCCGACGCGACCAACCAGGATCGCTCCTCCCGGCACAGCGGGGTTGGGTCCGGTCGTCCATTTCTCCATCAGGTCGTAAGCGACCTGGAGCCGCTTGGGGTCAATGCGGATGTCTTCGGGTTTGGCTTGCGGTAAGCCGTCCTTGGCTGCCGATATTTCGACTCCCTTTGCGGGCTCAGCGTAAGAGAGCACAGTCCCACCGGCGACGACCGCTGTCTGCAACAACTTGCGTCGAGTGAGCGGCGTTCGTTGATTCATTTACCTTGTCCTTTTCTCGTCAACGGGCAATCTGGTTCACCAATGAGCTTATCACGCTGGCACGCTTTAAGGAGGCAGATAATCGGATAGCCGATTTTTCACCCTCGTTCCTTCTTGTGGTGTGATGGCCTGTCTGACCAGACGAGCTTGTGGTAGCAGCGCTTGCAATACGGTCCCGGCTCCTTCCCGTCACCGCCCCGCCAGACGGGATTCTTCTTGCAGATGTGGCACAGCTGCTGCTTTCTCCGGCTCAAGACCGATCTCCCCTAAGCGTTTCTGACGGGCTGGACGATCATGGCTTTGGGGCTGATCGCGCAAGTCAAGGGCCGCGCCGACGTCCGTCTGGTGACGGTCACGATGGAGAACCGCGATACGCTCCCCGAGGAGCTAGAGCGCTGGGTGCGAGATCGACTCCCAAGCCGATGAAGGTTATCACGCCAGACCAGGACCA
>DATBHJ010000211.1:0-17957 GCA_036557565.1 Gemmataceae bacterium
GCGCTCGCACGCCGGCGCTATCGGAGGTTGCCCGCTGGCGCGGTCTGCCGTGCCCCGTCCACGCCTTCGCTTGCGGCAACCCCACCACCGCCGACCGTCAGAACGACATCGCCATCACCTCCATCGTCACCGAACCGACCCTGGTGCCCAGCAAGGGCAAGCTGACCGTCAAGCTCGGCATCGACGCCCTCGGCTTCGAGAACAGCACCGTGCGCGTCCGTCTGTTTCTGGACAATGAGGAAGTGCTGGCCCGCGATGAAGTGTTGACGCTCACCAATGCAAATATGGTCAATCTGGTGTGCGATGCTCCGGCCAAGCCCGGCGAGGTCAAGCTGCGTGTTCAGGTCGATGATCCCAAGCACAAAGATGAAGCTCCCCAGGGCGATCTTTTTCCTCTCAATAACAAGATCGAGACATACATCACCGTGACCAAGGAAGGCGTCAGCGTGCTGCTCGTGGACAAGCAGCGCGCGATGGAGCCGCAATTCATCTGCGATGCTCTAACGAGAGACCCGCGCATCCGCGTCACGCCGGTCTGGCTGCGCGGCGGGCAGACGATCGACGCCAACAGCGGTGACCTGTTTCACTTTGACCGCCAGCCCTACGACGTCATCATCCTCGGCGACGTGACGGCCGGGCAGGTGAAGGCCGTAAGCCGGCAAGCGCTGGAATCGATCGAGCAGCTGGTCTCGCGGGGGGCCGGCTTCCTCATGCTGGGCGGCTACTCCAGCTTCGGCAACAGCGATTGGCAAGGCACGCCCATCGAGAAGGTTCTGCCCGTCGATTTTGCGACCTCGCGTGGGCAAATTGAAGAGAATCGCAAGATGCTGCCGACGCGGATCGGTCTCGACAGCTTCGGCTACATCCTGCGCCTGGGCGACGACCCGAAGCCGGAGAAAGCCTGGGAGACGCTGCCGGAGCTGGAGGGCATCTCGCGGCTGGCCAAGTCGAACAAGGGCATCGAGACCGTGTTGGCCGAGTCCAGCCAGGGCGAGCCGATCCTGATTGCGCAGAACTACGGCACCGGCCGGGTGTTGGCGTTTGCCGGCGACACGACGTATCGCTGGGTGGTCAATCCGCAGAAGCAGCAGATGCACGGCCGATTCTGGCGGCAGGTGGTTTTGTGGTTGGCCAAGCAGGAGAACGCGGAGAGCAGCGTGTGGATCAAGCCGGACACACGGCGTCTGCCGCTGCGCGGCGATCTCGGTTTCAGCGTCGGCATCCGCAGCCGAGGCGGCGTCGATCTCAAGGACGGCTCTTACACTGTCGAAGTGGCCGGACCCGACGGGGACAAAACGCCTGTGCCGACGGCGCGGACGGCGAGTGACGATCGCGGCACTTTCATCAAGACCGACACGCCCGGCGAATATCTCATCACCGTCCGCGGCAAGGCCCAGGATCCCAGTAGCGGCGAAGCGATCGACGGCGAGGCGTCGGCGCATTTCATCGTGTACGACGAGGACATCGAAATGACGCGCCGCGCCGCCGATCACGATTTTCTGAAAAAACTGGCGTCTGCCGGTGGCGGCGACTTCCACCGTGTCGAGGAATTGCCGGCCTTTCTGCGCCGCATGCAGAGCGAGGGCCTGGCGCGCAACAAGCCGAAAATGCTGCTCCGCCCCGATTGGCGGACGACGGGGAGATCGTCGTTTTTGATGATCTTTTTTGCATTGTTCGTGATGTCCCTCTCGTTGGAATGGCTGCTGCGCCGCCGCTGGGGCATGGTGTGAGTTGTAACGACAAGTGATTCATGGGCGAACGGCCGGCGTAAGCCGGCTGGTTACGACTTTACCAGCCGGCTTACGCCGGCCGTTCGCCTCTTATGAGGATGGCGTCATGTCCGACCTGGCCGGCTTTGCCTACGGCGAGGATCTCGAAAGTGTCTCGCTACGCAGTCTCGGTTATCGCTTGTTGGCGCCCTTGCGTGAAGAGCCGTGGTGCGAGGAAGTGGAAGCGCTGGCGCGGCGGCTGCAAGCGGCGCCGTATTCCGATCATTGGCCGCCGACCGATCTGTTCTGCTCTGTGCTTCTGTCCGACGGCCAACGCGTCGTCGCCCTGGCCCGCTACGGACTCGCCGACCGCACGCCCAGCCAACGGCGCGGCGGACTGGAGTTGATTGGCGTCGTCGCGCCCGCCAACCTGGACGTGCGCTCCGCCCTGTCCATCTATCACTGGTTATCGCAGCGCCGCGAGGACGTGGACGACCTGCACCAGCTGGGCGGTCGATTCTCTTCGGCGGAGATTCTCGCCACCGTCGCCGCGCCGCCGCCCAATGCCGATCCCATCCCCGTGTTGCCGGTGCGTCTGTGGCAGGAGGGGGTGCTGCTGTTCGCAGCGAGCACGCCATCCGAACCCGATCATCGTCTGCCTCTGCTCGAACAGGCGGCCGGCACATCCTGGCAATGGCTGCCGCTGGTCGGCGCCGATTTTCCTCTGCATACCTACGCTCAGCGCGGCCCACTCATCGCCTGGACACCGCACCTGGCCGGCGTCGCCCTGAAATTGGAACACAAAAGCGCGGAATCATCCGTGGTCCACCCGGTTCACGTGCGACGGGGCGTTCGCCTTGTCGCCGTGTGCTTGTCGCTGCTGCTCATCGGGCTCTTGATCGCCAACTTGTGGTCTACTCTGGCACTGCATCGCGCGCTGGCGGCGATGCCGGCTTCTGCCGAGATTTCGCCCGCTCCGCCTCTGCCCAGCAAACAGACGATACCGAGCGCGGATGCCGAGCGCGATCGCCTGCTGGCCGCGCTGCACGAGCTGTTGATCGAACAAGGAGGGAATCGGGAATGGGAGGCGGAGAAAAGCCGGCTGTTGGCGCGCTACGAACGACTGGCGCGGACACACAAGGCACTGCTCCTGAGCGACGGCAGCGAGCGCGATCGCATCACCATTGCCGCCATCAGCGTGCTGGCCCAGCGCAGCGCCGATCGAATCGAGGATGAGGTCCGTAAGGCACTGAGCAACAAGGGATTCAGCGAGCGACTCATCCAGGCTGCCTGCGAGCATGTCCACGAGCAGTTCGTCGATCGTCCGGGCCGCGATCATAAGTAGGGGCTGGTGGGCCTCGCTGCGCTCGACCCACCCTACTTGAGCTTGTCCGTGAAATGGTCCCGGAGCTTGGCCACCTTCGGCGCCACGACGACCTGGCAATAGCCCTGATACGGATTGTTGCGGAAATACCCCTGGTGATATTCCTCGGCCCGGTAGAACACCTCGAACGGGACTAGCTGCGTCACCACGGCAGCGCGATACACACCGGAATCATTCAGCGCCGCGATTTTCTCCTCGGCGATGCGTTTTTGCTCCGGCGAATGATAAAAGATTACAGAACGATATTGCGTGCCCACGTCGGCGCCCTGTCGATTGAGCGTTGTCGAATCGTGAATATCGAAAAAGGCATCGAGCAACTCGCCGAAGGAAATCACGCCCGGATCGAAAGTGATCTGCACGACTTCGGCATGGCCGGTGTTGCCGCCGCAGACTTGCTGGTAGGTCGGATTGGCCACGCTGCCGCCGGCATAGCCGGACTGGACGCGCTCGACGCCGCGGAGTTGCTCGAAGGCCGCTTCCAGACACCAGAAGCAGCCGCCGCCCAGAGTGGCGATCTCTCTTGCTCCGTTGGGGCTCATGTTTGCTTCTCCTGTTCTCCACGATCAGCGAATTTCGTTCCGTCCTTACGCTAGGTAATGGCCCTTCGGCAGGCAATGTCCGCGCTACAAAGGGAATGCTGTTGTCGCGGTGAAGCGGCGGGGGTAGACTCAGATTCAGATTGGGGGGATTGGACGATTGGTGGGAAGAAAGTCGTTTTTACTCAAGGAGAGACCGATCATGAGACAGAACCCGTCGTACCGTCTCCGTGAACTCCGTCCCGTGCTGGGGACTGCTTACCGCAGATTCCGGCTCCTGGCTTCGCTTCTGCTGATCTTGGGCATACTGGCCGGCTCGGCCCTCACGAGTGTGCATGCTCAGAAGTCCGGCCCCGTCGAGGAGAAAAGGGTCCCCGATAAGGCTCCCGAACCTCCGAAGGCCGATCCACCGCCGCCTCCGGCAGGATCACCCGGCATGCCGCAGCAAAGTCTCGAATTCCGCATGCAGGCACCCGCGTCTGTTCCTCCACCCCAGCGTTTCCAATTCAAAATCGATCCCAAAACACCCTTGAAGGACTTGTTGCCGCCTGCTCCGAAGATCGAGCGTATGACGGAGCCTGTCCGCAGCACCGATCTGAGCCGCGTTCCGGAAGTGCAATTCGAGTCTCCTCTGGGTAACGCGGACGGCAAAGCAATCGAGCGCATCGCTCATCAGATTGCCAAGATCAACCATCTCAACGACAAGAAGACGGACGGTTTCATCGAGGCGTTGCAGAGCGAACGGCCGGACCTGACCGGCTTGCCCTTCGCGATGGGCGACGCCTGCCGAACCAAGGGCGAGCGCAGCAAACAGTTTGCCATTGCCGTGGCAACTGTGCGCCAGGCGCTGTCAAGAGATTTTGTTCCGCGAGCGGCTCAACTTCCTGCTACCTCTAGTGGCCCTGTCCCGCCGGCTCCATCGACTCCTCCGCCGGCGACACCGGCTTCTGTACCCGTGGGCAGTACCGCCACTACTCCTGGTAACCAGACAGTCACCAATTCCCCCCCGATGACCGTTGGCTCCGACGTTGTTGTGTTCTCCGGTAGCCTTTCCTCCCCGGTCAGCGTTGATCCGCCTTCGCCACAAGCATTCTGGGAACAGTATCAGAACCTTTGCTGTCAGCAAGACAAATCCCAGACACAAGAAGGGCGCGAGCAACACGAGATGATTGCCCTGACTCGTATCGCCGCGTTGACGCAAATCCTCCTGCCGATGACGCAGATGCATCCAGGATTCGCCAAGTATCTCTCGACCGTGTCGCACGTCGAGGCGACGCGGTCGCTGGCACGCCTGGCGATCTTCTCCGCCGATGAGGACGCCCGCAAAACCGCCGTCGAGGCATTGAAGGTCCGGCGCGAACGCGATTACACGGAGATTCTGGTCAACGGACTGCGTTATCCCTGGCCAGCCGCGGCCCGACGCGCCGCCGACGCCATCGTCAAGCTGGAGCGTAACGACCTTTTGCCGCAGCTCATCGACGTGCTGGAGCAACCCGATCCGCGCGCGCCGGTGACGCGCGAAGTAAAGGGCAAGAGCGTCCCGGTGGTGCATGAGCTGGTGCGCGTCAATCATCATCGCAGCTGCTTGCTCTGCCACGCTCCGGGCAACACCGGCAAAGTGTCGGCGGATGCGGTGACGGCGGGAGTGCCGGTGCCGGGTCAACCGCTGAATCCACCGTCGGGCGGGTACAACACCTCCCAGCCGGACATCCTGGTGCGCGTCGATGTTACCTATTTACGACAGGATTTCTCCGCTTTGCTGCCTGTCGCCGACGCCAATCCCTGGCCGGAGATGCAGCGTTTCGATTACCTGGTGCGGACGCGCGTGCTCAGTGGCGAAGAGGCCGCTGTTTATAACGAGAAACTCAAGCCGCATGAGGCGGGCGAGTTCTCACCGTATCAGCGCGCCGCCCTGGCCGCCTTGCGCGAGCTGACCGGACGCGACACCGAGCCGACGCCGGAAGCCTGGCGACGACTCCTCAAGCTGCCAGCAGAGACGCAGCGCAAAGCGAAATCGTCGTGAGGGCCATCCTCAGTGTCTGGCGAGCGGGGGGCGTAAGCCCCCTGTTCGTTCACAACAGGGGGCTTACGCCCCCCGCTCGCCGGCTGGGGGATGGTAATGTTTTTTAAGAGGAAGGGTAATGATCGAAGGGCAAGGACCGCTGACGGGGATTCGCGTACTGGATGCTTCACGTGTGTTGGCCGGACCATTCTGCGGTCAAATTCTCGGTGACCTCGGCGCGGAGGTGCTGAAAATCGAACGCCCCGGCAGCGGCGATGAGACGCGCGGCTGGGGACCGCCTTTCGCCGGAATCCTGAGCGCCTACTTCCTCTCGTGCAATCGCAACAAACGCGGATTGACGCTCGATCTCGCGCATCCCGAAGGACAGCGTCTTTTTCACGAACTGGCTCACCGCAGTGATGTGTTGCTGGAAAATTTCCGTGCCGATAGCGCCGAGCGGCTCGGTATGAGCCCGTCGCAGCTGCTCGCCAAGCATCCGCATCTGACTGTCTGTTCCATATCTGGATTTGGCCGAACCAGCTCGCAGCGCGACGCGCCGGGCTACGACTTTGCCATCCAGGCACTGAGCGGTCTCATGAGCATCACGGGACCGGTGGACGGCCCGCCGTGCAAAGTCGGTGTGGCTATGACAGATCTGCTGACCGGATTGTACGCTGCCGTGGCGATATTGGCGTGTCTGCACGCACGGCAGCAGAGCGGCCACGGCTACGCCATCGATCTCGCTCTGCTGGATTGCGCCGTGGCCGCCCAGGTCAACGTAGCGCAGGCGTATCTGACCAGCGGCTCGCTGCCGCCACGGCAGGGCAACGCGCATCTGCAAATTGTGCCATATCAATTGTTCGCCACAGCGGACAGTTGGCTCGTGCTGGCGGTCGGCAACGACGGACAATGGCAGCGTTTCTGCCGCGTCGCCGAGCGACTCGACCTGGCGGCGGACGAACGTTTCATCACCAATCCGCTGCGCGTGCGCAATCGCCTCCTCCTCGTTCCCCTCGTCGAAACGCTGATGCGCAGCCGGACCACGGCCGCCTGGGAGGAGCTGCTGCGCCGCGCCGAGGTGCCGCACGCGCCTGTGTGGACGTACGCCGATCTCTTCGCGCGGCCGGAGATGGCCGAGCGTCTGCGCGTCACGGTCCGTGATCCTGCTGGGAAGCCGGTGGATCTCATTGCGTCGCCTTTCCACATCAACGGGAAAACAACACCGACAACCGCGCCGCCGGCGCTGGGACAACATACCGACGAAGTGCTGACACAGCTGCTGGGGCTGGATGAAGCGCAAGTGAGGAAATTACGACAAGAGGGAGTCGTTTGATTTATCGTTTCGCGCGAAACGATAACTCGCGCTAACCGCTTATAATGTCTGCATGAGCAACGCCGAGAAATACTTGCAGCCGCGCGTCATCCGTCAGGTCGCTCGTCTCGATCTGCGAGCGAAGTTCATCGTCGAAGGATTTCTCTCCGGTCTGCATGCCAGTCCCTTTCAGGGCTTCAGCGTCGAATTCTCCGAGCATCGCAAATACGTCCCCGGCGACGATCTGAAGGACCTCGACTGGAACGTCTACGCCAAAACAGACAAGTACTACATCAAAAAATTCCAGGCCGAGACGAACGTGATCGGCTACCTGGTCATGGATCTCAGCGCCTCGATGGCCTGGACGTATCGGCAGGAGCTGACCAAGTTCGAGTATGCGATTTGCCTGGCGGCGGCGCTGGGTTATCTGATGATCCATCAACAAGACCCGGTCGGCCTGATCACGTTTGACACGCGCATCCAAACCAGCTTGCCGCCGCGCAGCAAACGGACGCAGCTGGGCACGATCCTGTCGCTCCTGGCCAACCTGAAACCGTCCGGCGAAACGGCCGTGGCCCCATCGCTGCACCAGCTCGCCAGCATGATCCGCAGCAAGAGCCTGGTCATGATTTTCAGCGATCTGTTGACCGATCCGGAGCCGGTGCTCGAAAGCCTGCATCACCTGCGTCATCGCGGCAACGAAATCATTCTGTTTCACATTCTCGATGAAGCCGAGGTGCATTTTCCGTTCGAGGGCCTGATCGAGTTCGCGGACGTGGAATCGCCCGATAAGCTGGTGCTCGACGCCAAGGGCATGCGCAGCGATTACCTGCAAGCGGTGGCCGAGTTTCAGGAACACTATCGCAGCGAATGCGCCAAGGCTAACATCGATTATGTTCCCATCGATACCAGCGTGAGTTTCGATAAGGCGCTCCTGGAATATCTGGTCCAGCGCCAACGCCGTTTCTAAACCGCAACGGCTATCATCGACGAATGTCCTTTTTCAAGGACTTCGATCGCGGCGGAGGCGGAGGGGATGCCGGAGCAGGGGCTGTCGTCGCCGGCGTCGCAGGTTTGGAGCGCCGCCAGAACCATAGGCCGCCGGCACATAAAAAGATGCAACAGATCGCTAAAATCACATAGAGTAATGAAGTCCGCCAAATCGAGGCGCCCGCTGACTGAATCTCGAAATCGCCGAAGCGGACCACCACCGGACTGTTGGAATTGCCCGTGTCCGCCGCTATCCGGACCACAGTGAGATCCGCCGTGCCCAGCTCATACTCGGCCAGCGGCTGGAAGTCCTCGCTGCCGACATCGGCGGCGAAACAGGTGACGCGCGAACCCTTGCGGGTCAGTCGAAGGCGGCCGGCCTGCGTCTGGGCAGGAAGGGTAGTGGGAGAGTATTCCCGTTTACCTTCCTCGTTGGTGCCGATGCGCGCGCACGTGTAAATGTGCCCCAGATCCGATGCATGGAAACGGCCGAACATGATCGCTTCCTGGGTGGGAGATTCCATGACGATATACAACTGCACTCCCACGGAGCCGTTTTGGGGTTTGTCGGCCTTGAGCAACTCATAGGACGTCGTAATCTCGAAATCCCCCGATACGCGAACGTTGGCCACCAGGCCAGTAGCTTGAGGATTCGTCCCTGGCGCCGGCAGCGTGATTCGCAGTCCCTCCGCTTCCTCGGTCATCTGCTGGCGCGCCTTGGGACCGGTGAACAAAAAGGACTTGGTGTCGATCCGGCGACCGCGAAAATCATGATAAAAGTGAGTCGCTTCCTCTTGTTTGCCATCGGGGAGAAGGGCGAACAGGCCAAATCCTCCAATGCCGATGAGACACAGGACCGCGATGAGCCAGCGGCTCGCTCGGCTTCTCTCGGCTTGCCGGCGGTGCGACGGCAGAGATGGCCGCGGTGATGTCTTGGGCTGTTGCAGATGAGCGAGATATCGGCCCATGAGATCGGCGACCTCAGCGGCGGACGAAAATCGCTGGTCCGGATCCTTCGCTTGAAGGATGGAAATGATTTCCTCTAGCCAGGGGGGAATGGAGGGATTGATCTGCCGGATGGGCCGAGGAGAATCTTCGTTGATGCAGCGGAGCACGGCGAGCGTGCTTTCCGCCCGGAACGGCGGCCGGCCCGTACACATGGCATACAGGACACTGCCCAGGCTGAAGAGGTCGGCGCGATGGTCCAGCGGTTCGCCGCGGGTCTGCTCCGGCGCCATGTACTGGGGAGTGCCGGCCAGCGTGCCGCTCTGCGTCAGACCGGCATCGTCGGCCGCGCGAGCCAGACCGAAGTCGGTAATCTTGACGCGCTCGACATTGTTTTCCAACAGGATGTTCGCCGGCTTGATGTCGCGGTGGATCAGACCCTGAGCGTGGGCGGCGGCAAGGCCGGCGGCTGTCTGTCGGCCGATGCGCAGAATTTCTTCCAGGGCCAAGGGGCCGTCGCGATCGAGTCGTTGTTGCAGGGAGATTCCCGAAATGTATTCCATCACGAGATAGGGCAGCCCGTTGGCCTCTTCCACGTTATGGATGGCGACGACGTGTTCGTCTCGAACGGCGGCTGCCGCCCGGGCTTCGCGCGCGAAGCGCTTGCGAGCCGCGGCATTGCTGGCCAGATGCGGGGCAAGCACCTTCAAGGCCACGAATCGGTTCAACGAAGGATCGAATGCCTTGAAGACCACGCCGAAACCGCCGCGGCCGATTGTCTCGACCACCTCATACGATCCGAGCCGACCAAGATGTCCGGAAATTTGCGAAGGAGCAAGGCTGCGCACCAGCATCGTCTCGCTCCAGGCATTTTCCTCTGGCCCTTCCGTGTCTGGAACGTGGTCCTTGAGCCTTTGGATGGTCTGCTGAAGTCCTTCGGATAAGCTGCGTGTATTTCGGCCTTGCTGGAGTTGCTGTCGCACGTCCTCCGCGGTCCCTATAGCAAAAGATTCCACGATCTGTTGGCAGCGGCCACATGCGGAGAGGTGATCGGTTAGCTGTGTCTCCAGCTCGTTTGACAAAGTGCCATCCAGCAGATCCTTGAGTACCTTCGGCTGAGGACAGACGACTCGTGCTTGCATGCAGCTTCTCCGAAAACGGAGTTCACTCGCTTTGGACCGATTCGACCAGCGCCTGAATCCGTGCCAGCACACGACTCTTGGCGACGTAGACTGCCCCAACCGAAAGACCCAGAGCGTCAGCCACGTCGCGCACCTCGTGACCCTGGACGGCCGTTCGCCAGAAGGCTTGCCAGGTCGATTCGTGGAATTGGCCGCGGGCCTTCTCGGCGGCCCAGTGGAACAGTCGCTCCTGATGCTCTCGATTCCAGATCGCTTCATCCTCCGCGCAGGCCGCCTGCTGTTCCAGGCGCTTCTGTGTCGAGGGACTACCACTGCCGCGCGGTTGACGCTTGTGGACCAGTGCGAGCTTGCGCAGCTCGTTCAGGGCGATCGTGAAAAGCCAGTGGCGAAACTTGCCGCGCTCGGGGTCCAGCGTGAAGCGCGGGAGGGCCGTCACCGCAGCACGGAGGACTTCCTGGGTGATGTCGCAGGCATCGGCATCCTGGAAGCCGCGCCGGCGAGCCAGTCCGTACACCAGCGGGGCATAGATCTCGACGAATTCCTCCCAGGCCGCGGTATCGCGCACGTCGCGCAGACGCACCAACAGCGACAGCCTCGTCAAGGGAGCTTCGACCACCGCACTCTCCTCTACACACAGAAGTATCGCCTTCGCACTCGGATCTTACAGAGATTTTTTTCGACTGTAAGATTTCCGCCTCCGCTCGATACTCTCCGGTAGGGAGCAAGTACCCCGGTTAGCCGCGATGCGGAGCAGAGCGCGAACGCGCTCCGCTCCGCATCGCGGCTAACCGAAGTTTATTTTGGAGCCACTCATGAAAAGCCCCCAAAACACTGCCGTGCCGTCGCGGATACCTGGCGGCTTCACGCTGATGGAACTCTTGGTAGTAATCGCCATTATGGGTGTGTTGCTCGCCTTGCTGCTGCCAGCGGTGCAGAAGGTCCGCGAAGCCGCCAGCCGTGCCCAGTGCGCCAACAATCTCAAGCAGATCGGCCTGGCGTTCCAGTCGCATCAATCGCAATTTGGATGTCTCCCCACGGCCGGCGACACCTGGGCAGCTCCCCCCACCTATCTGAATGGCGTACCCGCGGTCGGAGCAGATCAGGGCGCCGGGTGGGGCTTTCAGATCCTGCCGTTTCTGGAAGGAGACAATGCCTGGCGGGGCGGCGGCGAGACGACCGACGACGGCCGTCAGCGGGCTGCCGTCGGCACGCTCAACCCCTTGTTTTTCTGCCCAAGCCGGCGAAGGCCGATGACGGTGACCTTCGCCGACTTTTATATCAGCTCATCCCGCACCGACCCCGTGACCCATGCCCTGTGCGATTATGCCAGCAACAATCTCGGTGACGGTAGCGGCGTCATCCGAGCCAATAGCCTCGGTCCGCCCCTCGGTCTGCTCGACATCACGGATGGCGCTTCCAATACGCTTCTGGTCGGCGAGAAGCGCATGAACCTCTTTTACCTGGGGACCGTTCCCCGTTCCGACGACAACGAGGGTTACACGGCAGGCAACGACTGGGACACGATGCGCGATGCGAACCTGGGGCCGGCCCGCGATACTCAGGCGGCCACTCCCGAAAGAGGATTCGCGGATTTCGGCTCGTCTCACCCGTCCGGCCTGAACGTGGTGTTCGCCGACGGTTCGGTGCATCACATTCTCTACAGCATCGAACCGACCATTTTCGGTCTCCTCGGCAGTCGGGCCGATGGCAAGCCGGTCAATAGCAGTGATTTCTAAATTCAATCACGAAACCACGAAAGTAGGAAAAGACGAAAAAGAACATGGCGAGTAAGAAGCAGACGTTATCGGTTGCTGGTGATGCCTTCTTCTCTTTCCGTTTTCGTGTTTTCTTGTTTTCGTGTGCTCGTGATTCATTTTTGGACAAGCGAAGCTTCGAGGACGCCGATGAAGTCTCTACTCGATCACTACCTGCCGCGACTTGTCCTGGCTCTGTGCTGCGCGGTCTGCGCGAGTCCAGGTGCAACGGCCGAAGAATTCGTGCAGAATTTTCAGGGACGTCCCTACGATACGCGCTATTTCCGGCCCACCGGCACCAACACCCACCGCGTCCTCCGAGCAGACCCAGGGGGGTTGCGAATCAGTCTGCTCAATGCGGACAGCCGCATGCCCGTCGGCCTGGTTTGCGGCCTGGGCGTCCACGGTGATTTCGAGATCACCATGTGGTTTGAGATTCTGCGCTTGGTCAAGTCGCCCGGCGGCCGCGACGCGGGCCTGAGCATTTATGTCAGCACGGCCTCGCTCACTCAGGATGCCGCCTCCCTGGCACGGTCCATTCATTCTAAAGGCGAGGAGGGCTTCATCTGCCACCGAGCCACCACGCCGCGGGGAGAGGAGCGTCAACATCACGTGGAGCGCTTTCCGACGACAGCCTACTCGGGCAGTCTTCGACTCGTCCGTAAGGGGACCGCCCTTTCCTACCACGTCGCTGAGGGTGGCTCCAACACGTTTCAGGAGCTGTATCAAACCGACTGGGCCAGTGAAGATCTGGACACGGTTCGGTTCGCCGCGGACAACGGAGGATCACCCTCGATGGTTGATGCGCTCATCCGGGCCGTGAGCATCCGAGCGGACGAGTTCGGCCCCGCCCGGCCGGCCCCACAACCCTTTCGCTGGACCACGGGGATGACGACGGCCTTGACGGTCCTCTTGCTTGCAACCGGCAGTCTCTGGCTGTGGTTGCGTTGGCGGCGAAGCAGTTATCGCTAAATTAAATCACGAAAGCACGAAAGTACGAAAACACGAAAAAGAAAGAGAAGAAGGCAGCACCAGCAAGCAGATACATCCCTTTCTTGCCCCCCATGATCGATTTCGTACTTTCGTGCTTTCGTGATTCAATTTAGGGCCGCGAACTCGTTCCAGAGGAAAACTCGTGAACCCCTTTCGCATCGCGCTCGCCAATATCCGCTTCCCGGCCACTCCGGAGGAGTCGATCGTGCTCGCCGTGCAGGCTATCAATCAAGCCCGCATCGGCGGAGCACGGATCATCTGTTTTCCCGAATGCTTCGTTCCCGGCTATCGAATCGGCAAATCCGTGCCGCCACCCGATGCTGCGTTCCTCGAACGCGCCTGGTCGATCATCGCGCGGGCAGCTGCCAAGGCCAATATCACCGTCGTTCTTGGAACGGAACGCTTCGTTGACGGCACCTTGGTATTGGCGGCTCTTGTCATCAATGCGGACGGATCTCTCGCGGGTTTTCAGGACAAGGTGCAGATTGATCCGTCGGAAGAGGGCACCTACACGCCCGGATCGGGCCGGCATGTCTTTCACGCCGGCCCGCTGACTTTCGGTATCGCCATCTGTCACGAAGGCTTTCGGTATCCGGAAACCGTCCGCTGGTCTGCCCGGCGCGGAGCACAGGTTGTGTTTCACCCGCACTTCGACGAAGCGGAACCTGGATCGTATCGACCGACGACCTTCGCTGATCCCGCGAATACGTTTCACGAGAAGACGTTCCTTTGCCGCGCTGCCGAGAATAACTGTTATTTCGCATCCGTCAATTGCGCCAGTCCCGGCTCTCCGACCACGTCGGCGATCATCCGTCCGGATGGGACGCTCCTCTGCTACCAGCCCTATGGCGAGGAGGGATTGCTGATCGCTGACATCGATCTCGCCGCGGCAACGGGTTTCCTTGCATCACGCTGCCGAACAGTCTCGTGAGAATCGGAACTGAACCTTTCTTCGTTTCTAACGCTCTGTATATACCGAGTAACGAGGGGTCCGTTGCGGCTGGCCTGTTGGGTAGGTCCGGCGAGCCGAGCCGGACCGCAGTGCCGCTCGGCTCGCGGCACCTACCCGACGGCAGCAATAAAGAAACCTTAAAAGGCAAGGTGATTGCCATGATGGAGTTCCGCCTGTGCACTCCCGACGATGCCGTGGGACTTTGTCGCTGTGTCGAGGTTGTCGCTCGGGAGCGTCGCTACCTTGCTGCTGTCTGTGGCTTCCCCGAGGACGAGACGCGCGCTTTTCTGCATAAACTTGTGGAAAATGGTGGCATCCAGGTGCTCGCCCTCGATGAACGCGCGGTCGTGGGTTGGTGCGACGTTATGCCACTGCCTCATGAGGGCATGCGCCACGTTGGGCGCCTGGGCATGGGATTGCGCCCCGCCTACCGCGGACAAGGTTTAGGAAAGCGATTGCTGCGCGAGACCATCGATCGAGCGTTCGCCACACGTCTCCGGCGCATCGAGCTTGACGTGTTCGCTTCCAACCTGGCCGCCCAACGTCTCTATGCACGCGCAGGGTTCGTGACTGAGGGGCGCAGACGGCATGCGCGGATTTTGGATGGCGTCGAGGATGACATCCTTGTCATGGGATTGCTACGTGAGGAATGGCCGCATGAAACCTTTCCAGGAGCTGACCAGGACCGCCCAATTCCGTCGCCTGGCTCCCCTGGCACGCCGAGCGCTTCTTGATTACGACCTGGGCGAAGTTTCGTTGTCGCCTCTGCAGCATATCCAGAATGCGACCTGGCGAGTCCAGTGCCGCGACGGTCAACGATACGTTCTTCGCATCCATACTCCGCGCCGGCACGATACGGCAGCCATCCGATCCGAGCTGATCTGGCTCGAAGCCCTGAGCGCCGAGGATGGCTTCGTTGTCCCAAGCCCCGTGCGGACGCGCGGTCATGGCCTTTGGACCACGGTATCTACAGAAGATGTCCCCGAGCCGAGAGTTTGCACGCTCTTGCACTGGGTCCCTGGCCGGTTCGCGCGGAAGAAGAGAACGCCGACCATCCTCCGTGAAATGGGCCGCCTCATGGCCCGTCTGCATCAATACGCAAGCCGGTATCGCATTCCGAAAGCGTTCGTGCGGCCGCGCTGGGATCACAATGGGCTTTTTGGCCGCGATGCCCAGACGCAGGTGGGCTGGACCCGGCTTACCCGGCGTCAGAATCGGCTTTTTGAAACGGTCGCCGAGCGCCTGAGGGAGATCGTGGAACGATTGGGCACAGGCCGGGACGTGTTCGGGCTAATCCACGCTGATCTCATCTTCTGCAACGTGATCTTTCATCGCGGCGAGGCCCGCCCCATCGACTTCGACGATTGCGGTTTCGGCTACTTCCTTTACGATATGGCAATTCTGCTGGACCGCATCGAGATGCGCGAGGATTACCCGGCCTTGCGGGCGGCGCTGTTAGAAGGCTATCGTCAAATTCGTCCTCTTGCGGAGGAGCATGAGGCATGCCTGGATCTCTTCGTACTGGCTCGCTGGGTCTTCCTCGGCGTCTGTTTCCTCAGCCGCATGGAGTTCCGCGATTATGCTCCTCGGTTCGTGAAGATTGTGGAGCCGAAAATCGAACGATGCCTGCGAGAAAGCAAGGGCCATTTTGACCGCCAACGGAAATGATAAAGTAATCTGTGTCGTGTCGTCGCCGGAAGACGACGGTTGCTCTCAACGCTGGAGTAATCTCATGATTCGCACTGTACTCATCCTGGTTCTATCGGCGCTCAGCTTTGCCAACCCGTTTACGCCTGCCCTCGGACAGGAGGCAAAAGAGCGATCGAAGAAAGACACCCCGATCGCGTCGCTGAAGGTCGGCGATTCGGCCCCGCCGTTAAAGGCCAACAAGTGGCTGCAAGGGAACGAGATCACGAAATTCGAGGCGGGCAAGGTCTACGTCATCGACTTCTGGGCACCCTGGTGCGGCGCTTGTATTCGCCACCTGCCGCACCTGGCCGAGTTACAAGCTCGTTACAAGGACCAGGGCGTCACGGCCATCGCCTTCACGTCTCGCGACATCCGAGGTGTGCCCGACAACACCGAGGAGAAGTCAGCTGCGTTTCTCAAAAAGAGAGGCGCCGCGCTCCCGATCACTTTTGCCTACGCCGACAATGGTACAACGACGGATGCCTGGCTGAAGGCGGCGGGCCAGGAGGGTTTCTGCACCTTCGTGGTGGACAAGACGGGGCGGATCGCCTTCATGGGATCTCCCATGTACCTGGACATGGTCCTGCCAAAAGTCCTCGCCCGAGCCAGCGCGAAGGCGGTCGGCGAGGAAATAGCCCAGGTGGATGCGGATTATCGAGCCGCGGCAGCGGCCCTAAAGTCTGACTCGAAGCCCGAAGCCTTCTTCCGGGCGCTAGGGGAGTTTGAGGCCAAGTACCCGGCGCTGGCTGATTTCATGCCGGCGGCCTGCATCAAACTCAATCTGTGGATCTTGCAAGGAAAGACCGACGAAGCGAAGGAGTATGCTGACCTGCTGATAGCGAAGGCGATCAAGCAGCACAACGCTGTCGTGTTGGAGATGGCGTATGCGTTCTTGCGCTCCCAGGACAAGAGCAAGGAACTCAGCGAGTTGGCTGTGCGGGCCGCCGAGGCTTTGGTCCGCTTCGATGGCGGCAAGGAGCCTCACAGCTTGCTTCGGTTGGCCGACGCCTATCTCGCCAGTGGCGACAAGGCCAAAGCGAAGCAATGCGCCGGCAAGGCAATCGATGCTGCCGCGGGAGAGTCTGCCGCTGACCGGCAGGATATCGAAAAAGAGGCTCGAAGGTTAGGCGTGGAGAACTAAGCCCGCTTGAGCCGGCTGCCGAGATGTGTTGTTCGTTTGACGAAGAGGACAATGCCGATGCTAATCATGGTTATTGAGCGCTTCAAGAACCGCGATCCAGCCCCGATCTATGCCCGGCTCCGAGAGCGAGGGCGCTCCATGCCGGAGGGTCTCCGGTACGTCGATAGCTGGATAGAGGCCAACTTTGACCGCTGCTTCCAGCTCATGGAATGCGACGACCTTCTGTTGCTGCAGCGATGGATACTCCAGTGGCGGGATCTGGTGGAGTTCGAGGTCGTGCCGGTCAGCCCGTCCAAGGCGATCCGGGAGTTGTTCACCTCTGCTAGTGGAGTTGGTACGGAGGAAAGGATCGGCTAGCCCATGTCCGCCATCATCACGCGCGAACATCCCGACAGCGCTGACGCCGTCGTCCTGATTACCGAGCTTGAAGCGCATCTTGATCCACTCTATCCAGCCAAAAGCCGCCACGGTTATAGTGTCGAAAAGTTGATCGCGCAGGGCGTCGCCTTTTTCGTGCTGCGGCAGAACGATACTCCTGCCGGCTGCGGCGGCATTCAATTCTTTGGCAAGGAATTTGGCGAACTCAAGCGCATGTACGTTCGTCCTCAGTTTCGCGGCTTCGGTTTCGGAAGGTTGCTACTCGATCATTTGGCGGACCATGCCTGCGCACAGGGCATCGCTCTGCTTCGGTTGGAAACCGGCATTCATCAGGCGGCAGCCATCCGCCTCTATGAGCGGATGGGATTTCAACGTATCCCGCCGTTCGGAGACTACACAGAGGACCCGCTTAGCCTGTATTACGAGAAGCGGATTTTGCCGCTTCCGAGCGAGGTCGAAGCGATGAGCGTTGACATATCCCCGATGACGCCCGCGGACTGGGAGCAGGTGCGCGCCATCTACGTTGAGGGCATCGCTTCCGGTCAGGCCACCTTCGAGACGGAGACCCCCTCGTGGGATCAGTGGGATGCCGCGCATCATCCGTTTGCTCGCTTGGCGGCTCGACGCGACGGCCGCGTGATCGGTTGGGCCGCCCTCAGTCCAGTGTCGCGCCGCAAGTGCTACGCCGGTGTCGCCGAGGTCAGCGTCTATGTGGCGGCATCGTATCGCGGTCGGGGCGTTGGCCGCCGGTTGCTGGAGGCTGTTATCGTGGAGTCGGAACGTCACGGAATCTGGACGCTCCAGGGGGCCACGTTCCCCAGTAATGCGGCCAGTCTGCGACTGCAACAGAGCTGCGGGTTTCGGGAAATCGGCAGACGCGAGCGCGTCGCCCAGCTGCACGGCCAGTGGCGCGATACGATCCTCACCGAGCGGCGAAGCTCTGTCGTTGGCTCCCCTCCGAGCCGCGCACGCAGCGCAGCGGAGTAAGCGACTGTCAGACAACCGCTTACTCCGCTGCGCTGCGTGCGCG
>DATBHJ010000212.1:0-15784 GCA_036557565.1 Gemmataceae bacterium
CGCAGCGGAGTAAGCGGACGTCCCATGCTACCGCTTACTCCGCTGCGCTGCGTGCGCGGCTCGGATTCACTTGTCACTTCTGCTGGTCCTGTATCCCCAGGGCGACGCCGAGGGCGCCGAAGGACCGCAGTGGCTGCTGCCAGTTCTGCACCACGCCGAGATAGCCGGCATTCATACGCACGTTGTGTCGGGCCAGTGCCTGCGCCGCCAACGAACGTGAGAGACTCTTGGCGTCGATCTTATCTGCGGCGGAATCCTCGACGACCTGGTTGGCCTTGTCGAGCTGGGAACGGAAGATAGCCAGTTGCGCCCGGCCACGCAGCGCCGTGTTGCCAATCTGGCCCGCCATGGCCCATACGCGCTCTTCAGGCAAACGAGTCTGCAAGGCCAACTGCACCAGAGACAGCATCGTCCAGGAGCGTTCTGATTTTTTGGCCAGGCCATCCTCCGCCAATTTGAACGCGGCTTCGATATCGCTGGTGTCGGGCAGCTTGGCATCGACAGCAGCGGCGGCGAGGGCGAGGCGAGCGCGAAACTGAACACCCGCGTCCTCGGCCTTGCTCGCTTCCTTTCGAGCCTCATCCCATTTGCCCTGTCGAGCCAGCGCTTCGGCCTTGCCCACGAGTTCGTTGGCTTTGTCATCGTCGTTGTCGCCTGCCGCGGGGAGATCTTTTTTCTCCAGCAGCAAGGCCAGGGCGACGACCTCGGCGCGGAGCGGCGGCGCCTTGGCGTCCTTGGCCTGGGCATCCTTGGGAAAGAGTTGCAATGCCGCGTCCGCTGCCTTATTAGCCGAATCTTTATCGCCGGCCTTGAAGAAGTCCAGGCCAATGACCGCCAGTGCGGCGACCTTGTCGCCATCTGGGGCCGCGAAGAGTTGGTTGGTCAACGGCAACACGCGTGCCGCCTGTCCATGCTCGCGGAGGCTCTGCGCGACCGCGCGGACAGCGTGCAGCTTCGCCTCCGCATCGTGGATTTCCCGCAGTGCGGCCAGAAGTAATTGTTGCGTTCTGTCCCAGGTCAGTCGCAGCTCCTGGTCGGCTTCCGGCTTGTCTCCACCCATCTCGACCTCGGCCAGCGCCAGATCGGCCAGTTGCGCATCGCGTTCCGCGCCCCGGGGCGCAGACTGTAGCGTGGTCAACGCCGTGCCAAACTGATTGTTGGCTAGCTTGGCCTGAGATGTCTCCTTTCCGGTGCGCGGATCGGGCTGAGGAGTGCGGCAGCGCAGATAATACTCGCCGGCGGCGACCGCAAGAGCGGCCTTGGTGTTCGGATTCGCTTCCGGAGAGTCGGCGAAAGTCAGCGCGTCCTTGACCCCGCGCTCGATTCCGCGCCGGCCCAGCCAGCCATAGATGACCAAGCCGCTCAGGCCCACCACGAGCAATCCGCTCACGACCAGGACCGGCAAGCGGATCTTTTGCCACAGGCTACGCGGCTTTTCCACTTTGGGCAGGACGCCGGCTTCCTCCAGCGATTGCTTGCCGACCGATCCGACCGTCCGCGAACTCCACGCTCCTTCCAGTTCCGGCTGATCGGGCAGCCGGGCGCCCGACGGTCCACGCGCCTCGACCTTGCGCCAATCCTTGGGTTCTTTCTTGACCAGCTCCGGTACCTTGATAATTTTCTTGCACTCCGGACAGGGAGCGCGTTTGCCGGCCAGGTCGGCGGAGAGCTTGATCGGCTCATCGCAGAAGGGACAGTTGAAATCGATGGTTTGGGTGTCAGCCGGCGGCTCCTCCACTTTGGGCTCATCGGAAAACAGAGCAGCGGCTTCGGCCTCGACATCGACGGGAGCTGCCCCTTGCTCCTCAGCGGAAGCCGGATCGGTCTGGGCCGCCGAGGAATTGTTGGACGTGGGCAACGGCGGCACGGTGATCGGCTGCTGGCAAGCCTTGCAACGGCCCTTTTTGCCAGCCAGGCGTTCATCAACAAGCATGCCCCGTTTGCAATGGGGGCAGGTAAGTCGGATTGGCATAGCAGTGCAGTTGTCAGTTATCAGTTATCAGTTGTCAGTTACCAACGCCCAAACACCTATTATAGCGAAACTCGAAGGCCAAACTGACAACAGACAACTGACAACTGACAACTATTTACAGCTTTACCGATGAAACAAAATCCTTCGGCTTGACGGCCAGGAGCGAGCAGGACAGTTGCGGCAACATCCGCTCTGCCGTGTTGCCGATCATCACGCTGGCAATGCCGCTGCGGCCGACGGTTCCCATGACCATCAAATCCATCGGGTTTTTCTGGAGGAATTGCAGGATTCCTTCATCGGGCAGGATGCCGATTTCATCCATCAGATGCACCTGGACCGGCGGCGTCAGGCGGTGCGCGCCGGCACGGTCGATCTGTCCTTCGAGTTCCTTCACGGCGTGTTCGCGCACGCCGCGGCGATAGGCCTGCTCCCGAGCGTCCGGCAGGGCCGTGGCCCAGTGGCGATCCAGGGGAAAATCCACGACGTGCAGCAGGTGAATCTCTGCCGGTGTGACTCGCGCCAGCTCGGCAACCAGGCGCAAGCCCTCCTCGGCAGTCGGATCGAGACCGCTGGCAACGAGTATTTTCAAAGGACTTGGTTCGCCGCCGGGCTTGACCACCCAGACCGGACAGGGACAGCGACGCAGCACCTTGACGGCCGTGCTGCCGAATAGCATCCACTCCAGCCCTTTGCGATCGCGCGTGCCGATCATCACGAGATCGTGTTGCCCGCGCATGGCCTGTCGGACCAGCTCCAACCAGCTTTTGCCCGCCGCCAATTTGTCGTCTGCCTCGATACCCTGCTCGCGCGCCTTGCGCACCAGGCCGCGCAGGACCTTGGCGACGGACTGCTCGGCGCTGGTCGTCAGATATTGAATGTCCGTTCGCTCCAGTTGCGGCAACGTCTCCAGGCTCAGATCGAGGGCAGTGAAGAAGGTCAAGCGCGCGGACGTTTTGTCGGCCAGCCACATCGCCTGACGTACGACCGCGGCCGCCACGGCAGTGGGCTGGTGGGTCGAAGCGTCGTATTGCGAGAGATCGACGCCGACCAGGATGTTGCGAAAGAGCGACATGAGTTGACTCCGGAAGAACCGGGGACTGGGGCGACGTGTTGAGGAGGAGAGGATGCGCCCGCTATACAAACTATACCCATCAGCGGGAGAAAGCGAAAGTGAGCCGACTTGAAGGATTTGCGCGAGAGTAGCGAGCGTGTTGATTTTGCTGATTTACGGAACTCTTCCCTACCGATAAGGCAAGTATGTTTTGCGGACGATAGGGGATTTTCCGTACATAACAGTGAGATTCAGCGACGAAATCCGAGCCGCGCACGCAGCGCAGCGGAGTAAGCGGCGGACAGACGGCTGCTTACTCCGCTGCGCTGCGTGGCTCGGAAGGAGCAGGCGAGGGGGAAAAATGAACGCTTCTCACCGAGCGCACTTCTGGCGGATCGGAATAGGCTTTGTCTGTTTGTGGGCAGCATTGGCGATCGTCCTGCCGGCTCTGGCGCAAACCCCGGAAAACCCGGCCGACAAGATGGAGGCCAAAAAGGAAGAATCGCAGCTTCCCACGCCGCGACGACAAGGCGACGACAAGAAGGATGAGGCAATCCTGGCTGGCCTGCCGCAACGCGCCCCTTCAATCTTGCCTGGACCGGAGGCGATCAACGCCATCGATCTGGCCTGCGCGCTGCGTCTGGCCGGCGTCAGTAACCCGGACATGCTCCTGGCACGGCAGCGCGTGGCGCAGGCCGCGGCATTGCGGTTTTTGGCCCTGTCCTTCGTGTTGCCCAATCTGAATACCGGCCTCAACTACGACGATCACAACGGCCCACTGCAACAGTCCAGCGGCAACATTTTGACCGTCAATCGCCAGGCCATGTATCTCGGCCTGGGCGCTGGAGCCATCGCCGCCGGCACGGTTGGCATCCCCGGCCTTCAATACACCCTCAACCTCTCCGACGGCATCTTCGGTTATCTCGCGGCTCGTTATAACCTGCGCGCCAGAGCGGCTGATAATGTCGCTGTGCGCAACCAGATGCTGCTGCGTGTGGCCACGGCTTACATGAGGGTGATCCGCGCCGAGTCGTTTTTGAATATCGCCCTCAAGAACCAGGAGATGGCTCATCAGATCGCTTACCTGACAGCGGCGCATGCCAAGGCAGGAACCGGCAGACAGGCCGATGCCGACCGGGCGGCCAGCGAGCTGGCGTATCGCAATGAGGTTATTCTTCAGGCCGAGCAAGACATACTGGTGGCCTCGGCCAACCTGGCGGCGCTGCTCAACATCCCGCCGTCGGTGCAGCTACACGCCATCGATGGCTGGATCGTTCCCACCGAGATTGTGCCCAATTCGCTGCCGCTGCACGATTTGATTTTCATAGCCACACAGCAGCGGCCGGAGCTGGCGGCACGACGAAACGACATCCTCGTCGCCGTCCAGCAGCTGCGACGGCAGATTTTCATGCCGCTGTCGCCGATGATTCTGGCCGGCTACAGCGCCGGCACGTTCGGCGGCGGCAGCAACCTGGTGGCCTATCCGGGCGGCTTCCAGGGATTCCAGGGGCCGTATTTCGGCGACTTCGGCCCTCGCCAGGATGTGGACGTGATCCTGTTCTGGACCGCTCAGAACATGGGCATGGGCAACCTCGGCAAAATTCGCGTCGCCCGTGCCGAGCAGGGCATCGCGCAGTTGGAATTCCTCCGCGATCTCAATCGAGTGCGCGACGAGGTGGCCGTTGCTTATGCGCGCATGCACGCCAGCTATGCCCAGATTGACCTCGCTCGCCTCGGCGCAGAGGCGGCCCTTCGCAGCTACAACGAAGACTACCGGCGCATCTACTCGACCGCACGGGGTTTGCCCATCGAGCTGCTCAATAGCTTCCACCTACTTGCCGACGCGCGGATGCAATATCTGGATTCAGTGGTCAATTACGACACCGCCCAGTTCGCGCTGTACGTGGCGCTGGGACAACCGCCAACAAGCAAATTCGCCCACGAGATTTCCAGCAAGATCGTGGACCCGCCGCTGCCGGCCAAGCCGCTGCCGGCCTGCGCTTCACCCGGCGCCTGCATCGCTGATACGGCGCAGCCGTGAAAGAAGCCGGCGAGCGGGGGGCGTAAGCCCCCGGTTTGTTCGCAACAGGGGGCTTACGCCCCCCGCTCGCCGAAGGTTAGTGGAAGGTCATGCAAGGGAGGGAACCGGAGATGAAGAGCGCTCGCCGCCGTGCCTGGAAGACGGCAGGAGCGCTCTTGCTCGCTCTCTTGAGCAGCTCACTGGGCTGCCGAGGCACCGGCGATCATTTCCGCACCCAGCTCTCGAACGCTATGCCAGCAGTCGCGTCTTCGTCCGAGCAACCCGCGACAACGAAACCAGAAGGCGGCGCTCCAGCGATCGTGGCCTTCGAGCCAGACGAGGACACGGGCGGCCTCCTCCAAGTTAGTGCAACACAGATTAGTCCTCCGTCAGAGAAGACAGTATCGCCGTCCTCCGTTTCTTCTCTCATGAAAGCGGCGTCCATGCCCGTGGAGAAAGAGACCGAGAACGCGGAAAAGAAATGGACCGCCGCACCACAGCCGGACGGAGACAAGGCAAGCGAAAGGAGTAAGGGCCGCCCCGCGTCGGACGTCTATCGAGTGGATCGCACGCTGCCCAGCCCGGCGGCGGGCATCGCCATCCCGACCATCCCCTCGTCGGAGAAAACCCGTCCGCTGAGCCTGGCCGCTGCTTTGGCCCAGGCCGGAGTGGAAAACCCGGTCATCAACATCGCTCGCCAAGCTGTGGTGAGCGCGCTGGGACTGCAACTGCAAGCCCGCGTTCTGCTCTTGCCCAGTGTCAATGTCGGCGGCAACTACCACGACCACATCGGGCCGTTGCAGGCGTCGTTCGGAGCCATCCGCAAAGTCGATAGCAACTCCATTTACTATGGACTGGGCGCCAATACCGTGGCGGCCGAATCGGTCAAGATTCCGGGCCTGTGGATCAACACGCCTCTGACCGATGCCATCTTTGAACCGCAGGCCGCGAGCCTTGTCGTTACCAATCGCAGCTTCCTGGCGACGGCGACGCGCAACGATATCTTTCTCGAAGTCTCCTCGACCTATCTCGCCCTCATGAATGCCGAGACGCGCCTGGCCATCATCCGCCAGTCCGAGAGGGATTTCGAGGAAGTCGTGCGTCTGACGACTGCCTTTGCCAAGCGCGGGCGCGGCCGTTACGGCGACGCCGAACGCGCCCAGGCCGATCTGCTGGCACTGCGCTACCAAGAGCAACAAGCACAGCAAGAGGTCGCCATCGCCTCCGCGGACCTGGCGCAGCTGCTCAACCTCGATCCTTCGATCCGGCTGGTTACGGGCGACATCCCCCTGCAAATCGTGCAGTTCGTCGATCCCAAGGTACCCTTGCCCAAACTGCTGGAACTCGCCGAGCAAAATCATCCCGCGATCCTGGCAGCCTCTGCCGCTGTCCGCGCCAGTCAGGTCCGCGTCCGCCAGGAAACGGTGCGTCCGTTGTTGCCGAGCTTGTGGATGGGTCTGAGTGCCGGCGATTTCGGCGGCGGGGCCGTCGCTACCACGAGCGGCAACGTTTTCAATCCGCACACAGGCAACGCCAATTTGGTGACCATCGACCCTCTGACAGGCCAGACCGTCCCGAAATTCGGCAAGATCGACGGGCGTATCGATGTCGATGTCATCGCTTACTGGCAATTGCTGGGCATGGGCATGGGCAACCTCGGCCGCATCAAGGATCGCCGCGCCCAGCGCAATCAGGCCGAGGCCGAACGTCTCCGCGTCCTCAACGAGGTGAGAGAAAAAGTCTCCGTGGCCTACAGTTCCTCCGCGGAACATTTTCGTGACATCGCCATCAAGCGCCGCTGGGTTCAGGACGCAACGGAAGGTTTCCAGCGCGACCTGATTACCAGTTTTCGCGGCGAAGCCCTGCCCATCGAAGTCCTCGACAATGCCAAACGCCTCCGCGAGGGCCGCGAAGCCTTGCTCGATGCGGTCATCGGCTTCGATCGCGCGCAGTTCCAGCTGTTCGTGGCCCTGGGTCAACCGCCTACGCTGGTGGTTGAAGACGACAAACCGCCGCCTCCCGCCGAGTTGCCGCCGCCCCAGGTGTTGCCTGTGGAGAGGAAGTTAGTCCGCTGATTAGAAGCGGTTCAAAGCTTACAAGCCCGGAGCGCAAGCGACGGGCTGAAGCGCCCGTCGCTTGCGCTCCGGGCAAGTTGAGAAACAACGGCAAATCGATGATATTTACTGGAAAAGTGCCGCGACTCGCGGTACAAGAGATTCATGGCATCCTTGGTGACTATCAAAGGCCCCAACCTCGGCCAGCGCTTCACGCTTAGCGGCGAGAGTCTACTCATCGGCCGCCAGGAAGATGCCGCCATCGTTCTCGAATCGCTGGCCGTCAGCCGCCACCACGCCCGCATCCTTTGCAGCGACGGTGACTATCTGGTCGAGGATGTCGGCAGCAGCAACGGCACGTTCGTCAACGGCCGGCGCATCAACGGTCCAACCCCCTTGGCCGAGGGCGATGAGCTGCAAATCGGCCCGTATATCCTGAACCTCCGCGCCGATCCGCCCGCGCCGCCGGAACCGCCGGACAAGCCCGACCCGGTCATCCGAGCCGAGATCAGCGTCGCGCCGTCCAGCTCGACGCTTTTGGGTCAAAACCCCGCCTACAAATTGCAGGTGGTCCTGGAGATCGCCCAGCATCTCGGCCGCACTCTGGAGATGGGCCCGTTACTGGGACGATTGCTCGAACACTTGCTGCGGCTGTTCCCGCAAGCCGATCGCGGCATGGTGCTGTTGTGCGAGGGCGAGCGCTTGAAGGTTCGCGCGCAGCATAGCCGCCACAAGAGCGAGGCCCAGGGCGATTATCCCTACAGCCGAACTATCGTTCGCCGCGCCCTCGATGACGGCGTCGGCCTGCTCAGTGTGGACGTGACCGACGATCCCAAGCTGACGCTGTCGGCCACCATGATTTCGCTACACTTACGCTCGTTTTTGTGCGTGCCGCTTTTGGGATATGAGAATCGCCGGCTGGGCGTGATACAGCTCGATTGCCTGCGGCCCGGCCACGCTTTCAGCTCCAGCGATCTGGAGCTCTTGACGACGCTGGCCATCCAGGTTTCGACCGTGTTGGAGAATGCCGCCCTGCACGCCGAACGGCTGCGCGAAGAACGGCTGCGTCAGGAGCTGCGGCTGGCGCGCGAAATTCAGCAAGCGTATCTGCCGACGGAGTTCGAGCTATTCGAGGACGGCGATCCCGAGCTGTTCGCGCGCGTTCACCCGGCCCGCGAAGTGAGCGGCGATCTGTACGATTTCTTTCATCTTCCCGACGGCCGACTGGCATTCTTCCTCGGCGATGTCTCCGGCAAGGGCATTCCGGCCGCCCTGTTCATGATCGCGGTGCGAACGCTCATCCACAATCTGACGCCCTCGGCGAGCAGCCCGGCAGAGTTGCTGCAACGCCTCAGCCGCGCCCTGTCCGACGACAATCCCTCGGCCATGTTCGTCACGCTTCTGCACGGCATCTACGACCGCAGCGACGGCTCGGTGCTGCTGGCCAGCGGCGGTCATCTGCCGCCTTTGCTGCGCCATGCCGATGGCCATGTCGAGGAAGCAGCCGTAACGCCTGGCATGTTGCTTGGCTCGTTTACCGAGCCGCGAGTTAGTGACACACGTTTGTCACTCCAGCGCGGCGAGACGCTGATTCTCTACAGCGACGGCTTCACCGAGGCGTTCGCGCCGGATCGCAAGGAGATGTTCGGCAAGGAGCGTTTGTGTGAAGTATTGGGCGGCCCGCGGGCCGCGTTGCCCTTACAAGCGTGCGCCGAAGAAGCCAGTGCGGAGGTGCAGCGCTTCACCGGACAGGCTGAGTTGCAAGACGATCAAACGCTGCTATTGCTGCGCCGCCGACTTTGATTCATCCTCTTCGTTTTCTTGCTCTCGGACCTATTGACAGCTGTTTGATGGTGACTTTGCCGCCGGGACGGACTTGCATTTTTAACTCGTAACCGTTCAAGAGCCCCATGCCGACCAGAGGAAAAGTGTTGAGTTCGGCAACGAGGACAGAATGAGCTTTTCCATCCCACAATACTTGGGCATCATACATGTCATAAATACACTCGCTCCCGTCGGCCATGATGGCACTGTCTACTTTTCGCCAGCGCAGATCCAAGGCGGCGACCAAGGAGGGAGGCAAAGTCAACGATTCCGTACACCCCGTATCAATGACAGCTTCGACTTCTTGCTCCTGCCCTTGTGATCCGATCACTTTCAGGAGAAGCCAGGCTTTGCCGTCCTTAACCACGCCTGTAATCATGGGGCTTCCCGCGGTAGATGACCACCGAAGATATGGACAGCAGGGTAGCCGACCCGCACCATCCAAGTCTGGGCGTCGGGGATCCGCGCATCTAGGCGATCACACGCTGCCATTTCGCTCTTGCTGATCTCGTATTCGCCCGTCTCGATGTCGATGGCGACGTACTTTCCCTTATCGCGGGGCTTGAGAAGGGGACGAATTTTCTGTTCGTAGATTGCGTCTCCTCGTCGGGCGATCTCTTCTTTGGGGTAGCGGCGTTGTTTCGCCATGATCGTCCTCTCTTTCTTGCTCCTGGAAACCTGCGAATACATCTCCCATTGTACTCGCATTCGCTCTGGCTGATCCAGCCATAGCGGATCGGCACTTCTTTTGCTACAAAAACCACAAGGGTCCGGGGCGGACAGGCGGACAACCTCCCCCGGGCCTTGCGTGAGTTCACCAGTGGAGGAGGTTTCCAATGCGCAAGCTCATGTTGACGTTGGTGGTTTTCGGGGCGTCTCTTGTCACGCTGGCGGCGACGCCGTCACAGGCGAACGCCTGGTGGGGTCGATGGGGTGCTGGGTATTACGGTTACTCGTCGTTCTATCCGAGAGCGTATGGCTACTATTACGGCGGCTACCCGGCCTACAGCAGCTACTACTACCCCGGTTACAGCAGCTACTACACTCCCTACTACAGCAGCTACTACTCTCCCACTTACAGCAGCTACTACTATCCCGGCTACAGCAGCTACTACGCGCCAGCCTACTACACACCCGCCTACAGCAGTTACTACTATCCTGGCGTGTATCCGGGCGTGTACGTCTGGCCGTAAGATGTCCCAACAAACCGCGCCAAAGTTGTAGCGGAATGCTACACCTTTGGCTCGGTTTCGCTTTTCTTGCGTTTGCGGGCGGGATCGACCAACTCCTCCGCCTGAGGCAAATCGCGCAGATTTCGTAAGCCAAACGCTTGCAGAAACTTCTTTGTTGTCCCGTAAAGCACGGGACGACCCAGCGACTCCTCGCGCCCCGCGATCCTGACCAATCCCTTTTCCATGAGCTGATGCAGCATGTCGGCGGATTGCACGCCGCGGATGGCCTCGACATCGGCCCGCGTGATCGGCTGACGATAGGCGACGATGGCCAGGGTCTCGCGCGCGGCGGCCGACAGCCGCATTTCGTTGCCCGCGCGACGCAAGCGCGCCAGCCACGGGTGAAATTCTGGTCGGGTCAGCAATTGAAATCCACCCGCCAGTTCCTCGACCTGAAAGGCGGTGCCGTCTTGCGCGTAAAGCGCTTGCAAACGCTGCACGAGCCGGCGAATCTCGGAGTTGTCGGCCAATCCGGCGGCGGCCGCCAGGCGACGCAACGACAACGGCTCGTCCGCGGCCAACAAGGCAGCTTCGACCAGGGCCAGCGGAGTATCGCGCCCAAGCTCGCCGGCACTTGTTTCCTCGCTGTCCTCCAGGAAGAATCGATACAGCGCCGGCGGACGATGATTGCGCGGCAGATGCCAACTGGGGCGTGTTAAAGCCCCGCTCGCCGTCATTGTCTTTAACGGATGGCGCATCAAAACCAGCCTCCGGTGATCGGCAGGGTTTGCCCGGTGATGTAGCTGCTCTCCTCGCAGGCGAAAAACAGCACGGCATGGGCCACCTCTTCGGGCCGGCCCACGCGGCCGACGGGGATGTGCTTGACGTATTCGCCGAGTGTCTCCGGCTTGAGTCCGTCCAGCATCGGCGTCTGAATGACGCCGGGTGCCACGGCGTTGACCGTGATTCCGCGGCGAGCCACCTCCTTGGCCAGCACCTTCGTCAAGGCGATGACTCCGGCCTTGGCCGCCGCATAGTTGGCCTGTCCGTGGAAGCCGGCCACACCGGATATCGAGGCGATGTTGACGATCCGTCCACCGTCGCGCAGAATGTCGGCCCCCAGCTTCGAGCAGTAGAATACACCGTCGAGGTTGGTTTGCAGCACGCTCTGCCATTCGCCCGGCGTCATCTTCTTGACCGTGCGATCGCGGACAATGCCGGCATTGTTGACGAGAATGTCGAGTCCCCCGCAGGTGTCGCCGATGCGCTTCATCAGGGCGGCGACGGAATCGAACTTACTGACATCCGCCTCGAAGACGTGGACCCGGACGCCGTGGCGGCGCAAGCGCTCGGCGGTCTCGTCAGCGTCGCGAAGATTGTGGCCGTCGGGGTCGGCGAAGTAGTTGACGATGCAGACGGCGCCGGCGGCGGCGAAGCCTTCAAGGATGGCCGCTCCCATGCCGCGCGAGCTGCCCGTCACCAGCACGACTTTGTTGGGGAAACTGTAGCGGACCATTGCTGCTCCTTTCTGGCAGACGGAATCGGCGCTTCCACCGCTCCCGCCGGATTCCCTATGTTCGACTCTTCCTCCACCACGCGGCCTAGGAATGATGTACGGAATAGGCCCCCGTTCTCCATCGGCCAGCCCGGGCGCTCAAACGGCTCCTCATTAGAGTTCAGGGAGTATTCATTAAAGATTAGTAGACTCTCACCACCTGCGTCGCTATGCTCTATGATAACAAGGAACTCGCCTCATCGAATCATCCCGCAGGGCGGCAGTGCTTGCCGCACGGGTCATCCACATGTTTCCTAATGGAGGATTTGCTGAATGACTGTAGATCGCGCCTCGTGTTCGTCTTGTCGCCGGACTGCTTTCACCTTGATCGAACTTTTGGTAGTCATTGCGATCATTGCCATTTTGATCGGCCTGTTGTTGCCGGCCGTGCAGAAAGTGCGCGAAGCCGCCAGCCGCGTTCAATGCCAAAACAATGTCAAGCAACTAGCTCTTGCTGTCGCCGACTACGCCAGTACCTTCAACAGTAGTCTCCCGCCCGCTCTTGCCGGTGATAAAGCCTCGGTAGGCAGTCCGCCCGGAGTCGTCACCCCTGCCTCCGCTGCCGCCGGCAAGCCGCCTTTGGAAGCCAACCTGTTTTTCATCCTGTTGCCCTTTGTTGAGCAGCAGAACATCTACAACAATGCCCTCACAGGGTTTAGCACCTATACCCTCGCGACCGGTGGATCCTATTTCAATAAACCGGTCAAGCTATTCCTCTGCCCCTCCGACCCCTCCCCAAACAATGGGCTGACTGCTTCGGGTGCGGCCGGGTCCAGCTATGCCTACAACCTGCCCCTCTTCGCCACGGCGGCTTCTGCCCCAAGCTCGACCGTCTTCCATTGGGGCCCCCAGTACAACATCGGCAACATTCCCGACGGCACGTCCAATACCATTTCCTTCGCGGAACGCCTTGTCTCCTGTGGTGCTGCTCCCACTGTCAATAACGACCTCTTCTATGCCTCCGTCGATTATTCGACTGGCCAGCCTTGCTTTAACCTTGCTATGGGGAGGGGCCATTATCCTACTCTACTTCCGCCGTTGCCCCAGATGGGCGTCAACCGAAACACGTGTAAGGTAGGGACCGTCAGTGGGTTCCAGAAAGGGATGGAAGCCAGCTCGGCGCACACCGGCGGCATGGTCGCCGGCATGACCGATGGCAGTGTCCGCATGGCCAACTCCGGCCTCAGCCAGGCTACCTGGTCCCTTGTCTGTAATCCCGCCGATGGCCTGCCGCTCGGCTCCGATTGGTAAATCCGCTCTTGCAGCGGATTTGTTTACCATCCCGAAGCGTAAGCGAGGTCCGCCCTCGCTCACGCTTCGGGATGGTTACGATTCGATCGAACCGCAATGAACCACTCGTTTGTTTCTTCTACCATTTGAAATCCGCGCTCCTATGGTATCTCTGTAGTCGTCTCGTCCCCTACCTTTGCGCGGGGTCTGCTCAGGCCCGCGTGTCTGGAAAAGGCCATTGCCATGAAACGCCTGCTTGTGTTTCTGTTCGCTGTCGCTTTTCTCATGACAGCCGTTGCCCTGTCGGGCAGCGCGCCGCAGCCGGGCGCTTCTGTCGAGTCGCCGGTGCAGGTATCCGTCGAATCGCGCAATCCCTGGACGCACTTGCGCGTCAATCGCTCCGCTGAGCAATTCCAGTTCGCCATTATCTCCGACCGCACCGGCGGCCATCGGCCTGGCATCTTCTCGCGGGCTGTGGAATTGCTCAACGTCCTGCAACCGGAGTTCGTCCTGTCCGTCGGCGATCTCATCGAGGGCTACACCACCCCGGAGCGGGCGCGAAGCCAGTGGAAGGAATTTCAAGGCTACGCCAGCCGATTGCAAATGCCCTTCTTCTACGCCCCCGGCAACCACGATGTGTTGACGCCTGATACGGCCCAGGTGTGGCAGGAGAAGTTCGGCCGCCGTTACTATCACTTCGTCTACAAGAACGTCCTCTTTCTCATCCTCAATGCCTACGATGGGCCAGAGATGGACACCAAGGACGGCAAACGCTTCAAGGAACAGTTCAGCAAGGAACAGCTCGCTTACGTCAAGCAAGCGCTGGAGGAAAACCCGTCGGTGCGTTGGACGGTAGTGGCCCTGCATCCGCCCATCTGGACAAATGCAAGCGTGACGGAAACCGGCTGGCTGGAGGTGGAGAAACTGCTGGCCGGCCGCAATTACACCGTGTTTTGCGGTCACATTCATCACTATCGCAAGTTCGTGCGCCAGGGCATGAACTACTACCAATTGGCGACGACCGGCGGCAGCAGCTCGCTGCGCGGCATCGAATACGGCGAATTCGATCATGTCACCTGGGTGACCATGAAGGCGGACGGTCCCGTGCTGGCCCATCTGCTCCTGGACGGCATTTATCCCGAAGACATGAAGAAGCCGATCACCGAGGAGAGCGGCAATGTCCCCGGCCAGGGTGTACCGGTGACGCCAGCGAGTGGGAAGGTTTTTTATAGAGGCAGCCCGGCAGTAGGGGCCGAGATTGTCTTTCATCCTGTCCAATCTGCGTCCAAAAAGCGGGCGGAGAGCGCGCGCGGCCGCGTTGAGGCGGATGGCTCTTTCTGCTTGACCACCTATCGTGCTTTTGACGGCGCGGTTGCCGGCGCCCATCGGGTAAGCATCACCTGGCATCCGCCCGTTCCAGCCAACGGCGGCTCACGAGGCGCCAATCGACTCCCCGAGCGCTACGCTCGTCCCGAAACCTCCAAGCTGACGGCAACTGTGGAAACCGGCAGCCGCAATGAGTTTGTCTTTGAACTGACCGATTGAAGCTCCTTTCCTTTTGCTATGTTAGTAGGGAGATCCTTTTATTTGGAGGATGCCCTCATGGTCGCTTCATCTGTTTCCACCGGTGTTCGACGGCTCGGCCTGGCAATGCTTCTGTTGGCCGTGCCCGCTTGCGGTCTGTCCGACTATGAAAAGCTGATGCGCGACGCGCAGGAACGCGAAGAAATCTTCAAGGCCGAAAAGGATAATCTGGGTAAGGCTGTGATAATCCCGACGCGCAAGGACCAGGATGACAAGGATGTGCCCATCGCCAACGTGTTCTTCCGGCCACCCAAGGGCATCGATTCCAAGCCTCAGCAACTCAACGACCCGATGTGGCGCTATGCGGGCGATACGAACAGCAAGAATTTCCTCTCGGTGGATATGGCTTTCGGCGAGGACGACAAGGATTTTGACAGCAGAGTTCGAGGCAACTACGAGGGCGCCCTCCAGGCCTCCAATAATCCCCGGCAAATTACGTCTCCCGGACAAACGACGCCGGTGACTTTCGACGCCTGGGACTTCATCAGCGGCAATGTCGGGGTTTCGATAAATATCCTGCGGGGCGGCTCGAAGCCGGTGGCCATCGTCTACAGGTACAACAAATCGCGGCAGGAGACCGCTCGCAAGATCCTGGAACTGTCGCTGCAATCGCTGGGTGTCGATCAGAAGGCCAGCACCGCGCGCCAGCGCGCCAACGAGAAATCGCCCTGGAAATTGGAAGGGGCGCCCGGCTCATAATCCGAGCCGCGCACGCAGCGCAGCGAAGTAAGCGGCTGAACCGCCAACCGCTTACTTCGCTGCGCTGCGTGCGTGGCTCGGAAAGAGGCGCTGTGTTCGCGGCGCGGATTACTTATTGGGATAGGGTTTTTGCCAGAAATTCTCGCCGCTGAGATTGAATTCCGGCGTCGTTTGGATGGTGCAATCGCCGTTCACTTTGACCTGACAGGCCAGCCGCATCTCGTCTTCGTGGCCGATGCGGGCGAACATGGTCAGCGGATGCGCGTTGAGATTGAGTCGTTCCATGAACGTCATCGGACTGAGGTTTTCCATCCCCTTTTTGACCAGCACCTTGCAAGTGCCGCACAAACCGAAGCCGCGACAGTTGAGGATGCGATCCAGACCCTTGTATATGGCGATGTCGGCCTTGCGAGCGGCCTCGCGCAGATTGGCGCCGGACTCGACTTCAATTTCTTTTTTCTCGGTGACGAAGGTAACCTTCGGCATGGAAACCCCACTCCTACCAAATGACGATACCTTGCTTGGCGCCTCCTCGCCGTGAGGAGGATGCGGCAATTGTAGCGATCGAAGGAATGAGAAAACAGAGTCGGGTAGGCGAACGGCCGGCGTAAGCCGGCTGGTAA
>DATBHJ010000213.1:0-3513 GCA_036557565.1 Gemmataceae bacterium
GACCACCTGGGCGCACCAATACGCATACCACTCGTTGGGGCAGATGTCGAGCGTGTAGAGCTTGCCGCCTTCCAGGGGCCGGTTAAAGGCCGGGAACACGAACGGTTTGGTGTAGTCGTTGCCACGGGATTCCTTCAACTCGACCTCGGCGAATGCCTCCGTCACTCGGCCTGCCCCGTCCTTCTTCGTTGCCACGATGCGAAGTAGCTCGGCCCGCTGCCCATAGAGCATTTGCTTGGGTGTCGGCGTGAATTCCTTCTGCTCGGCCACCGGCAACCGCTCATCCACGGTCCAGCGGCGGTACAAAACCAGCCGGTCGCCGTCACGCAGCGTGGACATCAACAGCGCTTCGTTCAAATCGCAATCGACACCCTCACACTCGATCCGCAGACGCAACCGCAACCCCTCTGGCGACCACTTACATTCCGCCGACTGCTCTTTGTTCATGCGGAACTGCTTGTCGGGGTTCTTGGCCTTGAACGCCGCCGCATATTCCTCTCGTTTCCTGCGCCGCCGCTCGTTCTCCCGGTTTTGCTTGGCCACGCCCGGCTCCTGGTCGGCCTCGACATAGCGGACCAGCAGGGCCTCACCCATTAGCACTCGACGTTCCGGTGGGGCGTACCGAATGGTCTTCCAGTCGTGCAGTGCCACCAGCCGCTCGATGGTGACGAACTCGTGCAGGGCATGAGCCAGGTCGTTGGCCTTGTCCTCGTACTTCGCCAGGTCGGGCAGGACGAACGGCGTCTTCTGTGTGTTGGGATTGCCCTGAATCGAGTTGGCGACGTGTTCCAAAGCCTCCAACCGCCGCACCTGGAAAGCCGTCAGCAAGTCCTTCGTGACCGCCCGGAAGTCGGCAAACACGTCGCCTTTGCCAGCGCCCGGCTTCGGCAGTTGCCCCCAGGCGGCATAGGTATATTCCAGCGGCATGGAACTGCTGAAGCGGGACCGGCGGGTGAACCACTCGGAAACCCCGTCGATGTCCAGCTTGCCGAGGTAATCGAACACCCTTGCCTTGAATAACTCCCGGAACTTGTGCGGGGTGTTCCAGTCGAATTTCAGGTACGCCGCCACGGACTGGAGCGATTGGCACGTCATGGGGAAGTTCTTGAACGTGCGAATTTCCTCGTCGAGATAGCTGGCGATGGGCGAGTCGAAGGCGGCAAGCTGGGTCAGGAAATCGTACAGGGGTGGCGTGGCCTGGAGGATGGGTGGGAAGTTGCGTCCCAGCGCCTCCAGCATGAGCCGCTGCTCGTAGTGGTCGAAGAAGATGACGTGGATCGGGGCCGATTGCTTCTCCCCCTCCGGCTGCCCCGACACGGCCAGGTCCACGACCGTATGCACCAAGTCACGGGTCCACTCCACGAACAGCTTTCGCTCCTTCGCCGCCGAATCGGGCGGGCCACTCGTCATGCGCACCACGGCCCGTCTGCCCACCGGCGTGCCATCCTTGCAGGCGACGACCAGGGCACCCAGCAGGTATATGCGCTCTTCGAGATAGTCGTGCTGGGCCTCGATGTAGATGCGCACGAGGTTCGGGTTCAATTCCGGGGTGGAGACGGGCAGGGAGCTATTGCCCTTGCCGGGGATGTAGTTGAGGGCCTGGGTGCCGTCCTTGCGCACGGAGCGGCGGAAGCTCCTGGCCCGGTGGACCAGTTCATCGAGGCGGGGGCCGACCGGCCAGGTGGCGGCGATCTGCTTGACTTGGGCCTCCCTCCCCGGTGCCGGGACGAGATCGGCCTTGCTGTCGGGGGCAAAGTCCTTCAGCGTGGCGAGGGTCTGGATGGTGGTCACACCGGCCCGGCGCAGCGCCTCCTTCTCGGTGCCGGTCATGTACGGCAGCAGCGAGAGGTCTTCCTGCTCGGCGGACCAATTCATGCAGAACTCGTTGTACAAGCAGCCGTCGCACTTGAACGACAGGCTGTAGGGAACCTTGTCGAAGAGGGCCTGCGCCACCCGGCGTGCTGTGGAGTCGGCGCTGAGGACCAGATCGTGGACCGACTGGACGTAGGCTTGCGGGTCGGCAACGATTTCGAGAAAGGCATCGTCCAAGTCGAAGGTCTGCTTGGTGGCGTCCTTGAGCGGCTGGAGTTCGATCTGCTCCTCCGGCGTGGGGTCGGCGGGAGGTCGGAAGAGAATGCCCATCTGGATTGAATGGTGGGCGATGCCGTCCTTCTCGAAGAGGCGTTCCAGCATCAGGTTGTAGAAGGCGACCTGGAGGCGATGTTCCACTTTGACCTCGACGGTCGATTTCATGTCGCCAATGAGGACGAGGAGGGTGCCGTCCGCCTGGCGCTCCAGCCTTACGAGGTCGAGGTCGCCTCGGAGCAGCCAGCCGGCCAGTTCGACCTCCAGGCGGGGTTGGAAAAGCAATACGGTTTTTCCAGGCTTGAGCTTGCGGGCCTCGGTGACGACCTCCCGGTTGTTATCGGGACGGTTGTGGTCTTGAGAGGCTTTGGCGGCGTAGTGGACCGTGCGGAAGTGCTTGCCGAGGGCCTTCTCAATGTCCTCCTCGAAGTCATGGCCCGACAGCGACAGCAGGGGCGTGATCCGTTGCGGGGTCACGTCGTAGTCTTCCATGAACTTCTGCCCGGCCCGTTCCGCCAGGCGGAAGCGCAGGAAGCGCTCGCACTGCTCCAGGCGCACGAACTGCGACACGTCCGTGGGCGTCAGCCGCAGCGGGCGGTTGGTAGGGAGGACAGGGAGGGATACGATGGTAGTCGGCATGAGCAACGCCAGGGGTTTTGGAGCTTGTTTGCTTCGTGACTCCAGGGGTCATGGCTTGCGGACGCAAGCGGTCGCAGGTTACTTACTTGAATCCGTGCATCATCAAATCGAGCAGTTGCTTCTGGCGCTCTTCAAGGATTCTCGGCGTCCATTCGGAAAACTGCATGACCTTGACCACGTTGGGGAACACGTTCACACTCGACTTAAAATACTTGGTTTTCTTCAGCGCAAACTCACGATTGCTCAGTTCGGCGTTCTTGATCCGGCTCAGCAATACCAGATTCGCCAGCCGATGGGTCCAATAAGCCCGTTGGTCGTCCGTGAAATCATTCCGCCATTGGCTATCCGGCCCTGGATTCTGCGGCAAGACGTGTTCCACGCTCAGGCGGGTAAAGGTGGGGAACGGCTGGGTACGGTCTTGGAGAAGGTATTCCAGTCGCAGCATGACATATCGGGCGAAGGTCCGGTCGTAGATCGGCCCGCCGAGTGCCACCGTCACTGCCTCACGGTCGTACCCGAACACTTCGTCGTTGGCGACCAGTTGAGTAGCCGATGCAGCCTTCTCGATTGCCCGGAGGATGCTGTGAGTGTTGGAGATGCGGCGAGTGGGAGTCAGTTGTAGAATCCAATCAGCCAGGACTTTTGACTCTAGTACTACAGCGCCCCGGCAGATGATCTTCTACGACAGAGGAGGATTTGGTACAAGTCGAGTTCGGGATACCTGACCGGAGCATCGTGTGGAGGACGCGCATGGATGTGCTTGCACTTCGCCAGCTCAAACCCGAGCTG
>DATBHJ010000214.1:0-12433 GCA_036557565.1 Gemmataceae bacterium
CGGAGAATCGGCGGCCAGTTCTTCTTTGCCTCAGGTGAATCTCCTGCATCGTGACTCAAGCAGAGCATCATGCGAAAGTATTCGTCATCCTTGGAGGCACCACCGTTGCAAGTCTTACAAGCTCGAACGATGATTAGACCATCGGGCCGTGGCTTAGGGAAGATGCACTCGGGAGGGACATGGTCATCGTCCAGTTCGTCTTTGCCCCCGCAGTATACACAAGAATCTTGGAACTCCGCAGGCATTTTCTTTATCATGGCTCACCGTTCATAGGATCATCCAATGCCGATTATCCCTTATTCAGATTGATTTGTAAATTCCGAGGTTCGGGACCTAGACCCTACATCTAGCCACGAGATTGGCCGCGCCGGCGCCGCTGAGAACCCCTAACTCATTGTCGGGTCTCCCGATCAGACCTTGAGCACTTCGCCAGCCAAGCGGGTCACCTCATCCGGCAGCGGCATGTTACGAAATCGATGAATCTCCGCCGCCAGACCTTCTAGCGCGGATTCCTCGATATGCAGTTGGTCCGAGACCGCCAACAAGAACGGTTCGGTCACGTGCTGCCGGAGTCGGGCCAGGTGCTGCTCGGCACTGGATCGCCGCCAGAAGCCGAGCACCTCGAACAGCACGCGCCGGCCCGTCGCCTTGTGGACCAGGCGAAAATCCGGCACCCAGAAGCCGGCGCTGCCGAGCGAAAAAACGTCTGTCTCCTCAACGATCTCCCAATCTGTGACGCGCTTGCGGAACAGCTCGACAAACAGCTCTAATTCCGGCGGGACATACGTGCCGGTGTCGGCATAGTGCGAGACTAGCCCATCTTTCGACGTCGCCTCAAACACCTTCGGCTTGCGCTGCGGTCCCCAGCTCAGCTCGGCGCGGACCTCGAAATCGCGGCAGAGCAATACGGCGGGAAAGAACAGAGCCAGTTGCAAGCCGTACTTTTGTGTCGCAGAGAACAGGCTGAGCGGACCATCGACGTGCAGTCGCCAGGTATTGTCGCCGACGCGTTCCATTTCACAGATGAGTCGGTGAAACTTGATACGGCGCAGCAGTTGGCGATAGCGCTGCGGAGGCTCGTTGCGAATGGTGACGTGCAGGCGCGTGCAGCGATAGAGCACTGCCTGCGCCAGCGCCACATTGTAGCGCTGTAACAAGTGCTCGGTGCTGATGTCCTTGAAGTGAACGAGGCGCTGTTCGCTTTTGAGATCGGCAAACAGCCCCTGCTCCAGTGTCTGGGGCATCAGGCTCAGCTCCCGGGCTGCTTCATCCAGCACCGCCTGACGATCGAAGCGCTTCTCGATCACCTCGTTCGGGTCGGCCGGTGCCAGGCGATGCAATGCCGCCATGCGGAAGACAGTGGCACGAATCTCCTCAGGAGGATGGCCGGAGACCACCTCAAACTCGCAGCGATCCTCAAGCAGTTTCGCTAACCCTTGATGGACGATCTGGCTCGGCCCTTCGCCAAACAACTCCAACTGATCTTCTTCTAGCTCACCTCGTGTTCGCCCCTCCTGACCGCGAAAGAGCGTCAACAAGCGCTCGGCCACCTCAAGCCATCCCGGGTCGCTTACATCGATGTATCGTGGCATGATCCGATCGCGGGCGTAGCGGACGGCAACCATTTTACCTGTAAGCATGGTGTTGCCTCCGCCGATCGCTCGTGAACTCCTCGACGGTGCCGCGCGTCACTACCTCGTACAGCAGCGCTTGCTTGTCGCCGTGTTTTCGCAAGAGACGGCCCAATCGTTGGACGTGTTCGCGCACCGTGCCGCTGCCGGACAGAATAATTCCGATGTTGGCCGCCGGCACATCGACGCCTTCGTTCAGAACACGACTGGTAACGACCACATTGTACTCGCCCTTGTGGAATGCCTGCAGAATATGCCGGCGCTCCTTGGCCTTTGTTTGATGGGTGATAGCGGGCACCAGGAAACGCCGGGCGATTTGATAGACCGTGGCGTTGTCATAAGTGAATATGAGCATGCGCTCCTGACGATGGCGGTCAAGCAGCTTCTCCAGACATAGCAACTTGGCCGGCGCTGCCAGAACCAGGCGGCGCTGTTCTCGATACGCTTCAAAGGCAGCGCGGCCGTCGCGCGAACGGCACGTCTCCTGGATGAATCGCTGCCAACCGTTGGGACTGCCCAGGCTGATGCCGTGTTCGGAACAGAAACGGCGATAGTGCTCGCGCGCCTGTTGGTAGCGCTGTTGTTCTTCGGACGTTAACTCGACGTAAAGCCGTTCGGTGCGATACTCGGCAAGAAAATCTCCGGCCAACTCCTTGATCTCGCGCCGATAGAGGATCGGTCCAACCAGCGACTCCAGCAGGTGCTCCTGCCCATCCTGACGCTCGGGAGTCGCAGTCAGTCCCAGGCGGAAAGGAGCGATGCTGCCGCGCGCCGCTTCCAGATACGACGGCCCCGGAAGATGATGACACTCGTCGAAGACAACCAGGCCGAAGCGACTGCCCCAGCGATCGAGGTGGATATGTGCCGAATCGTAGGTTGTGACTGTCAGCGGTTGAATCTCATAATGACCGCCGCCGATAAGGCCCACGGGTACATCGAAGGCGACGAGCAACTCGGCGTACCATTGATGCAATAGATCGATGGTCGGCGTGATGACAAGCGTCGGCCGGGCCGATTTGTGGATGGCGAGCACGGCCAGAAACGTTTTGCCGGTCCCGGTCGGCAAGACAACGATGCCGCGTGCTCCACTTTTCCACCACGTCTCGAGCGCTTCGGTTTGGTGCGGAAAAGGATCGCGGCTGGCACGAAGCGGCCACTGTGTCGGTTGATACGCGCGTGCTTTGTCTTCGTAAGCGATCCCTTCGCGGCGCAGGTGCTCAACCAGGGCGCGATAGTGCCAAGCCTCGGCGCGAAAGACATCGGTTCGCGGATCATGTCGGCAGTACGGCAACTCCGCAAGACGATCCGAGGTCGCGCCCGTAACAGCCAGGGTTCCGCCTTCGAAGGCAAGCTGCACAGGGGTTTCATCCATGTCCGGATTATACATCCTTGGTGAGAAAGGTCATTGATCGGTGGGTGCGTCCCAGGTCAATCCCGCCGCTGCCAATTCTTCCGCACTATGCCGCTGAAAGTGCTGCAAGACGTAATCTCTTCCCCAATCCTCATTCTCGACTGCGTCCAGCGGCGGCAAGGGATGACCGAAATGATCCGACACCAAACGATACGCTTCTTCTGTGGTTAGCTCGTGGATGCTGCGCATAGGAAGATCACTCCTTATCGACAGTATAAGCGCAATCGAGCCGGAAGCGTAAGCGACGTACATAATCCGTCGCTTACGCTTCCGGCTCGTTAGTGCGCAACGGCCTCCGCGATGTGATTGCGTGCCGGACGTGCAATAGGTCCGCCGACGCGGAAATCAAGCGTACAATGGGCGATTCGAGATTGGGGAACCGTTTTGGCACCCGGTGGCGCGTCGGTCCAGTCTTCGACGGCTATACGCAGCGTATACAGGCCGGCGGGTAAACGCGGATCAACGAAGAAGCGAAAATTGATGTAGTAATCCTGACGCGGCGATGCGCTGATATCCTCACGTGGCGGCGAGGCCCATTTGATGGGCGATTCGCGGCTGTTCTCGTCGTAAATCTCCAGTCGGGCTTTCAATACGGTCACATATTTCTCGCCTCGGCGGCGGCTGGAAAGATTGCGCGCTTGCACGTAAACATGGGCTAGCTCGCCGGGATGAAAAAAAGAGTGTTCCGCAGGCAACGGTGTGAAGTCGCCAAAATTATTGATGGAGGTGCAAAAGCAGGTGCGTTCCAGAATCAACTGCGCCCGGCTGCGCATCGTAGCGGTCAACGTGTTGAGTCGATCCGTCCAGGCCGCCACATCGCGCGGTGAACTCCGCGCGACGCCGCCGTCGTTTTCGAGCTGGACAATGCTGGTCAACAAGATAAGCATGGCTTCGCGTGTGGCCGGATCGTAGGACTTGAGCTGTTCGTTGATTTCTTCCTCGGGATGATGATCCAATAAAGCGCGGAGAACCTGCACGGGGGGAGCGTCCGGGCGAGTTAGAGGGGCCGCGTGAACTTCCATGTGCGGCGGGGGTTCGGGTGGATGAGTCGGCGACGGGGGCTCCTCCAATCCGATGCGCATTTCCACCGGCTCGACGGGCTTCTCGCTCGGTTTCTCCGGCGGTCTCTCCACGACTTTTTCACTGGCCACGGCCTGTTGAACGCTCGGCATGATCGTCGGCGTCCGCGAAACTAGATAATCCGACGCAGGACGGGAGGACTTCTCTTCTTCTACAGGATTTGCGGAGTGGCGCGTCGAGACGTTGGCTTGCGAACTGCGGGCTTCCGGCGGAAGCGTTGCGCGCAGACAGCCCGCCAACAGGCAGCTTCCTAGACCGAGTTTTCCGATTAACAACAAGCGACTCCGTCGCATCCCGTCCCCTCGTCGGTCCTCGGTTCGATGATCTTATCGGTTAGCGACGTTTCTGCGAAGCATCGCGAACCGGACAGAAGCGCGGAATAGTAGTCTCCGACCCAGGCAGGGTCAAGAGGAAGAAAGCCGCCGACAACGGCTCAACCAAAGAGCAGCAAGTCGTTCCATTGCGGGGATTTGAGAAAACGGCATCCTACTTCCCAGGACGGGCCATTGGGACGGCACGAGCGTATTTCGATGGAAAGCCATGGCGCCGTTTGCTGCGCCTTTCGAGGCCGAATGTTGAGAATTGTTCCTTCGTCAAGAGGTTCTTCGACATTCAAGCACAGACCACCCATCGAACGATCGACTACCCAACCCGGAAGTAGTTTCTTCTTCGTGTCGTCGGTGAGGTAGATCTCGACCCGACTTCCTGCCTTACGACGGGGAGCGGCGCGCCGCTCCGGTCGAGACTGATTCTGTCTCGCCGCAGTTATGCTCAAGAAGGGTGTCTCTGGCTCCTCGGACAGCTTTTCGACAGGCGGAGCCGGACGGGAGACGAGAAAGCGCCGGCCCATCATGAATGCCAACCCTGCCACAAATAAGCCGATTGAAGGAATGATCCACGAGTGATCGACGAAGAAGGAGAGAAACAAGGGCATAGAGTTCATGGTCGGGCGTCTCGCGGAAACCTCGGAGCAATCCAGCACCAAAGGCCACTTACGCCGAAACTCTAGCATACCGTTTCTTGGCGAGCAAAAAACTTCACAACCACAAGCGAACGCGCTCACGCAGCTGCGGCGGCAGCTTCGATTCGACGACGCGCTTGACCTCTTGCGGATGATAACGAGTGCTCAAATGGGCAAGGATAATCAACTCGTTGCGAAAGCGGTCGGCTCGCTCGACGTAATCGTCCAGGTGCATATGGCCGAACTTGTGGATCTTCTCTCGGCGGTGGTTGGGCCGGATGAAGCTCAGCTCGGAGATAAGGATCTTGGCCTCAAAGACCGGCGGATATGAGTCGATGCCCGCAGGGTTGGTGTCGCCCGTGTAGGCGAGTATGGCAGTGCGCACCTCGCGCGTCACGGGCACGCCGGACAGGCGCAGGTCGCGGATCTTTTCGCCCGGCAGTCCGATGTACTCCTCCTTGAGCTTGTTTCGGCGTTCCCAGACGACATAGCCGAGCGAGGGGATGGTATGTGTCGTGCCGAAGGCCGTGACAACGTGTTCGCGCGACAGCTCGAACTCCTCGCCCGGATTGACGCCGCGCATGTCGTAGATCATGCGACCCCGATCCAGACGCTGATAGACGAGCAGCAAACGGCGCAGATCCTCGACGGCCGCCGCTGGGACATACAGCGTGGGCGGCTCCATGCGCATCATGCGTCTTCGGGCCACGTAAACCGGCAGGGCGGCGACATGATCGAGGTGAGTGTGCGACAACAGCCAGGTCGGCGTACCCATGAAGTCCCACGGCTGAGCGCCCAGATCGAAGCCGATTTTCAGCTCGGGAATGCGCCAGTACGATTGCACGGCCGCGCGCGAATAGCCCTCGATCGTCAGACCGGCGTGCTGGCACGAGAGAAACGGAGCATTCTCGACCATAACCACACTTTCATCATGAAGCGTCCACTGCGGGTTCGATAGTTGTCAGAGCAGCAATCGCGGCCTCGTTCCACATGACGCGGCGAATGGCCTGGCTCTGGCCCGTAGACGGATCGACGTCCACCAGAGCGCCGGCCAGGCGAAGATCGCCGCTGGCCACGTCAAAGGCAGTGGGCACGAACGTCAGCGTCGTCGGCAGCACGCGGTCGATGCGGCGTCCCAGAATGCTGTCATAGGGGCCGGTCATCCCAACATCGCTGATAAAGGCGGTGCCTCCAGGTAAGACTTGCTCGTCGGCCGTTGGCACATGTGTATGTGTGCCGAGCACGGCGCTGACGCGGCCCTTGAGATAATGGCCGACCAGGTACTTGTCCGCCGTCGCCTCGGCGTGAACATCCACCACAAGACAGCGCGTTTGCCCCGCCAGTGCTGCCAGAACACGGTCGGCGGCGCGAAAGGGACAGTCCACAGCGCGCATGAAAGTTCGCCCCAGTAAACAGAACACGGCAACTAAAGTGCCGTCCCGTGCCGTCGCCACAGCGAATTCGCGGCCGGGGGCGTCGGGTGGAAAATTGGCCGGCTTGCAAATGCGCTCCTCCTTTTCCATCGTGGCGATGATTTCTGCTTTCTTGTAGATGTGATCGCCGAGCGTCACCAGATCCACACCGGCTTCCCGGAGGCGGCGATAGAGATTCGGCGTCAGTCCGGAACCGTTGGCCGCGTTCTCGGCGTTGGCGATCACCAGGTCAATACCTTCGCGCGCAATCAGCACCGGCAGCGCGTGGCGCACGAACGTCACCCCCGGCGAACCGACAATGTCTCCAATGAAGAGCAGCCGCATGGTGTCCTCGAAAAGAAGACTAACCGCCAAGACGCCAAGGTCGCCGAGAAGAGACAGAGAAAGAAATCAGCCAACGGTAAGCCTCGGCTAATCTGGATTTTGCTCTTCTCTCTTTCTGTTCTTGGCGTCCTTGGCGTCTTGGCGGTTTATCTGTTCTAGCGGGCGAATTCGACGGCGCGGGTTTCGCGGACGACTGTAACCTTGATTTCGCCCGGGTAATGCAGTTGCTCCTCGATCGCCTTGGCGATGTCGTGGCAGACCTTGATGGCGTCGCTGTCCGATGTCTGCGAGGCGTTGGCGATGACGCGCACTTCCCGGCCCGCCTGGATAGCATAAGCGTGCTCGACGCCGGGGAAGCCCGATGCTACCGCCTCCAGCTCTTCCAGACGCTTGACGTACTTTTCCAACGTCTCCCGCCGTGCCCCGGGACGCGACGCACTGATGGCGTCGGCCGCAGCCACAAGGACTGTGTAGATATGGTCGATCGTCACGTCGTCGTGATGGCCGGCGATGGCGTGCAATACTTCCTTGCTGCTCTCGCCATAGCGGCTGGCCAGCTGGGCGCCGATCTTCGGATGTCCGCCCTCCATCTCGTGGTCCGCCGCCTTGCCGATGTCGTGCAATAAGCCGCAGCGTCGCGCCAGCCGGCCGTCCAGTCCCAGTTCCTCGGCCATCATGCCGGTCAGGTGGCACACTTCGAGGCTGTGTTGCAATACGTTCTGACTGTAACTCGTGCGGAATTTCAGGCGGCCCAAGAGCTGCACCAGCTTGTCATGCAGAGCGCCAATGTTGGCGTCCTGCACCGCCTGCCGGCCGACCTCGCAGATGTGCTTTTCCATCTCGGTCTGCGTTTCCGTGACCACTTCCTCAATGCGCGAGGGATGGATGCGGCCATCCTGAATCAGCTTGGTGAGGGCCAGTCGCGCGATCTCGCGGCGGACGTTATCGAAGGCGCTGACGATGACGACACCCGGCGTGTCATCGACGATGACATCGACACCAGTGCATTTCTCGAACGTGCGGATGTTGCGACCTTCGCGGCCGATGATTCGGCCCTTCATGTCATCGCTGGGAATGTCTACCGAGCTGACTGTTGTGTCGCAGGTGTGTTCGGCGGCGTACCGGTGGATGGCCGAGGCCAGAATGCGCCGACTACGTTCCTCGCTGGCCTGCTTCAGCTGTTCCTCGTACTTCTGCAAACGCGTGGCGATTATTGTGGAAAGATCGCGCTCCAGGCGCTCCATCAGCAGCTTCTCGGCCCGCTCGCGGTTGAGTCCCGTGATTTCCTGTAGCTTCCGCGTCTGTTGCTCGATCAGCTTCTCCATCTCCTGCGAGCGCTTCTCGACCTCGCCTTTGCGATCATTGAGCTTGCTCTTGAGATTGTCCAGGTTGCGTTCGCGTTTTTGCAGGTCGCGGGTTTTCTCTTCCAGACCGTCTTCTCGTCGAGCCAGGCGGCGTTCCTGCTCGCGCAGCTCGCTGCGCACCTGCTCGGTTTCCCGTTTGAATTCTTCACGTTGTTGATAGAGGTCGTCCTTGGCCTTTAGTTCTGCTTCCTTTTTTATCTTGTCGGCCTCATCGCGGGCACTCTTGGAGATCTGTTCCGCCTGGGAGCGAACGCTCATCAGACGGTATCGATCCAGCAAACGGGCGCCAGTGAATCCCAGCGCCAATCCGACTAGAAGAGCCGCGACGAGACAGCTGATGATCTCCAGCAGTCCCATTCAGCCCACTCCTTCTAGAGGAGCCGCGGCGCGCATGAATCCAGAGCATGCAAAGAGAGTTGTGTGGAAGAATGAGCTTCGCGCAAGCACGAGAGCGCTCAGGCCAAAAAAGATAAGCAATAAACCGAAAGGCAACCTCAACCGATCCCTCACACACGAGCTTGAGCCTCGCGCGAGTGGATAATGCTCAACAGGCCGGCGGGCTGACATAACCCGTCCGCGACCCTCCAGCGCCATCCGCAATCATCCCGGCCCCGCCCGCGTGATGACACGGGGCGGAGGCAAGCGATGGTGTGGGGGACTGCGGGGAGGGACCGGAATGGGCCGGCGCGGCGAACGCGCGATGGGTTGTCGGACTCCAAACCAGTGGAGCCACAAGTCGCCCAGGCGTGCACGCGCTTCGGGGATGGTGATCAGCCCAACCAGAAGCAGACACACACACAACAAGCAGAGCAGAGTCATGCGGTTTGTTACTTTTAATCCTCGCCCAGCTTAAGGGCCAGGCGCTACCCCGGCAGACATTTCCGTGCCGCCTCGCCGGGGATCGTCATTTCCATGGCGCGTTGGAATCAGTGAAGGCGCCCGCGGCGCTTCTTCTGCCACAGCAACAGCATGTCGTGGTTCGGACGCAGCGGACCTCGTAAGTTAACGCTTGTTTGCAATCCACTCCCGGCCTTCGGGTCGGGAGGAGAACTATCTTCAATGCTGTTGTCTATTATGAGGGAAAGCATGGGGCGGCGTCAACTACGTTCCCGAAATAGATGGAATTGCTGCCAGGATCTGTCCAAGGGAGATGCCGCCGTCGTTGGGCGGGATGCGCTCCGGCCAATAAACAGTAAAGCCCGCCACATTGAGGCGCGTTACCGATTGTTCGAGCAGATACGCGTTCTGGAAACAGCCGCCTGACAAGACGACAACCCTCTCGCCTACAGATTGCGCCGTCGCAACGATCATCTCCACCAGCGTGTCATGAAAGCGACGCGCGATGATCCCGGTTAGCGAACCCAGCTGCATATCTTCCAGAATGGCCCGGACCATCGGTCCCCAGTCGAGAACTCCGGTGGTCGTGAGGTCGAATGGATAAGGCTCGGTCTTCGCAGCACCCTCCACCGCGAACTCCAGTTCCATTGCCGCCTGCCCCTCGAATGCAACGATCTGGCGGATGTCCAGGAGAGCGGACATTGCATCGAAAAGCCGGCCAGCGCTGGAAGTCCAGGGTGAATTGACTCGCCCTTGCAGCATGCTTCGCAACAATCCGCATTCGGCTTGAGAAAAGTCCCTCAGCGAAGCCAAATCGTCGTGGTCAAACAGTTGCTCGCCGAGCAGCTCGTACAGCAGCCCCAGTGCCGTACGCCGCGGTTCGCGCACCGCACGCTCTCCCCCCGGCAGACGAAACGTGCGCAAATGGGCCACGCGCCGGAAACCCGTGTCGGTGACGCACAAGAACTCGCCGCCCCAGATGGTACCGTCGATACCGAGGCCGGTACCGTCCCAGGCCACGCCGAGCACTGGAGGAGAAAGGCCATGCTCCGCCATGCACGCGCGAACATGAGCATAATGGTGTTGGACGCGCAGAACCGGCAAGCCCATGCCCTCGGCGTGTCGCGTGGAGTTGTAATCGGGATGCTTGTCGCAGACCACGGCCTGCGGCTCAAGAGCGTAGAGGCGCGGCAGATCCTCAGCGATGCGACGGAAGCCCGAAATGGCGAGCGGCGTGTCGAGATCGCCAATATGTTGACTGACAACGACTTGACATCCGGCAGCGATGGCCAGCGTGTTTTTCTGGTGCGCGCCGACCGCGAGCAGAGGAGGCAGCGCCTGGGCGACCGTCACGGGGTAAGGAGCATATCCGCGAGCGCGGCGCAGCACCATCTCCCGCCCCAAGATCACGCGGACAACGGAATCATCAACCTGCCGAGCAATGGGCCGATCGTGGATAAGGAACAGATCGGCGATGTCGGCCAGACGCGTCAGCGCCTCGACCTCGTCGAGGCAGATCGGCTCATCGCTGCGGTTGCCGCTGGTGGCCACGATGGGAAAACCCAGTTCGGCCAGCAACAGGTGGTGTACCGGCGTGTACGGCAGCATGACGCCGAGATACGGATTGGCGGGCGCCACGGCAGGCGCGATGGGCGAGCGGGGGGCGTAAGCCCCCTGTTTCTTCTCAACAGGGGGCTTACGCCCCCCGCTCGCCAATCGTTTCAGAAGGACCAAAGGCGACTCTGCTGAGAGCAGAAGGCGCTCTTCCGTTTCGGAAATCCGACAGTCCTGCTGGAGCGCATCCAGGGACGGATACATCAGGCCAAACGGTTTCTCCTCACGGAGTTTGCGTCGCCGCAAGCGGAGGACGGCCTCTTGATTGCGAGCATCGACGAGCAAATGAAATCCGCCAAGTCCCTTGGCGGCAACAATGTCGCCGCGCCGCAAGGCATCGGCCGCCGTGCGAAGAGCGTCATCGTGAAAGGCCAGGATCTTGCCTGCGGCGTCCCACAGTTCCAGATGAGGGCCGCAGGATGGACAAGCATTGGGCTGGGCGTGAAAACGTCGATCAGAAGGATTGTCGTACTCGGCACGGCAGGCAGCGCACATCGGAAAACGCTTCATCGTCGTCCTTGGACGATCGTAGGGCAGCACTTCGATAATGCTGAATCGAGGGCCGCAGTTGGTGCAGTTGGTGAAGGGATAGCGATAGCGTCGATTGGTCGGATCGAGGATTTCGCGCAAACAGTCGGAACAGGTGGCCAGGTCGGGCAGGATCACGGCAGACTTCGGGCCAGACTCGCTGCTGTCGCGCACTTCAAAGCCGCTGTATCCAATCAGCGGCAGATAAGTGGGCGTCAAACTGTGGAGCACACACGGTCGCGGTTTCTCACCAGGCAGACGCCGAAGAAACTCGGTAATGCGTCCGTCCTCTCCTTCGATCTCGATGACGGCGCCCTGCGGGGAATTGTTGACCCAGCCGGACAGAGCCAGTTCGTTCGCCAGCCGGTACACGAAGGGCCGGAAACCTACGCCCTGCACTGCCCCGCGTACTTCCACATGCAATCGTAGACGCTGCCCTGCTGATGGCGTCGGCGATTCAGAAGAGGGATCCGGATGATTCATGCTTCATCGCGGTCGGACAGTTGCAAGTCGTCGAGAAGACTTCGCCGAACTTCATCGCCCAACGGAGCGCTCTCGTGTGCATAATTGGTCCGACGGATGGCAAAATGAGCCGGCAAATCAAGCTCGCCGAGTAATTTACGGCCGCGCTCGTCGAGGACGAATTGCACCCAGTGCGCGGTACCGATGCAGCGATCCTCCGGGCGACAGGTCAGCAGGTTGGCCGGAAAGCGCGCCGGACCCAGATGCAGAAACAAGTCGTCGCCGCGAAGATCCTGCCAGTTCGCCAGCTCCTCGCCCATGCGGTTCTTATCCACATGCAGCAAAAGGGCGGCTTGCAAACGATTCCGTCGAGGGAGCAGACGATTGTAGAGATCAAGCTCGTGCTGCACGTACGCCGGCTCACTCAACCGTGCTACGCGCAGGACCTCCTGCAAACGGAACCATAATGTTTGTCTGTTCTCGAACAGTAGCGTGACGCTCGATCCGATGCGAACCCGGCGATAGCGGTCGAGATAACGGCCGTGCGCCTCGAAAAACTCTTGACGGCGTATGGCGAATTCGTCCAGCGGCAACAAGTCGTCAAAGGTGAGCGCCTTCACCGCAGGAACTCCTTTCCACAGGCCGTGATCCGAGCCGCGCACGCAGCGCAGCGGAGTAAGTGACTGTCTTGAAAGTCAAGCGATCGCGATGCGTTTTTCGTCCCATGGCGTTCGGTTGCGGATCAGCGCATTGAGGATGCCCAGCAGCCGCCGGGCCACCGCGATCAA
>DATBHJ010000215.1:0-13584 GCA_036557565.1 Gemmataceae bacterium
GGGGGGGTGGGTCGGGGTGGGGGGGCTCTGCACCCAGCGTGCGCAGAGTGTCCAGTGCTTCATCGAACAGCAGCGGATGCGGATCGTAGTCGCGCGTCCCCTCGACGAGCAGCTCGGCGACGTAGTAGGCAGCATAGAGGGCGGCGAGGTCTGTCCGCAGCCGCGGAAAACGTTGAATAACTTGTGCCTCCGTCAACAGGTCCAGACTGTCCGATGATTTGCGGAGAAAGACGATACGGCACAACGTCAGCAAGTCAAGAGCATTCTCGAAGTTGGACTTGAGCCGCCTGCCTCCCTTGGCCAAAGCGCGCACCTTGCCGAACTCGCGCGTCCACAGGGTGGCGATGCGACTGCTCTCGCTCCAGTCGGTGGTCCGCAGCACCAGCGCGGTGGCTTTCTCGGTAGACATATGCAATCCCAAAAGAATTAACCGCCAAGGCGCCAAGGACGCCAAGATAAGAAGAGAGAAAAAAAGAGAAGGAAAAGAATCAATCGCCTTCTTGCGGAGAGCGAATAACTCGTTTGACTCCGTTTTTCAGGACCGTTACGTTAAAGTTGATGAGCAGGCCCAGATGAAGCCTAGTTGCTTTCAGGTAGGATATTACCTGAGCTTTGTGTACATCGGACAACTCCTCGACAGCCTTCAACTCGACGACAAGCATGTCGTCAACCAGGAAATCGAGTCGGCCATCTCCAACCGGATGACCCTTATAGCAGACTCCGACAGGTTTCTGAGGCTCGAACGGAATCCCCTGCAGCTTCAACTCTACCTCCAGAGCAGCCTGATAAACGCTCTCCAGATACCCGGGTCCGAGATGGCGATGCACTTCAATGGCCGCACCGATAACAGTATGGGCCAACTTATCCAACTTCTCTTCCGGTTCCCTCCTCTCCATCTGATTCATTTCTGTCTCTCTCTTCTTCTCTTGGCGTGCTTGGCGTCTTGGCGGTTTATCTTTTTTATTCCGCAATATCCGGCAGGCCGAGTTGTTGCAAATAATATCGTTCGCGCTGGCGCATGGCGGCGCGAGCGTCTTCGTCGTGATCGTCGTAGCCGCACAGGTGCAGCAAACCGTGAATCACGTACAGCGTCAGCTCCGTCTGCACGTCATGGCCACGGGCGGCGGCCTGCTCGACGGCCACCTCGACGCCCAGCACCAGCTCGCCGGCCAGCTTCGACGCCGACGGTTCGCTCAGGGGAAAGCTCAGCACGTCGGTCGGCTCGTCGTGCTGGAGATAGCGTAGATTGAGACGATGAATGGTGGGATTATCGACGAAAGCCAGGCTGATTTCGTAATTGGCCACGTCCTCGCCGGCCAGGACGGTACGCACCGCCTGGCGCATGTGGGCGCGGTCGATGGCTACAATCTCCTGAGGCGTGGCGATGGAAATGCGACTCATGGTGTCTCACAACGGCGTCGATTACCAGCCCGGAGCGCAAGCGACGGGCCGAAGCGCCCGTCGCTTGCGCTCCGGGCTGGTAATCATTCTATCACGCCGGCACCGACGGTTCGCTGACTTCCTTGCGCTCGACGCTGAGGACGGTGGCCTGGCCGCGCTGGTCCATCTCGACGCGCGCCGCCATTACGGTCGGCGACTCGCCGAGGACTTCGCGGGCCAGGGCGGCATAGTCTTCGGCGCCGTGGCAGTGCGCTGCGTAAGCGAAAATCGATTGGCCGAAGCTGGGGCACTCCGCCAACTTGATATTGCGGCGGATGCGCGTGGCGAAGATACGCGCCTTGGCCCAGGGAGCATTGGTGTTGCGGCTCTTGTCGAGATAGTCCTGCAAGTTCTGCACGACTTCCTGCGCCAGCCGCGTGCTCGATTCGTACAGCGACAGCACGATGCCGGTGACTTTCAGTGCGGGATTGATGCGCTTGGAGACCAGCGCGGTAGTTTCCAGCAGTTTGCCCATGCCGTGCAGCGCGAGGAAGTGCGGCTGCAAGGGAATGAAGACCTCATTGGCCGCCGACAGCGCGTTGAGCGTCAACACGCCCAGCGAGGGCGCGCAATCCATGAAAACGTAATCGAACGCACCTTCGTCTTGCAGCAGCAGATCGCGGAGAATGACTTCGCGGCCCACGACGCCGGCCAGCTCGACCTCGGCGGCGGCGAGGTTGATGTCGGAGCCGGCCACCCACAAGTTGTCCTCGACCTTGCGGCGCACCTCGGCCAACGGGCGGCTGTTCACCAGCACGTCGTACATGGACGGCGCTTTGCCGTCGGGTTCGATGCCCAGATGCGTGGTGGCGTGGGCCTGGGGATCGAGGTCGATCACGCAGACGCGCTGGCCGAACTCCGCCAGCGCCGCCGCCAAATTGACCGCCGTTGTCGTCTTGCCGACGCCGCCTTTTTGGTTGATGATCGCAATCCGTCGCATGTCTGATCCTCTAGCCAAACCATCCGTGGTTTCTTAAGTACAAGGGCGCGATTATACGTCAGAGAGGCAAAGGCGCGAACCCCAAGCGGAGGAGGCATGGTATGCTAACAATGGCGAACGGCCGGCGTAAGCCGGCTGGTGAGGAGCCGACCAGCCGGCTTACGCCGGCCGTTCGCCGGAGAGGATCTCTCACATGAGCGCGTGGCAACTGGACATTCGCCCGGATGTATCCGCCGCCCTGGAGGAAGGGCGGCCAGTGGTGGCCCTGGAATCGACGCTGATCGCGCACGGATTGCCGTGGCCGGCGAACCTGGAGACGGCGCGACAGGCCGAGGCCGCGGTTCGCGCCGAGGGTGCGGTGCCGGCCACCGTCGCCGTCTGGCAGGGAAAGCCGATCATCGGACTGGATGCCGGACAACTGGAGCAACTGGCCCGACAGCCGCATGTGCGCAAGGCCAGTACTCGCGATCTGGCCGCCGCCATCGTGCAGAAAGCATTTGCAGCGACAACCGTGGCCGCGACAATGGTGCTGGCCCGGCGCGCCGGCCTGCATGTGTTCGCCACCGGCGGCATCGGTGGCGTTCATCCGGCTGATGGGACGGGCTTCGACATTTCCGCCGATGTTCTGGAATTGGCCCGCACGCCGGTCGCCGTCGTCTGCGCCGGAGCCAAGGGCATTCTCGATCTGGCCGCCACTTTGGAGATGCTGGAGACGATGAGCGTGCCGGTGGTCGGCTACGGCACCGACGAATTTCCAGCGTTTTTGCTGGCGTCGAGCGGCTTGCCGGTCAGTGCGCGGGTCGATTCACCGGCGGAGGCGGCGGCGCTGTGTGCGGCACACTGGGATCTGGAAGGAGCGGGCGTCGTGCTGGCCCAGCCGCTGCCGGCCGAGACTGCCCTACAGCCGGAGGATTTCCACAAGGCGCTGGTGCGGGCCGAGAGAGAGGCTCGCGCCGAGGACGTGCGCGGCCCGGCCCTGACCCCGTTTCTGCTCGCGCGCCTGGCTGAATTGACTGGCGGACGAACGCTGCGAGCCAATCAAGCCTTGATCGTGGCCAACGCCCGGCTGGCGGCGCGCATCGCCGCCGCTTTTCCTTCGGGAGAATGACATGCGGCTACTGGCGATTGGCGACATTCACGGCTGTTTGACCGCCCTGGACGCGCTTCTCGACACTGTGGCGCCTGAGCCGAACGACACGCTCATCACTCTGGGCGATTACGTCGATCGTGGTCCCGACGCGTACGGCGTGCTGGAGCGCCTCATCGGTCTACATGACAAAGACCGGCTTATCGCTCTGCGCGGCAATCATGACGTGATGATGTTCGACATCCGCCGTCACGGCGTCGATCCCCTGTGGCTGTCCTACGGCGGCTACAGTACCTTGCGTTCCTATGGCATCGACGACTACGAGGACATCGACTTACGGGAGTTGCTAGCGAAGATCCCCCGGCGGCACTGGAAGTTTCTCGAAGACGACTGCCTGCCGTATTACGAAACAGAGCAACATATTTTCGTTCACGCCAATCTTTATCCCGATTTGCCATTGGGGGAACAGCCGGACTACATGCTGTACTGGGAGAAACTGGACGGGCCATGCGCCCACGTTTCGGGAAAGACCATGATTTGCGGTCATACGCGGCAGAAAAGCGGCGTGCCGCTCAATCTCGACACGAGCATCTGCATCGACACCAACATCTACGACGGCGGTTGGCTGACCTGTCTGGATGTGCTGTCCGGCCGCATCTGGCAGGCGAACGAGCAGGGAGAGACACGCACGGGATGGCTCTGATCTTACCAGCCCGAAGCGTAAGCGAGGGCCGCCCTCGCTTACGCTTCGGGCTGGTATCTCTTCATTTCCGCCCCATCTGCTGTAGCAAATATCCCATACCGAAGATGACGATGCCGACGCCGGACAGCGTCAGCGAGGTGCGTAGATCGATGCCCTGCGGCTCCGGCGCCAGATTGCCGGCGATGGCCAACGGCAGCACAATCAGGCCGACAATCTGAAGCAGGCGACCGAGCTTATACAGCATTTTTCTTGTGCGACGCGGTTCCCGAATTCGAGAAATCCCGCAGTGCCCTTTCTCAGATCTGCGACGGACGGTCTCCGTTTCTGTCCGATCATTCTACAACGCTGCCGGCAAATCGACCCCAAGAGCGCTCCAGGGCCATGGCACACTACTTGCTAACAGGGTACGAATTGCCACACAAAGCCGGAAAACGCTTGACATCGTTTTCACGACAACTACAAAACGGTTATTCCGTTTGCGCCTGATGTTTTCAAGGGAGGCCATTCGCGTGAGTTCCGCCGTGTCGTTCGCCAGGATGGTGCGTGTCCTCTGCCTGGCGATCCCTTGTCTGTTGCCGTTCGTGTCCGGTTGCGATCTGGGCCCTTATCCCCCTGAGTTAACGTATCCGCTGCGCTCCGATCCCATTGTCACGTCGCCTCCGGGTTTGACGCGCTGGGACACGACGCTTCCTGGGCAGCTCGATAACCACATTGTCCACCTGTCCGATCCGGAACTCGGTGGCAAAACCCTCGATCCCGCCAAGCTGGCGGGCGACAAACGCCAGCAGATCGATCAGACCTTGAACGAGATCTTCGGCACGCCCGCCAAGCCGAAAGTGTACCTCAAAGGCGCAGAAGACGACGTCAAGAAACAGATCGACGCGCTCAAGCTCGACGAGACGACTCTTGAGAAAGGCAGCGTGGTTTATCGCCGGCACTGCATGCACTGCCACGGCGTCACCGGCGACGGACGCGGACCGACCGGACCGTGGGTCAATCCGACGCCGCGCGATTATCGCCAGGGCTTGTTCAAGTTCATGTCCACTGCTGTGACTGTGAACAATCGCAAGCCGCGTCGCGAGGATATTCACCGTACCCTGGAACACGGCATCGAAGGCACGTCCATGCCGTCGTTCGGTTTGCTCGAAGAGCACGAAAAGGACGAGCTGACGAGCTACGTCATTCACCTGAGCCTGCGCGGCGAGTGCGAACGCTACACGATGGAGCCGCTTCTGGATGGCTCGGGGTTGGAAGGCACCGTCCGCGAGAAAGTCGTGGATCTGCTCACCGATTTTCTGCAAGCCTGGACGAAATCCGACACCGAGGGCATTAAGCCGGGAAACTTCCCCTACAAGGAGAACGATCAGGCATCAATCCGCCGCGGTTACACCCTGTTCACCGATCCGAAGGGCAGTGCCAGCTGCATCAACTGTCACGTCGATTTTGGCCGGCAGGCGCCGTTCCGTTACGACAAATGGGGCACGATGGTACGTCCGGCCAACCTGACAGGCAACGTCTTTCGCGGCGGCCGGCGACCGATCGACATTTACTGGCGCATCCGCGGCGGCATCGATCCGTCGCAAATGCCGCGCGCCGATTTCGATGACAAAGGGGCCAACCAAGCGCTCTGGCGCGACAGTGCCGATCCGTACTGGGACCTGGTCAACTTCGTGCAAGCGCTGCCGTATCCGAGCATGTTGCCTGACGATGTCCGCGACAGTGTCTACGGCAGGCGGCACGAGAAAGCCACGGAGCATGCACAAAGGTAAAAATCCGGCGAGCGGGGCTTGTTAACGCCCCGGTTACTTTCACCGGGGCGTTAACAAGCCCCGCTCGCCAGGGGATACAGGAGTAATTCTGTGCAGCATAAAGGTTGGAGCATCTTTTTCGGCGTGGTCCTGCTGGCCTCGTTCCTGTCGGTCGCCATCAGTCCGCTCGTGGGTTGGTGGCTGCCGGCCAACGTGTCTTCGTTTGGGCCGGACGTGGACTATCTCTATTACGTCATTCTCGGCTTCACGACCTTCTTTTTCGTGCTGACCGAAGCGCTGTTGGTCTGGGCGATGTACCGCTTCGCCGGACGGCCCGGCGCCAAGGGCGTCTACGTCGAGGGGCATCACCGCCTGGAAATGCTGTGGACCGTTGTGCCGGGCGCCATTCTGTTGTACATCGCCATCGCGCAGATCGGTGCCTGGGAGCGAATCAAATATCAGGCCAAGACGCCGGACGCGGACCTGGTGATGCAAGTCACCGCACGGCAATGGGACTGGACCTTCCGTTACGCCGACGAGCCTCGCCCCAAAGATGCCCGCACCTGGGCCGAGCTCCCCGCCATCGACGACATGTATCTGCCCGATGAGCTGCATTGCTGGAAGGGTGCCAACGTCCGCATTTACCTGAAAACGCAAGACGTGCTGCACAGTCTGTTCTTGCCGCAGCTGCGTTTGAAGCAGGACGCACTGCCGGGCAAGACGATCCCGATGTGGTTCAATGCCACCGATTTCAACGCGCGTTTCAACGAAAGCACCGGCCAGTGTGAATTGATGGACAAGAGCAAGGAATGGGAGATCACCTGCGCCGAATTGTGCGGCGGCGGGCACTATCGCATGCGCGGTCTGTTGTACGTCCACGAAACGAAAGACGATTACCTGAACTGGCTCAAGCACGCCCAGAAGGCGGCGCGCAGCCGTCAACCGGAAAAGAAAGCGACCCCCATCGCCGCAAAGGATTAGTTAGTGAACCGCCAAGACGCCAAGAACGCCAAGAAAAGAGAGAGAAGAAGAGAGAAAAGGCGCTTGGGCAAAACAGAAATGTAGTTCTTAGATGTTTCTTTTTCTCTCTTTCTTCTCTTGGCGCTCTTGGCGCCTTGGCGGTTCATAAATCGACTCTGCGAGGATTTCAATATGAGCGTCAGTCATTCCCATGCCGAAGCCCATGCTCACCACGAGCTGGGTTTTCTCCGCAAATATATTTTCTCCGAAGATCACAAGATCATCGGCATTCAATTTTTGTTCTCCGGACTGATTTTCTTCCTCATCGGTGGCAGCCTGGCGCTGTTGGTGCGCTTGCAGGTCGGCTTTCCCAAGGGAATCAATCTTCCGGGTTTCCCGATCAGCTGGGGCGGGCGCATGTCGCCGGACTTCTACGCCATGATCTTCAGCATGCACGCCTCGGTCATGATTTTCTTCGTCATCATTCCGCTGTTGACGGGGGCGTTCGGCAATTTCACCATCCCGCTGATGGTCGGGGCGCCCGACATGGCGTTCCCGAAGCTGAACATGATGTCGTACTGGTTCATGTGGCCGGCCTTCGCCGTGATCCTCATCAGCTTCTTCGTGGACGGTGGGGCCGGCGCTTCGGGCTGGACCTCGTACCCGCTGTTGGCCAGCGCCACCATGCCGGCCGGCGAAGGCTTCCACTCACCGGCCTCGCCGCACTCCGGCCTCGGGCAAATCTGCTGGCTCGTCGCCCTGCTCTTCGTCGGCATCTCGTCGATGATGGGTTCGATCAACTACATGACGACCATCATCAATCTGCGGGCGCCCGGCATGACCATGTTCCGCATGCCCATGACCATTTGGGCCATGTTCATCACCGCCATCCTGCAATCGATGGCCCTGCCTGTCTTGACCGTGGCCCTGATGCTGCAATTGCTCGATAAAACCATCAACACCAGCTTCTTCCTTCCGTCGGGCGGCATGTCGTTCGGCAACTGGCACACCGGGCCGGGCGGCGGACAAACGCTGCTCTGGCAGCACCTGTTCTGGTTCTATTCGCATCCGGCCGTGTACATCATGATCTTGCCGGCAATGGGCATGGTGTCCGACATCATCAGCACGTTTTCGCGCAAGCCGTTGTTCGGCTACAAGCCGATGGTGTTGGCCATCGCGGGCATCGCCGGCCTGGGCTTCATCGTCTGGGGCCATCACATGTTCCAGAGCGGCATGGACCCGCGCCTGGGCACCGGCTTCATGATCGCCACCATGATGATCGCTTTGCCCTCGGCCGTCAAAACCTTCAATTGGCTGGGCACGATCTGGGGGGCCAACCTCCAGTTCACCACGGCCATGCTCAACGCCTTGGCCTTCGTGGCCATGTTCGTCATCGGCGGTCTGTCCGGCATTTTCATGGCCGCCACGCCGGTGGACGTGTACATTCACGACACCTATTTCATCGTGGCCCACCTGCATTACGTGCTGTTCATGTCGAGCATCTTCGGCATCTTCGCCGGTATTTATTACTGGTTCCCTAAGATGTTTGGCCGACTGATGAGCGAGAGATGGGGCAAGGTCCACTTCGCCCTGACGTTCTTGTTCTCCAACTGCACGTTTTTCCCGATGCACATTATCGGCATCGCCGGCCATCCGCGCCGCTATTACGATTCGACTTTGTATCGCTTCCTCGACAACGTGCAACCGCTCAACGCGTTCATGACCGTCAGCGCGTTCTTGCTGGGAGCGGCGCAGATTATTTTCCTGGTGAATTTCCTGTGGAGCCTGTTCCGCGGGGCCAGGGCGGGTGCGAACCCCTGGCACTCCAACACGCTGGAATGGACGGCGCCGTCGCCGCCGCCGCACGGCAATTTCGTCGAGACGCCGATCGTTCGCCGCGGACCGTATGAATACGGCAACCCGGACATGGAGGAAGATTATCTCCCGCAGGCAGCGCCGCAACCCAGCGGCGTTCCGGCGCCGGCGCATTAACAGAAGGCGAACGGCCGGCGTAAGCCGGCTGGTAAGACCCCAACCAGCCGGCTTACGCCGGCCGTTCGCCCAATAGGATTACCATGCCATCCACCCTCGCCGAAATTCGGTTCGCGCCTCGCTGGCTGCACGGCTGGTCCGTGCTGACCGCCGGCGCCACCGTGGCCTTGCTGTCCCTCGGCGCGGTGGTCACGACTTTCCAGGTCGGCATGGCCGATCCCGTTTGGCCCACCGTGCCCTGGCATCTGGCCCTCATCGACTGGTCGGAACCGAATCCGGGTTTCGTCATCGAGCATGCGCATCGGCTGGCCGGATATGTCGTCGGTTGCTGCGTCATCGTGTTGACAGTTGGACTGTTGCTCTCGGCACGGCGGAGTTGGTTGAAATGGTTGGGCGTCGCCGCCCTGGCCGGCGTGATCGTGCAGGGATTGCTCGGCGGTTTTCGCGTGGTGCTTCACGCCTGGCTGGGTACCAACCTCGCTGTCATTCACGGTTGTTTCGCGCAGGTCGTGTTCAGTCTGCTCGTTAGTCTGGCCGTCCTGACTTCAGCTCGATTCGTCGCTGACCCACCGGTCGCGGAAGCGCCACGTTTGCGGCTGTGGTCGCTCGTGCTGACGGCGTTGGTATTTTTCCAGCTGATCTGGGGCGCCCTGTTGCGGCATACCAACGGAGCGCTGGCCCAGCGGATGCATCTGATGACGGCGTTTGCGGTGGTAGCCGTGGCTGTTTGGTTTGCCCATCTGGCGCTGGCAAGTCCACAGGCGCGCCACGTCCTGGGCCGTACCTTGATTTTGCTCGGCGTTCTCTTGACCTTGCAGATAATGCTTGGTGTCGAGAGCTGGCTGGGCAAGTTTGCCGGTGTTCTGCCGCCGGAGATGCGGAAACCCACCATCGGCCAGGCGGCGACGCGCGTCGCTCATGTGCTGGTTGGTTCGTTCATTCTGGCAACCGCCGTGGTGCAGACAGTGTTGTTGCATCGAAGCGCATTCCAAACCAGCCCGAAGCGTGAGCGAGGGCTGCCCTCGCTCACGCTTCGGGCTGGTGAGGGAAATTGCGGCACTATCGTACCTCAACTGGAAGGGACAGCATGAAGGCGGCCGTCAGCGTCTGTGCCCAAGCCCCGGCTCTGAGTCGTCCGCGTCTGGCGGATTACGCCGAGTTGGCCAAGCCGCGCGTGGCGGTGCTGGTGCTGTTCACGGTCGGCGCCGGTGTCCTGTTGGCCGGCGGACGAGACTTTTCGTTTGTCGTCTTGCTGCACACAGTACTGGGCACGGCCCTGGTGGCCGCCGGTGCCAGCGCTCTCAATCAATGGCTCGAACGCGATAGCGATGCACTCATGCGCCGCACCGAAAAACGGCCACTGCCGTCGGGCCGGCTGCAAGCGCTGGAAGTGTTCGTGTTCGGTCTGACGCTCGGCCTGGGCGGCGTGCTGTATCTCGCGCTGGCGCTCAGCCATGTGCTGTCGGCCCTAATTGCGGCGATTACTTTCGTTCTCTACGTCGCCGTCTACACGCCACTGAAGCGGCGCACGCCTTTGAACACGCTGATCGGTGCCGTGCCCGGCGCTCTACCGCCTCTGATTGGCTGGTGCGCCGTGCGCGGCGAGCTGACGCGCGAGGCCGGCGTGTTATTTCTGATCCTGTTTCTCTGGCAGGTGCCGCACTTTTTGGCCATCGCCTGGATGTACCGCGCCGAATACGCCCGCGCCGGACTGCTCATGCTGCCGGTGGTCGATGGCGACGGCCGGCGCACCAGCCAGAATATGATTCTCTACTGTCTGGCTCTGCTCGTCGTCAGTCTGCAACCTGTTCTGTACGGCGACGCTGGGATGCTTTATCTCGGCGGCGCGGTGCTTTTGGGTCTAGCATTTTTGGCCACGGCGCTTGGCTTTCGCCGCTGGCGCACGCACTGTCAGGCGCGGCGCGTGTTGCGGGCCTCGCTTGTGTATTTGCCTGGATTGCTTGCCCTGTTATTGTTGGATCGTGCCTTAGGATTGTGAGGATCTCATGACAGAAGTCGTCTACGACAAACCGCAGGAGCACATGGGCATGCCGCTGCCGACGCCCAAGGTGGCCATGTGGCTGTTCCTCGTCACGGAAATCATGTTCTTCACCGCCCTGATCGGCACCTACATCATTCTGCGCCACGGCACGCCGGCGCAATCGCCGCACAAATGGCCGACGCCGCATCAGGTCCACTTGATCGAGTGGATCGGCGCGCTCAACACCTTCGTGCTGATTTGCAGTAGCTTCACCGTGGTGCTGGCCCATCATGCCGCCGTCAAGGGCGACATGAAGAAAGCCACCATGCACATCGCCATCACGCTGGCCCTGGGCGCCGTCTTCCTCGTCATCAAGGCGTATGAATACAATTCCAAGTTCCAACACGACATCCTGCCCGGCCACATCGGCGAGAGCTTACCTTATCCCGAAAAAAGCGAGGGCGATAAGATCGTCCTGAAAACGCCGCAAGCCATCGAGCGCGAGAAGCACGAACATGCCACCGGCATGCAGTATTTCCATCGCGTCCAGGTGCAACTGGAAGCGGTCAAGAATAGCTCGATCGATGCGGAAGTGCAGAAAGAGTGCAACGGTCTGCTCAACGAAATGACGGCCGCGGCGGTGGCGGAGGGCCAGCCGGTCGGGTTCCATCGTCCGCCGAGTCCCGGTGAGGTCGGCGAGCGGGTCAATGAGATTTTGGAGAAGGCCGAGAAAAAGGGCGTCGCTCTGCATCTGACGCCGGCGATTCCGTTCGGCAACTTGTGGTCGTCGTGCTATTTCGCCATGACCGGCTTCCACGCTTTGCACGTGTTCGGTGGCCTCGTGGTCTTTGTCATCATCCTCTTGATCGCTGCCATTGGCCGATTCGGTCCGCAGCACTCCACCATGTTAGAGATGGTCGGCCTCTATTGGCACTTTGTCGATATTGTGTGGATCTTTTTGTTTCCGTTGTTGTATCTGGTATAAGACGATTATCTCCTGAGCGGGGGGCTTACGCCCCCCGCTCAGGAAATGGGAGAATTATCATGACCGAAACTGGGCACGCCACCACGCACGACGCCTCCCATGATCTTCGCGTCAAGGCTTACTTCACGGTGTTCGCCGCGCTGTCGATTTTCACCGCCATCTCGTTCGTCGCCAATGAGGCCGTGCGTCAGGGCTGGATCGACGTGTTCACCAGCGTCGCCATCATTCTGGGCGTGGCCGTCATCAAGGCGTTTCTGGTCGGTCTGATCTTCATGCACCTGAATTTCGACTGGGGCAAAGTGTATTTCATCATCGTGCCGATTTTCATTCTCGGCGTCATGATGATGATGGTGCTCATGCCGGACATCGTCATTGCCTGGCATCCGGGACAACAACCACTGGAGCCGCCCGTCTCCACGACCGGCACGCGCTAATCAACCCGCAACCCGCTTCGCGGGAAATCCGAAACTCGAAATCCGAAATCCGAAAGAAACTCAAAATCCGAAAAAGAAATATGGAATAAAATAACATGTCTCGGGCTTCTGGATTTCTTTCGGATTTGAGATTTCGGTTTTCGAGTTTCATTCGGATTTCGGATTTCGGATTTCCCGCGAAGCGGGGAGGATTTTTTTTCTTGTCTGCTTGTGTGCCGCTGCTCCCCTCGACGACGATCTCGGCACCGTCGGCGACTTTACCCTGATCGAACGCAGCGGCCAAAGCGTCAGCAAGTCCGACCTGCTCGGCAAAATCTGGATCGCCTCGTTCGAGTTTGTACGCTGCACGCAGGGCTGCCCGCAGATCAGCACGACGATGGAGCAGCTCCAGACTGATTTGGCCCGTTTCCCCGATGTCCGCCTCGTCACCTTCACTGTCGATCCGGAGCACGATCGCCCCGAAGAATTGCGCGAGTACGCCAAGCACTATCACGCCGATCCCCAGCGCTGGCTGTTTTTGACCGGCGACGAAAAAGCCATCTATCAACTGCTGGAAAAATCCTTCCACCTGCCCGCGCAGAAGAACACGGCCGGCGATCCGGGCAATGCGGTGATGCACAGTCCCAAGCTCGTCCTCGTGGATCGCGAGGGCCACATCCGCGGCTACTTTGAGGGCCGGCCTGATTCCAATTCGCCCGCACCAGAACGCGATCATCAGTTGAGCCTGCGGAAACTGAAAGCGAAGGTCACAGCGCTGGAGCATGACGCCTGGTATTTGCCCAGCGATTTTCCGCGCTTCAACGCCACGCTGAACGCCGGCACGGCGATGTTGCTTCTCTTGGGTTATTCTGCCATCCGTCGCCGGCTGGTCCGTCTGCACATCGCCTGCATGATGGCAGCGCTGGGAATATCGATCCTTTTTTTGATCTCGTATGGATACCATCACGCGGTCATCAAGCACGGGCTGACCACGTCGTTCGCGGAGCAAACGAGTCATGCCAATCCGCCGGCCTGGGTGGGTGCCCTCTATCAGGGAGTGCTGTGGACGCACACGCCCTTGGCCGCGATCGTGGCGCCTTTGGCTCTGGTGACGGCGGTGCTGGGACTGACGGGACGGTGGCAGCGGCATGTACGGCTGGCCCGCTGGACGCTGCCGATCTGGCTGTACGTGGCCATCACCGGCGTCATGGTCTACTGGATGCTCTATCGGCTCTATCCTTTGCCGTGAGGTGGGGATACAATGCTGTTTGCCGAGCCGCGCACGCAGCGCAGCGGAGTAAGCGGTTGTCAGACGGCCGCTTACTCCGTTGCGCT
>DATBHJ010000216.1:0-2677 GCA_036557565.1 Gemmataceae bacterium
GACGCGCAGCGGAGCGCGAACGCGCTCCGCTGCGCGTCGCGGCTAACCAATGCGCTTACAGCGTCCAGCCGTTGCGATACTCGAAGTGCAAGTACTTCTCCAGCTCAGGGAAGTTCGGGAACTCCATGTTCTCCGCGCCCCATTCGAGCTTCTTGCCGGCACGCATGGCGAAGTTACCGAACAGAATCGTCTCGGTCAACAGACCGGCAATGTCGAAATTGGAATACACGATCTCCAGTTTGTTCTCCATGATGGCGTGAACCCATCCATGTGGCAGGCCATGTCCCCCAAGCCGCCGGTGCCAAAGTCCCACAAGCCGTGCCATGAGAACGGGTGATAAATCGGTGTATAAGGGGAGTTCCGGCGCTGGCCGAAGGAACGGATTCCGGTGGATATGGCTGGGAGGTTTAGCGTACGACAGCTCCGGTATCTTTGCGTGCAGGGCGGCTAAGCGCACAGCGCAGGTCTCAACGACCCCGTTGGCGAAAGTTACGGTCCACCGCCCGACGAACTGAGGCGGAGTGTCGGCGTTCCTCGCTTGCTGTGCTGGCCGATCACCTGCGACGGGAAGGGTGAGCAATAACGTGGCGCAGGTGACGAACAGCAGTCTTGATCGTGACATGGCCAGTCCTCCCGTCCACAGGTCAGGGGTATGCCTGTCTGCCCTGCCAATTATGCTGATCTTTCCTGGCTGGGTACTCTGAGCCTCGGAAAAGAAAGGGGCAAGAGTTCGGCCTGGTCACCAGCCAGACCGAAGACCGCTGCCACCCCCTCGTCCAAGAAATCGTCCTTGCGCAGCAGCCAGTCAAATCGGCTGGCGCTCCTTTGCACGACAAGATATTCGTCCGTCGAGGCGATAGAAGGACGCACCAGCGCATCGGCTTCCCGATTGCAACACAGTATACGGGCAAGAGGGCCAGTGGCCACACTGCTGATGCCCTGAAATAAAGGGGATCGAGTTACTTGGTTCTCTCCATGATTTCTATTTGCTTCGGTTCGTCCACTTCGATCGCAGGTCGATCCTTCTTGAGAATCCCGGTGCCGGTGACTCGGATGGTCCCAAATTGATCGTTTGGACGGCATCCTGGACGGTATGGACAACGCCCTGGCCGGTACCGTGCAAGCAGTCGTTTGCACGGCGGTCAAAGAAGCAGTGCAGGCTGCGCTGGCCGATGTACTGGCCAATCAGCAACTGCAAGTACAACTGCAACAAGCGGCCCAACACACTCCGCGATCCGCTGTCTCCGCGTTCTATTTTTCTGCATCCAAGAACTGCGTACAAAAGGGCCGCAGGACTCCTTCGGGGAACAGACAAAACGAATAGTCGCGCCGCTGGAGCACAGCGTTTGTCCGGAGCTGTTGCTCGCATTCCAGAAGTTGCCGGCGCAACTGCTCCTCGCGTGACAGCAGGGGGCGGCGCAGCTCTTCGGTGAGCGTACGCAAGGTGCGGAAGCGTTCGCGGCGCTCGGCGGACGTGACCGGTTGACGCGCGATCCATTCGTGCTTGCGCCGGGCCAGATCGAACAGATGCTCGTGGGCGGCGCTATCGTCGAGATGGCGCTCTGGATTGAAGTAAACACCGCGCAGTTCGCGCAGCAAACGGCGGCGCTCCACCTCTGTGGCCGGAGTGCGCGACAGCGGCAGCCAGCGCGTCGCCGACAACACCAGGTACTCCGGCGGCTCGCAGCCATAGAAGCGACGCATCAATTCATCGGCCAATTCATCGTAGATGCCGCCGCCGATGCCGTGAAGGAAAAGATCCGCGAGGAACAAACGAGCGTACAGCGTGGTCGTCAGAGCGCGCGTGCGGATTTTGAGTCGGTGCGCTTGCAGCTCTCGCCGGACCGCCGCTGCGTCGGTTAGCCGCGATCCGAAGGCGAGCGCGTTCGGACTCGCCTTCGGGTCGCGGCTAACCAGGATTTCCACGCGATCCTTATCGAGACGGACAAACAAACGTTCGCGTCGCGAAGCGCCGGCTCGCCAGCACCAGAACGGCGCCTCCAGCCAGTCGCCCTCGGTAGCGAGGTCGGGCACGGGATGTTGACGGTCGCGGATTCCGTGACGACGGCGATAGTCGGCGACAATTGCATTGTAAAGCGAGTGAAAATGGGGCAAATTGGCGAGCACATGGCAAGCGAAATAGGCAAACGGCTCGGCGTCGCAGAGTGTACTGAGCGGCACTTCTCGATTGTGACAGCCCCAGGCTTGCTCGAACGCTCGCCTTGCTGCCGCGGAGCATTCGCCCAGGTTCGACGTGCGTTCCGCCTGTCGCAGAACTTCGGCCCAGAATGCCGGCAAGATCGGCTCATAGGGCCAATGTCGCGTCAGCTGGCCGGCACCCGCGGTGCCGTGGCGGGCATTGTCGTCGGTTCATTCACTAGCTGTGAGCCGAAGGATGCAAAAGAATCTGAGCGCTTGTTCCGCGAATCTTTGCGTAAAATGAAGGTGCCGGTTGGGATGGGGTTGCCCATCGGCCACACGGCCTGCAACGCCACCCTGTTGCAAGAAGCGCTCGCCGAGGTGGATATCGACAAGGCGTCCTGCCTGACAGCAGCGATTGTTGAATATTGTTACCTCTGAACACGTCAATCTTTCTTACCAATTCTTCGCGGGATTATTCCTTCCTGCTCGATCTCGTGCGATGTCCCGACTCTCGGTGAGGACGTGGTGTCCCGCC
>DATBHJ010000217.1:0-44252 GCA_036557565.1 Gemmataceae bacterium
GAGAACCTTTTCCCTCCTCACTCCCCACTCCTCACTCCTCACTTTCGTGGGCAAAGTTACTTGACCATCTCGTTGAGCGCCTTGAGGGCGCGCGGCCGCACCTTGTTGCGGGCCGGCTTGGCCTTGACCTGCATCATCTGCCCAGGATGGAACGGGTCGGGCTTAGTCGTCGCCTTGGTTGCAGGATAACGCTTCAACGTCAGCTTGAGCAGTCCGGGGATCGTGAACACGCCCGAACCTTTCTTGCCGCCCAGCTCTCGCTTGATGAGCTTGGTCAGCGCGTCGAAGACTTCCGCCACCTGCTTCCGGGTCAGCTTCGTGCTACTGGCGATCTCCTGATACACGGCGGATTTGGTCATCGCCTTGGCCTTGGGTGCGTCGTTGTTGGCCATTGATCTCCTCGCAAAAACGTGTGTGGTTAGTGAGACGACTACGCGATAAGAGCGAGAGTAGGAGGCGAAGGCAGGATTGTCAACCAAATTATCCGAGAAAAATTGCGTATTTGGAAATTCCGATCGAGGCGACGCCCGTGCCGCGGGGCGATCGCGCCTACTCCCCTGGACTCTCTTACCATACATATGTACACTATCTCTGGAGACTCAATCCGTGCAACAGATGAGGAGAACAAACCATGCATGCATCCTTTCCCAAGCAGTCAGACCACGTCGAAGAATTGACCGAGGCGCTGGCTTCCCCGTTTGATCCGCGTGAGGTGAAGTTCAAGCCGGCGGTCGTCAACAACAATCGCGCCCTGGCCCTGGCGTACGTTGACGCCCGCGCCATTCAGGACCGTCTGGATGACGTGCTGGGCGTGGCCGGCTGGCAGGACGAATACGAGTGTCTGCCGGATGGCTCTGTCGTCTGCCGTTTGCGTTTGCGGCTCGGCGATGAATGGATCACGAAGATGGATGTCGGTGGTCCGAGTGAACAGCCCGACGAGGGCGACCGTCGCAAGGCTGCCTTCAGCGATGCGCTCAAGCGTGCGGCCGTTAAATTCGGCATTGGCCGCTATCTCTATCGCCTGCCGTCGCAGTGGGTCGATTACGACACACGCAAACGACAGTTCGCCAAAACGCCGACGTTGCCGGCCTCCGCTCTGCCCATGCCGAAGAAACCAGCGGCGACGAAGAATGGCACGACGATGCCGGCCAACGGCGTCGAATTGCAGCGACGCGTTCACGATTACGATGCTCGGTTATCGAAACAGGGCATGTGCCAGCCCGGCGATCTGGTCAAGCATATCGTGCAGGCGGGCGTCAAGGCGGGCTATGAAGCCGACCTGGCGTCGTGGACGGGCCCAGCGATTACCCTGGCTGTCGAGGAGGCCCGTGCTTTCGAGACGAGATCGCGCCAGCAAAAAAGTGAACGCAAGGAAGTAGCGTGAGTCTTACAAGAAACCACCACGAATCACACGAACAACACGAATAAAGACAAAAATTTATGTCTTTGTTGTCTTTATTCGTGTTGTTTGTGTGATTCGTGGTGGTTCTCTTCTGAATCCGGTGTGCGGCGGAAAAGCAGGTAATCCACGCTGCCAGCTACGAGGTGCTGCACAAGGTTGTACAGGATGATCGGCAGCATGACGCGCGGGTATTGAGGCAGTGCCATCGTTGCCAACACCAGGCCGGTGCCGTTGTTGTTCATGCCCAGGCCGAACATCAGGCTGATTCGCTGCGGCAGCTCCACGCGAAGCAACCGGCTGAGTAACCAGCCTGCCGTGAAGGCTAGCACGCACATTCCAACGACGATTATCAGGATTACACTGAGAAAGTCCCAATCGGGCTCGGCCCACGCCTGGGGTAACGATACCGAGGCGTTCGAGTAATTGAGCACGAGCAAGTTGAGCGAATTGAGCAACTTCACCTGCGGTTTGGCCGCGGTGATGCGCGCGTCACCCAGAACAAGCCGCGTGAGAATCCCCAAGAGCGACGGAAGGATGACACAGATTATCAGAAAAACTCCCCCTCCCTGCGTCTCCAGGTCTTCCAGGATTTGGCGATACTCTCCTTCGGCCATGTGCTCGACCAGGTCGAAGGAAATTGGCACTGTCAGCGGGCCGAGCAAAGTCGAGAACAGTACCAGGCCAAGGCTCAAGGACAGGTCGCCGTTGGCGTTCTGCGACCACGCCGTCGAGGATCCGGCGATCGGCATGGCTGCCACCAGGGCCAGGCCGACGAGGATGTGCTGCACTTCTTCGGCGTTGTGCCAGAAACGCATGGTCTGGGCCACGACGAAGATGTAGGCGATGGGAATGAACAGGTTGGCCGCCAGGCCGGCGGCGAGCCCCCACGGTCGTCGCAGCAGGTGGCGCAGCTGCACCATCTGCACGCCCAGTCCAGCGTTGAACAGCAACAGCGCCAACAGCACCATCGGCAACGACAGGTGAAGCGACTCCCCGAACAGGTAATGGCGGCCCAGCGACACATTCTTGATCGCCAAGCCCGCCTGCGGCGCAACGGCGGCAACCACGTAGGAACCCAGCAGAAACCAGATGAAGTTCCGATGCAGGAAGTGCGAGAAACGGGCCAGGGGATGTCCGTGCTTCTCCATCTTCGACCTCATGTCCCAATGTCGCCTCTATTCATCCTATGGAGTGAGAATGTCCGAGCCTGAAGCGTAAGCGGAGAGCAGTTCTCGCTTACGCTTCAGGCTCGGACTGGCTTCTCAACCCTTGCGGTCACCGTATGGTCTCCCTAAGATGCTCGCATGATTCCCGCCGTGTTGAGTCGCTTCTTAGCGTTCCTCATCCTGATTTTGCCTCTTGCACTCGTTCCGCTCCGCCTGAGTGCGGCAGAAACAAAGACCCATGTGGACGGCCATCCGATCGTTTACGGATTCGAGCGCTTCTACGCCGTTTCGGGAGCAGATGCCGTCAAGGGCGGTCGATTGCTGCTGGGGGAATTGAACTGTACCAGCTGCCACAAGTCGAACGCTGACCAGACAACCGCCTTGCCGTCCAGACAAGCGCCGATTCTCGACGGCATTGGCAGCCGCGTGCAGCGAACTTATCTTCGCCAATTTCTCCGCGATCCCAAGGCGATCAAGCCGGGCACTACCATGCCGAACCTCTTCGCCACCCTGTCCGAAGAGGAATGCGGTGAGAAGATCGGAGCCCTGGTCCATTTTCTTGCCTCCACCGGAACCTTGAAGCAGGAGCGGCCCGATCGAAAAGCAGTCCCTCTCGGCCAGCAGCTCTATCACCAGGTTGGCTGCGTCGCCTGTCACGGCAGTCGCGAGGCCAAGGGCAATGCGGCCAGGTTGCTGCCCACCTCTGTGCCGCTTGGCGATCTTCGCAGCAAATACTCGATAGCCAGCCTGGCGGCGTTTCTGGAGAATCCACATGCGGTGCGGCCGTCCGGACGCATGCCCGGCATCCTCAACAAGGACGAGTCAACGCAGGTCGCCAACTACTTGTTGCAAGGGCAAGGCTCTGTGCAGACTGAGGAGTTCTCCATTCAGCCCAACCGGGTGGAAAAGGGTCGAGAGCTGTTCACATCCATAGGTTGCGCCAATTGCCATCAACTTTCGGCGAGCGGCCGGCGTCAGCCGGCTGTTGGAAGCCGACAACAGCCGGCTGACGCCGGCCGCTCACCTGCGCCTTTGGATAAACTGCGTCCCGAAGGTGGCTGTCTGTCCGCCGAGCCGAAGAAGGGACTGCCGTGGTATTCTCTGAACACAGCTCAGCGTGGGGCCTTGGCGGCAATCCTCAAATCCCCGAAGACTGCGAGGCCCAGTACCGAAGAAATCATCGGCCAGACCATGACGGCCTTGAATTGCTACGCTTGTCATCAGCGCGGCAATCTCGGCGGCATCGAGGACGGCATCAACGCTTTCTTCGCCACGACGCAGCCGGAAATGGGCGAAGAGGGCCGGCTTCCGCCACCGCTTCACGATGCCGGCGCCAAACTGAAACCGGATTATTTGCAGCACATTTTCAACCAGGGGGCGCACGATCGTCCGTACATGATGACGCGCATGCCCCGCTTCGGGGCGAACAACGTGCCGGGACTGATCGAGGCGTTCTCGACCGCGGATAAGGGCAAGATAGCGCCGGTCGGAGCGGTGACGTTCAGTGAGCCGGCCAATCGTATCAGGTCCGAGGCGCGGAAGATGTGCGGCGGCAACTCGCTGGGCTGCGTCAAGTGCCACACATTCGCCGGACACAGAGCCGAGGGCGTCCAGGGCATCGATATGCTGCTGATGCCGCGCCGCCTGCAACACGATTGGTTCTATCGCTACCTGCTCGATCCGCAAAAGCTACGGCCCGGCACACGCATGCCCACCGCCTGGACGGGCGGGATGACCGTCCTGCCAGATGTTCTCGGAGGCTCAACGGCCAAGCAGATCGAATCGATCTGGGTTTATCTGCAAGACGGCGGTCGGGCCGGTCTGCCGACGGGCCTCCGCAAACACTCCATCCCGCTCATTCCGGGCAAAGAAGCTATCGTTTATCGCAATTTCATTGAAGGATCGGGAACTCGCGCCATCGCCGTCGGTTATCCGGAGAAAGGAAACCTGTCCTTCGACGCCAACGATTTGCGGCTAGCGCTGATCTGGCAGGGCGATTTCCTCGACGTTGCGCGACACTGGAACGACCGCGGCGCCGGCTTCGAGCCGCCGCTGGGCGACAACGTCGTCCATCTGCCACCTGGTGTCGCCTTCGCTGTACTCACCAAGGACGATGATCCGTGGCCAGACCGCTCCGCGAAGGAACTGGGCTACCAATTTCGCGGCTACCGCACCTCAGCCGATGGCCGTCCGACGTTTCTGTACACCTGCTGCGGCGCTCGCATTGAGGATTTCCCCAACGCTGTGGCCGGCAAGCCGAGTCCGTCAATTCGCCGTGTGCTCACACTGATGGCGAACAAACCCTTGGCGAACCTGTGGTTCCGCGCCGCTGTCGCCGACAAGATCGAAATCGTCACAAAGGGAACGTATCGCATCAACGGCGAGTGGCTGCTGAAACTTGATACTGGCACCGAGGCGAAGATTCGCAAGAGTGGCGGCAAGACGGAACTGCTGGTGCCCGTGCGCTTTCACGATGGCAAGGCGCGTATAGAACAGGAGTTCGTGTGGTGAGTTAGCCCTCGTTCCCAAGCTCTGCTTGGGAACGCACGGCTGCGAAGCTCTGCTTCGCGGTCAGCCGCAGACCGGATGGGAAGCAGAGCTTCCCGACTTGCGTTCCCAAGCAGAGCTTGGGAACGAGGATTGATTTCGGTGAAATTCCTCATGAAATGCGCCACCCTCATTCTTCTTTGTCTCTTCGCCGCCCCACTGCCCGCCGCCGAGAAGCCGCCGACGGAAGACGACTACTACAAAATCCTCCGTTACGATCTGCCCAAGGGCGAAGTCCTGGAAGTCGGCGCTCTCGATTTTATGTCGGATGGCCGCTTGGCTCTCGGCACGCGCCGAGGCGATATCTGGATGGTACAAGATCCTCTCGCAGACGATCCCAGAAAGGCGAAATTCACGCGCTACGCCCGTGGGCTGCACGAAATTCTCGGACTGGCTGCCAAGGGCGACTGGCTGTATGTAACCCAGCGCTGCGACATATCGCGCCTCAAGGACAGCAACCACGACGGCAAGGCCGACGTTTTCGAGGTCGTCAACGATGAATGGGGCATCAGCGGCGATTATCACGAATATGCGTTCGGCTCGCGCTTCGACAAGGAGGGCAACATCTGGGTGGTGCTGTGCCTGACGGGTTCGTTCACCAGCGAGGCCAAGTTCCGCGGCTGGTGCCTGCGCATCACGCCGGACGGCAAGATGGTGCCGACGTGCAGTGGCATCCGTTCGCCGGGCGGCATCGGCATGAATGCCGACGGCGATATGTTTTACACGGACAATCAAGGTCCGTGGAATGGCACATGCGCTCTCAAGCACCTCGCGCCCGGCGGCTTCATGGGCCATCCCGAAAGCTTCAAATGGTATCCGCTCGCCAAGAACATGGGCCCAACTCCCGAGATCCCCAAGGACAAGAGCCGATTTCTGACCGAAGCCAGGCGTATCCCCCAGTACATTCCCTCGGCTGTTCTGTTCCCCTATTCCAAAATGGGCCAATCCGCCAGCGGCATCGACTGCGACCTCTCCGGCGGCAAGTTCGGTCCATTCTCCAAGCAGCTCTTCGTCGCCGATCAGACGCACAGCACGGTGATGCGCGTTTATCTGGAGAAAATCAACGGCCGCTATCAGGGAGCTTGCTTCCCGTTTCGCCGCGGTTTCGGCTCCGGTAACGTGCCGATTCGCTTCGCTCCGGACGGTTCCCTGATCGTCGGCGGCACCAACCGAGGCTGGGGTTCGTTCGGCCCCAGGCCATTCGCCCTGGAGCGACTGGTGTGGACGGGTAAAACACCTTTTGAGATCCACGAAATGCACGCCAAGCCGGACGGCTTCGAGCTGACCTTCACGCAGCCGATCGATGTGAAGACGGCCGGCGATCCAAAATCGTACACGATGAAGACGTACACGTACATTTATCGAGCCGAGTACGGCAGCCCGGAAGTGGATCACACAACGCCGACGATCGATCGCGTTACCCTTGGGGCCGACGGCAGAAGTGTGCGGTTGTACGTGAGTAAGTTGCAGGAAGGCAACATCCACGAACTCTCGGCGACAGGCGTGCGTTCGGCGAATGGCTCACGGCTCTTGCACAAAGAGGCATATTACACGCTTAATTACGTCCCGGCGAAGTGACTTACTGAGTGCACTGACGAGCTTAATTCCCTCGGTTGGCTGTGCGACCTTGAAACGCCAACACGTGCGCTGTTCCCATGAAGCGACGGAGCGGGACGCGCGCCATCTTTTCCTCCATTCTCTGTGCGCAAGTCAGCGGCTCCGCATCCACATCCGGCGGCACCTCCCGGGCCTCCACCGAAGAAGGAGCCGGCCCCACCGAAAAACAAGCCGTCACACAAGTAGCGCTAGATGTAGATGCGCTGCCTATTTACTGGTTTTTTCCGCAAGACCTCTTCAGTTAGCGCCGTTGCTGCAAAGAGAAGCTAAGCGATGTTTGTCACCTCCGGGGACAGATCGTTGAGGCGCGTCGCCCGCCACGATCCGCTATCCTGGAGCAATTCATTAATGGCGACATTATCGATATGAATATCATGCCAATCGCCGATAGAGTACTCTTGTAGCACAGATAACAGCAGCACACGGCAGACGACGCCGTGGGCAACGATGACAATGGTCTTCTCCGCATGTTCGGTCGTGATGCGCTGCCAAACCGGCAAGACACGGCGGTGAATGTCGTCGAAGGATTCGGCGCCGGGCAGGGCAAAGCCGGTGTCGCCGGCCAGCCAGCGCCTCAGTGTGTCCGGCCAGACGCCTTCGTGTCCGCGTGTCGGGGTGCCCACCAGAGCGCCGACGCGACGTTCGTGCAGCTTCGGCTCGATTTGCAGTTCCAATCCGCAGGTGCGCGCAAGCGGTGTCGCTGTCTGGATGGCGCGGCGCATGCCGGACGAGACCAGCACTTGCGGCGCTTCCCTCGCCAGTACGGGTACGATTGCCTCGGCCTGTCGGCGGCCGCGTTCGCTCAGGTCCACGTCGGCCTCGGCGCCGTGGAAAACCTGGGGATTGGCGGCTTCGGCGTGACGCAGCAACAATACGCGCGTTGGCATGTTTTGACCTCCTGCCGGCGTGTGGGTTGGTCTTCTGCGAAAAGGCGACTTCCTCTACAGTATTGCGCCGGCGGCCCATCGCCGCCCCGCAGGAGGACCATTCCATGCAGAATGCAGGATGCAGAATGCAGCATGAATCAAAGAATCTACGCAAGGAACACAAATGGCGGAGTTTATCTTTTGCTATTTATTCTGCATTGTGCATTCTGACTTCTGCCTTGCTAATGGCCAGCGCCCCGGCGCCTTCGCCGCCAGCCCCCGCTTCCCCGTCCGCCGCGCCGGATAACACGTACCGTACTCCCAGCGACAACGAGGCGTTCGCTGGCCTTTTGCTTAACGGGGTCAACTGGATCGCGGATGTCTATGTCCGTCCGGTTTCGCGGACCGATCTGCTGCACACCGCCCTGTCCGCGCTGTACGAAAGAGCGCGCCGGCCAGTGCCACGCGACCTGCGTCGACGCATCGAGCGAGCCGAAAAGGAAGCAGCTGCGCAGACGGCCTCAACAATTAACACGCCGGCCCCGCTTCTGCCGGCGCTGGCTCCGCCCCGTATCGCGGCCGTGGATGACCGCCCGTTGCTTGACCTGCTCCGCGCCGTCCACGCCGACGTTGGCCGCGTCGAGGATCTGGGAGGGACCGATCCGTTGTGCATCAGTTGCCAGGCCATGTTGCGATCGCTCGATCCGTATTCCGGCGTCATGATGACCAAGGATGATCGCCGTATTCTTGGCTCCGGTTCGGAGCGCGACGGCTTCGGCCTGGAGACGACGGAGGACGGTGAGATTATCGTCATCCGCGATGTGTCGCCAGGCAGTCCGGCCCAGCAAGCCGGCCTGCGGCCAGGTGATGAGATCCTTCGTCTGCACGATTCCGATGGCCGCCAGCGGGCCGTGAAAGAGTCGCTCAATGTAATCAATGGCCGTGCTCCGTTGCTCAAGCCCCAGCTGGGTGCTTTCGCCCTTCCCGAGCCGATCACCCTCACATACCGGCGAAACACACCCCTGAGCGGGGGGGGGCGTAAGCCCCCTAAGCGAAGTCTCAGGGAGCTTACGCCTCCCGCTCAGGAAATTCGCCAAGTAAAACTCGAATGGCAGCGATTTCGCCCGGAGAGTGTTTTCGGCGTGACCCGACGCGATGATAATTCGTGGAATTACTGGCTCGACGAAAATCGCAAAATCGCCCATCTTCGCCTGGGCAATCTCGTCGAAAGCACACCCGACGAACTGTCCGACATCCTCGCCGCTCTGCGTCACGATGGTTTGCGCGGGCTGATTCTCGATCTGCGCTGGTGTCCGGGTGGCGCGTTGACTGGCTCGGTGAAGACGGCGGAACTTTTTCTGGGCGAGGGCACCATCGCCACAATTCAGTATCGCAATCAACCGGAGGAGGTTTTCCGCAGCACGAAGGAGGGCAAGCACAACGAGTTCCCGATGGTCGTGCTCATCAACCGTGAATCGACCGGCGGAGCCGAGCTGATCGCGGCGGCGTTACAGGACCACAATCGGGCGCTGTTGATCGGCCAGCGAACGCACGGCAAGGGCAACGTGCAGAAGCTGCGCGGACTGGGCACAATCGGTCTGAAAGTGACAAGCGGCACGATCATGCGTCCGGACGGCAAACCGCTTCACCGTTTCCCCGAAAGTAAACCCGAAGACTCCTGGGGCGTCCACCCGGACGCCGACCATGAGTTTCGCGTCTCTCCCGATGTCAGCCGCGCCGTGCGAACCTGGTGGGAAGAATTGACGATGCGTCCGGGCTCCTCGACGAAGCGCCTGCCGCTGGACGATCCCCTCGCCGATGCACAGCGGAACGCTGCACTGGAAGCGCTGACGAAGAGATGAGACAGGAGCAGCTTACGAACCGGCCAGTGCGGTCGATTCATCCTCGAAGAGCGACAGGAGGAGAGTGAGTCGCGAGACCTCCAGAATCTGGCGAACGTAGGGTGGCACGTTGAACAGCGCCACACGCCGTCCGACCGACTCCGCTGTTCGATTCAATGTGACTAACTTGCCGAGCATAAAGCTGGTTAGACTTTCGACATTCCCGAAATCTATCAAGAGTCGCCGCCGTCCGGTTTCGGTCAAGAGGGACATGAGCTGCTCGGCGGCGGCATCGGCCACTTGCCCGCACAAACTCACCGGGCGAGTGAACCGGGCGATGACGGCATCCTCGCGCGTCTGTAGCTCCAGCAAGCAATTCGTCAGTTGCACATTCATGAGTCATCCTCTCGATGTTATAAGAGCTAGGTTGATTCTAACCCCCCTGGGGGCTATTGCAAGAATATTCCTCTCATAAAGCGGATATATTGCTACGCTTACCCGCTTCCTTCGCCCTCGTCTTCGTCAGAACTCTCCTGCGTAGGTGCTTGAAACAGATTGTACAGCGACAGCTTCTTGCGCACCGTAGCGCGGTTAAGCCCTAACCATTGCGACGCGGCCCATCGATTACCCTGCACGCGCTTCATCACGTCCTCAAGCAACGCCGGCTCAACGCAACGTAGCAGTTCCGCATAGAGATCGTCGGGCGGCGTCGGGCCGGTGCTCCGCACACGCTCGGCCAGCCAGGTTCGCACCATCGCCGCCAGCTGCTCTGCAGGGGAAGTGTGCGCGAGATCGACGGCGAAGGTTGGAAAATGCTCCGGTAGAAGCGGTCCGCCGCGCGACACGATGGCGGCGTGCTCCAGGGCATTGCGTAGCTCGCGGACATTGCCGAACCAGGGCAGTGATTGCAGAAAGCGCACAGTCTGGGGCAAGAGTGGCAACGCGCGCGGCTCGAAGCGACGCAGGAAATGCTCGGCCAACGGTTCGATGTCTTCCACTCGTTCGCGCAACGCTGGCACGGCAATCGGGAAGACGTTGAGGCGGAAGAACAGATCGTGCCGAAAGCGCCCCTCGGCGACACAGCGCGTGAGGTCCTGATGCGTGGCCGCGAGAATGCGGATATTGAGCGATTGGGGTTGCGTCCCGCCGACCGGCTGCACTTCATTCTGTTCGAGAACGCGCAACAGCTTGACCTGTACAGGCAGCGGAATATCGGCCAGTTCATCAAGGAAAACGGTGCCGCCGTCGGCCAGAGCGAGAAGGCCGGGCCGTGCCTGCGTGGCACCCGTGAAGGCGCCGCGCGTGTGGCCGAACAGCTCGCTCTCGACGAGGTTGGGATTGAGGGCGGCGATGTGGACCGGCAAGAACGGGCGATCCCGGCGAGCGCTGTAGCGATGGATGGCGCGGGCAACGAGTTCCTTGCCGGTGCCGCTTTCACCGGTAATGAGCACACAAGAATCGCGCGGGGCCACGAGGGCGATTCGCTTGAAGACGTTCTGCATCGCTGGACTACGGCCGACGATCTCTTCGGGTCCGGCGGCGCTGTCGTTCGACTCGGATGCGGACTCAGACAACGGCCGGCGCACCAGGGCGCGATGCACGCACTCGATGGCTTGTTGCAGATCGAACGGCTTGGCCAGATAATCGAAAGCTCCGCCCTCGACTGCGCGCACGGCTGTCGGCAGATCGCCGAATGCCGTCACCACGATGACCGGCAGGTCGGGCACGAGCTGGCGAAAACGCGCCAGAGCCGTCAAGCCGTCCATGCCCGGCAGGCGAACATCAAGAATCAGGACATCGGGCCGCTGTTGATTCAGCAGGGCGAAGGCCTGTTCGGCCGAAGCAGTCGTCGCAACGAAGTATCCTTCGCGAGTCAGAGCGCGCTGGAGCGACCAGCACACTGCTTCTTCGTCGTCAACGATCAAGATGTGTTTCATAGCCTCTTCCGCGATTATGTGCCTGAGCGGGGGTCGTAGGCCACCTGAGACTTCGCTCATGGGGCTTACGGCGCCCGCTCAGGCGCTTGTAGTAATTCGACGCGAAAACAAGTCCAGCCATCCCTGCGTTCCCAGCGGATGCAGCCGCCGTGCGCCTCGGCAATTTGCCGAGCCACGGCCAATCCTAGGCCGACGCCTTCGGACTTGCCGGTGACGAACGGTTCGAACAAACGATCCGCCACCTCCGGCTTCGGGCCCGGCCCCGAATCGCTTAACTCCAAAACAACGACCGACGGTCGAGCAGCTAACGGTGTTTCTTCGCTCACTGTCACCTGCACAACGCCCTCCGGTCCCGCCGCCTCGATGGCATTGCCCAATACGTTGAGGATGAGCTGGCTTAGCTGCCCGGCATCGCCAAGGATCACACGATCCTCTGCGGGCGGCTTCCAGTTCAGTTCAATGCTGGCATGTCGGCACTGTGGCCGTAGTAGCTCGATTGCTTCCTGGACCAACGCTGGCAACGAGCAGCACTCGCGCCGGCCCTCGTTGTCACGGCCCAAATCGAGGAAGCGTTTCAAGTTCGTCTCCAACAGCGTCAGTTGCCGAAGCGCCACGTCCAGGGCCGAGGTATCGGTCTGCTCAATGCACTCGCGGACGAACAGCTGCACCGCCAGGCGCACGCCGGTGAGTCCATTGCGGAGCTGATGCGCCAGTCCACCGCTGACTTGACCGAGCAGCCGGAGTCGTTCACTACGTCGCGTCGTCTCTTGAAACTGAGCCAATCGCTCGGCCATTTCGTTGATGGACCGAGCCAGATCGCGGATCTCGTCGTTGCGCGGCGGCAGCGGAACGGGACTGAAATCGCCGCCGGCAATCCGCCGCGTCCGTCGCTCCAGGTCGCCGATGCGCCGGCTCAAACCGTGTCCCAGTCCGATCGCCAGCGCCACTGACGCCGCCCCGACGGAGCCGCCGAGGATGACAAACGGCCAAATCGCCTGCCACAGGGAGTCTCTCCACAAGCTTTCTGGATAAAAAATATACAATATATCTCCGAAATTGTCGCCCCGGTGCAGGCGGATGCCGCTACACAAATAGGTGTTGTCGCCGGCGCGGAGCGGCGGCCCCAAATGCAGCGTCCGCCAATCGTCGCTCACCTCGTCAGCCGGCGGCAAACGCTCCGGCTCGACTTCGAGCGTGCTGATGCGCCCGCCATTGTGCTGCACCAACAGATAATCGGCGCCGGATAGTTGCTTGACCCAGAGGAGAACATGCTGCTGCGCCAGGGAAAATTTACCTTCACTGACAATATGGGCCACATCGCGGACGCGTGTCTCGATCTGTCCACGGGCGCGGTTGGCGGCGGCAAAGGCCATCCACACACTTAATCCCAACACGCCCACAAGCAATAACAGCAACGGCAGCAACAACTGCGCTCGGATGTTGACTCTTTGCATAAATCGCAGCTCTCTCATCCGAATACCCTTCTGCTACAGCTGCTTCCTATCCGTGGTCTTGGCTTTGCTCATTTTTATCCATTCTCCTCTATTCCCTTTTGCCTTTATTGTTCAGCAATCCGAAACCAGCCATTTATTCAAGCTACACGGAATGGAACAAAAAATGCACGCAAACTTGCCCGAACGAAACGACGCGGACTTATCCGTGACTCGTTGATCGATTACGGGAGTTACTCGACCGGGACAGAAGCTCTAGCTAGACCTAACCCACCATAGCTCTCCCTCGCCTCTGACCCACTCTCTGCGCGCACAGGAATGGGGTACGTCGAGGGTCAACCTTGCTCACGCCGGGCAAACTGCGCGCAAAACACACTCGCCCAATTTCTCTCCATTTTGCTTGATTGGAAGGAGTAGCCATGATACGAAAACTGTTCTCTCCCCGAAAACGCTGCAACTCGATCCGTCGTCCATCCTTTTCCCAACTGTGTTTGGAACAGCTGGAAAAGCGTGAAATGCTGGACGGCGCGATGGTCCAGGGATTCAATTTTCTCACTCTCAACGCCTACCTGACGGCCCAGCAGAGCGTACAGGCACAGGCCACAGCCCAGAGCGATCTGGCCCACTTTCAGGTGGACGGCAAAGCCTACACGGCGGGCCAGGGTGTGACGCTGGGCCAGATCAATCAGGACCTCACCACTCTCCAACAAGATGCTAACAACATCCAGGGGCTGAGCGCCAACTTCCAGAAAGACGTACAGTTTTTCCTCACGGGCCTGGTGGGCAACGCGGGAAACATCTCCGCGAGCGATAGCAACTCGCTACTCATTGACACGCTTTTCCTCCAGAGCGGGCAGTCCACGGTCAATTCGGCCTTGCAGACTGCTGCCAATGTCTCTTCTCTCTCCTTGCCCGACCCGCCGCCAGCTGATCCGACTACTTCGTCCCCCATGACGGCAACCCCATCCACTACGACGGGTTCGCAACTGGTTACTCTTACGCTGAACCCGCTGAACGTGAACCTGCTCGGCGTGAACGTGCAGACGAGCCAGATTCAGATCAATATCGCCGCCCAGTCGGGCAATGGCGACCTGCTCGGCAACGTGCTGACCGATACCTCTAACTTGCTCAACTTGCCGGCCGTCAGCGCCGTCGTTAACAATGTCCTCGGCAACGTCGTCACACTATTGAATTCGGGCAGTCTCAGTGTCGCCGGCGTCAACACCAGTTCCGGTCCGCTCAGCTCACCGGGCTCGACGACAACCGCAACCACTCCCGTCCTTACTCTGCACGTCGCCCCGGTTACGCTGAACCTCATGGGGGCGACCGTCACGACCTCGCCAATCGACCTGACCCTCACAGCTCAGTCGGGACAAGGTTTGGTGCTCGGCAATGTCGTGACGGACCTGGCTAACCTGTTCAATCCGCCGCTGCCGAAAAAGCTGAGCCTTAACGATATCAATTCCAAGCTGGGGAACTTGCTGAATCAACTGAACCAGCAGATCCCCAACGTCGGCACCCCTCCTCCTCCTGTGACGCTGGGCCCCGGTCAGTTCCTCGATCTGACGGTCTCGCCGCTCAACCTGAACCTTCTGGGCCTGCTCTTGCAGACCAGTCCGATTACGATAAATGCCGCCAATCAGACCGGCAGCGGCGACCTGCTGGGCAACATCGGCACCACGCTGTTGAACACCGTGGATGCGACGCCGCAGAACCTCACCACGTTCAATAACGACTTGAACGCCATCCTGGGCAAGGTCATCGGCGTGCTGAACGCCGCCACGCTGACGATCCCGTCCAGCGTGGTCAGCTCGCTGAGTCCGGTGCTGCAACAGCTGACCTCGCCCACCCTGGTTAACACCTCCGGTACACCGCAAACGCTGCCGATCCTCAACTTGGCCATCGCTTCGCCCAACGGAGGAACACCGGTCGCCGTCAATCTGCTGGGCTTGCAAATCACCACGAGCAACATCGAGGCGCAGCTTCTCGCCCAGACCGGCGACGGGCAGATCCTTGGCAACCTGCTCTACAATCTCGCCAATCTGCTCAATCCAGGCGGGACGGCGAGCCTGTTGCCGATCCTGGGTGCGCTGGGATTGTAATCCGAAAGAGCGTGCCGAACTCGATCCATCCGCCGTACATGCAAAGGTTGCACTGACCTTGCATGTGCGGCGGATGGACGGCATTTGCCTCGTCCGCTATCAAGATGACTTATCCTATCCGAAAAAGGCATTTTTTGGCCTCTGTCGGCACAGGCGGCATCACACGCCTCTTTTTCATTGACAGACGCCCGATCATGCGAGACCCTTGTCAGAAGGGTACGATCCCTTTGCCTCGCTACAGTGCTGACACAAACCGCTATCTCTCCGCGATCACCATGAACACCAACTCGACTATGCTTCTGCTTCTCCTGGCGTGTCCATTTTCTTTCTCGACAGCCCAAGGTGAGGAAAAAAAGTTGCCCCAGTCGTCCGCTCCCGCGGAGAATCGCAAGAAGGAAGTGCGCAAGCCAACCGGCGAGGCACTGCGCGTGCCCGTGACGCGCGATACTTGGTTTTCCAATGTCGGTCATGAAGCCGACTGCAATCTCGGCGGTGCGGCCAAGCTCAAAGTAAAATCGATTCAGGAAATGAGTCTGATCGACATCGACGTCACGCCATTGCGTGGCCGAGTCATCCACGGCGCGACGTTGCACGTTCATCTCGCGGGAGACGAACGATTGCATCGCGTCACCGTCAGCAGTTTCGGGGCAGACTGGGTGGAGGGCACATCGCCCAATTACGCGCCGCAGAATGGCAGTTCGACGCACAAGCACCGTCGCCATCCCGATGTGCCGTGGACCGTGCCAGGTAGCGACATGTGCAGCGTCATGCTCGGTCAGGGTGGGACGCTGTGGAGAATGGCCGATGCGTTTGCCCCGGATGCGCAGCGCTGGCAACGCGTGGCCATCGATCCTTCCGTCGTCGCCGCGCGAGTGGCCGGCATCAGCTACGGTTTTCTGCTCTTCGACGACACCGGCTCCGAATGGACGCGCCAAGGCGAACAATTTCGCCATCGGCTTTTTCCCAATCGCTTTATCCACAGCCGCGAATCCAGTGCGGAGACGGCCCCGTTCCTAACGGTATTTCTTGGTCCGGAGGATAAGCGTCCTCCTGCCTCGCCGAGTGAATTGCATTCGGAAGTCGAAGATTTGCCTGCGGGCGAAGCGTGGGTCTCGTGGACGACGCCGACCGATGAGGGGGAAGCGGGAACGAGTGGTTTCTTTGTGAACGTCGATGGCAAGGAAGTGCCGCGCTATCTTATTCCCGTGGCGAAAAAGCCCGGCGAAAAAGTGCGTATGCACCTGCGCGATCTGGAGCTGAAATCGGGCGCTGAGGTTGAAATCACCGTTCGGGCCGTGGACGGCGCCGGCAACGTCGGTCCGGCCGCATCGGTCAAGGTGCGCGTGTCCAGCCGAGTTGCTGCGGAGCTACCCGGACGAACGCCGCAACCCTTCACAGAGCAATCGGCCCTGCCGCGCCTGGGGGATGTAGAGGTCGCCATTCTCGATGAGCTTGACAAGGTGCATCCGGTGAGCGGCGAGAGGATCCCCAATCAAGCGGACGGATATCTTGCGGCGAATCATCTGTGGAATGCCAAAGAGAAACGCATACGACTGCACGCAGCTCGCAACGAGTTTGTCGCTTTTCAGGTGCTGCTGCGCGGCCAAATCAAGGGAATACGGCCGAAGCTGACCTTTGCCGGCGAGGAGGGCGCAAAGTTCCAGACGACGTTCGGAAATTATCACCGTGTAAACTCCAAAAAGGGACCATTGCCCGATCCAATCATTCCCTTGTCGGGGACAGTCAGCGTTCCGGCGGAGGGCGAGAACATCGTCGGGCAAAAAAGCAGCAGTCTCCACGCCGAGATCTATGTGCCGCATGACGCCAAGGCCGGCGATTTTACCGGCCGGCTCACGCTCGAAGCCGGCGGACAGACGCTCGCTCTCGGCGTGTCGCTGCGGGTGTGGAATTTCACGCTGCCGGATTATCTGAGCTTCCTGCCGGAAATGAACTGTTATGGTCTGCCGGCCAACGAGCGCGACTACTATCGATTGGCCCATCGCCATCGCACCGTCCTGAACTGTGTGCCCTATTCGCAAAACGGCACCGTTCACGATGGTTGGTCCCCTGTTTGGGATGGCAAGAAGCTCGACTGGTCGGCCTGGGACCGGCGCTTTGGCCCCTATTTCGACGGCTCGGCCTTTGCCGATCTGCCGCGCCGCGGAGTGCCTCTGGATATTTTCTATCTCCCCTTGCATGAAAACTGGCCCACGCCGATGGCAGGAAATTACAACGGCTCGTACTGGGCCGATGAGGCGTTTCCCGACAGCTATCGCCGCAATTTCGTCGAGGCGACGCGGCAGATGGCTGAGCATTTCCAGGCCAAGAAGTGGCATGATACGCTCTCTCTCGGCTTCCTGAACAATAAGGTGGACTTCAAACGCAACGGCTGGTCGCGCGGCTCGTCGCCGTGGCTGCTTGACGAGCCGGCGAACTGGCAGGATTACTGGGCGCTGCGTTATTTCGGCAGAGCGTTTCACGAAGGCCGCAACCAGGCGCCCGGTCAGGCCAAGCTCGTCTTCCGCTGCGACATCTCTCGACCGCAGTGGCAGCGCGACGCCTTCGACGGCTTGCTCGATTACAACGTCGTCGGCGGCGCCATGCGGCCCTATCACCGTCTCGTGTTCGATCGCAAGACTGCCAACGGCGAGATTGTGCTGGAGTACGGCGGTAGTAACGCCATCGAGGACTCCAATATGCAGGCCGTCGGTTGGTCGCTCGATTCGTGGTCGCTGGGCAGTGATGGTGTGTTACCGTGGCAGACGATCGGCAATGGCGATTCGTGGCGCCGCGCCGATCCGCTCGCCCTGCTCTATCCCGACCGCAATTCCGGCGAGCGTCCGCCGATTCCTTCGATTCGTTTGAAAGCATACCGTCGTGGACAGCAAGACGTGGAGTATCTGACACTGCTCGCTCAGGTTCAAAAGGAGCCGCGCTGGGCCGTCGGACAGCGAGTGCGGGAAGCACTGCACCTGATGGGCCAGCGCAAAGGAACCGGCTATGCGGGTGAGGATGCCGGCGTGATTCAGTTCGCCCGGCTCAAACCTCAGGATGTGTGGGCGCTGCGCGTACGTCTGGGCGAAGTCCTCTCCGATGCGGCTCCTCCAGCGAAACGTCGCCTGATCGAGCTGCGCACACCGCCGCGTCCTCCCGAGAACCTGTCGCGCGGTTATGTTTCCGTCGGCGAGGTGCCGTGATGCGATTCAGCAAAGCCGCCGTTGCCGCATTCGTGCTGGGCGCATTGTCACTGGTTCTCTCGTTGGTGACGGGATTGCCCGCGCTTTTCCTGAGCATCTTCGCCATTCGGACGATCAACCGCAGTGACGGCAAATTACGAGGTCAGCGCCTGGCCATCGCCGGTCTGGCTCTGAGCGCTCTTACTACGGTTGTTACCCTTCTGGGCATACTGGGCATGGTTCTGCTGTACGTCCAGGAAATCAATCATGTCGCCGGCTGCGCCAACAACCTCCGGCAAATCGGCGAGGCCGTCCATGGTTACAGCGATAATCACGACCATTATTTTCCACCTGGAACAGTCTTAAATACTGCGCTGAAACCCGAGCAGCGGCTAAGCTGGGAAGCTGCCATCATCCCCCATTTCTCAGAGGGCAAGACCGCGGGCAAACAAGCCGCCAAGCAATGGGAGAAGCTGGCCGGAGAGATTGCTCTCAAGGAAGCATGGGACGCGCCCGCCAACGCAGGGCTTCGTCGGAATGTCCTGCTCTTTTTGTGTCCGACCTTCGCACACGAGTTTATGCAGGACAGAGTCGGCCTGACGACCTATGTCGGCATCAGCGGAGTCGGCGATAATGCGGCAACGCTGCCGCTGGGCGATTCAGGCGTCGGCTTCTTCGGCTACGATCGTCTCCTCCGCGACTCGGACATTTCCGCACGTCTGGACGCCACGATGGCGGCGATCGAGACCATGCAAGAGAATGGTCCCTGGGCCGCCGGTGGCCCGCCAACGGTACGCGGCGTGCCTGCGGGCATCGACCCTTGTGTCGGCAAGAGTGCCGCCTTCGGTGGACTTCATCGCGCCGGCGCCAACGTCTTATGGGGCGATGGTTCTGCACGAATTGTCTCTGAAAAAGTCGATCCGGAGCTGTTTCGCCGTGAGGCGCGCATCACGCGGTAAGCTAGCCCAACCGCGCCTGAGCGCCGGCCTGAAAATCGACCACTTCCAGATCGACACTGCGCCGGCCCTGCCATTCGTTGAGTTTGGGCGTGAAAGCGAGACAGCACGCGCCACCGGCCGACATCAGCTCCTCAATGCGCTCGGCCATGCTCCAGGCAATAGCCTTCAGCGTTGTGCCTTGTTGCGTCACGCGAAAACTCAAGTGACGCTCGCCGGCGCCGACCTTGCGCGGTTCGCCCTGGACCTGTAAACCGCCGGCCAGAAATAGCGGACGGCGATTCTCGGCTCCGTAGGGTTCCAGGCGATCGAGGTCGGCGAGGAGGCCGATCGTCAACATGCTCAATGGCACTTCGGCGTCGAGCACCAGCGTCGGCGGAGGTGGGCCGTCCGGGAAATGAGTGGTCGTGTAGTCGCATAGCCGAGCGCGGAAAGTATCGATGTTTTCCGGCAAGATGCGGAATCCAGCCGCAGCAGCATGACCGCCGTGACTGAGCAGCAAATCGTCGCAAGCTTTTAACGCCTCATGGAGCGAAAAACCGGCGATGGATCGGCCGGAGCCGACGCCGACGCGCGCGTGCCGGCCACCCTCTTCGGGGACGCTCTGCGTCGTGTCCTCTGGTGGCAGCGCGATCATCAAAGCGGGTCGGCCATAGAGTTCGGACAATCGACCGGCGACGATGCCAATGATGCCGGCGTGCCAGCCTGCGCGTGCCAACACCAGAGCGGCATCTTCGCCGCGAACTTGCTCCTCGATGAGTTTGCGCGCCTCCTGTACTATGCGTCGCTCCAGCGTCTGGCGCTGAGTGTTCTGCTCCTCCAAATAGCGCGCCAGCTGCGTCGCTTGCTCCGGGCGCGGCGTCGTCAACAACTCGACGACCAGGCGAGCGCAGCCGAGGCGACCCGCCGCATTGAGCCGTGGCGCCAGCTTGTAGCCGATGTCGGCGGCACGTAGCGGAGCATCCACCGTCAATCCGGCAGCGGTGTACAGGGCTTGCAATCCAGGCAGGGTCGTCTGTCGCAGACGGTGCAGACCATGACGCACGAGGATGCGATTTTCATCGTGCAGCGGGACCACATCGGCCACCACGCCGAGTGCGGCCAGGGCGACGCTGTCGAGCAAGTAATCGCGGAATCGCGGCGTCACCTTGGTACTGCCGCAGGCGCGCTGCGCCAGTGCCCAGGCCAACTTGAATGCCACCGCCGCACCCGAGAGGTGGCCGAATGGATAATTCGTCCCCGGCAGCCGGGGGTGCACAAGCACCGCCGCGTCGGGCAGCGTTTCCTTGTATTGATGGTGATCGGTGACGATTAACTCCAGCCCCAGACGCCGGGCCTCGGCCGCTTCTTCAAGGCTTGCGATGCCGCAATCGACGGTGACGACCATGTCAACGCCCGAAGCCGCGATTTGCCGTAGCGCCTCGGCATTGAGTCCGTAGCCCTCCTCCAGGCGATGGGGCACGTACAGATCGACCGTGGCGCCCAGCAGCTTCAAGCCCGAAAGGAGTATGGCCGAGCCGGTGGCTCCATCGACGTCGTAATCGCCGTAGACGCAGAGGCGGCGGCCAGCGCGGACGGCGGCGAGGATGCGCTCGGCAGCCTCGGACACACCCGGCAGCAAGTCCGGCGAATGCAATCCGTTTAGCGACGCCTCCAGGAAGCGCCGTGCCTGGGCCGCATCGTCCAGTCCGCGATTGAGCAGCAGCTGGGCGACGATCGGCCCGACTCCCAGCTCGCCCGACAAGCGTTCCACAGCCGTACGATCATGCGGCAAGAGCCGCCAGGTTTTTATTGTGGGAGACGACAAGGTTATCCTTTTTCAACTACCCGTTTGGCCGCTGTATCGTGTCCTAAACGAATGTATCGGCGATTATAACCTCCCGCAACGCATCTGGAGAGGCCGAGCGGATCTCCAAATTCTCTGGTCTTCCTCATTGCCGTCGATTTCACCGGCAGTACGATCGCTTCTCATCCACGCCAATTTTCCGGAACACGCCGCAAGATCCCATCCCTCCGCATCCGATAGAACATGTGCTGCTTGATGCGCATCTTTCGCCACGTGATGATCTGCCAAGAAGAAAACTAATGGAACCCGCGTCGCACCGAGCGATCGGCCCCGCTCGGTGCGCCACCGATGTGAGGATACCCATGCTACGCTTCTTGCCACGCTTGTGGGCAGGGACCGGCTTGCTCGCTGCGCTGCTGCTGTGCAGCTGTCAGCATAATCGTTGCTGCTGCTGCAAATGCCAAACGCCGTGCGCGGCGCCGAAGGCTTCGCCCCTCGCTTGTTCCTGCCGCCCGGCACCTACCGTGGCTGCTCCGGTCCAGGCAAACATGACCAAACAGCCGGAAGTCGCCCCGTCGGCCCCCGTCGTCCATACAACCGCCAAGCAGAACCCCACCGATCTCGAAAAGAGTTCGGATGCTCTGCCTTCTCTGGATGGATCGAACCAGGATGTGCAGATACCCGTTCCGGAACGATTCGGGCACGATACGAAGTATCGCTGGCTGGTTGGCACTCTGGATTATTCCCGGATTCAGAGAGCCTGGCTGTTGCGCTACGTGCCCTTTGAAGAAGACGACCGCTACGGCGGCTGCGTGACTCTGGTGGGAGACGTGCCCACGAAGTCCCTCAAGCCGGGCGCAACAGTGCGTGTAGAAGGAAACCTGATTGATCCCGACAGTCGGCAGTTGCGGCCGGCCTTTCAAGTGCAGAATCTGCGAGCCACAGGCTTGTGAGATCACCCCTGTCTACCCCCCTGTGAGCGGAACACCCCCAGGCCGGCGCCGGCCTGGGGGTTTCTGTTTCGTCCCTGTGAAATCAGGAGATGGTTGGCAGGGGAAGCGAGGCAACAAGATGGATTGGCAGGTTTTTGGGAAAGCTACTCAAGAGGGGGAGGCTTGTTAGCCGAAAGAAAGAAGCAGAAATCAGCGGAGTGCGGTCTCCACGAAGGTGCCGCTTCCGCTGTTGTAAATACCAACAGGCAGGCGCGGGTCGCCCGCTCTGCGGAGGGGATCGTTCCCTGCCGAATCGCGGTGGCCTTCTGCCGAAGTTAGGCTCCAACGGAGGAATACTCTCGTGAATGCTGCCTTTTTGCTCGTAACAACGGCGTGGTTCGCCGGGGCCGACCCGGCGCCAGCCGCTACCGCCACGCCGGCTACTCCCCTTGCCGGCTCGGTGGCCAGTGCCCCTCTGGGCGGCCTGGGAACCGGTGGCTGTTGCGGCGGCGGTGCGGGCTACGTCGATGGTGGATGTGGATGTTGTGATACGTGCTGCTGTAAACCCAGCTTGTGCCAACGTCTGAAGGCTCGCAGGTGCTGCAATAGCTGCTGCAACACATGCAACACCTGCTGCAACACATGCAACACCTGTGCAACCACCAGCTGCGGCTGCGGCTCTAACGTCAGCTGCGGTTGTGGTTCGTGCTGCGATACCTGCTGCTGCAAGCCCAGCTTGTGCCAGCGCCTGAAAGCTCGCCACAACAAGTGCTGCTGCGAAACCTGCGGTTGCGGCTACGATGGCTGCGGCTGCGGCGGCGGCGGCGGTGGCTACGGCGCGGGCGTCGGTGGTGTCGGCGGTTTCGGCGCTCCCCCGGCTGTCATGCCGAATGCTGAGCCGATCAAGAACCTCCCCAAAGAGGCTCCCAAGAAGAGCGGCACGGTCCAGACACCCGGTTTGGGCCTGACCCCGGCCGGTTCCACCACCGTCCTGGAAAGCAACCCGTTCTAACTGTTCACCCCTCCGCGTAAATGCTCCTCCAGCCCCGTGACGACACCCCAACGTCACGGGGCAAATTCATTATCAGGGACTAGGGAATAGGACTGGGGCCAGGGAAGAAGACGACTCTTCCCTGGCCCCTAGTCCCTAGTCCCTAGTCCCTGTTCTCAATGTGACGTTTTCGTCTCGGGGGCGTCCGAGTAGATACGTGTCGCTTCCATCTTGATGACCGGCTCGGTCAGGTTGGTGCTGGTCATCTGGATTTTGAAGCGCACGATGCCTTGATCGATCGCGCGGACGTTGATGCGGAAGATGGCGTCGGCGCGAGGCGCCAGCTTCTCCAGCGGCTCGAAGACGATCATCTTGCCCTCTTCATGGAACTTCACCGGACCTGTGGCGCTTTTGAACTCCATTTTGTCCGGGATGGTGGCCACCAGCTTGATGTTGGTCTCCACCTGAGAGCCGGTGTTGCTGACCCGCACTTCATACGAGGTCTCGCTGCTGACCTCGATCGGATCTTCGGTATCCACCATCTCCAACATCAGGGCCGACAAGCCCTCGATGCGCGTGTCCAGCTCGGAATGGGCGCTCAGGTTATGTGCCCCGACAACGACGACCTTGTGCTTGAACTCGCCGGGGTTGACGGCCTGGACTTCCAGCTTGACTTCACGCATTTCACCCGGCTTGATGTCGCCGAGGAACCACGAGACCGTGTGGGCCGAGAAATCGTGGCGTCCGCCGTCGCTGGCGGCCAGAACCTTGAATCCTTCGGGCACCACGTCACTGAGAGTCACGTTGGTCGCGGGCGCGTCGCCGGGATTGGTGACCTTGAACGAATACAACGCCTTGCGGCCGAGGTAGCGTAGCCCCGGTCCGACCAGCTGCAGCTCCAGACGCGGCATGGTGACGTTGATCTGTGCCGCTTCCTGGGCGCGCAGTCCGCCTTCGGCGTCCGCATGAACCGCACACTTCTGCGTTCCACCTCGCTTGGTGATGCACATGACCGTGACGGTGCGCGTCTCGCCGGCGGCCAGATTGCCGATGTCAAAGTCGATCTTGTTGCCGCGCGGGCATTCAAGCCCTTCCGACAAGTTGGCGTGAATCTTGACCTGATCGGTCGAGCCATCGCCCGGATTGTTGACTTCGATCTGGAAGGCGGCCGTCTCGCCGAGCAGCAGCTTCGGCGGACCTTGCACCTTGATCGCCAACTTGGGTTCGCGGACCTTGATGTGCAGGACCGACGAGCCGGTGAACGTCACCCAGGCCTGCGGCGACGCGTCTCCCTTACGTTCGGCCACCAGCTTCATGCGCAGGACTTTCTCTTCCTTGGGCTGCAAGGCGCCCAGCTCCCAGACCAGCACGTTGCCTTCGGTGGCGGCCTTTGGCTCGCTGTCGCCGCAAGAGAGATTGACCGGGATGCGCACGCGGACCATGACTTGCTGCACAGGTATGTTGCAGATGTTGCGAACCACCAGGCTGTAGACATTGGGCTGATTGAGCTTGGCGGCGGTCGGCCCGACCCACTGCAAACTGACGGCCGGCTCCTGGCGATTGGTCAGCTCGTCGGTTGCCAGAGGCGACTGGGCCGCATGATCCTCACTTGGGGATGCCGGCAGACCGTTCGGCTCGCCAGCACCGTTGAGCGGCGGAAGAGTATTCCCCGACGGAAGGTTGCTGAGTGGCTGCGGCGCCGTTCCCGGAGCAGGTCCGTAGTTTCCCGGTCCCTGGGTCGAACTTTCCAGCGGCAGCTGCGAGCCAGCCGGCACTGTCGGTTGACCGAGCGGATCGGGATAACCCGATGGTCCTGGCGGAAGCGGTTGCATCGGTACGCCGGTCGCCGGTTGTTGCGGCAACTGACCGACGGGTTCGATTGCTTGTGACTTGATCGGCGGAGAACTGGGCGGCAAGGACGGCATGGCGGGCAGGCCGGGATACGCATTGGTGCTTATCGGAGACGGTGTAGGCGAGGTGGGATCAGGTAACGGGACCCCCGGACTGGCCGGACGCGGTCGGAGAGGAAATTCTCCCGAAGGCGCCGTCCCTCCTCCCGGTTCCGCACTGCGAGCATCCGCCGCAGGATCATCGGCCGAAGGCTGCTTGCCTGTCGGCTGGGCGCCCGCCAAGGCCGCCCACCCAATCAGGCAAGCCGTGACCAAAGCCATCCCTGAGATGGCGATAATACGATTCATCCCTGAACCTCCCCCCCTGGGATAAACAGAATCCCCCCGATGGGCGCCAGCCGTAAGGCTGTGAGTATAGTTCTTGCGAAGTGCGGAACTATAGCGAGGGATTTCTGCAGGTCAAGAGGAGTTTTTTCATTTTTGGGGCAGTCAACGTTTGCTATTCCAGGCAGGCTGTGAGTATTTGCCGACTGCCAACTCCTTGATGCGTTCGCGTTCCCCCGGCGTCCATTCGGAGGCGATGAGCTTCCAGCCCGTCTGCTTCGTCAACTGCTCAGCCACGGCCGCATTCAGGGTCTCAGCAGACAAGGCCATGCCGGCCAACTCGCGGATTCCCGGTAGTTGAGGCGTCCACGAGCTGGCAGCGAGCAGGATGCTACCGTGTTGCATCAGGGCACCGCGTTGTTTCCGCTGAGCGCTGCCGACAATCTTGGAGTCGGAGACCAGCAAATCGCCCGGGGTGTGATGCAAAAAACAGAGAACCTCGCCGAGCTTTTTTTCCTCATGAGCACCGCACATCTTCGCCGCCACGCCGAGGGAGGCAAGCGCATCGGCAATAGCAGTGTGCATGCGGCGCAGCCAGGATTCGCCGGACTTTTGCCACGGAGTTCCCGCAGGCACAGCCAGCGTATAGGTCACTTCGAGATGATGCACCAGGGCCGCCCCGCCCGATGGCCGGCGCACCCAGGCCAGTTCACCGAGTTTCGCATGAGCGCGGCTGGTAGCGCTGGATTGAAAATACCCAAGGCTGAGGGTTGGTTGCGACCAGCCGTAGAAGCGAAATGAGGCGGCCCCCGCCGCCGCTGATTGCAGCAGCGTCTCATCGGCGGCCATGTTCCAGTCGCCTGGGGCAATGTGAAAAGGCAAGAAGCGACAATGCGGAGAAACCATCGATGAATGACAGCTGGCTGCCCTATTATGTTCGGCCCGGTTTAACCGCGGCTTCCGTCACGGTCGGCACGCGCAGTTTAACCGCGGTCCCGTAGGCTAATACTTCCGTCACGCCCTGTGCGAACTCGGTGGCATCGTAGCGCATGGCGATGACGGCATCGGCGCCGCGTTCGACGGCGTGCTCGACCATCCGGACATAGGCGTCCGAGCGCGCCTGCTCGCAGACTTCCTCGAACGCTCGGATGTTGCCGCCCAGGATGCTCGAAAAGGCGCCCCGAATACCCTGAGTGATTGTCTGCGCTCGCACGACGATACCCCGCACAATGCCGAGGTATTCCTCGATCTCGTACCCTTCCAGACTATTCCCGGTGGTAACGGCGACACGCTTGGCCATGACTGCCTCGCAGGTAAGAAGATGAATATTCTCCTCTTACTTCTTCGCAATTCCAGGGGTCGCCTTTAGCTCGGAAATCACGGCTTCCAGCGAAGCACAGGTTCCTTGGCTGCTTTCACTTCGTCGGGCCGGCTCAGCGACAACTCGTGGGGCGCTTCGTGCAAGAAATCGGCGTCTTCGCCGCAGATACGGATGAGCGCATCGGCGAAGGCGTCGAGCGTCTCCTTGCTCTCTGTCTCGGTCGGCTCAATCATCAGGGCCTCGGGCACCACCAACGGAAAATACACCGTCGGGGCATGGAAGCCGAAATCGAGCAGGCGCTTGCCGATGTCCATGGCGCTGATTTTGCGATCACGTTTGAAAGCGCGAGCGCAGGCAACGAACTCGTGCATGCAGCGCTCGCCGTGCGGCACTTCGTAAACGCCCTTCACGCGGCTGAGAAGATAATTGGCGTTGAGCACGGCATTCTCACTGACTTCGCGTAGTCCTTTCGGACCCAGCGTGCGGATATACAACCAGCCACGCAGCAAAATGCCGACGTTGCCGAAGAAACTGCGGACACGGCCAATCGACTTTGGACGATCGTAATCGAGGTAGAAGCCCTCGCCGGAACGGGCCACGAGCGGCGCCGGCAGAAATGGAACCAATTGTTTGCGCACGGCAATCGGGCCAGCACCGGGACCCCCGGCCCCGTGCGGGCCGGTGAACGTTTTGTGAACGTTGTAGTGCATCATGTCGGCGCCGAAGTCGCCTGGTCGCGTGACACCGAGGATGGCGTTCATGTTAGCGCCGTCCAGGTAAACCAGCGCGCCCTTCTGATGCAGCAAATCCGTGATCGTGGCGATTTGATCGTCGAACAGACCGAGTGTGTTGGGATTGGTAATCATGAACACGGCAGCGCGCTCGTCGAGCTTGGAGCGCAAATCGTCGAGATCAACGAGGCCGCGCTTATTGCTCTTGACGCTGACGGTGTCGAAGCCGGCCAGAGCCGCGCTGGCGGGATTGGTGCCGTGGGCGCTATCCGGGATGAGCACACGCGAACGATTCTCGCCCTTGTCACGGAAGTACGCCGCGGCTACCAGGAGCGCCGTGAGCTCGCCCTGGGCGCCGGCAGCCGGTTGCAGCGATACACCATCGAGTCCGGCAATCTCGGCGAGGATGTTCTGCAATTCCCAGAGTATTTCGAGCATTCCCTGGCAGGATTCATCGCTCTGTAGTGGATGCAAGTCGGTCATGCCCGGATGCAATGCCAGTCGTTCGTGCCGCTTGGGATTGTACTTCATGGTACACGACCCTAGCGGATAGAAATTGGTGTCGATGGACATGTTGCGCGTGGACAGATTGACGAAGTGGCGGATCAGGTCCATCTCGCCGACTTCCGGCAACGGCGGCGGTTCCTCGGCCAACGCCGACGCCGGCAAGGGATTCTCCGTTGGCACGTCGCATTTCGGCAAACGATGGGTGCGCCGTGCGGGATGGCTCAGTTCAAACAATAGTCCAGTCGATTGGTTTTTATCCATGAATCCCTTGCTCCATCCTATTGCTTCGGGCTTGTGTCCCTGGCATTCCATTGCACATGTTCTCGCGCCAGCAGGCGAGAGCCGACACTAAACCATCTATTTCCGCGCGTGTTCGTTTTTCTGTCACGGCCACACTCAAACATTTCTCCAGCTCCGGATACCAGCGACCGAGGTGCAGCCCCGCATGATACCCTTTGTCGAGCAGGCCAGAGAGGAGGTCCGGCACTGCCGCGTCCACTTGCAGAGTGAATTCCTTGAAAAACGGCCGATCGAAGCGCAATCTTACGCCCGGCAATTGCGCCAGGCGCTCAGCAGCATAATGGGCCTTGCGTGTACACAATTCGGCCGTCTCCTTCAGACCCTGCGGTCCAAGGGCTGCGAGGTACACAGTGGCCCGCAGCGCCATCAAGCCCTGGTTGGTGCAGATGTTGCTCGTGGCTTTTTCGCGGCGGATGTGCTGCTCGCGCGTTTGCAGCGTCAGCACCCAGCAGCGCCGGCCATTGCGATCGACTGTCTCGCCGACAAGCCGGCCCGGCATCTTGCGGACGTACTCCTCGCGGCAAGCCAGTAGGCCCAGATATGGCCCGCCATAGCTCATCGTGTTGCCCAGACTCTGTCCTTCCGCAACGGCGATGTCCGCGCCGTATTGACCGGGTCGTTTGAGCAACCCCAGGCTGATTGGATCGAAGCTGGCAATGAAGAGCGCGCCTGCATCGTGCGTAATCTTCGCCAAAGATTCGGGATCTTCCAGACAGCCGAAGAAATTCGGATGCTGCGCCACCACGCACAACGTTTGGCCATCGATAGCTTTCTTCAAAGCGTCGGGATCGAGGAAGCCGTCGGGCGTCGGCAGCGTCTGAATGTGCAGCTCGAGATTGGCCGTGTAGGTCGCGAGCGTCTGTCGATATTCCGGATGGACGCTTTCGGCGATGAGGACTTTGTGTCGCTTCGGCCGAATGCTCAGGGCCATCAGCACAGCCTCGGCAACGCCGCTTCCTCCCTCGTAGAGGCTGGCGTTGGCCACATCGAGGCCGGTTAGTTGACAAATAAGAGTCTGAAACTCGAAAAAAGCCTGTAAGCTGCCCTGGCTGGCCTCGGGTTGATACGGAGTATAGGCAGTGTAAAACTCACTCCGGCCGGCAATGGCATCGACCGCGGCCGGGATGAAGTGATCGTAAGCGCCTCCGCCCAGAAAGCAGACCGCATCGTAAGCAGGCCGATTGCGTCCGGCCAGCTGATAGACGTGTGTCGTCAGCTCGATCTCGCTGAGCGATTCGGGCACTTGCAGCGGGCGATTCAGACGTAAAGACGGCGGAATCTTGCTGAAAAGCTCCTCAAGAGAGGAGACGCCGATGGCCGCGAGCATGGCTCGCTGGTCTTCGGGGGTGTTTAGAACGTAGGACAAGCCGACCTCCGAAATAGATCAAGGATTGGCCGCGGGGGCGGAGTTTGTTAGTGCTCTTCCGAAGCGATTTGCTTCTCATATTGGTCCAGCGTCATCAGGTGATCGAGCGTCGTGCCTTTCTCGACCTTGACCTTGATGAGCCAGCCCTTGCCGTAAGGATCGCTGGAAATCAACGTCGGATCGGTCTCCAGTTTCTCATTGATGGCGGAGATGTCGCCGGCAACGGGGGAATAAAGATCGCTGACCGCCTTGACGGACTCGATCTCGCCGAAGCTGTCGCCGGCCGTGACCGGGTCATCGTGGTCCGGCAAATCGATGTAGATGATGTCGGTGAGCTGATCCACAGCGAACTTGGTCAGTCCGATGGTACAGACGTCGCCTTCGAGAGAAGCCCATTCGTGCGTCTTGGCGTAGCGGAGCGTTTTCGGGTCCATGACGGTCCTCACATTATCAGAATTGGCGAGCGGGGGGCGTAAGCCCCCTGTTAGTACGCAACAGGGGGCTTACGCCCCCCGCTCGCCGGTTTCGCGCCGGTAGAACGGCAGAGATACAACGCGCGCCTCCTCGGCCTTGCCGCGCACGTCCACTGTGCAGACGGTCCCACAATCTGTGCACGCGGGATCGACGTAGGCCATGGCGATGGCCTTGTTGAGCGTGGGTGTCACGGTGCCGCTGGTGACGCGGCCGATGGTCCGTCCGTCGCGCAGCACCGGCGATCCCTCACGAGCAGCGCGGCGGCCGGCCAGTTCCAGGCCGATACGACGCCGCAGTGTCGCATCCTGCCGGCGCTTCTGCAAGGCATCGCGGCCGATGAAGTCGCCCTTGTCCATCTTGACGGCCCAGCTCAAGCCGGCCTGGAAGGGATCGACGTCCTCGCTCAATTCGTGGCCGTAGAGCGGCATGGCCGCTTCCAGACGTAGTGTGTCGCGGGCGCCGAGGCCGCACGGTTTGGCCCCGCGGCGGACCAACTCCTCCCACAACTCGACGGCTTGCGCCGCAGACGCCATGATTTCGATGCCGTCCTCGCCGGTGTAGCCGGTACGGCTGATGACGCATCCCTTACCGCGATAGCGCGTCGGCGTGGCGTGGTAGTAAGCCAGCTTGTCGGCATCGGCTTCGGTCAGTCCGCGGCACAGAGTTAGCGCTTGCGGTCCCTGAACGGCGATCATGCACGTCGTCGTTGTCTGATCCGTGATGTCCACAGCGCGGTCCTTCTTGTGCTGAGCCAGCCAGTTCACGATCTTGTCGCGGTTGGAAGCGTTCACGACCATCGCCCAGCCATAGGGCCAGCGATAGACGAGCACATCATCGCGAATGCCGCCCTTGTCGTTGCAGATCAAGCCGTAACGGACCTGGCCGTCCTTCATGGTGGCGGCGTTGTTGCTGTATACTTGCTGAATCAGAGCCAGGGCATCGGCGCCGCCGAAGGACAATCGGCCCATGTGGCTGATGTCGAACAGACCGGCCGCGCTGCGCACCGCCTGGTGTTCCTCAACGATACTAGTGTACTGCACGGGCATGTCCCAGCCGCCGAACTCGACCATGCGACCACCGTGCCCAGCGTGCCAGTCATAAAGCGGAGTGCGTAACGCCATGATGCTCCTTTGCCCCGGCGGAGGACCGCAAACGGGAAAGTTTACTCGCGCTGTCCGTTTCCGGTCAAGTACACGTCCACCTTCTTACCATGGGATATGGTAGACAGCGTGACGCCTTTCTCCAAGCGGGTTTGTGCCGTTTGCACGGATGCGGTAGGATGCAGCCAGAGCGGGCGAGCGGGGGGCGTAAGTCCCCTGTTTTGAGCAACAGGGGGCTTACGCCCCCCGCTCGCCCGAATCGATTGTTGGAGGCGAATGATGGCAGACGGCGGCGCGTTTCTGATGTCCTTTGCGTTGGCATATTCCATCGCCCTGCCCGGCACGGCCGAGATGGAACTCTCGCCGGACATCCACGTTGACGAGCTGCGTGCCCTCGTCTATCGCCTGGCGTCTCCCGAGTTTCTTGGCCGCAGGGGGCCAGGAGCAGCGCGGACCGCACGTCATCTCGCCGATGCCTTCCAGCGTCTCGGACTCAAGCCCGCCTTCGGCGATTCTTATTTTCAAGACATCCCTTCCTTGCTCAACGACGGCAAGAACGACATCATCGGCCGCAATGTCGGCGCGCTTCTGCCCGGTAGCGATCCCAAGCTCAAAGACGAATGGATCATCATCAGCGCCCATTTCGACCACCTGGGCAAACAAGGCAAGGTGTTGTATCCGGGTGCCGACGACAACGCCACCGGCGTCGCCATGTTGTTGGAGGTGGCCGAGTATTTCGCACTCAGCAAAGAGAAACCGCGACGCACTATCGCTTTCATCTCGTTCGATCAGGAAGAGACGGGCCTGCGCGGCTCGATGTACTTCGCCGCTCATTCCCCGTTGCCCTTCCGTCAGTTGAAGGCGTTCCTCACCGCTGACATGCTGGGCCGTTCGATGGCCAACGTCATGGACGAATACGTTTTCGTGCTCGGCAGCGAACGCTCGACCCATCTGCGTCAACTGATCGAAAAGACCCCGTCTCCGAAAGGACTCACACTTGGCCGACTCGGTGCCGACTTGATCGGTACACGCAGCGATTATGGCCCGTTCCGCGATCGCCAGGTGCCATTTCTCTTTTTCAGCACCGGCCAACATCCGGATTATCATGCGCCCTCGGATCTGCCCGAGCGCATCGATTACGACAAGCTTCAGCGCATCAGCGTCTACATCCGAGACGTGACGAAACGCCTGGCCAACGACGACGCTGCCCCGTCATGGAACGACAAGCCGCTGCCACCGGATCTCGACGAGATTCGCACGGTGGCCGTACTCGTCAACCGCGTGTTGAAAAGACAGGATCTCTATCCGCTGCCGGAAAAGAAACGGCAACTGGTTCAGGGCGTGCAGAAGCGGCTTGACACAATTCTTGAGAAAGGCAAGGTCGCCACGGAAGATCGTACGTGGTTGATGTGGAACGCGCGGTTGTTGCTCATCACCGTGTTTTAAGGCTGGGATTGTTGCATCACCAGGCGATTGTGAATCATCGTCTTCAGCGTATAGTGTGCGCGCTCGTCCATGCCATCCCGGCTGCGCCAGATGATGGTTCCGTCCGAGTCAATCAGCACGAGAGTCGGAAACTGAGTGACCTGGAACTGAGAGACGACGGGGCAATTTTCTCCGCCGCTAAGCAGCCTCTGATAATTGATGCCGTAACGACCGCTCGTGGCTCGCACGTAGCTCCGCTGTTGCTCGACTTCTCCCCTCTCGCAGGCGATACTGACGACTTCCAAACCGTATGACCCAAAGTCTCTTTGCAGCTCCACCAAATGAGGAATGTCGAGCAGGCAGTGATGACAGTTGTGATACCAGAAATCGAGCAACATCAGCCGCTTTCGGCGATCCTTCTTATACTCCCAGACATTGCCATCCAGATCGTACAGTGCGAAATTGTCCAATCGATTGCCATATAACCCGCATGAAGGCACCGGCGTGGGAATGGAGGGCATGCGAACCGAGCCTTGCGGATTGGCAGGTGCGCTTCGTCCCGGTTGACGCTGATCGGGCATGGTATCCCACTGCGGTTGTTGCGGCCGCGGTGGCGGGTTGGGGATCGTTATGGTCTCGACAGGTGTCTGCGGGATACGATGAAAGCTGCCGCTGTCGGCGATGTTGGCCGGATTAGGTGCAGTGCCGCCGACTGGATTCGCTCCCTGTCCCGGACCCGGCGACGGGGCAGCGATGCCTCCTTGACGCTGCGGCCCTTGATCGGGCAGCGTGATCGGCGGATCGATGTTGACGGTCGGCTTGTGATCCTGGTTATTTTCCGCTCCGGCCGTGGCCTTCTTATCTTGCAGTCGCGGCATGTCCGGCGGCGGCGGCGTGCTGGCGGTGGTCCAGCGTTTATCGAGCCGAATCAACAACGTCGGCTTGGGAGGTTGCACATACATCGTACGGCTGATTAATTCGCCGTTGTCGTTGGCTCGCGCGATTATTAGATAGGATTTGCCCGCGTCGAGCTTGGGAATAGAGAAGTAACCGGAATCATCGGTCGCAAGATCGATGTCGGCCCCTTTCGCTTCTTCGCGGTCGAGGTTCTTGATCAAGATGGACGCGCGGATGGGCCGCTCCGTGGCTTCGACGACGACCTGCCCAGCGAGCACACCGTTGGCTCCCGGCAGAGGTCCACTGCCATCGCGCGGCAGGGCCGCGGTCTCGGCCTTGGCCGGCGTGTCATGGCCGAGGAAGGGTTTCGGATTGTCTTTTCGTGCAGCTTGTTTTTTGCCAAAGAGACTACATCCCGTCAGTCCCAGGCAAATTATCACCAAAGCCACACCAGCAGCGGTGCGCACGGCCTGGCCCTCGAAATAGGCACAGTGAACGGGACATGCACGGGGCCGCGGCTGTCACCGGCGCCCGCTCTCCTCGCGGGCAGCTGATACGATGGAGATAGCAGCAGCCAAGCGATTCTTCCCGCGCCCCGGCTCGCGGTCAAGATGGATTTTCGACTCCGCTTGTGGGGCGAAACAGTTAATCCGCACACAGACGGCAAAAATGGCAAGGTCACCGACGATGAGCGAATGAACCGCCAAGACGCCGAGGACGCCAAGATAGGAAAGAAGAAGAATGGGTTGAGAGTTATAGTTTTGAATCTTTGTATTATTTCTTCTCTCTTCTTCTCTTTCTTATCTTGGCGTCCCTGGCGTCTTGGCGGTTTATTCTCTATTCACGAAATGATCTGCTTGCGCCGGGCGATGTAATCCCAGACGACGTAGCGGTCCAGCTCCCGGCCGGCCGTGAAAAAGACACGGCCCTTGCTTCCTTCGGCCAGTTTGTACGCAAATTGCACATCCTCGCTGGTCTGGTTCCAGCTCGACAACAGAAAGATGTTGATGGTGATGCCTTCCCGGGCGCACAGCAGCCCTTCGCGCAGCGTCGCCGACTCGGTGCGCGGATCGGGTGGATACAGCAAAAACAGCCACTCTCCCTCAAAGTGCGCCGTCGGCAGACCATCGGTAATGAGCATAATTTGCCGATTCGGCGTATCTTGCGCCATCAAAAACTTCCGTGCCAGTTGCAGACCATGCTGGATGTTGGTGAAATGCGGCGGAATCATCATCTCGCTGATATTTGGATTGCTCATGTCCACTTTTTTGCGAACAACCGGATCGTACAGCGTGACCGGCTTGGGCATGAGCGCGGCAACTTCCGTGATGTGCCGCGGCTTGGCAAACGTGTACATCTCGATGAAGCGCAGGAAATCGCCGGGATATTCGCTGCGAATCAGGCCGTCGAGGGCCAACCCCATGCGCTTGACGTTGATGTACTGTCCGTCGTAGCGCATCGAGCCGGACATGTCGAGCAGTACAACTGAGGCGCACTTGGGACTGTTGCGCGTCTTGTGGATGACGATGTCTTCGGATTTCATCCGCACCGGCAAGCCAGGTCCCGAGCGCAGCAATGCATTGGTGAACGACGAGGGAATGTCCATGTGCGTCACCGAATCGCCGAACTCATATTGCTTGGTCTGCTGCATCTCGGTGGCGCCTTCGCCGATCACTATTCCTTGATGCCGGCCAGTGCGCGATGCTTGCAACTGCTCGAATATGCGCGTCAGCAACTTCGATTGAAATAGACGATAGGCGCGCGGTGTCATTTGAAAACCGCCGCGCTTGGCCTGCTCCAATCCCTGCTGTTCGGCCAGTTCGCGCAGATAATCCTGGATCTGTTGCTGCAAGGCACTCAACTGTTCGAGGTCGCCCGGCTCGGCGAATTGGGCCAGCTCCTCCAGATCGATGACGCCGATCTGCGCCGTCTTCATCGCCTCTTCGAGTTGTTTGAGCAGTCGATCGATCATCTCCAGTTCTTCCTTGATGGCCAGCGCTTGCGGGATGGTCATGGGCGTGCGGCCGGTGAAGTCATACTTGCTGGCCAGTTCGTCGATCTGATATTTCTCGCCCAGCGATTCCGTTAGATGCAAAAGCTGGCGGGCGAACGGACTGGTTTCGTCCCCGGCGCGATACCACAACTGTTCGAGATCGTACAACTGTTCGTCGCGGATGGCCTCGTCGAAAGCGCGGCGCAGCTTGGCCGGCGGTTTTGCCTCGGCGGCCTGATTGTGGAACTTGTGGTGCGCCTCGCTCTGCACTTGGCCGGTCTCGTAAGTCTCCAATATCTTGCGCTTGCGTTCGCGCAGGAGGGCCATGAGCGATTCCAGACTCGGCCCCAGTCCGCGAATCTGGCTGGGATCGATGCGCACGGCACGAGCCAATTCTTCCTCCGTGAGCCGGCGCAGGCCGCCGTAGTACAGCAAATGCTCGAAGGCCGGCGACACTAGATCCGGAGGCGGCGCGGTCGGGCTGGGGAACTGAATGGGATCGTATTTCTGGTAGGTGTGGATGATGCCGCCCAGGTTGTCCGGCTTGCTCATGCGTGCCTCGTCGGTGTCCGTCTGCGGTGTCCTTCCGGCCGTGCCGGGGTCGATGTTGTCATGATAGCGGATGGCAGAAGGAAAAGACAAACCGGCTCACGATCCTTTTTCGCCCTGCCGCAGTCGCCGATTCGTTCGCCAGCTCAAGAGAAAGGCAGCAACCGAAAGCAGAAAACTGATGCCGATCAGCGCGTCCTTGATCTGTTCGCGCAAGGCATCATGCTCATCCCTGCCCGGAAAGGGTCCCTGAACTGTAGACTTCGGAGCATCTTCGAGAGCAGGCGCCGCGGTCTGTTCCAGACGCTCGCGCGGGATGACGAACGATTTTCGATGTCCTGCACCAGCGTTGATCGTCACTTCCAACGGCTCGGCTTCGTCGAAGGCAAAGACGAAACAACCCTGGTCGTCCACCGGTCCCTGAGCGAGCAAGCGGCCATCGGGCCGACGAACTTCCACCGTTGCGGATTGAGGAGTTTTGCCGTCGTCAAAGTAGCTCTCGATACGTACTTGCCGGCCGGAAACGAGTATATAGTCGGCTTGTAAGCGGTGTGCATGCGCCGGGTTCGCCGTCATGAGCAGTGCGAATACTGCCATCGGCACGGCTGGCGGAGGGCACTTCAAGCCGAGCATCTCCGGTTTGACGCGGGCCAAATAATTCACGGTAAAGCCAAGCACCACGCCTTCCAGGGCTACGATGGGCAAGTGTGCGTAGAAGACGAGCCGGACAATCAGCGACCAGTCCTCAGCACCGCCCCAGAGAAGGACCGCAGCTTGCAGGACCAACGTAGCCAGCACCGAGATCATGCCGAGAAGACAGCCGCACAGCCAGGTAAGCGCGTTGCCGCCGCGGCCAAACCAGGGAAGGCGGCGCATCATCGCGAACAGGACCGCGGCCAACAACGCTGGTAGCGTCATGACACAGGCATTGACGCCCAGCGCCGTGAAACCGCCGTGACCGAGGAGGACGGCTTGCAGCGCCAGGCCAATGAGGATGGCCAACGGCGCCCGCCGGCCAAGCACCACGCCGACCAGGCCATTGAGCAACAGATGCACTCGGGTGGGTCCCAACGGTAAGTGCATCAACGTGGCGACGAAGAATGCGGCGCTGAGGACGGCGATGCGCGGGATCTCTTCGTCGCGCACCCGGTAGGCCGCTACAAGTGCAAGCAGTCCCGACAAGATGAAACCGGCCGCTAGCCACGGCGCCGTCAACACACCGTCAGAGATGTGCATCGCCCAGAGCAAGCCGAACGAAACCGGCGCCGCACCCATCACTTCCTCGATTACTCGCTTCGAGCAGGTTCGTCCACGAAGACCCAGAAAGTTGCCCGTTGTCGCAAGGGGTAGCTTTTGCCGTCGCGCATCCGTGTCCCCTGTGGACGAGCAACTGTCAGGCACCACCAGCCCGCCTCGTCCAGCGTTGTCGTGGCGACACCGTTGGCATCGAGGCGAACGGTGCGTGTGATTTCTTCATCGGGGGGCAGCTTCTTTGGCGGTGCGGCATTGTAGCGTTCGATCTCAACCAGCCCGTCCAAGCGAGGGCGGCGTTCGCTCACGCTTCGGGCTGGTAATGCCTCGATTTGAAACACCATGCCCGCACGCAGACCGTAGGGTCGCGTCAGCGGAACCAGCTCGAAATCGCCAAGGACTGCATCCCATCCTTTCTGGGCCTGGACGTGCAGCACCATCTTGACAGTGTCCTGCAGGAACTCTCCGTCTTCTTCCATCCAGATGGGCGGCGTCCGCAACACAAAGACATGATCGCCGCGTTCTTGGGGCGTGAAGTGGAGCTGATACGCCGTCACTTCCTTATCACCGCCCTTGCGTGTAGTCTTGATCAGCTTGTCCGTCAGTTCGACGCGCTTGCCATCCGGAAGGAGAACCAGGAGACTTTCGGGTTGCGGCGCATCGAACAGCTGATGCTCGAAGGGATGGCCCCACTGGTAGGTGAGGGTGATTGTTTCGCCCTTTTTCGCCGAGGCGCCTTGCGGCAATAACATGTTGTAGTGCGCCGCTGCTGAGCTGGCGAACACACTCAGCCATGCCGTAATCGCACACAGTGGCCCGCGCATGTCCCATTCTCCTTGTAGGCGCTCTCGTCGTTCTCGTCATCATACGATTTTGCAATTCGTCATACCAGAGACCCTTGTGGGAGAAGCACCGTGCGATACAATCGACAACGCTGTCGGTTCCCTTCTTTGGAAACACTCCCCGGTGTCGGCGCGTCATGGCGATTACAGAATGGCATTACACAGTCAACGGCCAACCCGCTGCCGTGCCGGTCAACGCCGCTCAGCTCAAGCAATTGGCGGAATCCGGACAACTGAAGCCGACAGATCTTGTTTGGCAGGATGGCATGTTGGAGTGGGCGCCGGCCGGCTCGATCAAGGGTTTGTTTCCGCCCGGCAAAAACCTCAGCGATTCAGCGGTCGGGACGCCCACCGCCACGACGAAACTCGCCACCGGACGCAAGACGGCCACGATCCGTAAGCCGCCCGACTGGCGCAACATGCATCCGCTGCTGGTCTTCGTGCTGACGCTCGGCAGCGTCGGTATTTTTGGGCTGATCTATGCCTACAAAGTCTGCCGGGCGTATGCAGCGACGGCGGCTTCTCGCAAGCTCGATACGGCCGGACGAATACTCGGACCGGTGCGGCATCCCTTCGGCGTGCTGCTGTTATCGTATCTGACGCTGGGTTTTTATTTCTACTACTGGCTCTATCGTGCTCTGGGCGAGTGCAATGCTTACCTCGGACGCAAAGACACTCGGCTGCGTGCCGAGCTGAGTCTGATGCTGATTTTTCCGCCATATGCGCTGTACCTGGCCGTCTTCGTACTGCCGGAGTTGATCCAGCAGGCGCAGAAGCTAGCAGAAGCGCCGGAGTCACCCCAGCTGCGACAGGCCGTCTTTTTTCTCAATCCCGCCCTACTCTTCGTGCTGCCCGTGTTCGGGATGATCTGCCAGGAAAACCTCAATCAGATCTGGTTAACCGCCCCGTGACTTTTTCCTCTATGTACCAGCCCGAAGCGTAAGCGAGGGCGGCCCTTGCTTATGCTTCGGGCTGGTAAGTCATCCAATAAGCGCCTCTCCATCTTAACTCCATTTCCTTGTCGATGGGCGACCTCTGCGCGCCGGCATTTTCGTTATTTTCGGTCAATCCCGTACACCCTGCCGGGCGATAACTAGTCTGTACATTTCCCATCACTTGTTGCCCCGTGGAGGCCCGCCAATGACCCAGATTTACCGTACTTGCGTTGTCCTCGCCTTTTTCCTGTCCGCGGTGTCACTCTCCGCCGAAGAGCCCGTCTTGTCCTCGCCGGGTCTGCCGGAATGGGAGAAAGGTCAAAAGGCCATGCTCGATGGCCAAACCGAACAGGCCATTGCAGCGTTCGAGCAAAGCCTGAAACAAGATCCCGCCCTGGTGCGCAATCGCCTGAGCCTGGCGGCGGCTTATCTCGCTCAGGGAAAAGAGGAGCAGGCAGCCGAGCAGCTGAAACAATATCTGAACGCCAAACCGGACCACTTTGTGGTGCGCGGCGAATATGCCGAGTTGCTGATGCGGCTGGACCGGCTTGAAGCTGCGCGCGAGCAGTTTGAGCGCTTCGAGGCCGACGTTCAGGACCATGAAACCGTGGCACAACAGCACCTGGTGCGCTGTCATAGCCGGCTGATGGACATTGCCACGCGGCTTGAGGACGAATACGCCATCCATTTACATCGCGGCATCGCCCTGTATTGGCTGGCCCGCCAACGCGCCGAACTGACCGATGCCGGCGACGAATTGTCCAGCGAGGGCCTCTTGTGCCAGGCGGCCAGCGAGTTCGTGCTGGCGCGGCGCGCGCGACCGGATGAGGCCCGGCCGTGCTGGTATCTGCACGAAGTGTGGTCGCAGCTGGCCCAGTGTCAGCCGGCTTCCCGCTGGCTCCGCGCCGCCGATGAAGCCGCTCCTTTCACCTATCTGACGCCTTCCGAACAGCGCCGCCTGCATTTGGCTTGCCGCCGGCAAACCGAGGACGGAACCCGCAAATAGCGCCAACGACAGCATTCCGAACCGGGTTTTCCTTAATGGACGCATCGATCTGTTGACAGAGACCGCGTCCGGCTGGTTAAAAGGATAAGGGAAAACCACAACCTGTCTTGATACACTCGTTGCTCCGGGTGAAGAGGTGCTGTCGATGGCTCCGCGAATCCGTTGGTTTAGCTGGGTAGTCGTGTTGGCCGTGGGCGCGTTGTTGACCGTCGAGTTAGGGCAAACCCGCGCTCAAACCTTGAACGAGGGGTGGAATGTTCTGGAGCAAAAGTACAACGGCGCGCGCGGCCTTGCTCTGGGTTTCTTGAAAGGTCAACCGGTCGATCCTAACGACAAGAACCATCAGGAAGCCATCGATTTGCTCGCCAAGACCTGGACCTACGGCGTCTATCTCCGCAAACTCGAGTTGCAACACGATGGCATGAGAAAAGATTTCGCGGAGTTCGAGCGTGCAGTGGACACTGACATCCTCAAGCCCAGGAATCAGCAAGCGGTGCAGACGTTCGCGGAGATCTTTCGCGACAAGGTGCGCGTCCACGCTCTGGAAGTAATCCAGTATAAGGATGCCCGACCGATCCACAAGTTGCACAACGCACGCGTCCTCGCCGAGATCGCGAAATTGGGGCAAGAAGAGCTTGCCGATACGCTCGTCACCGTCCTGAACGATCCGCAGCAAACCGATGGTGTCCGCTACTACATGTTCAATGGGTTGGCCACACTACTGCCACGGTTGCAGCCGGCACGACAGGCCAAGAGCGCCGCGGCGCTGGTCGAGTTTCTGGAGAAGAGGAAGGGGCCGGACACGAAGAAGGCCACGCCGGAAGAGGTCGATGGCTTTATCTTTTTCCGGCGCGAGGCGATCCGCGCCCTGGCAAAGGTCCGCACGCCGGCCATCGACGATAAGGTCCGGCCGGCCCTGGTGCTGGCGCGGTATGCCGGCAACGATACCAGCATTCAGCCGCCGCCACGAATCGATGAACGGGTGGAAGCGGCGGTCGGCCTGGCACGCATGCAGACGTCCAACAACAAACAGTATCAGGCCGATTACGCTGCCGGCCAAATCGCCAAATGCCTGGGCGCCCTGGCGCAGTCAGCCGAAGCCGAACGCGCCAATCAAAAGGATACGCGAACACATCCCTGGCGGATCCTTGCAGCACAACTCAAGGATGCCCTTGAGGACCTCAAGAAGATCAATGAAAAGAACCAGTGGGTGGTCAAGCTAGCCGATCGAGGCGCCCAGGTTCTCGGTGACGTCATCAAGGGCAACCCAATCAATGCCACCGAGCAAACCTGGTGGAGTTCGCAACAGAGCGATCCGCCCAGCAAAGAGTTGTTCCAGGGCTCGGCCGACAGCGTCGTCAAGCCCGGCCTGCCGGCCGAAGCTGTGCCGGAAAAATAACGCACTTCGGTTTGCCACCGGATAGTCATGTCTGTGAAGGATCCGTCTGTGCCCTCTCGCCAGGATGTCGCCGCCCTGCCTCCCTGGCTGTGGCCGCGCGCTGCCTACGTCCATGTTCCATTCTGCGCACACCACTGCGGGTACTGCGATTTTGCCATCTCCACCGGACAGGACCATTTCATCGAGTTGTACCTCGACGCTCTCGCCGCCGAATTGACTCAGCTGAGCGAGCCGCAGCCTGTGCGGACACTTTTCCTCGGCGGTGGTACGCCCACGCATCTCACTGCGGCCCAACTCGAACGACTGCTGTCGGTTGTTCTTCGCTGGCTACCCCTCGGCGCCGGCCATGACTCCGAATTTTCGATCGAGTGCAATCCCGATACACTGACAGCGGACAAAATCGCCGTGCTGGCCGATCACGGGGTCAACCGCATCAGCCTCGGTGCGCAATCGTTCCATGCCGATCTGTTGGCCGTGCTGGAACGAGCGCATGATCCCGAAGAAATCGCTCGCGCCGTGGAGCGCGTGCGCCGGCGGATTGCCAACGTGTCCCTCGACCTCATTTTCGGCGTTCCCGGACAGACGGAATCTCTCTGGCGCGACGACCTCGCTCGCGCACTCGCCCTGCAACCGGATCATCTCTCGACTTACGGCCTGACCTACGAGAAGGGAACGCCCCTCTGGAAGCGCCGTCAGCACGGCCAGCTTCGAGCGCTCGACGAAGACGCCGAACTAACACTCTACGCTCTGGCCATCGATACGCTGGAGGAAGCCGGGTTCCAGCACTATGAGATTTCCAATTTTGCCCGGCCCGGTCGGCGCTGCCGTCACAATGAGACCTACTGGGCCAACGAAGCGTATTTCGGTTTCGGCATGGGTGCGGCACGATACGTCCTCGGCCGGCGCGAGCTGAACACGCGCGATTTACAGCGCTACATACGTCTAGCGTTGTCCGGCGAATCGGTGACGTGGCAATCAGAGGAACTCCCACTGCCGGAGCGTGCCCGTGAAACACTAGCCGTGCAGCTGCGCCGCGCCGAAGGCATCGATCGCGCCGCGTTCCGCACACAAACGGGCATCGAGCTGGACGCGGTCGCCGGCGAGGCCCTTTCTCGGCATGTCGAACAGGGCTTCCTCGCCGACGATGGCCACCGCGTTCACTTGACTCGCCACGGCAAGTACGTCGCCGATGCGGTCCTCGAGAACTTGTTGTAATCATCCATCCTGTTGCCAGTGGCAACGGACCATATAATGGATGACGCAGGGGGGAATTCCAATTCGGGAGCGGTTCACATGAAGTCCTTGCTCGCTATCCTGCCCTTGTGTCTACTCATCCTCTCCGTCTTCACCTCGTCGCTCCTGGCGGCGGAAAGTGCTGAGGAGCGCTTGACTGCTTTTTTTAAGGCGTATCTGGACGAGGCGTTTCGCCGCCGGCCGCTGGAAGCGACACGGCTGGGCGACCACCGCTTCGATCATCTTCTCGACGACATCTCCCACAAGGCACGGGCCGGCTGGATCGAACATTATCGTCGAACGCTCACGGAATTGCCCAAGCAAATCGACTATGCCAAGCTGCCGCGCTCTGCGCAGATCGACTACGAGATTTTCAGGCACCACCTTACTTCCGCGCTGTGGCTGGCCGAGAACACCCGGCCATTCGAGAACGATCCGCGCGTCTATAACGACTACATGAGCGATAGTATTTATATCTTATTGACACAATCGACGCAGCCGAAAGCGACGAACATTCGCAACTGCGTGGCTCGGATGGCGCAATTTCCCAAGATCGTCGCCGCCGCCAAGGATAACCTGCGCCATCCGCCGCGCGTCATCCTGGAGACGGCCATCCGCCAGACACGCGGCGCCCTCCATTTTTACGAACATGGTATCTACGAATTGGCCGGCGAAGATCCCCGCCTGAGCGAACTGAGGCCGGCTGCAGAGCGCGTGCTGCCGTTGCTCAAGGATCACTTTAAGTTCCTGGAAGGGCTGTTGCCCCAGGCGACCGACAAATGGCGGCTGGGCAAGGACAAGTTTTGTACCAAACTCGATCTGGAATTGGATGCGAATCTGTCGGCGGATGAAGTGCTGAAAGAGGCCGAGGCGGAGTTCGCGCGCGTCGAGCGCGACATGTACGTCATCGCGCGGCAACTATGGGGCAGCACTCATCGCGGGCAACCGCTGCCGCCCGATGACGCCAAGGGCCGACTCCAAACCATCCATCTTGTGCTCAATCAACTCAATCTGGAACATGGCAAGCCGGAAGCTCTCGTCCGCGATGCTAAAGCTACGGTCGAACGCATCAAATCATTCATTAAGGACAACGACATCCTTCGATTACCGGACCCGGACCAGTGCAAGGTGATCGAAATGCCGGAGTTTCATCGCGGCAATTCGGTGGCCTATCTGAACCCGGCGCCGCCCCTGGACCACAAAGCGTCGAGCCATTATGCCGTCAGTCCGCCGCCTTCCGGCTGGGACGCACGCCGCGTCGAGTCGCTCTTGCAAGAGTACAACCGCCACATGCTCCAGATCCTCACCATTCACGAGGCCTATCCCGGCCATTATGTTCAGCTGTCGTATTCCAATCGTCATCCATCGCTCATACGCCGTGTGCTGTATTCCGGCGTCTTTTCCGAGGGCTGGGCTGTCTACACCGAGCAGATGATGCTCGATCAAGGCTACGGCAACGGCGATCTAGCGTTGCGGCTCAATCAGCTCAAGTGGTATCTCCGCAGCGTCGCCAACGCCATACTCGATCACAAGATGCACTGCACCACGATGAGCGACGAAGAGGCGTTGGCCTTTCTGACGCAGCGCGCCTTCCAGTCCGAAGGCGAGGCGCTCGCCAAGATCATCCGGGCCAAGCAAAGTTCCTGTCAGCTTTCGACGTACTTCGTCGGCCGCATGGCGTTCTATCGTTTGCGTCAACAGATCCAGCGCGAAATGGGCGACAAGTTCCATCTGGGCCGCTATCACGAGGCGGTTCTGGACCATGGCACACTGCCGGTGAAATACCTACCGGAGTTGGTGCGCGAACGGCTCAAGCAGCCGCGGCAATGACGGTGCGGATTTCCGGCACTAGTTATGTTTGCTGTCGAGTGGCGGTTACCTCTCTCTCGGACGTTTCGTCGTGGTTCAGTGTTTTTGTCTGGGAGGCTCGCCATGCGGGTGACCAAACTCGTTGTAAGCTTCAACCGTCACTTCTTCGT
>DATBHJ010000218.1:0-2451 GCA_036557565.1 Gemmataceae bacterium
CAGGGGACTGCTGCGGTCAAAGACGCCGATGTTGTCCAGGCCAAGGAAGCCGCCGGAGAAAATGTTGTCGCCGCTGACGTCCTTGCGGTTGACCCACCAGGTGAAGTTCAGCGATAACTTCTTGAAGCAAAACCTGAGGAATCGCAAGTCGCCGCGTCCGCCGCGCAGCCGTTTGTCGTAGTTGTATACGGTCCAGACCGCCCAGGGATGCACGGGGGGATTGACGTCGCCAAAATTCCACTCGTAGGCCGGCATCTGGCCATTGGGATGGAGATAATGGTGGCCCAGGAACAGACTCAATTGCTCCTTGGCGAAATCGACGTCCACCAGCGAGAGCGGGATAGTATGGAAGGCCAGGTCCCAGACGGCATACCAGGGGTACTCCCACTTGTCCGGCATGGAGATCACGTCCGCGTTGTACATGTGGAACCAGTCCTTGTTGCGGACCTGAGCGCGAATGCCTTCCTCGGGATTGTCGCCATGCTCCCGCAGCCACTCGGTCACATCGTAATTATAAAACTGCTTGCTCCACAACATCCCCGCCAGCGCTTGCCGCATCACCTGCGTCTCATCCTTGCTCAGCGTCTTCGGCGTGATGCCCTCGTAGAAAGCGTCCGCTTCCGCCTGCCGGGCGTTGAACGTGGCTAGGGCATCCCCGAAGGGAGCTTGCAGCCGGGCAGGCGCTTGGTCCGTTAGCCGCAGGTGGACCGTCTGGCTTCCCCGCGGCGGCACGGTGAGACGATAATGGGCGGCTGCCTTGGTGCCGCGCTGTTCGGGGTTGACAGCATTCTTGTCCCTCTTGACGATGCAGTTGTTGATGCCGTCCTTGCAGTACGGTTGCGAATTGGGCTGATTAAAGGCGCGCTGGGTATTCGTTTCGTTTTCGGTGAACAGCAGATCGACCGCGCCTTCACAGTAGAGGAACCGCTCCCCAAGCAGGGAATGCCGAGCGGCAACGACCTGCACATTCTCTCGGGAATCGAGGCGTTTGAGAGTCGGTTTCTCTTCATTACCGCCCCACGACCAGGTATTGCGAAACCAGAAGGTTGGCAACACATGGACCTCGGCCGGCTCCGGCCCTCGATTGCAGACTGTGATCCGCATCAGGATGTCCTCTGGACCGGCCTTGGCGTACTCGATGAAGACATCGAAGTACCGGTCTTGATCAAAGATGCCGGTGTCGAGCAGCTCGTACTCGGAGCAGTGCTTATCTCGCGCCCTGTTGGCATCGATAAGAGTCGGATAGGGGTACTCGGCCTGCGGATACTTGTAGAGGTACTTCATGTACGAATGGGTCGGCGTGTTGTCGAGGTAGAAGTAATATTCCTTGACGTCCTCGCCGTGATTGCCCTCGCTGTTGCTGAGGCCGAACAGCCGTTCCTTGAGGATCGGATCCTTGCCGTTCCACAGCGCCACTGCGAAGCAGAGCAACTGGCGGTTATCGGAGATGCCCGCCAGCCCGTCCTCGCCCCAGCGGTAAGCACGAAACCGCGCCTGGTCATGGATGAAATAATTCCAGGCGTCGCCGTTGGAACTGTAATCTTCGCGCACCGTCCCCCACTGTCGCTCGCTCAGATAGGGCCCCCACTTTTTCCACGCCGTTCGTCCGTCGCGCTCCTCTTGGAGCCGGGCTTGTTCCACGCCGGAATCGTTCGTTGGTTGTGTTTGCATGGCTCACTCCTCACGGGGATGCGAGGATCGATAAAGCCGAGGCGTGCGATCCAATCGCGACACAGGCAAGAATGCCTGGCTTATCAGCCTGTGAAATCACTCGATTTGGGCAGGGCGAGCTACAGAATCTCCGAGAAAATACGTGGTTCCTGACGCCAGACGGCCTTTTTCAACAGGGTGTTATCTGATCGCGAATCCGTTTCCTGTCACTCATCCCCGAATACCTGCGCCATTGTATGCCGGGTCGTGCGGGCGAGGAGGACGAAAGCAATCGCGATGAAACGGAGAAGAAATTCAAAAAACATCGACATTTCCTATCGAAGGGCTGGTCAAGAGTCACGCGACGAATATTATAGGAAGTTACGATTCGCTCGCGTTCTCAACCTGCCTGGCACCACGAAGAGCGGAGAGTGGTCATGCGGGATGGAAAAAGTCTCGACGCGACGTGCATCAACACGATCCGCACCCTGTCGATGGATGCCGTGCAGGCGGCCAACTCCGGGCATCCAGGCACGCCGATGGCCCTGGCGCCCGTAGCGTACTGCCTGTGGCAGCACTTCCTGCGTTTCGATCCGCAGGATCCGATCTGGCCCAACCGGGACCGCTTCGTTCTCTCGGTTGGCCATGCCTCGATGCTGTTGTACTCGCTGCTCCACCTGACGGGGGTGAAGGCGGTCAGCAAGGAGTACGAAGCTCTCGGCGAGCCGTCGGTGCCGCTGGAGGCGATCAAACACTTCCGGCAGATAGATAGCCGCTGCCCCGGCCACCCGGAGTACCGCT